>CALDUK010000016.1 GCA_937924905.1 uncultured Paracoccaceae bacterium | reverse complement strand
ATCGGTGGTGGCGGCGGCATGGTCGTGCTAGAAGAACTGGAACACGCCAAAGCGCGCGGCGCCAAAATCTATGCCGAAGTGACCGGCTATGGCGCCACTTCAGACGGCTACGACATGGTCGCGCCGTCCGGCGAAGGCGGCGAACGGTCCATGCGCCTTGCAGCCAGCACGTTGGGCGACCGCAGCGTCGATTATATCAACGCACACGGCACCTCGACCCCGGTTGGCGATGTCACCGAAGTCGAAGCCGTCCGCCGTGTCTTTGGCAACGACCACGCGCCTATCAGCTCGACCAAATCCATGACCGGCCATTCGCTTGGGGCCGCAGGGGTCCACGAAGCAATCTATTCGCTGATTATGATGGACCGGGGCTTTATGGCACCCTCGATCAACGTGAACACGCTTGACCCGTCGATCCGCCCGGAAGAAATCGTGACCGAAACGACCAATGCCGACCTTGATACGGTCCTGTCGAACAGCTTCGGCTTTGGCGGCACGAACGCCACCGTCGCGATGAGCAAATTCCACGGCTAACGCGGCCGCATGTGGGGGCACGGTGCCCCCACATTTTTTACGAAAACAGCATGCCGCCGTTGATATCGATGTTTGTCCCCGTGATGAACGCACTGTCATCGCAGGCCAAGAACAACACCAAATTGGCCGTATCATCGGTGTGCCCCTGACGCTTCATGGGGGCCGCGGCTTCAAACCCGCGCCGCCCGGCATCTGGCGTATGTACATTGTGGAAATCGGTATCGATCATGCCCGGGCAAAGCGCGTTGACGCGAATGTCGGGCCCCAGCTCTTTGGCCAGCCCCCGCGTCATCGTCATCACCGCACCTTTCGACGTCGCATAGGCCACCGCCACCGGCCCGCCGCCATCACGGCCCGCCTGGCTGGCAAGGTTCACAATCGCCCCGGACGACATATGCGCCAAAGACGCCCGCGTGATGCGAAACGTGCTGGTCAGGTTCACATCCATGACCGTGTCCCACAGATCATCCGACATCTCGGCAATCGGCTTGCGCTCGATCAAACCGCCGGTGTTGTTCACCAGGACATCAATGCCGCCAAAGGTCTCGACCGTTTTTGCCACAAGCGCGTCCACATCGCTTTGCTTGGTCATATCGCCTTGCAAAGCAAAAGCCTTGCCGCCCGCGCCGGTGATCTCGGCTACCGCTGCGTCAGCACCGGCCCCGCTGGAAAAAAAGTTGATCGCCACCGCTGCGCCTTCCGACGCAAACTTCTTGGCCACTGCCAATCCTATATCGCGCCCGCCACCTGTGACGATTGCGCGTTTGCCTGCTAGCTTCATGGTATCCCCCTGTCTTCCGCTTATGTCTTGGCGAATTTTTTCATCACCACTTTGAACGTTTTCTCATCTGCATCGGTGAAATAAAGATCGGCATCGTACCCCTGATCGTCGATAAAATTGAAAATCCGCTTGGGCGCATCTAACCGGTAAGGCACCAGCAAAGTCGCAATCCGGTGGCGCGTCGCGGCGGGATACTTGGCGGTCAGAAATGAGCTGACCGGCAGACCCTCGTAATCCTCTGGATCCACATTCGGGAACCCGGTTTCCTGCACCATCTCGGGCTTGCCCGCTTCGGACCAAACCACCTGCCCGTAGAACCCCGCGCGTTCGCCGGTGTTCCGGAACGAGGTTTTCCCAAGCTCGAACGGGGCATTGGCATGCAATAACCACTCTAACGTCACCGGCGCGTCGGCATCGACGCTATCGACAATCACAAAATAATCGTTCCGCACGAAATACACTTCGCGCTGCACGCTTGTGACCTCGGGCGAAAGGCTTTGATAGGCAGCCGTCGCATCCCCGTGGATATAGATGTGATCCTCGCGTTCTTCGGCGGCCACAATCCGGCCCGTGGCCGCCATCGCCTTGGTCTTGTCCTTCTCGGCATATTGACCTTTGCCATTGATCAGTATGGCATTTTTTGAACGGGTTTGACGTCGCCAATTGCGATGCATCGACGAATTGAAGGCAACGTAATACCCCGATTGGATTGCCAGATCCTCGCCATAAGCGGCCAGACAAAAGGCATTCTGATCGCCGTGGCTGTGGCTGATCGACCCAAAGGGCGACGACTTGAACACGAACTGGATATGCCGGTCAGGGTCATCCATCGCGTGCTGTACACCGACCCAGCCAATGCCTTTAAAGTGGCGCAGCCCCCCGTCAGGCGGGGTCGCGGCGACAACCGGGAAATCGGTCTGAAAGACCAGCTCGTCAAAATGCGTGTCCCACCAGCCCCAATTGTAAAACGCCATCTCGGTGCCGGGGTTCGACGCCAGGTTCTGGTCGCAATACCACTGGTATTCGCCCTTGCCGGTGACCCCCGCGAACTGGCGCATATTGAGACCGGTCTTGATCGCAGGCAGATCACCCAGCGCGCTGTCATCGCCCATACTGGCGCGGCGCGTATCCGGCGCATTGCAGAACAAGGGAAAATCCGCCGTGTTCTGGAAAAACGGCCGCCGGTACAAATCCAGCCCGGTATAGCTTTTCAGCCGGTTGGCCGCATCGATCAGATAGGCCATGCCCATCATCCAATATTGCGCGCCCTCGGCCCAACCGCCATCGGCGTCGCCCCATGGCGAATAGACCGTGAACAGGAACTCGATGCAGTAATGCAGCCAGTCCTCGACCTCGTCATCGCCCTCGCCCAACAGCGCGATACACGCCGGGATCAGCGTCAGGGACACAGACCGCACGGCATGGCTGTCATAGGGAAACAGATGGATCTTGGCGTTTAGAATGGCATGTTCGGCAATGTCGCGCGTGCGTTCGCGCAACGCCGCGCGCACGGTTGTACGTTCCTTCTCGGACAAGTCATCATACAGCCAGTCATAGCCCCAGGCCAAAGCATTGCAGACCCGGTACGCCCATTCGTCTGTATAGGCTCGCGATGTCACCCCCATGGGGTCCCAGGATGCGGCTTCCATCAACCAGTCCTTCGCACGGGCTGTCATCGCGGCGTCACCGGTGACCTTGCCACCTATGGCCAGATGGCGAATGGCGTACCAGACCTCTTGCAAATCAATATAAGTTTGCCGCCAGACCGGCGCGGTACGCGTGTGGTTCGGATAACCGGCCGGTTCTTTGTAAACCTCGACCTCCATCCAGGGCTGCACGGACTTTTCATAGAATGTCGCCCAGGTGCAATGATTGGCATCTTTCTGCACCGCTGCCTTAAAATCAGTCAGCCGATCAGGCGTCATCCACAAGCGCGGGTGCCCCAATTCGGCCCCCTCCAACCGCGCCGACCGGTCGGAAAGCGGTGTACGCGGCAAATCCTTGGCAACGGTAAAGCGTCGCGCCTTGCTCCAGGTGGACGCAGGCTTGCCAGTCGCCGGATCTGCAACCGCAAAGGACCAGTGATAATCCCCCGGTTCCAGCGTTGTATCCGGCGTAAAGAAATTCAGCGGAATATTCGTAAAAACCTGTGTGGCTTTTGCAGGAAACTTGGGGTCGCTCGAAACACGCAGCACATAGACGGCGCCGTCATCAATCACCGGCAACCAGGTAAAGCGCGGCGGGTTTTCGACAATCGCGGTCCCGTCATCGGGCGCATATTGGATCGTCAGCCGCCCGGCGTTTGGTTCATCAAGCTTGGAAAGCACGGTGCCCGCCATCGGTTCGCTCGCCCTTCAATTCACATGGGAAACGGGCGGCCCGAAAGCCGCCCGCTCAAAGTAGAAACCTCAGCCGCCGTACTGGCGGTCATAGGCGGTTTGCATGACACCAAGAAGCTCTTGCATGCCCATGTCATCCAACTGGGCGATATAGGCGTCCCAATCTGCCACGACATCGCCATTGCCCAGAATCCAACCTTGCTGACGCTCCAGCATATAGTCGCGGATGGAACCCCAGGTCCGGTCATAGATCTTCTGTTCGTCCGGCGTAAACGCCACGCCCAGGAAGTCCGGGATCAACAAATCCATGGTGTCATAAAGCGCGATGCCTTCCAGCGCGAACTCGTTCGACCATTGGATTTCATAGTTGTAGTCCTGGAAGTACCCCCGACCCTGAAGCTGCGAGCCAACCTGATAAAGCGACCGGTTGACCGGCCCTGCATCCAGAAACTCTTGCTTGAAGATCGGCTTGCCGTCGACCATGTCGTATTGCTGACCTTCAACGCCAAAGTTCGCCAGACGGCGACCTTCTTCGGTGAACCAGAAGTCAAAGTACTTGATGGTTTCCACAGGATGCGCGTTCTCAAACCCGATGGCCCATCCGTCAGGCTTCACCAAAATGCGGCGGTGTTCTTCGATCCGGCGACCGGACGGGGACGCAGGCGGCAAAAATGCCTTGAACTCAAAGCCGTCAATCTCGGAAGACAGACGATTATAGCCGCTGGTCGACGCAAACCAGTCATGGGTCGATCCGCCCAGGTTTTCCGACAGCAAGAAATCCCGCGCCGATGAGCCGCGTGTGAACACTTCGGCGTCGATCAGGCCTTCGGCGTACCAACGTGCCAGGTTTGCAATCCCGTCCCGATAGCCTTCGCCAATATAGCCGTGGTCAATCTTGCCGTCTTCAATCAAGAAGTCATGATACGTGTCAGACCCATGGGCGCGACCGTCCCATAGTGTGACCAAACGGATCAGCTCGGGCCACTGACGGGCAAAGAACGGAACTTCATCAGCCAGACCATTGCCATTCGGGTCTTGCGTTTTGAACGCGCGCAAAACGTTTTCATAGTCCTCAACCGTTTCCGGCACGTCCAGACCCAACGCGTCCAACCAATCGGTCCGGATCCAATATGCCCGGCCATATTTTCCGTCGGGCAGATATGGGATGTAATACATCTGGCCATCCGACGCCTTCACCGCTGCCTCGATATCGGGGCGCGTGGCGTAATAGGCCGAGATGTTGGGCGCGTGTTCGGCAATCAGGTCATTCAAAGGCACAAACGCGCCTTCTGGCCCGAACTGGTTGACAAAATCGCGGATACGGCTGGACCCAACGATGTCGGGAATAGCGCCCGAAGCCAGCATCAGGTTCAACGCTTCGGTGCGGCCCGTGTTTTCGTCAGACCGCATGTTCGCGCCAACCGTGTCATTGATCAGGTGAACACCGGTCAATTCACGCGCTTTTTGTTCCACCGGCCAATCTTCTTCATAGATCGGATAGGCGCGGTGGTTCATCTGAATGGTCAGCTCAAGTGGCTCGTCCACAATCCTAAGATGGCCCTCGGCCAGCGCGGGCGATGCAATCGCTGTGGTGGCCAGAGCGGCCGCAGTAAGGCTCAGTTTTCTCATGGTTTCCTCCCTTGAAAAGCCTTGGTCTTATTCTTTCACACCCCCCAAAAGGATGCCTTTTTCGAAGTATTTCTGAATGAACGGGTAAACGATCAAGACAGGTATGATCGAACACACAATGATCGCCGCCGTCACGGTTTCTGCGCTGAAAGCGGCTTCTGTTTGCAGGATTGCAAATTCATCGTCATCGCTCAGCTGTGCAATGGTATGGCGCAAAAAGACCTGAAGGGGGATCTTGTCTTCCGACTGTAGCAGGACCATCGCCCAGAAAAACCCATTCCACCGCGACACAATGCAAAACAGGGTAATCGTCGCAATCGCCGGTTTCGACAGGGGCACATAGACTTTCCAAAGCACCTGAAAATCATTCGCCCCATCCATCCGGGCGGCTTCTTCAAAGCTTTGTGGGATGCTCTCAAAAAAGTTCCGCAAGAGGATGATGTTGAAGGCATTCACTGCAAAGGCCAGAATTATGCCGAACATACTGTCCAGCAGGTTCAGGTCGCGCATGTTCAGGAAAAACGGGATAAGGCCCGCATTGAACCACATGGTAAACGCGATAAAGAGGTTGAAGAACCGCCGCCCCTTTAGCTGACGCCGCGACAGCGCATAGGCACCGGGGATAATAAAAGCGAGCGACATGATCGTCCCGCCAATCGTATAGATAAACGTGTTGCGATAGCTGATCCAAAACTGCGGATCGACGATGATATAGCCGTATGCTTCCAGCGTGGCGTCAATCGGCGTGATCACCACTTTGCCCGCCTGTGCCGCAAAGCCAGAACTGAACGACACCGCCGCGATGTAAATAAACGGATAGAGCGTCGCGACCGTGAACATGCCCACCATGATCGACACCATGATGGCAAAGAACTTGTCGCCCCGCGAATAAAGGTTCCAATTCATCATGCGCGTGGTTCCCGGCACAAACAGACAAACGCGGGCGCGGCATCAACGGCGGCTGTCACAGGCTTAGACCACATTATGCCCACTCCTTCTTACCAAAGTGACGTGCGCGAATAGCGCCGCGACAGCGTGTTGGCGGTCATCACCAGAACAAAGGCAACCAACGCATTGAACAACCCCGCCGCCGCCGCCAGATCGTATTGACCCGACTGCAAGCCCTGACGGTAAATCCAGGTGTTCACCACATCAGCGGTTTCATAGGTTGCAGGCTGATACAGCAAAATCACCAGCTCGAATGAAACCTCCATGATATTGCCGATACGGATAATCAGCATGATCAGAATGGTCGGCAGGATCGACGGCAAGGTGATCTTCCACATCATCTGCCACCGGTTCGCCCCATCGACGACCGCGCTTTCATAAAGCGACGGGTTCACGCCTGCGATGGCCGCCAGGAAAACGATCGACCCAAACCCGGCCTCCTGCCAAATCCCGGTGCCTACGAATATCGGCCGGAACCATTCGGGACGGGTCAGGAAATAGATTGAATCGATCCCGAACCAGCCCAGGATGATATTCACAATCCCGCCCGTCGGCGCAAAGGCGGTGATGACGATACCCGCAATAATCACAGATGAAATGAAATGCGGCAGATAAACGATGGTCTGCGTGGTCTTTTTAAAGCGCGCGTTCAAAATCTCATTGAACATCAGCGCCAGAATGATCGGGGCCGGAAAGCCAAAAATCAGATTTAACGCACTGATCTTGATGGTATTCCAGAACGCACGAATGAACTGATCGTTGTTGAACAGCACCTCGAAATGCTCAAACCCAATCCAGGGGCTGCCCGACACGCCCCGGAAAATCGAATAATCCTTGAACGCGATTTGCAGCCCGTACATCGGCTTGTACAGAAACACGACAAACCAGATAATCGTCGGCGCAAGCATCGCGTAAAGCTGCCATTCGCGCTTGAAGTGGTCGACCATCCGCGTCCAGCTTGTGTCAGGCGTATATGTTTTGGCGCGGTCGCGCAGCGCCTCTTTGGCCTCGACCACGACCTCTTCAATCGGAATGCCACCCACGTCTGAGTTCCGGTCGACCATGCCCTAATGCTCCAACCGCAAGGCACGCCCGGTTTCGGCGTCAAAAATCTTTACCAGCGAAGCGGGCACATGCACCTGGTTTACGCCTTGCAAATGCGCAATGTCGCCGTTGGTTTCTGTCTTGAACACCACCGGATCTTCGCCGAACCGCCCATGCAAAAGCGCTTCAGAGCCCAGCGGTTCCACCAGATCCAACTGGATCGGCAACGCGGCCGTCTGATCACCGGGGTACAGCGTCACATGTTCGGGCCGGATGCCCACGATCACGTCCCGCCCGGCATTGCCGTTGATGGCCCCTGTCAGCTTGATCTCGGACGCCCCTACACGCGCACCGGTTTCGGTCAGTTGCGCTTTCATCTGGTTCATGGGCGGCGAGCCAAGAAACCCGGCGACAAAGGTGTTTACCGGGTTGTTGAAAAGCTCCATCGGGGTGCCGATCTGTTCGATCCGCCCGTCATTCATCACCACAATCCGGTCCGCCAGCGTCATCGCCTCGACCTGATCATGGGTCACGTAAACCGACGTCACGCCCAGCCGATTGTGCAAGCGTTTGATTTCGGCCCGCATCTGCGTCCGCAATTTCGCGTCAAGGTTCGACAGGGGCTCGTCGAACAGAAATACCTTCGGGTGGCGCACAATCGCGCGTCCCATGGCAACGCGCTGACGCTGACCGCCCGACAAATCCGCCGGACGCCGCGCCAGATAATCCGTCAGGCCCAAAATCTCGGCTGTCTCGGCAATCGTGGTGGCAATCTGATCCTTCGGCATTTTGCGAATGCGCAGCCCAAAGGCCATGTTGTCGGCCACGTTCAAATGCGGATAAAGCGCATAGTTCTGGAACACCATCGCCACATCGCGATCCTTGGGCGCAACCCGGTTCATGCGCCGGCCGTCGATTTCCAGATCCCCCTCGGAAATTTCCTCAAGGCCCGCGATCATCCGCAATGTCGTGGATTTCCCGCAGCCCGATGGCCCGACCAGCACAACAAATTCGCGTTCGGCCACATCCAGATCAATCCCATGCACGACCTGCACAGCGCCATACCGCTTGATAATACCGCTCAGGTTTACACCGGCCATCGTCCCTCCCAAGCGCGCCACCGGTTCGCGACGCATGCATTCAGCGATTGATTCGCGTTTCTTGCCATCTGGTATACTAGTAAAAATTCTAGCATACTAGTCTAGTATACCAATGCGTATTCCTGTAAAAACCGCCCAGCTGACGGCTCGGGAAAGGGCTTCATCATGGCACAAGCGACCATCGCCACAGAACGGCGGACCAGCGTGGATGACGTGTTCGATCATCTCCACGAACAGATCGTCACGCTTGAGCTGAAACCCGGCGACCGTCTTTCCGAAGCGGAAGTTGCCGCACAGTTCGGTATCTCGCGCCAGCCCGTGCGCGACGCTTTCAGCCGCCTTGCCAATCTTGACCTCTTGTTGATCCGCCCGCAACGCGCGACAGAAGTGCGCCGGTTTTCCATCCGTCAGATTGAAAAAGCCCGATTTGTCCGCGCCTGCGTCGAAAAAGAAGTCGTCGCTCGCGCCGCTGCGCGTTGCGATACAACGAATGGCGCACAGCTTGACGCAACCCTGACAATTCAAACCGCTGCCGTCGAAAACGGCGATGTCACAGCCTTCGGGCGGCTCGATTTCGAATTTCACAAACTGATCTGCGACATTGCCGAAACCGACTTTGCCTTTGAAGTGATCCAGCAGGAAAAAGCCAAGATCGATCGTCTGTGTCTGCTTGGCCGCGACAAAGAACAACGCCTGCCCGATCTTTTGGACGACCACCAAACCATCGCGGACGCGATCAAGGCGCATGACACCGACAAAGCCATAGCGTCTTGCATGCTGCACCTGTCGCGTCTCGATCAAACAATCGAGCGTATTTTGGCCAGCAATGCCAACTACTTCGAGCGAAGCTAGGCCCAACCGGGCCATGACCACCCCACCTGCTCAGCCCTCCCCCACTCCGGGCGCGCGCCATGTCTTCGCCCTGGCCTGGCCGATGACAATCAAAGCCATTTTCCTGCACGGCACCATTGTCATCGACGGCTGGCTCGTCTCGTCCTTGGGCGAAACATCCTTGGCCGCCATGGGGTTGGCCGCCGCGATCGGCGGGATCGTTCTGGGCGTCATTTTTGCCTTTGCGAACGCGATGCAAATCCGCACGGCCCAGGCATCGGGCACCGCTGACCTGGTCTTTCTGAAATCAACGCTTGTCGCGGGCCTTACCATCAGCCTTGTCATTGGATGCCTGGGCATAGCACTTCTGTTTCTGGCCGGTCCCCCGGTTATCCGCGCACTGGCCCCCAGCCAAACAGTCGCGGATCAGGCCTGGGCCTATCTTGCCGTCTTCGCGCTTGTCATCCTGTTCGAAGCGATCGGTCAATGCCTGTCCAGCTATTTCAACGGACGCGGCCGAACACGTATTCCGCTTTATGGATACTGCCTGTCGGTGCCGATCAACATCGGCGCAAGCGTTGCGCTGATCCACGGGCTTTGGGGCCTGCCTGCCCTGGGCGTTGTTGGGGCGGCATGCGGCAGCGCGCTGGCTGTTGCGGTGCAGGTTCTCTACTTTGCAGCCCAGCTTTGGAAAAACGATAAAGGGCTTTGGCAGGTCAACGGCTGGCGACAATCCACGCTGCCACGGACCCTTCAACGACATCTTGCCTTTTCCCTGCCCATCGCAACCACCTTTGTAAGCGCCAGCATGTCCATGCATATCTGCATGCTGATCTATGCGCGTATGGCGCTGAACGACTTTGCCGCAATGACGCTGATTGCGCCCTGGAACATGGTCGCAGGCCAGATTGCAATGCAATGGACCCAGGCCACCGGCATTATCGTTGCTCAGCTTTTGGGCCAACGCGCAGCAGAACAAACGCTTGACCGGTTTTTGTCCTCCGCCTGGCGCGGAGCGTTCGTGACCGCAGGCATCATGGCGATTGTGTTTCTGACGCTCTGCCTGTCGGTCGACACACTATATGCCGATCTGACGCCGGAAACACGTGCGACTTTGTTCGGCTTTTTGCCAATCCTTTTGTTGTCCACAGTGCCCCGAACCACCAACGCCATCTGCGGCAACACACTGCGCGCAAGCGGTGACACGATCTATGTGATGAAGCTGTTCCTCTGGTCGCAATGGGCGTTTCGCGTCCCCGCCACAGCGCTTGCCGTTCTGGTCCTTGGCCTGCCCGCCTTCTGGGTGCTGTCGATCATCCTTATGGAAGAGTTGATAAAATTCTGGCCGTTTCACAGCCGCCTTTGGCGCGGCGACTGGAAACGCGCGGATGTCAGCGCCTGAGACACCGCAATTCGCCTTGCGCCCATCCGGCTGCCACGGCATGACCAATGGAAAAACGCGGGAGAACAGATCATGGGCGCAATGACCGGCAAACGCGGCTTGGTGATGGGCGTAGCCAATGAACGCTCGATTGCCTGGGGCATCGCCAAAGCGCTGGCGGATGCCGGGGCTGAGCTGGCTTTTTCCTATCAGGGCGACGCTTTCGGCAAACGGCTTGAGCCGCTGGCCAAAAGCGTTGGGTCTGGCATTCTGGTCGACGTCGATGTCACCGATCCCGCCAGCATGGACGCGCTGTTTGCGACGCTGAAAGACAAATGGGGCACGCTTGATTTTGTCATCCATGCCATCGCCTTTTCGGACAAGACCGAACTTGGTGGTCGCTTTGTGGACACCAGCCGCGACAATTTCCGGAATACGCTAGATATTTCGTGTTTTTCCTTCGTCGACGTGGCTCACCGGGCAGAACCGATGATGACAGAAGGCGGCACTTTGATCACGCTGACCTATATGGGGTCAAACCGCGTCCAGCCGAATTACAACGTCATGGGGGTTGCAAAAGCCGCCCTTGAAAGCGCGACGCGCTATCTGGCGAACGACCTTGGCCCAAAAGGCATCCGCGTCAATGCAATCAGCCCGGGCCCGATGAAAACTCTGGCCGGAGCCGCCATCAGCGGCAGCCGTGCCACCTATCGCACAACCGAGGCAAACGCGCCCATGCGGTCAAACGCAACGCTTGAATCCGTAGGCGGCACGGCGGTTTATCTCTGCTCGGATGCAGGCGCCTATACGACGGGCGAGATTATACGCGTTGATGGTGGCTATCATATCCTTGGCATGATGCAGGCGGAAAACCTGTAAGACCCACCGCGCGCATGACTCACAACGCTTTAACAAAGCCGTGGCATACCCGCGCGTGGATATCCCCTGCGCTCTCGGGCGTTTGTAGCACTGAAACTCCGCTTCCGCGGCTGCCCGCTTTTTCAATAACGGAACGCAGCCAGACGGTCAGGCGGGGTCGTTTGTGGCGTGGCCCGCCGCGATACGTGCAAGCCCTCAGGCATCTATTCAAACCCCGACGTTTCGGCGGCCAGAGCATGCTCTTGGCGGCCCTTTTGGCGTCGGTCACATCCAATGACCTGCAAATACTTTGGGGGGCCGCCAAAGGCGGCGGGGGCAAAGCCCCCTCGGGCGGATCGGCGCGCGCCAGCGCGACGAAACAGGGTGACGCCTTTGCGGCCTTCAGGTATGGAACGGCTGACGACAAAGGACGCACCCAATGGCCCGCATTCTGATCACCAGCGCCATCCCGTATATCAACGGGATCAAGCATCTCGGCAATCTTGTCGGCAGCCAGCTGCCCGCAGATCTTTATGCCCGCTACATGCGCGCCCGCGACCACGAAGTGCTGTTCCTGTGCGCGACGGATGAACACGGCACACCGGCAGAACTGGCTGCCGCCAAGGCGGGCAAACCCGTGGCCGACTATTGCGCCGAGATGTGGCAGGTTCAAAAAGACCTTTCCGACGGGTTCGGCTTGTCCTTTGACAAATTCGGGCGCTCCTCCAGCCCGCAAAACCATGCGCTGACCCAGCATTTTGCGGGACGGCTGGCCGCAAATGATCTGATCTCGGAGGTCACTGAAAAACAGGTCTATTCCAACGCCGATGGCCGGTTCCTGCCCGATCGTTATATCGAAGGCACCTGCCCCAATTGCGGCTATGACAAAGCGCGCGGCGATCAATGCGAAAACTGCACCAAGCAATTGGACCCGACCGATTTGATCGAACCGCGCAGCGCGGTCTCAGGCTCGACCGATCTTGAGGTGCGCGAGACCAAACACCTCTACCTGAAACAGCGGTCCTTGCGCGGGCAACTTTCAGATTGGATCGACAGCAAGTCCGACTGGCCCATCCTGACCACCTCGATTGCCAAGAAATGGCTAAACGACGGCGACGGGTTACAGGACCGTGGCATCACCCGCGACCTTGACTGGGGCATCCCGGTCAAACGCGGCGACGCCGATTGGCCGGGGATGGAGGGCAAGGTGTTCTACGTCTGGTTCGACGCGCCCATCGAATATATCGCCTGCGCCAAGGAATGGGCTGATGCGCGCGGTGCGGATGACTGGGAACGTTGGTGGCGTACCGACAAAGGCGCAGATGACGTGCGTTACGTCCAGTTCATGGGCAAGGACAATGTGCCGTTCCATACCCTGTCCTTCCCCGCCACGATCATCGGCTCGGGCGAGCCCTGGAAGTTGGTCGATTACATCAAGTCGTTCAATTATCTGAACTATGACGGCGGCCAGTTCAGCACGTCTCAGGGCCGTGGCGTTTTCATGGATCAGGCGCTGGAAATCCTGCCCGCGGACTATTGGCGTTGGTGGCTTTTGTCCCATGCACCCGAAAACTCGGACAGCGAATTTACATGGGAAAACTTCCAAGCCAGCGTCAACAAAGACCTGGCCGATGTGCTGGGCAATTTCGTCAGCCGCGTCACAAAATTCTGCCGTTCAAAATTCGGCGAAGCGGTGCCCACGGGCGGCGAATGGGGGCCGGAAGAACAGGCGCTGATCGACAAGCTGCAAACCGGTCTCAAAGCCTATGAGACGCAGATGGAAGCAATCGAGGTTCGGAAATCCGCAAATGAATTGCGCGCGCTTTGGGTTCTGGGCAACGAGTATCTGCAAACCGCAGCACCTTGGTCGGTTTTCAAGGAAGACCCTGAAAAAGCAGCCGCGCAAATCCGTTTGGCTTTGAACCTGATCCGCATCTATGCCGTGCTGTCCGCCCCGTTTATTCCCGATGCCGCCGCCAGGATGTTAAGCGCGATGAACACGCTGGACACAGACTGGCCATCTGACATGAAAGCGGCGCTGACAGCTTTGCCCGACGGTCATGCTTTTGCCGTACCAGACGTGCTTTTCGCCAAAATCAGCGATGAAGATCGCGAAAACTGGCAAGCCAGATTTGTTGGCCAGCGCGCCTGAGCCACCCCCGGCCCCGGCGCTTTGACACAATCTATCGCGGAATTACCAAAAAATTGACGGATTGCGGGGTATTTGTCGGTCACCGGACAAGTTGGAGGCATGCAATGGCCGTTCAGACACCGAAGATCCTGTGCAGCCAGTGCAATGTGGCCGCCCAAATGCCCGACCAACCCAGCGACACTGCCGAATTGCGCTGCCCGACATGCGATCAGGTTGATACGCTGGCATGCGCCATCGGCGATGCCCGAAGACATGCCACGCATATGGCCAAAATGGCGTTTGAAAAGAAGTGGTTGGAAAGCGGTCGGCCGTTGTCCCGCCGCACGCCCTCGACCATGCCCGAACGCAATCTGCGCTGGATTTCAAACCACGCTGGTTGATCCATTGACCCCCACAAAACGCGACATCCCGACGCAAGGACATTCCGTCAACTGATCAAATCCGTGAAACGTCTGTAAACAATACCCGCAAGGGCGGGAACTGCATGACGATAGAGCCAAGATTTGACCAGACTGACGACACAGGCAACCGGGAAGTGGCCGGTGAACGCCTTGTGCGTCCTGCCGTTTTGCGCGGATGGCGGCGACGGTGCCCAAGCTGTGGCACCGGCCCTATGATGCAATCCTATCTGAAAGTGCGCGACGATTGCCCGGTCTGCGGCGAGGCCTTGCATCACCACCGGGCCGATGATGGCCCCGCCTATCTGACCATTCTGATCGTCGGGCATCTGATGGCGCCAGCGATTATCTGGGCCTTCACCGAGTTTCGCCCTGACCCTCTGGTGCTGGCCAGTGTCTTTACGGTTGGTTGTGTGGCGTTGTCGCTTTATCTTTTGCCCCGTTTGAAGGGCGCGATTGTGGGGCTGCAATGGGCGAAAAGGATGCACGGGTTCGGGCGCAGGTGACCGAGGTTCCGATCCGCGACGCGGCAACGTTGATCCTTGTGCGCGACCCCGACAGCGCGCCGTCCATCCTGATGGGACAACGCGGGAAAGCCGCCGCATTCATGGCGGACAAATTCGTTTTTCCCGGCGGCGCGGTCGATGATGCGGATCGCGAAACGCAAGTTGCTCTGACCGACATCTGCCGTGCGCGACTTGGCCAGCACGCAAAGCAATCACCCGACGCGTTGGCCTGCGCCGCATTGCGGGAACTGACCGAAGAGACCGGCCAAACGCTGGCCCCCGACGTGCCGGGCCTGCATTTCTTTTTCCGCGCGATCACACCGCCCGGAAATCCACGACGCTTTGATGCGCGGTTCTTTCTGGCAGATGCCAAGCGGCTGACCGGCGACCCGGACCATTTCCAGCCGACCGAGGCCGAGCTGTCGCATATTCAATGGGTACCGCTGACTAAGGTGCGCAGTCTGGACCTGCCGTTCATCACACGGATCGTTCTGGCCGAGTTGGACCGTCACTTGCCACGCACCGACGCGCCGGATCAGGTGGCGTTTGTGCAAAACGACAGCATAAAGCGCGATGTGGTCTGGCTTTAGCCCGCCTGTGTCCGATCAGACCAGAAACGCGACCCAGATGATGGAAACCGTCAAAACCGCCATGCCCCACACTTCGCGCAGGGTCAGTTTTTCGCGGAACCAAAGCCAGCCAACAAGCAGTGAAAAGATCAATTCAACCTGCCCGACGGCAAAGACATAGGCAGCATTCATCAGCGAAAACGCCGCAAACCAGCACCAGCTTCCGATCAGTGAAAACAGACTGACAACCATCGTCGGACGCCAGGCCGCGATGGTCGCGCGAATTTGCCCCGGCTCTTTCCAGGCCAGCCAAAAGGCCAGAACCGCCGTTTGAAATGCAGCCACCATCGCCAAGGTGACACCACCTGTCAGCACCGGGTCGCCCGTGTTCAGCGCCAATGTTGCGCCGCGATAGGTCACGGCAGACAGGGCGAAAAAGATACCGGATAACAAGCCGATCCCGGCGGCGCGGTTGAACAGACTGCCACCCTTGGGCGGGTCTGACAGCAAAAACACGCCCACAAATCCAATGGCAATCGCCACCGCACCCCAGGCCGGAATGACATCGCCAAGGATGACCAACCCAACCAGCGCGGTCAGCATTACTTCGGTTTTCTTGAAGGTGATGCCGACAGCAAAGGCGCGGGTTTTGAACAAGCTGACCGTGCAGATCGTCGCGAGGATCTGAAACAATCCGCCAAGCATGCCAAAGACCACAAAAGCGGGCGTTACGACAGGCCATGGGGCGTTTGTCAAAACGCCGTAACTGGCCGCCAAAACCAACGCTAGGGGCCAGGACCAAAGAAAGCGCGCCCAGGTTGCGGCCGCCGGGCTTAGCGCGCCACCCGCCAGCACTTTTTGCACCGCAAACCGCAACGTTTGCGCAGCGGCGGCAAGAATGGCGAAGAGAACCCAAAGCTCCATCCCCCCTCTGTGACCGACGGGCGAGGTCGCTGCAAGGGACGGGTCGGCTTAGGCGCTTTCGGCGTTTGGCGGGCGCATGTGCGGTCTGGCGTTCAGGGACAGGGAACGCGCGGCCATCAGCTCGGTCACCAACATTTCGGCCGATTGGCAAAGCTGGGGCCTGTTGCGCGGCGAGGTATCCAAAGCGATAGACCCTGTTTCGGTTTCGCTGAGCCGAAAGATATGGCCCGGCCGAATGGCGCAGGATTGCAGGTCTTCAAGATCAAACAGTTGGGTGTCGACGCAAAGCACCGCGTCTTCGGGGGCCGAAGCCTGGGCGCGCTGCAAAACCATCTGCACCAGTTCCAGCCGTTCGGGCAGACCTGTGATGATCAGGTCGGCACGCCCCACGGTTTCCGAAATCGTCGCGGCCCGTCGGGCGGTCGCATCCTGTGTCAACAGCCCGCCCGCGCGCGCGTCAGGATCAAAGCCCGACACCTGCCAGCCCGAGGCCAGGCAGGCATCAGCCCAGCCTGATCCGCGTTGGCCAAGGCCCAGAATGGCGGCGCGGCGGCTCACTCGACCGCGTCCTGTTGGGTCATTTCCAACTGGGTGATGTCATAGCCATTGAATTGCAGCACGCCGCGCGCCGCGTCCAGACGGTCTGCCGAAATCTCGGGCGTTCGGTTCAAAACCCAACCTGCCCGGCCAGACGGCGTGCCAACCACCGCTGTCTGATAATCGCCATCCACCCAAAGCACCCAATAATCGCTGGCAAAGGGCAAAAGCCCCAGCCGCACTTTCAAACGGCCCGGTCCAACCACATCAGCGCTGCCTTCGATGACCGACAACGCCCCATCGCGAAAGCACGAGTTACGGACAGACAATGTATCCGCGTCCAGCACTTGGTAATCAGCCTGGGTGTTGATGCAGCCGTCCTGAAACGACACGGGGAAGCTTGCGACTTCGTACCAAAGGCCCGCATAGCGCTCTGGCTCGAACACGGCCATCGAGGTTATTCCGACGCTCTGGTCGCGATAGGTTGATCCGCAAGCGGTTAGGGAAAACAAAGCAAACCCAAGAATCAGGGATTTTATTCCGTGCATAATGTCTGACGCGCTCCGTTGGCTGCTAAAATTTCATGGCACCCGAAAAAAGGCACTTGGGGGGCACAGGTACGCGACCGGGCAAGGCAAAGACCTTCGCAATCGCGTGCTGTTTCGCAGCGCTTGTTTGCGTCGCGGGTCTGGCTGTAACAAACGAACGCATCGCGCCCCGGCACCCTGCCCCACTGTCCGCCGCTGCGTTCGCAGGCGGCGCGTTGCGGACTGAGAAGAGCCGGCACATCCGAGGCAGCGGCGGCAGTTTGCCCCGCGTCTTCCTCGCATCCTGCCAAAGCCATACCCAAAACCAGCACCGTCATTGCGTGACGGATTGCAGACATCTTCAACCCTCCGGTTCCCCTTGCGCTGAACCCTAGGGCGCAGACCCCAGACCGGCAAGATGTTGCCGAGCCTTAAAACGGCATTGGGTTGGCGCGGTGTGCTTTTGAGAGCGCATCCTGCACCTCGTCCGACAGCGTCAGATGCCGGCCGGCCAGGATATGGTCCAGCTGTGGTGTGGTCGTGGCCCCGAAAATCGGGATTGTTGGGAAAGGCCGCGACGCAGTCCAGGCCAGCGTCATGTGGACGGGGTCCAACCCATGGTCACGCGCGACCCCAAGATAGGCGGCGGTTGCCCGGTCTGATCGATCGGTCGCGCGGTCGCCCAGCGCACTGTTGATAGATTTGCGCGACCCGTCGGGCACCGCGCCATCGGCATATTTGCCTGTCAGAAGGCCCGCCGCCAGCGGTGAAAAGGCCAGAAGTGTGACGTCTTCCTGATATCCGACTTCGGCCATGTCGGTATCATAGTGCCGGCACATCAGCGAATATTCGTTCTGAATAGCCGCAACGCGCGGGCCGCCTGTGGCCTGCGCCGCATCAATCCAGCGCATCGTGCCCCAGGCGGTTTCATTGGACAGACCGAATGCACGTATCTTGCCTTCGGCCACAAGGTCTTTCAGCACCTCCATGATCGCGGCAAATTCATCCTGCGTTTGGCGGCCAGAGGGTTGCGCCGATGGATCAAACTGCCAGTTCCGGCGAAAATGGTAATGCGCGCGATTGGGCCAGTGAAACTGATAGAGATCGACATAATCAGTCTGCAAGCGACGCAGCGAGCCTTCCAACACCTCGCGCACTGTGTCCGGGCCAATGCCCTGCCCGTCGCGTAATTCGGCGCGCGCGCCGGAATGTTTGGTGGCAATCACCCATTGGTCGCGTTTGCCGGTATTGGCGTTCCAGTTGCCAATGATCGTTTCGGTCAATCCCGCCGTTTCCGCGCGCACCGGATTGACGGGATACATTTCAGCGGTATCGAGAAAATTCAGACCCGCATCCAAGGCGTGGTCCATTTGTTCATGCGCGCCCGCTTCCGAAGTCTGCGTGCCCCAGGTCATGGTGCCCAAACAATAGTCTTCAACAGCGATATCCGTGCGACCGAGTGTGACGCGTGCCATGGGGGCTCCTTTGGTTTTCTGCTCTGTGAATTTACCGGGTTAAAGGGTGGGGGCCAGCGGAAATATCTTGAGAACATAAAGGGAACATATATAGTCGTGCTCATGTCCCGTCAGGCTGCCGCACATCTTATGAACCGACACAGTCACCGCCAGCCTGTGGCCCCGCCGGTGGCGTTTCTGGGTGATCTTGCGCTGGAGCGGGCGCGGGTGCACGAGTTTTGCGGCCCCGCGCGGCGGCGGTTGGCCTTGAAACTGGCCGGGGCTGTGTCGGGGCCGGTGTTCTGGATACGGCCCGCCTGGGAAGCCGCGCATCTGAACCCCGAAGCCATGGTGCCGCTGGCCGACCCGACACGGTTTGTGTTTCTCAACCCGAAACGGGCCGAGGATTTGTTATGGACGATGGAAGAAATCCTGCGGGCCGGTCTTGTGCCTTTGGTGGTCGCTGATCTGCCCGCCCCCCCTGGATTGACGGCGGTGCGGCGGTTGCATCTGGCCGCCGAAACGGGGGCCGCAGAAGGGCGGGTCGCGCCGCTGGGTCTGTTGCTTGGCCCGGGTGCGGGCGGTGCGCCGGGTGTGGAAACGCGCTGGTCGCTGACACCGGAACATGGCGGTGGCAAGGATGAACGCTGGGGGCTGGAACGCCTGCGCGCGCGGATGCAGCCCGAAAAGCGCTGGATATTGACGGGCGCCGGAATGACGCCCGTTCAGGACGGTTAGTGGTTATTCGGACGCCGCGGCGCGGGCTTTTTCCGATTCGACCAGCGCGTTGTATCCAGCGGTAAAGCCCGACAGTGACAAACTGAGATCGACCGTTTCATTGGGGGCAGCCGCCGGTACGATGATGACATTTGCATTGGCGCCCGCGCGGAACTGCCCAAGCTCTTCCCCGGTCAGACCGATGCGCGCAAAGCAGCCTACCTGACTGCAAAACGAATAGGGATAGCGTCTGGTCTGACCACCATCGACCCCAAGGCGCAACTGCGCTGTCAGCAGGGTTTCAAGCGGCGTGACGATATTCGCCCCCGCCACAGCCTGCCCGCCTTCGGGCAAGGGGAAGAGGTTAAATTCAGCCACCGAATTGCCGTCACGGTCGCGGAGCAGTTGGTAAAGCTGGCAAATCTCGGCCACATCTGGCCCTTTGACGCAGCGCAATTCCCAAGCGCCGAACGTATCGCGGACAAAGGGTTGGCCCACCGCCGGATCGCTTTCGGTGGTGCCCATCGAAAGCCCTGCAGCATCGTCCGCTGCGGTTTCAGTGTCGGCATTTTCGGTTGCGGTGTCCTGAGCCAAAGCTGGCCCGGCCATCGCCACAGCCAAGGCAAAACATGTGCCTTTGATCCATTCCTGCATCTTGTGTTCCTCACATCGGTTTGCGGGTGCCTAACACAGAGACATAGCCTTGTCAGGCTGCCTCAACGCCACCGGGCAAACCCTTGCTTACAAAAAGAAAAGGACCCGAAAACGGATCCTTTTCATTCACTCCCTGCCGGACTGGCCGACTTATTATTGCCTGCACGCTAAGCGCAGTTGCGAGACCCGTCAACTGTCTTTTGTTCACATTTTCTAAAAGTTACGGAAGCTTCTTCAATGATAGCGCTCACGGTCTTACGGGTGGCTTACCAATGGGCAAGAAAAAAGCCGCGCCAAGCGGCGCGGCCAGTCAACAGGGAGGAAAAGTTCCCACAAACCGGCTGCAAACCGGCCCGGAACCTCTTCACACTGGCACATAATGGTTAACAAGGTATTCTCGGCGGAAATTAGACGACAACAGACGAGGAAGCGCGTGTCTGAAACGATATTCATTGGCGGTGGCGGCGAAGGCTATGGTGTTCACCAGGAGCTCTTGTTGAAATATGCGAACCGGCACGGGCTGATTGCAGGTGCAACCGGCACCGGCAAGACAGTGACCTTGCAGATATTGGCCGAAGGGTTTTCGGCCGCCGGCGTTCCGGTTTTTCTGTCAGACGTCAAAGGTGATCTGTCGGGCATCGCCAAGGCAGGCAGCGCAGGGTTCAAGCTGCATGACGCCTTTACAAAGCGCGCGGGCACGATCGGGTTTGCCGATTTCCACTATGACGCGTTCCCGGTTACATTCTGGGATCTGTACGGCGAACAGGGTCATCCTGTGCGCACAACGATCTCTGAAATGGGCCCCTTGTTGCTGGCGCGCCTTCTGGAATTGTCCGAAGCGCAGGAAGGCGTGCTGAACATCGCCTTTCGGGTCGCCGACGAAGAAGGTCTGCCGCTGCTTGACCTGAAAGACCTGCAAGCGATGCTGGTCTGGCTGGGTGAGAACCGCGAGACGATTTCGCTGCGCTATGGGAATATCTCGACCGCATCGGTTGGCGCGATCCAACGACAGTTGCTGGTGCTGGAAAATCAGGGGGCAACGCAGTTCTTTGGCGAACCGGCGCTGGCCTTGTCGGATATTATGGCAACCGATGCAGACGGGCGTGGGCGCATCAACATTCTGGCCGCCGATAAACTGATGGCAGCCCCCCGGCTGTATGCGACATCCTTGCTGTGGCTTTTGTCCGAGTTGTTCGAAGAACTGCCCGAGGTCGGCGACCCCGACAAGCCAAAGCTGGTTTTCTTCTTTGACGAAGCGCATCTTTTGTTTGACGGCGCGCCAAAAGCGCTGGTCGAAAAGGTTGAACAGGTGGCACGCCTGATCCGGTCGAAAGGTGTGGGCGTTTACTTTGTCACGCAGAACCCCGCGGATGTGCCCGAAGATATTCTGGGCCAATTGGGCAATCGCGTGCAGCACGCGCTTCGGGCCTTTACGCCCAAAGACCAGAAAGGCCTGAAACAGGCGGCGGAAACCTATCGCGCCAATCCCCGCTTTTCGACCGAAGACGCCATCAAGGAAGTCGGCGTCGGCGAGGCGGTGACGTCGATGCTGGAAGCCAAAGGCGCACCGGGCATTGTCGAGCGCACGCTGATCCGCCCGCCATCGTCTCAACTGGGCCCGATCACCAAAGGTGAACGCGCGGATTTCATCGCCGCATCGCATATCGCGGGCAAATACGAGCATCCGATCGACCGCGAAAGCGCCTATGAGGTGCTGCGCGGTCGCGCCGATGTCGCCGCCCGCGAAGCAGAAGAAGCCGAACGTTTGGAAGCCGAAGCGGAAGCGGCCGAACAAGAGATGAAGCAAGCCCGTCGTTATGACGGCAAGCAAGTTGGCCGATCCAGTTCGCGCCGGTCATCGCGGTCGGACGGGATGGGCGAGAAACTGACCAAGATGGTGGTGCGCGAATTGACCGGCACAACCGGGCGTCGGATTGTGCGGGGCATTCTGGGCGGGTTGTTCAAGGGCCGCTGACCGCCCGTGCCGTCTGGTTTAAATCCCGCGTTGTATCCGGGCTAAGGCCGGGCTGGTGCTGTCAACGGGTAGGGGGCCAAGCCCCCTTCCCCACCCTGTTCAATCATGGCATGACCGACCCATCAGGATCACGCGGGGGACGACCATGGCATTCGGCAAAGGGCATCATCTAAGCCTTGTGGACGGCTCGGCCTTTATCTTTCGCGCCTATCACGCCCTGCCGCCGTTGACGCGGAAATCCGATGGATTGCCGGTGGGGGCTGTGTCGGGTTTCGTCAATATGCTGTGGAAACTGATCGAAGATAACAAAGGCTCGGACGCGCCCACGCATGTGGCCGTGGTGTTTGACAAAGGCAGCCACACGTTTCGCAACGATCTTTACGATCAGTACAAAGCCAATCGCGACGCGATGCCCGAAGATTTGCGACCGCAAATTCCCCTGACCCGAGAAGCAACGCGGGCCTTCAACATTGCCTGCCTTGAGACCGAAGGATTCGAGGCCGATGATATTATCGCGACGCTCGCCCGGCAGGCGCGTGAGGCCGGGGGGCGGGTCACCATCGTCAGTTCCGACAAAGACCTTATGCAATTGGTGGGCGACGGTGTCGAAATGTTCGATGCCATGAAAAACGTTCGCATCGGGGTACAGGGGGTCGAGGAAAAATTTGGTGTGGCCCCGGACCGGGTGATTGATGTGCAGGCCCTGGCGGGGGACAGCGTCGACAACATTCCCGGCGCGCCGGGGATTGGGGTCAAGACGGCGGCATTGTTGATCAACGAATACGGCGATCTGGAAACGCTTTTGGACCGCGCGGACGAAATCAAGCAACCCAAGCGCAGACAGACGTTGATCGACCACGTCGAACAAATCCGGCTGTCCAAGAAACTGGTGACGCTGGATCAGAATATGGATCTGGATTATTCGTTGGATACGCTGGAAGTGCGCGACCCCGAACCAGATGCATTGCTGACCTTTCTGACCGAGATGGAATTCAGGACGATTACGCGCCGGGTGGCCGAAGCCCTGGACGCCGACGTGCCGGTCATTCAGGAAACCGCGTCTGAACCCACCGAAACCGCCGCGCCGGAAGCGGCTGCGTTCGATCCGGCCGCGTATACCTGCATCACCGACGCCAGTGTTTTGGAAGACTGGATCGCCAAAGCCCATGCCCGCGGCTGGGTCGCCGTTGATACCGAAACCACCGGGCTGAACGAGATGATCGCCGATCTGGTCGGCATATCTTTGGCGATTGAGCCCGGTGAGGCCGCCTATATTCCGCTGACCCACAAGACGTCGGCGGGCAATGATCTGTTCGGCTCGGACGACCTGGCCGAAGGGCAAATGCCGCTTGAAGAAGCTTTGGCGCTTTTGAAGCCGCTTTTCGAAGATGAAAGCGTCATCAAGATCGGGCAGAACATGAAATACGACGCCAAGATTTTGGCGCGGTACGGGGTCAAGATCGCGCCCATCGACGACACGCTTTTGATGTCTTATGCGATGAATGCAGGTCTTCACAATCATGGGATGAACCTGCTGTCCGAACGCTATCTGGGGCATCATCCTATTGAAATCAAATCTCTTCTGGGCAGCGGCAAATCCGCCATCACCTTTGACCGGGTGCCGATTGATGATGCGGTGAAATATGCCGCCGAAGATGCCGATATCACCTTGCGCCTGTGGCTGGGGTTCAAGCCTGAATTGCACAAGGCGCAAGTGACACGCGTTTACGAAACCTTAGAGCGCCCGTTGGTGCCGGTGCTGGCCGATATGGAAATGGCGGGCATCAAGATTGATGCACAGGTGTTGTCGCGCATGTCGAATGCCTTTGCCCAGAAAATGGCCGCGCTGGAAGACGAGATCCACGAATTGGCCGGCACCAAGTTCAACGTCGGATCACCGTCTCAGGTTGGAGATGTCTTGTTCGAACAGATGGGGCTGGAAGGCGGAAAAAAGGGGAAGACCGGCAAATATGCAACCCCGGCGGACGTGCTGGAGGATCTGGCGACCGAAAATGAATTGCCGGGTCGTGTTCTCGATTGGCGACAGCTTCAGAAACTGAAATCGACCTATACGGACGCTCTGCAGGATCACGTCAACGCCGATACCGGCCGGGTGCATACTTCTTATTCGATCGCGGGGGCAAATACGGGGCGTCTGGCCTCGACCGATCCGAATTTGCAGAACATTCCGGTGCGCACCGAAGACGGGCGGCGCATTCGCGAAGCCTTTGTCGCCACACCGGGCCACGTTTTGGTCAGTCTGGATTACAGCCAGATTGAGCTGCGCATTCTGGCGCATATCGCGGGGATCGAAGCCCTGAAAGACGCGTTTCGCGATGGGCAAGATATTCACGCGACCACCGCGTCCGAGATGTTCAACGTGCCCTTGGATGAGATGACCCCCGAGGTTCGACGGCAGGCCAAGGCGATCAATTTCGGGGTGATCTATGGGATCAGCGGGTTCGGGCTGGCGCGCAACTTGCGGATTCCACGCGCCGAGGCGCAGGGATTTATCGACCGGTATTTCGAACGGTTTCCGGGCATTCGCACCTATATGGACGACACGGTAGCCTTTGCAAAAGAACACGGTCACGTCGCCACACTGTTCGGTCGCAAAATTCACACGCCTGAAATCAACAACCGTGGCCCCCATGCCGGGTTCGCCAAACGCGCGGCCATCAACGCCCCCATTCAGGGGACCGCTGCAGACATTATCCGGCGTGCCATGATCCGCATGCCGGACGCCATTGCCAAACTGCCCGCCACGATGTTGTTGCAAGTGCATGACGAACTGCTTTTCGAGGTAGAAGACGGGCATGTCGACGCGCTGATCGGTGTGGCGCGCGAGATTATGGAACACGCCGCGTTGCCCGTCGTTTCGCTGGATGTGCCCTTGGTGGTTGATGCCGGACAAGGTGCGAATTGGGCCGAGGCGCATTAACGTTTTGCCAGATTTTCGCGCAGAAACGGCGCTTGGCGTGAAATTTTGTGCAGACGCAACCTGTCAAATCATTGATATAAACTGAAATTCGACATTTTTTGAACAACATTCAGATTCTGTCTTGACATAATCTGCACATTTGCTGCACATTGCACCTGTGTTGAGTGTTGGGGGGTAACGAGTTTTAGTTCAGTTTTGAGTAAAGGGCGTTATTTTTGCCCGAGAGCGGTCTACCGGGGGTAGGCCGCTTCTTTTTTTGGGGGTTGTTTCTTGCCTTGGGCCGCGACTGGCTCAATATGGGGCCGAAAGAATTGTGAGGCACGGATTTTATGGAAAGCGGTACACGTCCTGTTAAGGGGACGAAGAAAATGATTGCCAGCATGAGCCCGGTTTTACAGCCGGGCGTCTTTGTCTTTTGTTCGATGTTTCACAATGACGATGCCAAGGCAGCGCTAAGCCTGGCGCGGGGTGCCTTTGCGGAAGACGAAGGCATGTCGCTGATCCTGCCCAAAGGGGAAGCCGACCGTTTGGGGCTTAGCTATGACGCCGAGATGAAGCAGATCACCTTGATGGTGTTTTCTTCCGTCACCGGGGTTGGGTTGACCGCCGCTGTTTCAACCGAACTGGCGCGCCAAAAGATCCCCGCCAATGTGGTCGCGGCCAGCCAGCATGACCATGTGTTTGTCCCGGTGAAAAAGGCCGACGCTGCGATGGAGACGTTGCGCGCGCTGCAAGAGAGGGTGCGCGACAGCGAATAACCGCAGCGTCGCTGACGCCCTTTTATTTCGTTCATACTTTGTTAACCAAGTTCCAAAATACTCTTTCGGGATTTCAAAGACGACAGAAAGAGACACCCCTGCCCTGCATATCCGTCCGAAAGACCCAATGTGGCCTTTCCCCTGAGCCGACACTCTTTTAAGACACCGCCAACCAGACGGGGGTGTCATGCAAGAGCCGGAATTGACCGAAGACCTGATCGCAGCGCACGGGTTTACAGCGGAAGAGTATCAAGAGGTGTTGCGCATTCTGGAACGCGAGCCAAGCTTTACCGAGATGGGCATATTCTCGGCGATGTGGAACGAGCACTGTTCTTACAAATCGTCGAAGAAATGGCTGCGCACATTACCAACGGACGGGCCTCAGGTGATTTGCGGGCCGGGTGAAAACGCCGGCATCGTCGATATTGGTGATGGGCAGGCCGTTGTTTTCAAAATGGAAAGCCACAACCACCCGTCTTATATCGAACCCTATCAGGGCGCAGCGACCGGTGTGGGTGGCATTCTGCGCGATGTGTTTACCATGGGCGCGCGCCCCATTGCAGCGATGAACGCGCTGTCGTTCGGCGAGCCTGAGCACCCCAAAACCAAGCGTTTGGTGTCTGGCGTCGTCGAAGGCGTCGGTGGCTATGGCAATGCGTTCGGCGTGCCCACCGTGGGCGGCGAAGTCCGGTTTCACGCGGCCTATAACGGAAATTGCCTGGTCAATGCTTTCGCCGCCGGTCTGGCGGATGCAGACAAGATTTTCTATTCGGCCGCCAGCGGTGTGGGCATGCCCGTCGTATATCTGGGCGCGAAAACCGGGCGTGACGGCGTTGGTGGCGCCACAATGGCCAGTGCCGAATTCGACGACACAATCGAAGAAAAGCGCCCGACCGTGCAGGTCGGTGACCCGTTCACCGAAAAGCGGCTTTTGGAAGCCTGTCTGGAATTGATGAAAACCGGCGCTGTCATATCCATTCAGGATATGGGGGCCGCTGGCCTGACCTGTTCTGCGGTCGAGATGGGCGACAAGGGCGGTTTGGGGGTTCGATTGAACCTTGATCATGTGCCACAGCGCGAAACTGGCATGACCGCCTATGAGATGATGCTTTCGGAAAGTCAGGAACGCATGTTGATGGTGCTGGACCCGGCCAAAGAGGCCGAGGCCAAAGCGATTTTTGAAAAGTGGGATCTGGATTTTGCGATTGTCGGCGAAACGCTGGCCGAAGACCGGTTTCTGGTCATGCATGGCAACGAAGTCAAAGCCGACCTACCGCTTTCCAAGCTGTCGTCCACCGCGCCGGAATATGACCGGCCTTGGGTCGAAACACCCGCCGCCGCGCCGTTGACGGCAGCACCCGCGATTGACCCGATAGACGGGCTGAAAGCCTTGATCGGATCGCCAAACTATGCGCGCAAGCACTGGGTTTGGGAACAATACGACAGTCAGGTCATGGCAGACACGGTGCAGGCCCCCGGGCTGGGGGCTGGCATAGTCCGGGTGCACGGCACGGAAAAGATGCTGGCTTTCACGTCTGACGTGACGCCGCGCTATGTGCGGGCCAATCCGTTTGAAGGTGGCAAGCAAGCAGTGGCAGAAGCTTATCGCAACCTATGTGCTGTTGGGGCCAAGCCTTTGGCAACCACCGACAATCTGAATTTCGGCAACCCCGAAAAGCCCGAGATCATGGGCCAGTTCGTAGGCGCGATCAAAGGGATCGGTGCGGCTTGCACAGCGCTGGATATGCCAATCGTCAGCGGCAATGTTTCGCTTTACAACGAAACCGATGGCCAGCCGATTTTGCCCACACCAACCATTGGCGCCGTTGGTTTAATCGACAGCAGTGACCAGTTGATTGATGGTCTGGCCCAAGACGGCGATTTTGTCATGCTGATCGGGGACGGCGTTGGGCATCTGGGGCAATCCGCCTTGCTGGCCGAAGCGTTCGGGCGCGAGGATGGCGATGCACCTGCCGTCGATCTGGACAGTGAATTGCGGAACGGCACATTCCTGCGCGACAATGTTGCTGTGATCCATACTGCGACGGATCTGTCCGATGGCGGGCTGGCGCTGGCAGCGTTTGAAATGGCCGATGCCGCCGGGTTGGGCGTGACGCTGGACACCAGCGAAACCGCTGCATTGTTCGGCGAAGATCAGGCGCGCTATCTGATTGCCTGCGGTTTTGATCAGGCCGAAGCGTTGATGGTTGCGGCGGCGCAGTCCGGTGTGCCAATTGCGCATGTCGGGCGCTTCGGCGGCGACACGGTGCAGTTTGGCGAAGCCAGCGCACCACTGGCAACCCTGTCGGCGCTGTATCGGTCTGCCTTTGCCGAGGCTGTTGGTTGACGGGTCGTCCCATCGACCCAACAACCTGGCCCCGCGCGGAGCATTTCAAATACTTTCGTAAATTCGACCACCCGCATTTTGCAACGACAGTGCGGGTGGATGTCACGCGATTGATGACCATTGGCAAACCGCTTGGGTTTTCGCCATTTCGGCACACAGTCTGGGCCATCGGCACGGGTCTGACGGCTGTGCCTGCCTTGTGCGTGCGGTTCAAGGGCGAAACCATCCTGCAGTTCGGTGCACCTGTGCTGTCATCGACGGTGGCTTTGAAGAACGGGGAATATGGCTATGGCTATTATCCGTTTATCGCCGACCGGGCGATGTTCGATGCGGAATGCGCACGGATCACGGCTCAGGTACAAGACAGCAATGGCATCAACGCAGGCGAAACCATGCGGTTGAATGTGGCCTATCTGTCCTGTCTGCCCTGGGTTGATTTTACCGCGCTGGATCACGCCTTGCCCCAGTCAGACGACTGCATCCCGCGCATCAGCTGGGGCAAGATAGTGCCCACAGTCGACGGGTATGACATGGCAATGACGGTGCAGATCAACCACGCCCTGGCCGACGGGTTGCATGTCGGTCAGTTCTTCGAAGCCACGCAAACCGCGTTGGACATGATCTAGTCGCAGCAGCGCTTACCAGTGATCCACCCCCAGAAGTTTCCGGCCCAGCGGGGTCAGGTTTGCCGGGCCACCATTGTTTTTCTTTTCCCAGTCTCGTGGGTCGCCTGGAAAATCGGGGCGGTTCGGAGGCTCGATCTCGCGCCACAGGCGAATGCGTTCCGCACGCTCGGCTGCGTTGTCATGGTCGGCAGGGTACATCGAGATATATTGCGCCATGCGGACGCGCCCGTTGGAAAAATTGGGCCGGACCCCATGGGCGAGGAGTGAATTGAAGATCATCAAATCGCCCGGCTCGAGCGAGATATTTTCGCGCGGCACACCGGCCATGTCAGGCAGGATGGGATTGCGGTCGTCGGGTTGGGTTTTGACCCAGTCTTCAAAATGTTCAAACAGATACGGCGCGCATTGGAACCCGCCGGTTTCATCGTCTTGCGGCATCAGGCTGAGCACGCCCTGTACCCCGATGGGCTGTGGGACAAGGGCTGTATTGACGTCCCAGTGGATAAAGCCGTCTTGACTGCCGGATTTGTCTTTTCGGGGTGGGTTCAGATTGGCGCGGTCGATAGCGACCCACAGATCTTCGCGGTCCCAGATATCGACGAACGCATCATACAATCGCTGGCTTTGGCGGTTGTCCCACAGAAACTGGTGGTTATAGATCTCGACCATGCCGGCATTGTTCAGCTCGGGCCGGGCATGGGGGCGGCGTTCGGGCGCGTACCATGTTTCGGGGTCGGCTGGGTCTTTGTCATCAAATTCCCAGAGAAGGCCAACCAATCGGTCAAGGTTTTCCTGCGGCACCGCGTTTTTGACGATCACATAACCCTTGGTCGTCCAATGGGTCCAATCGTCGTCGCTGAGCACCCGAAGCTGCAGGGTTTTCTGGATGTCCTTCAATTGCACGGACACGCCCGCACTGATTGGATGGCTGATGTCATCGGCGGTCGGAGTTTGCATGCGTCACCTCTGTCTTTTGCGACAGGTTTCCACGAAACCCTTGATCGAGCAAGCTTGCGGCACCCTGAATGCACCCTTAGGTATTGAGGAAACAGCGAGGAGCGTTTGCCATGCCCATGCAGGCCCACGAGATCGAGGCGCTTTTGCGCGAGACCTTTCCTGATGCCACGATCGAGGTCGGCGGAAGCGATGGGGTGCATATGTCGGCACTGGTGATCGACGCAAGTTTCAAGGGCATGAACCGGGTCCAGCAGCAACGGTCAGTCTATGCCGCATTGAAAGGCAAGATGGATGGGCCGGACGGCGACCTGCATGCGCTTGCCCTGACCACCCGCACACCGGATTGAGGCGGGAACCCTGGCCTATCTGATTTACCTGATCGGGTTGTTGTTGCTGGCCGTTCTGGCCCTGCGCAGCATCCGCATGCCATCGCCCGAGGCGCGTGCGCCTGTGGCCGGGTCTGAAACCGGGACGCTGGACACGTATCTGGCGCGAATCGAAGCGTTGGCGGCCGAAGGCGCCGACCGGTTTTATGTTGCCGCAACCGAACTGGAGGGCGAGCGGTTCTTGCAGGTCAGCGCATCGCGACAGGCGGGCCATGGGTTGGTTTATCAATTCGATTTGCCAATTGCGGATTGGTCGCGGGGCTATGCCGCACGAATTGAAGCCGAAGCCAACCACCGGGGGCTGACGCCTTTTCGGCAAACAGAAGATGGCTTGTCTTTTCTGGACATCGATTTCCCGACCTCGGGCGATCATGCGGTTTTTGCGCGCTGGGTGGCGGGTGATGTGTTTCGCCTGGATGGGGATGCGCGGTTACGGATCACCTGGGGCTAAGCTCTGGAAGCCGGGCGCAAAGCGCATTATGTGGGATGTGACAATGGAACGGAGACCGGACGCATGAGCGCTGAAACCGATATCAAGGAAACCGTCGGCGGGAACGACGTTGTGCTTTTCATGAAAGGCACCAAATCAATGCCGCAATGCGGGTTTTCAAGCCGCGTGGCCGGTGTGTTGAACTTTATGGGCGTTGAGTATCAGGACGTGAACGTTCTGGCCGATGACGGCATCCGTCAGGGGATCAAAGACTTTTCAGACTGGCCCACAATTCCGCAGCTTTACGTAAAGGGCGAATTTGTCGGCGGCTGCGATATCGTCACGGAAATGACGCTGTCGGGCGAGTTGGATCAGTTGTTCGAAGACAAAGGCGTGACCTTTGACAAAGACGCCGCTGACAAGATCCGCGAACACAACGGCTGATGTATGTTGTGACCGTCCGGTTTGCGATCAAACCGGAGTTTGCAGACGCGTTTCTGCGCGCCGTTCAGAGCAACGCCCGCACTTCGCTTGAGCGCGAACCGGGCTGTCATCGCTTTGACGTGGCCACGGGCGACGCTGTGCATAGCGATGTGTTTCTATATGAAGTGTATACCGACCGCGCGGCGTTCGAAGCGCATTTGGCAAGCGCGCATTTCAAAGCGTTTGACGCCGAAGCGGCCGATTGGGTCGCTGCGAAAGACGTGGCCTGCTTTCACCTGCGCGACGACTAAACCTGCAAGACGTGCCCTAGTTTGCGGCGCGCAGTTTGTCTTCGGCCGATTCCGCCAATGCTTCGGCTCGGGCGGCCAGTTCGGCAAGACTGTCTGACACAGCCGATGGAATGACCGCGACCTCTTTGCGTTCAGGTTCCGGCGCGGGGCGGTTTTGAAGTTCTTCGATCCAGGCTTCTTGCTGGGCGATTTTGTCTTCCATCGACTTTGTCTGGTCTTCAACACCTGCGTGTTTGTCGGCCAGCATCAGACCCGCCATCAACAACATCCGGGCTTCGGGAAGACGGCCGATCTGTTCCATCAGCGTGGTGGCCTCGGCGTTCAGAAGGCTGGCCGCCGATTCCAGATAGTGTTCTTCACCTTGCTGACAGGCGACGGCGAAGGTGCGGCCACCGATTTTGATATCAACCTCGGGCATCTCAGGCCTCCTTCAGGACGGGGTCTAATGTGGCGAGAATTTCCGCGATTTCCGCCTGTTCCGACGCGCGGGCGGCGCGCAAACTTTCCAGTTCGGTGACCATGCCTGCGTTGATCGCATCGGCATCGCCCACGCCCTGGGCATTGGCATTGCGCAGTTTCGTGTTCGAGCTGCGCAACGTGTCATTGACGCTGCGCATTTGCTGAACCTCTTCGTCGCGGGTTTTCAGCGCGGTTTTTAACTGGGCGACTTCGTCTTCCAGCTTGGAGACCGTGGATTCCTGTTTTTCCTTGATGGCGCGCACGCGTTCCTCAAGCTGCTGGTTCGCCACACGTTCGGCTTCAAGTTCAGCCTGCAAAGCAGATGTGTCGCCGTCTTCGCCCGCGCGCAATTGGTCAAGCGCCTGACTGGCGCGGTCAAGCGCTGCCGTTATCCGACGCTGGTATTCAGAGATATCGTCCATGCTTTTTCCCAGCCTAATTGTCGCGGCTTGTCCCCAGTCGAATCGTCCCGCACACCGCACTGCCGGGGCTAGAATACCGCATGCGTGACATGATTCACCCCCCATTCGGCCCAAGCGGGACGCTTCCCTTGCGCTCGTCCGCCGTGCTGATATCAAACTGCGGAAATCAAGGACATTTACTGGAGGCCCGAGCCCATGGATATCGCGACGCTGAAAGAGCTTCATCCGGATCACTTCGCGCGCGCGACAGCTATTCGCACCCTTGCGATAGACGCCGTGCAGGCGGCCAATTCAGGGCATCCAGGTATGCCGATGGGAATGGCGGATGTCGCCACGGTTCTGTTTGAAAAGCACCTGAAGTTTGACGCCTCGGCTCCGGATTGGGCGGACCGGGACCGGTTCATTCTTTCGGCAGGCCATGGTTCGATGTTGCTTTATGCGCTGCTTTATCTGACCGGGTACGAGGACATGACCCTGGAGCAGGTGAAGAACTTTCGCCAGTTTGGATATGTGACAGCAGGCCACCCGGAATACGGCCATGCCAAAGGGATAGAGACGACAACCGGGCCTTTGGGCCAAGGGCTGGCCAATTCGGTCGGGTTCGCGATGGCCGAAGAAGCGATGCGGGCGCGGTTTGGCAAGAAAGTTGTCGATCACTTCACCTATGTGATCGCGGGCGACGGTTGCTTGATGGAAGGCATCAGTCAGGAAGCCATCGGCCTGGCTGGCATGCAAAAACTGTCGAAGCTGATTGTCCTTTGGGACAACAACAATATCTCGATCGACGGTGAAATTTCATTGTCGGACATCACCGATCAAAAGAAGCGGTTCCAGGCCTCGGGCTGGAATGTGCTGGAATGCGACGGGCATGACCCGGAAGACATCGACAAAGCGCTGACCAAGGCAAAATCGTCTGGCAAGCCGACGATGATCGACTGCAAAACCCACATCGGCTTTGGCGCGCCCAACCGGCAAGATACTGCAAAGGCGCATGGTGCGCCCTTGGGTGACGAAGAAATCGCGCTGACACGGGCCGCTTATGGCTGGTCGCATGGCCCGTTTGATGTGCCATCCGACATTCTGAACGCGTGGCGGGCCACGGGCGCGCGGGGCGCTGCTGATCGGCAAGCTTGGGAAGACCGGTTCGGCGGGCTGTCGATGTCGCGCCAGTCGGAATTTACGCGCGTGATGTCCGGCGAGGTGCCCAAAAAGCTGGCGTCAACCGTGCGCAGCCTGAAGAAAGAACTGTCGGCCAATGCGCCCAAAGTCGCCACACGGAAAGCCAGCGAAATGGCGTTGGAAGCCCTGAACCCGGTCATGCCGGAAACACTGGGCGGATCGGCCGACCTGACCGGGTCGAACAACACCAAAACGCCTGATCTGGGCATTTTCGACCCATCGAACCGCAAAGGCCGGTACGTTCACTATGGTATTCGCGAACACGGCATGGCGGCTGCGATGAACGGCCTGGCGCTGCATGGCGGTATCAAACCCTACGGCGGCACGTTCATGTGCTTTACCGACTATGCCCGCGGCGCGATGCGGCTATCGGCGCTGATGGGTGTGCCTGCGACCTATGTGATGACGCACGATTCAATTGGTCTGGGGGAAGACGGTCCAACCCACCAGCCGGTCGAGCATTTGGCGATGCTGCGCGCGACGCCGAATATCAATGTGTTCCGCCCCGCAGATGCGGTTGAAACTGCCGAGGCTTGGGAACTGGCGTTTTCGTCCGAACGGACACCATCGGTTCTGGCGTTGTCGCGCCAGGGTCTGCCGACGCTGCGGACCGATCACAAAACGCGCAACCTGTCTGCCCAAGGGGCCTATGTGCTGGCCGATGCCACGGCAAAGCGGCGCGTCATATTGATGGCGACCGGATCAGAGGTTGAAATCGCAATGGCCGCGCGCGACGCGCTGGAAGCCGAAGGGATAGGAACCCGCGTTGTGTCGATGCCGTGTTGGGAACTGTTCGAAGCCCAGGACGAAAAATACCGGCGCAAAGTTCTGCCCGCCGGTCCTGTCAGGATCGCGATTGAGGCTGGTATCCGCTTTGGCTGGGATCGCTGGTTGTTTGGCGAACGCGGCAAGCGCGAGAAAGCCGGATTTGTCGGCATGCACGGGTTCGGGGCTTCGGCACCTGCAAACGAGCTTTATGCGCATTTCGGGATCACAGCGGACGCAACCGTTGAGAAAGCCAAACAGCTGATTGAAGGCCGTTGGGAACACAATACAGACGCGTGAACCGGCGCCCAAGACACAAAAAAGGCCGCGCTTGATGCGCGGCCTTTTCTATTCAGGACAGAGGCAAGATTATTTGATCTTGCCTTCCTTGTATTCAACGTGCTTCCGCGCGACGGGATCGTATTTCCGGACAACCATTTTTTCGGTCATGGTTTTCGCGTTCTTCTTCGTCACATAGAAATGGCCCGTATCCGCGGTCGAATTCAGACGAATTTTGATCGTGGCTGGTTTCGCCATCGGTTTTCTCCTACTTGGGCCCAATTCGGCAGGAGGGGCCCGTGAAATCTCAGACCTCGCCTTCTAACCGCTAAGTGTTGCCTGTCAAGGGCGAAAGCCGCGTCAGGCCAGCCCCATCGCGGTGTGAACGCGCTGACGGGTTTCGGCAGATAGGCGCAGGTTGCTGGCCAGACTGTTGAGGTATTCGGCTTCGTCCAGACTGTCGACTTTCACGGTCATCAACGCGGCCGCATAGACCTGTGCCGCCATCTGTTGCGAGGTGTCATTTGCCAAAGCGGCCGCATCAACGGGCGCGTTCAGCTCGGCTTCGATAAAGGCGCGTTCCTGAGCGTCGATGTCACCAAGATGTTCCATGATTTTGGCCCGCTCGGCGGCGTCAATTTCGCCATCTGATTTGGCCGCCTGGATCATTGCACGGATCATGAGCTTGGCGTTTTCTTCCATGGTATCGGTGGCGGCTGTGTTGCCCATAAGCGTATCAATCATCGAACTGGTCTGTTCGGCACCGCCTGCCATTCCGCCACCAAGTGCGGACATAAGCCCCCCCATGCCAGCTGACCGTCCCGGCGTTTCAGAGCCGCCATCGGCCATGAACTGATCGCGCATCGCTTTCAATTGATCGGTCGGCAAGCCCATCTTGGCCATCATGTCCAACGCCTGGTCGGACATTTGATTTAGTTGTGGATTGTTGCGTACAGCGTCCTTGACGCCAGGCATGCCGCCGACGTCCTTGAATTTGTCATAGCCCTTTGCGGCTGCAAATCCGGTGGCCAGCGTGGCCAATGTGCGAACGAAACTCATGTGTAATAGCCCCCTTGGGTTTTCAGTTAAACAACATGTAGGCCAGCGAACCGCCAAGCCATAGGGGAAAAGTTCAAAAACACACGCAGCGCGCTTTTTGGCCGACCGCTAGAGCACGGTGAATTGGCACTGTATTCCGCAAACTTCGTATTGAAGGGTATGACACTGGTATATGAAGGACGCATCTGTTGTGGCTTCGTCGTTGATTTTGACCACGACGTCGGGCCACCTTTTGCCGACCAGCGCACTGCACCGCGTCTTTCCAGTCTGCGACACAGGCCGGGGTCGCTGGCCCGGTTTGGTGGAAAATGCGGATGGCCTGTAAGCCGGATTTTGTACGTCCGAAGACGCGATGACCATTCCTCTGGCCCTGCTGTTGCCAACAGGGTCTAGCTGCCTACCCGGGGTTCAGGCCGAAGCGCGCCCATGCGAACCCCCTATTCGGCATTGCTCTCGGTGGGGCTTGCCGTGCCGTCCTTGTTACCAAGGCCGCGGTGGGCTCTTACCCCACCGTTTCACCTTTCCCCCGCAAGCGGGGTAGTTTGATTTCTGTGGCGCTTTCCCTCGGGTTTCCCCGGCCGGGCGTTACCCGGCACCGCCGCTTCATAGAGTCCGGACTTTCCTCTCGGGTTTGCACCCAAGCGGCCATCCAGCCATCCGCAGAAAAAGGCGTTACCCTATGTACGGCTAAAACAGAAGGATTTTTGCGTGTTTTCGGTGGTTAAGCCGGACCTTGCGACGCATGCGTTGCCCCATCGGCCGGGTATTGGCGGGCAAGTCCCGCCATAAGCGATATGTCCGCGACATTCAGGGGGCCGGTTGCAAAGGGGCGGAAGCGCGCGCGAAAGGCGCGGCAAATCGTGGCTTCGTCGTGATGCGGGGAATAGCCGAATGTCACGGCGTCCCGCATAAAGTCGCCTTTCAGCGCCGGTTCGGGCCAGATGGAAAGCCCTGCTTTCGCCAATCTTTGCCAATCGAAATGGGGGCCGGGGTCAGACTTCCGGTCAGGCGCCATGTCCGAATGGCCAATGACGGCTTTCGCTGACAGTTTGTGACGGCCCAAGATGTCGGCCAGCAAAGTTTCAAGACCCGCCATCAAAGGATCGGTAAACGGAGAGGTCCCGTCATTGTCCAGTTCGATGCCGATAGAATGGGAATTGACGTCGTCCTGCGCGGCCCAACTGCCTGCCCCGGCATGCCAGGCGCGTTTTTCTTCATCCACCAACCGAAAGATTTTCCCGTCGCGGTCGATAAGATAGTGCGCCGAAACCTGTGTTTCCGGGTCACAAAGTCGTTTCGACGCCGCGTCTGCGTCGGTCATAGCGGTATAATGCAGGACAATCAGATCGACGGTCGCGTTCCCTGGTCGGTCACCGAAATTTGGCGAGGGGCAGTCGATGATCTCCAAGATCAGCCTCCGCGCGCGGTCCGGAACGGGCGTGGATCCCAGAAACAGGCAAATCCGTCGCCATCCGGATCAATGCCGCGGCGATCCCGCTCGGGGCCGCCGGCCGCAAGGAACGCGGCCTGTGCTTGATCGGGCGAGGCGAACTCGGCGCAGGCATTGCGATACCGGTCTTCGTTATAGCGCGAGCGACGGTCATAGGCGGGCTGACCGACCGGGTTGGTCGTGGCCAACGCATAGGCGACAATATTGGGCGCGGTGCGACCAGAGGGTCGTTCTGGCACGTTTTGCGGCTGGGCCACTTGCAGGGTCTGGCGTTGGTCCTGCAAACGTTCGCGGTCGCTTTCGATTGTTTCGCGGGACGATACAGCATCGAAATCCTGTTCGTCCGAGATGCGCGGGTTGTCTGTGGACGCTGGCGTAATCGTGGCGACTTGGACTTCGCCGCCCGACGATGACGCTGTTTCGTTCAGAACGCCGATCGTGTCTTGTGCAATGGCCATTTCTTCTGTCAGCGGAGCGGTGCTGCGTTCAAGTTCGGCATCGCGGTCAGCGCGTTGCTGCGCATAGCGATTGTAGTCGCCAAAGCCGACGCCATTGCCTGCATTTGGATTGCTGTCAGGTACAGTGCTGCCGCAACCTGCAAGCATAAGGACGGCGAGTGCCGTGGTCATTCGAAGGATCATCTGTCTGCTCTGCCGTTTTTTGGTTTTGATCCGTTTACCACCATTTCGCCGGTTTGGCTACAAAACCGGCGCGGTCTTCCAGCGAAGCGGCGATATTCAGCAACTCGCCTTCTTCCCATGGCTTGCCAATCAGTTGCAGACCCAGAGGCAAACCTTTGCCATCAAGCCCGGCGGGCACAGCGATACCGGGAAGGCCCGCAAGGTTCACCGTCACAGTGAATACGTCGTTCAGATACATTTGAACCGGATCATCAAATTCTTGCCCCAGCTCGAAAGCCGCAGACGGTGTCGCGGGCGTCAGAATAGCATCGACCCCTTGCGCGAAGACGTCTTCGAAGTCTTTTTTGATCAGCGTACGAACCCGGCGCGCGCGGTTGTAATAGGCGTCATAAAAGCCCGCAGACAGGACATATGTGCCGATCATCACGCGGCGCTTCACCTCGTCACCAAAGCCTTCGGCGCGGGTCTTTTCATACATCTCGGTGATCCCGTCGCCCTGCCCCAGCGCGGCGCGGTGCCCATAGCGAACGCCATCATAGCGCGCGAGGTTGGATGACGCTTCGGCAGGCGCGATGACGTAATAGGCCGGCAACGCGTATTTGGTGTGCGGCAGCGAGATATCAGCGATTTTGGCGCCGGCGTCTTGCAGCATATCGCGCCCATCTGCCCAAAGCTTCTCTATCTCGTCCGGCATACCATCCATGCGGTATTCCTTTGGAATGCCGATGGTTTTGCCCTTAATGTCGCCCGTAATCGCAGCCTCGAAATCGGGCAGCGCCAGGTCGGCGCTTGTGGAATCCTTCGGATCATAGCCCGCCATAGCCTGAAACATGATCGCCGCATCGCGGACGGTTTTTGTCATGGGACCGGCTTGATCAAGCGATGACGCAAAGGCCACAACACCCCAACGCGAGCAGCGACCGTAGGTTGGCTTTAGCCCTGTGATGCCGACAAAAGCGGCGGGCTGACGGATAGAACCCCCGGTGTCAGTTCCCGTCGCCGCCAAGCAAAGATCGGCCGCGACCGCTGCCGCCGAGCCACCTGACGAGCCGCCGGGGGTCAAGGCTGTGTCGTTGCCGTCTGCCCGCCATGGGTTCAGAACATTGCCATATGTCGACGTCTCGTTGCTGGAGCCCATGGCAAATTCGTCCATGTTCAGCTTGCCGATCATCACGGCACCTGCGTCGAACAATTGGCCGGACACCGTGGATTCATATTCCGGTTTGAAGCCGTTCAGAATTGCGCTGGCCGCCTGACTTGCGACGCCTTTCGTACAAAAGAGGTCCTTGATGCCAAGCGGGATTCCGCACATCGCGGGCGCATCGCCCTTTTTCAGGCGCGCGTCTGCCGCTTTCGCTTGTTCGACCGCCAGATCGGGCGTGTGATGGACAACCGCGTTCAGCTTTTCCGCCGCTGCCGTTGCGTTCAGGCAAGCTTCTGTCAGCTCGACGCTGGTGATGTCGCCTGCCCGCAGTTTGTCCCGCGCGTCGGCGATGGTAAGGGTGTTCAGATCGCTCATTATTCCACCACCTTTGGCACTGCGAAGAAGCCGTTGCGGGCATCCGGTGCATTCGCAAGCACCTTGGTTTGCTGGTCGCCGTCGGTGACCACATCTTCGCGGCGCTTCAAACGCATGGGCGTGACGCTGGTCATTGGCTCGACACCATCAACATCGACTTCGTTCAATTGCTCGACAAACCCGAGGATCGCATTGAATTCACTGGCAAGCGCGTCAAGCGCATCGTCTTCCACCTTGATCCGGGCGAGTTTCGCCACTTTGCGGGCGGTTTCCTTGTCAATTGACATGGTTCTGTCACCTCTTTTGAACGAAAGGTCATTTAGCGCGCGGCGCGGTGGAAGGGAAGCCTTGCTCTTGGGTCCGGGCTGGGTCAGGCTTTGGCCCATGAAGCTACGCCTGCATCACATTAATCTTTCCACCGACAAGGTGGGTGAGATGGATGTGTTTTACCGCGATGTTCTGGGGCTTGAAACGGAAACCCAAGGTTTGCCGGTTTTGGAAAAAGGCAAAGGCTATGCTGGGGACGTGGCCTTTGTCACCGATGGGTATATTCAAACGCATCTGGCGCAGAAGGATGTGTTGGCCGGGTTCAAGACCGGTCAGACGGTCAATGCGGTCAGCCATGGGCATATTGCCTATCGGACCGATGACCTGGACGCGTTCAAAGCGCATCTGGACGCAAGCGGCGTGCCCTATTCGGATTGGGGGCATACGGCGGTCGCGGGGTGGAAGCAGATTTTCTTTTACGACCCCGACGGCAATGTCATCGAAGTGCACGAAGTCGCAGATTAACCCACGATTTGCAGTTTTGGTGACGGACACCACTGCGCCAAGGATGCAACGGTTTTGGCGGTTGCCAAGATAAGTCTCGTCTTCCGCCGTGTACGGGCATATATTGCGGTCAAAGGCGAAAAAACCGCTATGAGCAGTATGTTAAAACAGATTGGTCCCGTTTTGTTGGCCCTGTCCGCGGCGTCATCTGCTGCGGCAGAGGATTGGTCGCTGGACGTGTTTCTTGGCACGACCGAACACGGGATGCTGTCTTGGGGCGGCAGTGACCGTGCAGCGGAAGGCGACACGGTTTCGGGGTTCGCAGTTCAACGTCTGAACCCGGATACACGTTTGGAATTCGGGGTCGAGCTAAGCCATTCAGAGAACCGTTGGTCGGGCATACCGGGTGAAGAACAAGACGCGACCAGTCTGATGGCCACAGGCACCTATACCTTTCGGGATGGCGAGGCATTGGACGGCTATGCTGGTGTCGGGCTTGGCGTCGTGCGCGTCGGGTTTGACGATGGCGCAGGGTCGGAAAGCGACGACACCCTGGGCGGTCAAGTGGTGCTGGGAGCGCGGTATAAAATTCCGGCGTCCAAATACCAGGCCTTTGTCGAATACCGTTATACCGACACGTTCAACGATGCTTCTTTGCCAAGCGGAAATGACGTCGAATATTCGCGCCAGGATGTTGTTCTGGGCATTCGCCTCGGGTTCTAACCCCGTTTGTCCCGAAAAAACTGGATCAGTAGGTTTTGTGCTTCGGTTGCAGCGATCCCGTCATACACCTCGGGCGTGTGATGGCATTGCGGATGGCTGAAAACCTTTGAGCCAACGGAAACGCCGCCTGATTTCGCATCGGCCGCCCCATAGTACAGTCGGGCAATGCGGGCATGCGAAATAGCAGCGGCACACATGGGGCACGGTTCCAGCGTAACATACAAATCGCAACCGGTCAGACGTTCCGACCCCAGTTTGGACGCGCCGTCGCGGATAACCAGCATTTCGGCATGCGCGGTCGGGTCCGACATTTCACGCGTTCGGTTGCCCGCTGTTGCCAAGACGTTTCCGTCAGGGCCGACCAGAACCGCGCCAACCGGCACCTCGCCACGGGTGGCGGCCTGCCGCGCCTGATCCAGCGCCTGATCCATGAAACTGGTGAAACCCGTGTTCGACATGGATGACGTGATACGCCGAGGATCCGATTGAGAGCAACGGCTCTCGCCTTGTGGGCACGAAGCCGCTAGAGGCATGGCATGGAGACCGATAAACCAGAACGGATTGCCAAAGTGCTGGCGCGCCACGGCGTGGCGTCGCGTCGCGAGGCCGAGCGGATCATCGAGGCAAAGCGCGTCTCGGTGAATGGCAAGCTGATTGAAAGCCCTGCTTTGAATGTCAAAACGGGTGACACGATCCTTGTTGATGGAAAAGCGCTGGAAGAACGCGAACCGCCCCGGCTGTGGCTTTACCACAAGCCCGTCGGACTGGTGACCACGACGAAAGATGAAAAAGGCCGCCCAACTGTGTTCGACGCTTTGCCGGGCGACTTGCCCCGTGTCATGTCGGTGGGCCGTCTGGATATCGCATCAGAAGGGCTTTTGTTGCTGACCAATGACGGAGATGTAAAACGACGTCTTGAATTGCCTTCGACCGGTTGGATGCGAAAATACCGCGTGCGTGTTCACGGTGCGCCGAAGGACGACGACTTCAAACCGCTGCGCGACGGGCTGACGCTGGAGGGTGAAAAATTTCGCCCGATGACCGTGACGCTGGACCGGCAACAGGGCAAGAACGCCTGGGTCACCGTTTCGCTGCGCGAGGGCAAGAACCGCGAGGTTCGCCGCGCGATGGAAACCATCGGCTTTCCCGTCAACCGTTTGATCCGCATCAGCTATGGCCCGTTTCAATTAAGCACGTTGAAGGCGGGCGCAGTCGAGGAAGTGCGGCAGAAAATCGTACGCGATCAACTTGGGTTGGCCCCTGTGGACGGGGGAAAAAAAGCCGAGCAGCGTCAGAATTCTGGTCGGAAACCATCAAAGCCGAAACACGTGCCTACGCGAACCAACAGAAATAAAAAGAGAAATTGATTACTGTCATATGATTTCGGCAAATATGGGAAAATGCACATAACCTAGGCAGACCATCGCTTTCCCGCACAGAAGCTATAGAAAGCGCTGGCGTATTTTCATATGTTACCGTCAAACAGCAGGGGTTGCCGTCTTTCATGCAGCGAGTTGCATTGGCATTGATCGCCGCGGCGGTTGTCGTGGCGCTTACAGCGTTTCTTGTTAAAAGCGCAGCAGACGCGGTTCAGAAAGTCGGCGATAGCGATGCCATCGCCAAGGGGGGAATGATGCAAAAAGCGGCCTTTTTTCTACTTCTGTGTCTGGTCCTCTATGTCTCGGTCAGTGGAGCATCCTGATGGCTCAGCGCTATGGTGGGAAACACAGCCCTGGGTCAGCGTCGTATCCGCGCAACCCTGATGGCATGAAGCGCAGCCGTGTCGGCGCACGTGTGAACTTTTTGTTCATCGCGCCAGTCGCGATGCTGTTGGTGGCGTTCCAGTTGGAACCCGCGGGCATGTTCGTGAAAATCGCCGCCTTTGGCGTCATGATGCTGGCCGCATGGCTGACAAAAGAAGGGCTGGTCGCGGAAGATGCCTATAATGCGCGGCGTGTGGCCAAAAAGCCTGCCATGCCCCGTAAGATATTTGGCAGCGTCCTGACAGGTCTGGGCCTGGCCATGGCCGGAATTGATGTACAAAACGTCAGTCTGATAAACCCGTTGCTTTATTTCATCCTTGGCGCGGTTTTGCATTTCGTTGCCTTCGGACCTGATCCTTTGAAAAACAAAGGCACAGAGGGCATGAACGACTATCAAACCGACCGTGTCGCACGTGTCGTGGACGAAGCCGAACGCCATCTGGCCGCGATGCGTGACGCCATCCGGCGCGCGCGGGTGCCAGCGCTGGAGCGGCGTGTCGAGGATTTCATCGACACAGCACGCGGCATGTTCCGGGTGGTAGAAGAAGACCCCCGCGATTTGACAAGCGCGCGCAGGTTTTTGGGCGTTTATCTATTGGGCGCGCGGGATGCGACAGTGCAATTTGCCGATCTTTACGCTCGCTCACAAAACGAGGCTGCACGCACCGATTACGAAGCACTTTTGAACGACCTGGAAAGTTCGTTCTCACAAAAAACCGAAAAACTGCTGCTGGACGACAAATCCACGCTGGACGTCGAGATCGAAGTGCTCCGCGACCGGCTGGAACGCGAAGGCGTCCGCAGCGAAATTTGACCAGCGAGGAGGGAACCCGCAATGGAAGAACGTGTGCGTCAGGAGGCCGAGAAGGCCTTGGTCGAGGTGAAGCAAGTCAGCGAGGTGCTATTGCCTGAACCCGCCCCTGCAAACGAGATCGTGGCGTTCGAGGCCGCTGATCCACAAACTACAGCCGAGATCGAACGCCGGATCGGCGAATTGGATATGTCGAACACGAACTCGATCGTGTCGTTTGGTTCAGCCGCACAAGCCGAATTGCAGGTGATCAGCCAGTCGATGCTTGCGGATGTGCGCAACAAAGATGTGGGCCCTGCAGGCGACAGCCTGCGGAATATCGTTTCAACCATTCGCGGCTTTTCGATCAGCGAATTGGATGTGCGTCGCAAACGGTCGTGGTGGGAACGGCTTTTGGGTCGCGCTGCGCCAATCCACAATTTCGTGGCGCGGTTCGAAAAGGTGCAGGATCAGATCGACAAGGTCACCGATGACCTTCTGGGCCACGAGCATCAGCTTTTGAAAGACATCAAGTCTCTGGATCAGCTGTATGAGAAAACGCTTAATTTCTATGACGAGCTGGCGCTGTATATCGCCGCTGGCGAAGAAAAGCTGAGCCGTCTCGACACCAAAGATATTCCCGCCAAAGAAGCCGAAGTTCAGGCGGCCCCCGAAGAGCAAGGCGTTATGAAAGCGCAGGAATTGCGCGATTTGCGCGCCGCACGCGACGATCTGGAACGCCGGGTGCATGATCTGAAGCTGACCCGGCAGGTGACGATGCAGTCGCTTCCGTCGATCCGGCTTGTGCAGGAAAACGACAAATCGCTGGTGACCAAAATCAATTCGACTTTGGTCAATACGGTGCCGCTTTGGGAAACCCAACTGGCACAGGCCGTGACCATTCAGCGTTCGGCCGAAGCTGCCGAAGCGGTGCGCGAAGCGAATGATCTTACGAACGAGCTTTTGACCGCCAATGCCGAAAACCTGCGATCCGCCAACAAGATGATCCGCGAAGAAATGGAACGCGGCGTCTTTGACATCGAAGCAGTCAAAAAAGCCAATGCGGATCTGGTAGCAACCATTGAAGAAAGCCTTCAGATTGCCGACGAGGGCAAGCAAAAGCGCGCCGAAGCCGAGGTCGAACTTCAGAAGATGGAAGCCGAATTGAAATCCACACTTGCAGCCGCAAAATCACGCAACGATGGCACCGGCACCAATGCGGGCGAAAGCGTTCCGGCCTGATTGATGATGTGGCAACGCGCCTTTCTGGTGTTTTGGGCCGTTCTGACGATTGCGGGATGCGATCAGATAGACGGCCTGTTTGCCACGCCCCCCCCACCGGCGCCAACCGTGCCGGTGGTTACAGAAGGTGTGTCACCTGAAAGCGCGGAGTTGCAGGCATTTTACGCGCGTGTCGAACAGGGCCACCGGACGCGTGGCTTGCTGCGCATCGACGGTGGCGGGCCGGATGTTCCCTATGATGCGGACCGCCTTGCACGCACCTTTGAAGCCGTCGCGTTTTCGCGCGAGTTCTCAAATATTGGCGCGCAGCTGGTGCGGCAGGAAACCGACAGCATGTTGCACCGTTGGGTCGAGCCTGTGCGGTTTGAACCAATTTTTGGTGCAAGCGTTCCGGTCGCCCAACGTGTCGATGACATCGCCGCCATCCAGCGCTTTGCCGCGCGACTTGGGCGCGCGACCGGACATCCCGTGTCATTCGTTGAGAGAAACGGCAATTTCCGCGTGCTTATCCTTTCGGAAGAAGAACGGAAGGTTTCGGGTCCATTGCTGCAACGTTTGCTTCCCGGCATTCGGGAACAGGAAATTTCCGTTATTCAGAACTTGGGACGGGAAAGCTATTGCGTCGTGGTCGCGGCTGATCCCGACAGCACGGGTGAATTGTCGCAAGCCATCGCGGTTATTCGCGCGGAATTGCCGCCACTTCTTCGCTTGTCCTGCGTACACGAAGAACTGGCCCAAGGCATGGGGTTGGCAAATGACAGCCCGACCGCGCGCCCGTCGATCTTTAACGACGATGATGAATTTGGGCGTCTGACTTCGATGGACGAGGCGATGCTTGGCATGCTTTATGATCCACGGTTGTCCCCCGGCATCGATGCCGAGACCGCCCGACCAATTGTTCGCGCCCTCGCCAAGGCGCAATTCAGCACAAGTTTCTGACGAGGAGAACCCAATGGGCATTCTTGATTTTCTGACAGGCGAGTTCATCGACGTTATCCATTGGACCGATGACACCCGCGATACAATGGTCTGGCGGTTTGACCGCGAAGATCACGAGATCAAGTACGGCGCCAAGCTGACCGTGCGCGAAAGTCAGGCGGCTGTGTTTGTGCATGAGGGGCAACTGGCCGACGTTTTCATGCCCGGACTTTATATGCTGGAAACTAATAACCTGCCCATTCTGACAACACTTCAGCATTGGGATCATGGGTTCCGCTCGCCGTTCAAGTCAGAAGTCTACTATGTTTCGACCCGGCGTTTCACCGATCTGAAATGGGGTACAAAGAACCCGATCATGATACGTGACCCAGAATTCGGGCCGACACGATTGCGCGCCTTTGGCACCTATACGGTCAAAGTCACGGACCCCGGCAAATTCCTGGTCGAGATCGTGGGCACCGACGGCGAGTTCACGATGAACGAGATCAGTTATCAGATCCGAAACATCATTGTGCAGGAATTTGGCCGGGTTATTTCGCAAACCTCGGTTCCCGTTTTGGATATGGCCGCCAACACCAAAGACCTTGGCAAACTGGTCGCCGAAGCGATTTCCGAGACGATTGCGTCTTACGGTATCGAATTGCCCGAGTTGTATATCGAAAACATCTCGCTTCCGCCTTTGGTTGAAAAAGCGCTGGACGAACGGACCTCGCGCGGCGTGGTCGGGTCGCTGGAAGAACATTTGCACTATAAAGCCGGGGAGGCACTGGGATTGCCGAACTCGGGCGCCGGGCAAGCGATGGGCATGGGCATGGGCGCAGGACTGGGCATGCAGATGACCGGGGCCGCCGGACCTTGGGGGCCAAGACCGGCGGTGCAACCTGTGACGCCGCCGCCCCCACCACCGGTTGAACATGTCTGGCATCTGGCAAAGGATGGCAAAACAACGGGGCCGTATTCCAAAGCCGATCTCGGTCAGATGGCCGCGAAAAGCGAGATTGACCGGGAAACCTGGGTTTGGACCCCCGGACAGGACGGCTGGAAGCATGCCGAAGAAACCGAGCTGGCCGAGATTTTCACTGTTTCGCCACCACCGCCGCCGGAAAGCTGAACCAAAGACGAAAAGGGGTCGCTGATGGCACTTGTCCGAAATGGCTATAGCGGTTTTCAAATCGCGCTGCATTGGATCGTGGCTGTCCTGATTTTTGGAGCTTGGTTCACCCATGACGGAATGGGCCAGGCCTTGCGGCAACGGATTGACCTGGATCTCAGCGGATTGGACGGCGCAACCCTGCACACGATGATGGGCGGCGCGGCCTTTGCGTTTGTCGTGATCCGTCTGATCGTGCGTCTGAAACGCGGTGCGCCGGAACCACATGGGTCATCCACAGTGCGGATGGCCGCAATCTGGGGTCACCGTCTGCTTTATGCCTTGATGATCCTTGCGCCGCTTTTGGGGGCGATCACCTGGTATGGCAAGATCGAAGGGCTGGGCGATTTGCACGAATGGGTTGGCAAGACCTTGATGCTGGTCGCGATTGGTCATCTTTTGATGGCGATGTTGCATCAGGCGCTTTGGTCCGATGGCACGCTTATGCGCATGTTTTCACCGAGCAAGGATTGATGGGGCAGGAAGAACATCGGTTTCCGTGCGAAACATGCGGTTCGGACTTGCGTTACGAACCGGGTGAAGAACGGCTGACGTGCGATCATTGCGGCAATTCGCGTGCGATTGAGCACGGGCCCTGGAGCCGGTCAGAAGCGGTCGTGGAAAAAGACCTGTTGCGCGCCATGCGCGCGGGGCTTGGCACCGCCGAAATGGAGGAAACGCGCACATCCACCTGCCCGAATTGCGGCGCGCGGACAGAATTTGACCCAGCCGTTCATGCCAAAGAATGCCCGTTTTGTGCAACGCCCGTTGTCACAGACACCGGCGCTTCACGTCAGATCAAACCGGCCGCCGTTCTGCCCTTTATGCTGGACGAAAGCGAAGCACGGATGTCGATGGCCGATTGGCTGGGCAGTCTGTGGTTCGCCCCTTCGGGATTGATGGATTACGCCCGGAAAGGCCGGAAGATGGCGGGCGTCTATACGCCCTGCTGGACCTTCGATTCTGAAACCAACAGCAGCTATCGCGGACAACGTGGTACGGTCTATCATGAACGTCGCACGATCATGCGCGACGGCAAGCGGCAGACCGTCAACGTGCCCAAAATTCGGTGGACACCTGTGCGTGGCCGTGTGGCACGGTTCTTTGACGATGTGCTGGTGGTGGCTTCGACCGCCCTGCCCGAAAAATTTCGGCGCTCATTGGTTCATTGGGATCTGACCCGGCTGGAACCTTATCAGCCCGAATATCTGGCGGGCTTTCGGGCCGAAGCCTATACGATCGAGTTGGAAGATGCGTTCGGCGAAGCGCGCGAAATTATGGACCGGCAAATTCTACGCGACGTGAAATTTGATATAGGCGGCGACAGACAACGGGTCGAAGATATCGACACGCGGATGTCGGATATGACCTTCAAGCATATTCTCGTGCCTGTCTGGATCGCGGCTTACAAGTTTCGCGGACGATCCTACCGGTTTGTGGTGAACGGCCAGACCGGCGAGGTTCGTGGGGAACGGCCGTGGTCGGCCTTCAAGATTGCGTTGGCGGTGCTGGTCGCGCTAATCGTTGCGGCGATTGCCGGCTATCTTTATGCCGAGGGCCAATATCAATTCTGATGCGCACTTTTCGGCACAAACCGTACCTACTAGGGCTTTGGAAAACAGGAGAGACGCGATGATCCTCTGTGCAGGCGAATGCCTGATCGATATGCTTCCCCGCACCACGACGGACGGAAGTGCCGCCTATCAACCATTTGTCGGCGGGTCAGTGTTCAACACCTCGAATGCGATTGGTCGGTTGGGTCAAAGGGTGGGCTTTTTCAGCGGTATTTCGACCGATTTCTTTGGCGAAATGCTGATGGACACTTTGCGCGCCTCGTCTGTCGATACACGCTTTGCCGCGCGTGCGGACCGTCCGACAACACTTGCCTTTGTGCGCTTGGTTGATGGTCAAGCCAGTTATCTTTTCTACGACGAAAACAGTGCGGGGCGCATGTTGACCGAACGGGATATTCCCAAAATCACGGACGAGATTGATACGCTATTCTTCGGCTGTATCTCTTTGGCCGTCGAACCTTGCGCCGCAACATATGAGACATTGATGATGCGCGAAGGTGGGTCGCGGATCACCATGATCGATCCGAATATTCGTGCGGGTTTCATTCAAGATGAAACGACGTACCGCGCCCGGCTGAGCCGGATGATTGAGGCGGCGGATATTGTCAAAGTGTCGGACGAAGACTTGATCTGGCTGATGGGCAACGGTGATCTTGCCGAAAAGGCCGAAGCGATGCGCGCCACTGGCCCGTCTGTTGTTTTTGTCACAGAAGGTGCGCGCGGCGTGACCGCCTATAGCGCACATGGCGCGCAATTTGTGCCCGCAGTCAAAGTTGACGTCGTCGATACCGTCGGTGCCGGAGACACGTTTGGCGGTGGTCTTTTGACTGGTCTGCGCGAAGCGGGGGTCGTTACAAAAGATGCCGTGCGCAAGGTCACAGCTGATCAGCTTGAGGCGGGAATGTCGCTTGGTGCGCGCGCCGCTGCCATAACGGTCAGCCGCGCAGGCGCCAACCCGCCGTCGCGGGACGAATTGTGAGGGCATTGGTCCAACGCGTCAGTGAAGCTCAAGTCGATGTTGACGAAACAACCGTGGGCCGCATCGAACATGGTTTGCTGATCCTGGTCTGCGCAATGGACGGCGACACCGAAGCCGAGGCCCGGAAATTGGCCACGAAAACCGCCAAGCTTCGGATTTTTCGCGACGATGACGGTCGCATGAACCGGTCGCTTCTGGACGTTAAAGGTGCAGCATTGGTCGTCAGCCAATTCACGCTGGCAGCCGACACATCCAGCGGCAATCGCCCAGGCTATTCGACAGCAGCACGCCCCGAACTTGGCGAACCGCTGGTCCGTCACTTTGCCGCGCATCTGGCGGCTTTGGGGCCTTCGGTCGAAAACGGTCAATTCGGTGCAGACATGAAAATCTCTTTGGTCAACGATGGCCCGGTCACCATCTGGCTAGATACGCAGGCCTAAGTTCCATCCCGTCGCTATAGGCTGACGGCATAGAAACCCCCAGACCCGCCCCGGCAATTTCGCGCCTGTTTGGCAACGCGGCGCAAAAAGCATCGATCAAGTAACACATGGGGGTTTCCGTGCGGATAAGCCGCTGTCATAACGCGCCCGAGATGACCGATCGGATCGCTTTAATTATCGTCGTTAGCGTGATTGTCGTCCTGGTGATTGATTATGCGCTGGGGCTGGGCATAGGGCTGTATCTGGCGCGCCGCTTTCTCGATCTGATAAGTTTAATCGCTATATGGCGTTAGTGAGCCAAAGAGGAGAACCACCCATGGCTGTCAAAGTTGCAATCAACGGATTTGGACGTATCGGACGGAATGTTTTGCGTGCGATCATTGAATCTGGCCGCAAGGACATTGAAGTCATTGCAATCAATGATCTTGGACCAGTGGAAACCAACGCGCATCTTCTGCGCTATGACAGTGTGCATGGACGCTTTCCGGTCAAAGTGAAAACCGGCAAAGACTGGATTGATGTTGGCCGCGGCAAGATCAAAGTGACCGCCATCCGCAATCCTGCCGAACTGCCATGGAGCGATGTGGATGTGGTGATGGAATGCACCGGCATTTTCACCTCGAAAGACGCGTGCCAGGCGCATCTGGAAAATGGCTCGTCGAAGGTTCTGATCTCGGCTCCGGGCACGGATGCGGACGCAACCATCGTTTACGGTGTGAACCATGCATCGCTGAAAAAGGCGCACACGGTTGTCTCGAACGCATCTTGCACAACCAACTGCCTGTCGCCTGTCGCAAAGGTTCTGAACGATGCTGTCGGCATCAAAAAGGGCTTTATGACGACGATCCACAGCTATACTGGCGATCAGCCGACGCTGGACACGATGCACAAGGATCTCTACCGGGCACGCGCGGCAGCAATGAACATGATCCCAACCTCGACAGGCGCGGCAAAAGCGGTCGGCCTGGTGCTGCCAGAACTGAAGGGCAAGCTGGACGGCGTTGCGATCCGCGTGCCAACGCCCAATGTTTCGGTCGTCGATCTGACCTTTGAAGCCAAGAAAAAGACCACTGTTGAAGACATCAACGAGGCGATCAAAGCAGCCGCCAAAAAAGGCCCGCTGAAAGGCATTCTTGGCTTCACGGACGAACAGTTGGTGTCGAATGATTTCAACCACGACCCGCATTCGTCGATCTTCCATATGGATCAAACCAAAGTCATGGACGGCAATATGGTGCGCATCCTGACCTGGTATGACAACGAATGGGGCTTCTCAAACCGGATGAGCGACACAGCCGTCGCCATGGGCAAGCTTATATAAGCACGCATGGCCCCGGGGTTGATCCGGGGCCAGGTTTCCCCATATTGTCCGCCCGTTCGGTTTCCGCCACTGGGGGCACTATGGTTCGTTTGTTGATCGGGGTTCTGGCTGTCTTTGCCTTGGCGCTGCCTGGTCTTGCTGCCGACCCAAAGGCCAAAGCGCGCAAAAAGCTTTTTGAACGTCAAACCGCAATTCTGGACGAACGCGCCGAACAGCAATACGCCAATTCAGTACGACTGCAGCCAAGTGAGATTTACGTTCCCGGCGCGCCGACCACCGAAAACATACCTAAATTCAGCGCGCGCGTCCGCAGCCAGTACGAAACGGCCGCCCGAACGGCGGCACGTCGTCATAACATCCCCGAAGACCTGTTCTTGCGACTGGTCACTCAGGAAAGCGCATGGAACCCAAAGGCACGGTCGCACAAAGGGGCCATTGGTTTGGCCCAACTTATGCCCGGAACGGCAAAATACCTGCGCGTCGATCCGCACGATCCGGTCGAGAATCTTGACGGTGGCGCGAAATATCTGGCTGAACAATATCGGACATTTCGATCGTGGCGGCTGGCGTTAGCGGCCTATAACGCAGGGCCTGCTGCGGTCACAAAATACAACGGCGTGCCGCCATTCAAGGAAACACAAGGCTATGTCCGCGCCATTCTTGGCAGTTGACGGACCTTTCCTTTTCATCTTGCACGAAATACGCCGGGGAGTGGGGGCAGGGCCCCTGCCCTGCGCGACGTGCGGAACGCACGGCGCTAGCCCTGAAACGGTGATGGATATGGCCAAGAAAAACAGCGGCAGAGGACAGCGCGACCTGAAAGTAAAGGTCAAATCAGCCCGCGGTCGCAAACTGTCATCGACACGTTGGTTGGAACGGCAGTTGAACGACCCTTATGTCAAGCGGGCGAAAACCGAAGGGTATCGCGGCCGCGCAGCGTTCAAGATTTTTGAACTGGACGACAAATATGGCTTTCTGAAACCGGGCGCGCGCGTTGTTGACCTGGGCTGTGCACCGGGCGGTTGGTGTCAGGTGGCCGTCAAACGTGTGAACGCGCTTGGCGAAAATCCGGGCCCAACCGGCAGAGTGCTGGGGGTGGATTTGCAGTCTGTCGACCCGATTGCGGGGGCCGAAATCCACAAGCTCGACTTTCTGGACGAAGGGGCCGATGACAAAGTCAAAACATGGCTGGATGGCCGGGCAGACGTGGTGATGTCGGACATGGCCGCCGCCTCGTCCGGGCACAAACAGACCGACCATTTGCGGATTATCACGCTTTGCGAAGCGGCCGCCGAGTTTGCCTTTGACGTTCTGGAACCGGGTGGCACATTTGTTGCAAAAGTGCTGGCTGGCGGCGCCGAAGCAGGCTTGCAAGCCATCCTCAAGCAGCGTTTCGACAAGGTCGTTAACGTCAAACCGCCTGCGTCGCGATCGGATTCATCTGAAAAATTCGTGGTCGCCACCGGGTTCCGTGGCTGACCATATCCCCCTTGCCCTTTGCGCTTGGGGAAGCCTTCCGTTAGATGAAAAAGAAAAGAGGCTTCCCGTGCAGAGCGTCATCTTCATCCCCGCGCGCTATCCTTCAGTCCGGTTTCCGGGCAAGCCTTTGGCGATGCTGAAAGGCGCCACCGGCGTCGAACGCTCGCTGATCCACCGAAGCTGGAACGCCGCACAATGCGTGCCCGGGGTCAGCGCATGCTATGTGCTGACCGATGACAGCCGGATTGCAGAGGCCGCGGAATCATTTGGCGCACAGGTGTTGATGACAAGCGACGCCCCGCGCAACGGGACCGAACGTTGCGCCGAAGCGCTAAGCCTTCTGACTGAAGCGCCCGATATCGTGGTCAATTTGCAAGGCGACGCGCCTTTGACGCCACCCCATTATGTCGAGGTTTTGCTGGCCGCGATGTCAGCACCAGACGTGCAAATGGCGACGCCCGTTTTGCGAACCGAGGTAGAACATCTGGCCGCGCTTCAGGCAGACCGCAAAGCCGGTCGCGTCGGTGCGACAACGGCGGTGTCGGGCGTGGATGGCAATGCACTTTACTTCTCGAAAGAAGTCTTGCCCTTTGCTGACAGGGCGGCCGAGGACGGTTTCCCGGTTTTTCACCATGTCGGGTGCTACGCCTATAGGCCCGACGCATTACGGCGCTATGCAGCTATGCCTCAGGGGCCATTGGAACTGGCAGAAGGTTTGGAACAGCTTCGGTTTCTTGAAAACGGACTGGCGGTTCGCTGTGTCGAAGTCGATGCAAAAGGCCGGGCGTTTTGGGAGTTGAACAACCCGTCCGATATTCCTTTGATCGAAGATATCATGAAACGCGAGGGCATCGAATGAGCGTCACGGTCGGAAACGTCACCTTTGGCCAAGACCTGCCGTTCGCGCTGATCTCGGGGCCGTGTCAGCTGGAAACGCTTGACCACGCTCGGATGCTCGCAGGCGAACTGGCCGCGATGTGCGACGCGCTTGGCATCGGCTATATATTCAAGGCAAGTTTCGACAAAGCAAACCGGTCAAGCCTGTCAGGCAAGCGGGGTCCGGGGCTTGAGGACGGTTTGACTGTTCTCTCAAAAATACGACAGGAATTTGGCTGCCCTGTTCTGACCGACATTCACGGGCCGGAACAATGCGCGATGGCGGCAGAGGCCGTCGATATCCTGCAAATCCCCGCCTTTCTTTGCCGGCAGACCGATCTACTGCTGGCCGCTGGCGAAACAGGTGCAGTGATCAACGTCAAAAAGGGACAGTTCCTGGCGCCATGGGACATGAAGAACGTCGCCGACAAGGTTGCGTCCACCGGGAATGAAAGAATTCTATTGACCGAACGCGGCGCAAGCTTTGGGTACAATATGCTTGTCTCGGATATGCGGTCTTTGCCGATCATGGCCGAGACCGGCTATCCTGTTGTGTTTGATGCCACGCATTCCGTGCAACTGCCGGGCGGCCAGGGACTGTCATCCGGCGGTGAGGCCCGGTTCGTGCCGCCGCTTGCGCGCGCAGCGGTTGCCATTGGCGTGTCGGCTGTCTTTATCGAAACGCATGAAGACCCCGAACGGTCCCCGTCAGATGGGCCGAATATGGTGCGCCTTGATCAGATGAAACCGCTTCTGAAATCACTGAAAGCGCTGGATACAATCACCAAGCCCTAGCCCGCCTGACTTGTCGCCGCAGCGCGATTGACCTAATCCCGAGGAAAAGGTTGCACAGCATGCCGACCAAGGATTCCATCAAAAATTCCCTGACCCAGGATCACGCGGCGCTGGCGCAATTGATCGACGCTCTGCCCGATCTGGACACCGTGCTGGATGAAGCTGTCGAGGTGATCGCACAGATGGAAGGCCGATTGATCGTAACCGGCCTTGGCAAATCCGGCCATGTGGGCACCAAGCTCGCGGCCACGTTTTCGTCTACCGGCACGCCCGCTTATTTTCTGCACCCTGCCGAAGCCAGCCACGGCGATTTGGGCATGGTCACGCCAGGCGACGTCATTCTAGCCCTGTCCTGGTCTGGCGAGACCCGCGAATTGTCGGATGTTCTGGGCTATGCCAAACGTCGCCATGTGCCCTTGATCGCACTGACGGGCGAGGCTGACAGCACCTTGGCGCAGGCAGCGTCGGTTGTTTTGAAACTGCCCAAAGTGCGTGAAGCCTGTCCGCACAATCTGGCACCGACGACATCGACGCTTTTGCAGCTGGCCTTGGGCGACGCGCTGGCGATTGCTGTTCTGGAACGAAAAGGGTTCAGCGAAGAGAGCTTTCATACATTCCATCCCGGTGGATCTTTGGGCGCACAGTTGAAACAGGTGGATGAAGTTATGCACGACGCCCAGACCCTGCCTTTGGTGGCGGTCGATGCGCCTGTGATCACGGCAATCACGGAACTATCGGCGAAAGGTTTCGGCATTGTCGGCGTCGTCGACGGTGCCGAATTGAAGGGCGTCATCACCGATGGCGATATCCGCCGTTATCTGGAACAACAAGCCGACGCCACCATGCGCGGCGCGCTGCATGACGCCGTGACCGGTGACATTATGACAACCGGATCCGTAACACTGGCGCCCAGCATGATTGCGGGCGAAGCTTTGGCGACCCTCCAATCCAAACGCATTTCCGCAGCGTTCGTGGTGACAGACAACAAGCCCTGCGGTTTGGTGACGTTGTTGCGCCTGCTAAACCGCGGCGCTGCGTGAAGGACATGTCCCCGACCCTAAGACTTTATCTGGCGTTCACATATGTTGCGGGGCCCATTTGGCGACTGGTTCACAAGCGCCGCCTGAAAAACGGTAAGGAGCTACCATCGCGCCTGCCCGAGAAATACGGGGTGTACACTGTGGCGCGACCGCCCGGCGAAATTCTGTGGTTTCACGCCTTGTCGGTTGGCGAAAGCTTCGCGTTGTTACCATTGATCGAGCGCGCTTTGGCCGATCGACCCGGCAGCCACGCCGTGTTGACCACTTCGACGGCAAGCTCGGTCGAGGCTTTGGCGAAAGCCGCATTGCCCGGACGGTGTATCCATGTGCTTTTGCCCATCGACACGCCAAAGGCAGTGCGTGCGTTTCTTGGGTACTGGTCGCCATCGGTTGCAGCGTTTTCCGAGTTGGATTTTTGGCCCCGTTTAATGGTTGAAACGCACGCATGTCAGATCCCGCTGATCTTGATCAACAGCCGGATGCCCGACCGTAACTTTGCAAGCCGCAAGCGGTTGGGCGGCATGATGACGGACATTCTTGGTTTGTTTCAAAAGCTATTGGTTCAGGACAAGTTAAGCGCAGAACGTTTCGCAGAACTTGGCGCACCAGACGAACAGATCGTTATTGCTGGCGCCCTGAAAGCTGCGGCGCGCCCATTGCCCGCCGATGACACGACGCTTCTTGATCTTCGCCAACAGATTGGCAACCGCCCCATCTGGTGTGCTGCTGCAACCGAAAAAAGCGAACACGAGGCAATCCTTGAAGCGCATGCGCAGGTGCTTGAACGCCTGCCCGGTGCGCTTTTGATCGCCGCCCCTCGGTTCAAGGCGGATGGGCCAGGATTTGCAGAGATGTCGGAAGCCCGGTTTCCCGCGGTGAGCCGCCGCGGAAAGGCAGATGACCTGACACAAGAAACTGCGGTCTATATCGCCGACACCTTTGGCGAAATGGGGCTTTGGTACCGGCTGGCCACGGTGTCTTTTGTGGGCCATTCACTGATCGACGGGTTAGAAGGCAAGAACCCGTTCGAAGCGGCAGCTTTGGGGTCGGCTATTCTAACAGGATCACATATATCATATTTTTCCGAAAGTTATGACGCGCTGATCAAAGAAGGGGCCTGCAGGATTGTGTCGTCTGCAACCGATCTGGCGGATGCCGTCATCGCATTACAGAATGTTTCGGATCGGCAAACCATGACACATGCCGCCAAACGCGTGATCGAAGCGCGCAGCATGGTGTTGACGCAAACCTGGGCGGAAATCGAAGCCCTGTTGCCGAAGCCGGGCTAAGCCATTCCTCCACCGATCAAACGGCGTGCAAGAAGCCCATATGCCTCGGCAATCGCCCCGTCGCCCAGCGCAACAGGTTGACCCGCATCCCCTGCAAGCCGCACGTCCAGCGACAATGGAATCTCACCCAAAAACGGGACGTTCAATCGTTCCGCCTCGGTCTTGACACCGCCATGGCCGAATAGGTGCTCTTCGTGTCCGCAGTTTGGGCAAACATAGGTGGACATGTTTTCGATCAGACCCAGCACAGGCGCTTTCAGTGTTTGGAACATATCGATGGCTTTTCGCGCATCCAGAAGCGCGACATCCTGAGGGGTCGAGACGATCAACGCGCCAGTGATGTCTGTCTTCTGGCACAGCGTCAGCTGAACATCCCCGGTGCCGGGCGGCAGGTCGATCAGTAAGACATCCAGCTCGCCCCACTGCACCTGGCCCAACATCTGTTGCAACGCCCCCATGAGCATGGGACCGCGCCAGACCACCGCTTTTTCAGGAGCCACCATAAAGCCGATAGACATCAATGTAACGCCATGGGCTTCTAACGGGATAATGGTTTTGCCATCGGGGGATGCAGGGCGCTTCATGACACCCATCATCTGTGGCTGAGACGGGCCATAGATATCGGCGTCCAACAACCCGACCCGTCGTCCTTCTTTGGCAAGGGCGACGGCAAGGTTCGACGACACGGTGGATTTTCCAACCCCGCCTTTCCCCGATCCGATGGCGATAATGCGATCAACGCCTGCCACCTTTGCTGGCCCCGATGGTTGCGGCTTGGGATGTCCCCCGATCTTAAGCGAAGGCGGCTTGGGCGCCGCGGGCGCAGGCCCGTGCGATGTCAAAACGACGGACACAGTGCCAATGCCGGGCATTGTCATAAGTGCCTTTTCCGCCTGCGCGCGCGCGTCTTCCAACAATCGGGCGGCATCTGCATCTGCGGCTTCAATCACGAAACTGACCGCATCCCCATCAAGACGAACAGCGCGCACCAAATCATCGGCGACAAGATTGCCGCCAGACGGCGTCGCGACTGAACGCAAGGTCGCAAGAATATCGTCGCGTGAAATCGCCATGTCAGCTTCCATTTGCCTAAGACCTGATCCTAATGTGTACGCTTTCAGCAAAGAGGCAAGCCTGTCTCAACAGATCGTCGAAAACTTAGGCATTTTGCCCTTTTTACATAAGGTTAACTATGAATTTTCTGCATAGCGGCATTGCAGCAGCAGCTATTGTGCGGCCGCAGCATTCGGCTATCTAAGGTTCAACAAGACGTAACGGCTTTCATCGAAGAGGATAGCAGCATGGGCACACATTCGAACGGCATTGCTCACCGCATTGCTCAATACAGAAAATACCGCGAGACGCTGAATGAACTGGGTCGGCTGGGTGATCAGGAACTGACTGATCTGGGCCTGAACCGCACGAAAATTCGCGACATCGCTTACAGCGCCGCATACGGCCTTTGAATTGCTTCGGGTTCCCTTCCTCCCTTGGGAAACCGCAGCCTCGACGACGCCAAACTCCTCCCTGGCGTCGTCGGACCAACATAGTCGGTGAACACATGGGTTCCCCGACCACGCATACAAAGAGCTTTTTCCTCCCATCAAGCTCTTTGTAAAATACGCGGCGACGCCGATCTCCTCCCCGGCGTCGCCGCTATTATTTACAAGCCATAGCTGAATTGAAATCAGCCCGTCCCTGGTGGCGGCCAAGACGCGTTGCGTCAAAGGTCTGACCATCCCAGCGGATCGCCACGACGTCCGTCCAGGACGCATCTGCAACAATCACTTCCGGCGCATCGCCGCAAACCCGTATGCCGCCTGCAATGTCACGTTCGCCAATTCGGTGATTTGTGACACCCTTGAACGACCCTTCAAGCTGCAAGGCCCCGTCGTGAAATTCGTATATGCGCAGGGTTTTCGCCAAATGAGGCCGGTCCACAAAAGCAAACTCGATCCGCCCGTCGCCGTCCAAATCGGCCGCGCCAACGCCTGCAGGTGCCAGCCACCGATTTGACTGACCAATGAAATCGTTCGACGCGACAAGGCCGTTTGGGTCATAGATCGAAAGACGCGCACCCAAAGCTGCGTCACTTTCGACAACGATGACTTCGCGCTCTCCGTCCTGGTCGACGTCAAACAAGCGCGGCTCGGTATCTTCAAAGACCCGGCTTTCCGGCAACACAACACGAATCGCCCTGCCATCTGCTGTCTGCATGACCAGCGCGCCATGTTCGATCGTGTCGCCCAAAACGCCGTGCGGGTAACGTGTGGTCGGCTCGTCATACCGGGCCGAGGTCACGTCTTGCGCCCACCCCGGCCAAGCCAGCAAGGCCACGGCCACAGTGACCAGAACTCGCATCAGATTTGCTTTTCAGGCATGTGCACAACAAGCCCGTCCAACGCATCGGTGACCTTCAACTGACAGGTCAAACGCGACCGGCTGGGATCGGGTTCGAAGGCAAAATCCAGCATATCTTCTTCCATCGCATCAACTTTGGGCAGTTTTTCGACCCAGTCAGGATGAACATAGACATGGCACGTCGAGCATGCGCATGCCCCACCACAATCTGCTTCAATTCCAGGAATGCCGTTGTCACGCGCGCCTTCCATGACTGTCAGGCCGTTTGGCACATCGACAACATGTTCGGTGCCGGTATGCTCGATATAGGTGATCTTCGCCATGATCTCTCCGTCCTCTGAACGGGCTGTATTTAGGCTGATTATCCGCATCATTCCAGCCCCTTATTGAAAGCTGGACTTGCAGAATGCGATGTATGTTCTATTTTTGTTCCCATGCCCAGCACGCGCCCCTGGCCTTGCCCCCCGGCCTGCATCCCGCATGGTCAGCTTGACGTGCCCCCCAATGGCGCACGCATTGCTGTGGCCGGGCTGGTTCTGGTGCGGCAGCGCCCCGGCACGGCGAAAGGCGTTATCTTCATCACGCTGGAAGATGAAACAGGCATTTCCAACGTGATCGTCTGGCGAAAGATGTATGAACGTTTCCGGCGCGCCGTGATTGCCGGACGCGCGCTGAAGGTCACGGGACGCGTGCAGCGCGAAAGTGGCGTGACGCATATCATCGCCGAGCAGATCGAAGATATTTCCTGGATGCTGGACGATCTGGTCAGGCCCCGGCCAACGCATGCGGCGTATCAGCCGTAAGACCGCGACGCCAAACTCTTGCCATCTGTCAACCGGGAAAGGGCCACATTCAAGCGCAATGCTGTCTTTAACGAGGGAGCAGGCCGTGTTTTTTCGAGACATCAAACGTAAACGCAACGCCATACATGACATTCAATTGGCCGAGGTACATCTGCCCATCAAGCTGGGTCACCGTGACGCCGAACGATTGTATATGGAACCACTGAACGCCCAATTGACCGCTGCCAATTTGGGAACCGTTCTTGAATGCAAACAACGCACGCGCGGCGAAGGTGTTGTGATCGGGATCGATCTATTTCTGGGTCTGACGGATATCTCAAAAACCGCCTTTCGTCAGATTGTGGATATGCTGGAACACCTGACTGCCCCTTTCGGGTCATCCATCCGACTGACCGATGCGCCGGGCAATCCGCATCTGTTCGGCAATGCAGAAGGCATCGAACTTTCCCTTGCACAAGACATTGTCCCCGATGCCCATGCCAGACGGGACCTGGCCGGGCTTTGCCGGGAAGTCGTCGAAGACCTGGGCGTCAATCGCGGTTGGGTCGAAAGCAACGGCCTGACCCGGCTCTACTTCTACGGCGAAGACTATCAGTTGATGAAAAGCGAGCTTGCAAAAATTCTGTCCCGGCATCCGAAATACGCAGACGCAAACTTGCGACGATTGGCCTGAAACGGGTTGATTGTCAGGTCGATTTTCTCGGCCTATAGCTTTCTCACGTAAGCGAGGAGAGCTTGAATGACCGACACCCGGACCGAGACCGACAGCTTTGGCCCCCTTGATGTGCCGTCCGATCGTTATTGGGGCGCGCAAACACAGCGCAGTCTGATTAACTTTCCAATCGGGTGGGAAAAGCAGCCGGTCGCGATCGTGCGCGCGTTGGGTGTGATCAAACAAGCCTGTGCCGAAGCCAACAAGACCAGCGGCAAGTTGCCTACCGACATCGCCGATGCGATGATCCAGGCTGCCGGCGAAGTGGTCAGCGGCAAGCTGGATGATCACTTCCCGCTCGTCGTCTGGCAAACAGGGTCAGGAACCCAGTCGAACATGAACGCGAACGAAGTCGTATCGAACCGTGCGATCGAAATCCTCGGCGGCGAGATGGGCAGCAAGGCGCCTGTGCATCCAAACGACCATTGCAACATGGGCCAATCCTCGAACGATACGTTCCCGACTGCCATGCACGTCGGCACCGCGATGACAGCGCGCGATGTGCTTTTGCCCGGACTGCGGAAGCTTCACGAAACGCTTGAAGCCAAGGTCAAAGAATTCGAAGGCATCATCAAGATCGGCCGAACCCACACCATGGACGCGACACCGCTGACATTGGCGCAGGAATTTTCGGGCTATGCCCACCAATTGGCCAAATCCATCGAACGGGTAAACGCGTCGCTCGGTGACATTTACGAACTGGCACAAGGCGGTACAGCGGTCGGCACCGGCCTGAACACACCCAAGGGTTGGGGCGAAGAGGTTGCGGCGAACATGGCCCGGATCACCGGCCTGCCCTTTGTCACCGCGCCGAACAAATTCGAAGCCTTGGCCGCCCATGACGCCATGGTCGCGATGTCAGGTGCGCTGAAAGCCGTGGCTGCAAGTCTTTTCAAGATTGCCAATGACATTCGGCTTTTGGGCTCAGGCCCACGTTGCGGGCTGTACGAATTGCTGTTGCCGGAAAATGAGCCCGGATCATCAATCATGCCAGGCAAAGTCAATCCGACGCAATGCGAGGCCATGACCCAGGTTTGCGCGCATATCTTCGGCAATGACGCCGCGGTTGGCATGGCAGGCAGTCAGGGGCACTTTGAACTGAACGTCTACAAACCGATGATTGCCTATAATGTGCTGCAATCCATGCAATTGTTGGGCGACGCGGCAAGCGCGTTCAACGACAATTGCGTCGCAGGTATCAAAGCGAATGAAACTCGGATTGATCAGTTGATGCGCGAAAGCCTGATGCTGGTCACCGCCCTTGCACCGACAATTGGCTATGACAATGCCACCACGGTCGCGAAGACTGCGCATAAGAATGGCACAACCTTGAAGGAAGAGGCCATCAAACTGGGCTTTGTCGATGAGGCCACCTTCGATCAGGTCGTCCGGCCCGAGGAGATGATCGGCCCGAAATGACAAAAATCGTAAACCTGAACAAGGCGCGCAAATCTCGCACGCGCGATGAGCGGAAAGCACAGGCTGACGTGAATTCCGTCAAGTTCGGGCGAACGAAGACCGAAAAAACACGCGATCACAAGATCACGGACAAGCAAGTGCGGGATCTGGACGGGCACAAACGCGAATGAGCCGCCCTATTAAGCGGTCGCTGACATTGCGTGGGCACCGGACAAGCGTGTCATTGGAAGATGCGTTCTGGGATGCCTTTCGGAACATTGCCAAGGTGACAGGTCGCGCGGTCAACGATTTGGCCGCCGAGATTGACGCCGACCGTGAGACCGAAACGGGATTGGCAACCGCCATCCGGCTTTTCGTTCTGGCCTACTATCAGAACCGCGACGACGCCTGACGAGGCGTCACACGCAGACGTATCCCGTCTTTCGCCCGCACCGTCAGATGGGCGACGGGCATGGGCGGTTCAAGTGTCTCAAATTTGAATCGCGACATCAGAACGGCCAGCAAAACAACCGCCTCGGCCATTGCAAAGCCGGCCCCCGGACACACCCGTGGCCCGGCTGAAAATGGCAACCACGCCTCGCGCGGCGGTGACCTATGGTCCCATCGGGCCGGGTCGAAATGATCGGGGCTGTCCCAAAGCGTTTCGTGCCGCCCCAAATGCCACGGCGACACGACAATCTGCGCTCCTTTTTGTACCCGTCTTCCGCGAAAGCTCTGCTCAATCTTTGCTTCGCGCACGAACATTGGCACGGGCGGATAAAGGCGAAGCGTTTCGCGGACAACGTTCCGCGTGACTTTCAAACCAGAAAGCCCCGCGAACCCGGGGTTAGCGCAGAAGACACCCGCTTCCTCGGCAACTTGCGCGCCCCAGTCGGGCGCCGCCGCAAGACACCACAGCGCCCATCCCAAAAGAGATGCGCTGGTTTCATGGCCCGCCAGAAAGAAAATCGCGACCTGATCGACCATTTCGGTTTTTGAAAAGGCCCTGCCCGTCTCTGGGTCTTTCGTCGTCATGATCTTGGTCGCCAAATCAGGCGGCGCGGTGCCTTTGGCGATTTCGCCCTGACGATCGGCAACCAATTGCGAAATCAAATCGCGCAATCGTGCCGCCGCCCGTCGCGCGGGCCGCGCATGGCGCACCGGCCACCACGGCACAAGCGCCGCCATTGTGGCGACGGGTTGTACGCGTTGAAAGGCCCGAAAGGCGGCATAGGTTTCTTGCGCTACCGCATCTTCGATCGTGCGGGAAAACAAGGCGCGGAAAATGATATCGGCCGTCGCATGGCTGGCCATCGCTTCTATATCCAGCACGCCCGGCCCAATCCGATCCGCGGCATCCTCTGCGGCGGCAAGCATAGGTGGAAAGCTCTCTTTCACCCGTCCACCTTCGAAAGCAGGGTCGATGATGCGCCGCTGTTGGGTCCAAGCCTTTCCGTTTGTCACAAAGACCGACTGCCCCAACAAAGGCCGCAGGCCGCGCGTCACCCGGTCGGATTTTGGAAATACCTCGGGCATATCGATCAAGACCTTGCGGACAAGCTCCAGTTCATTGACAAGAAACGACCGAAACCATGGCGTTCGAAACTCGGCCATTTTAGCGCGGTAAAGATGCGGCGGCTGGGCGGACAGAATATCTTGGCGGAACAGTTTCCAATAGCGCCAAAGCGACACCTGTTTCGGCCTGGCTTCGGGCTTTGGCGGCTTCATTGTTCTATCGTCGTTGAAATCGATGTGTAGCGCGAGGCGGGCACATCAACGCGGCTTTGCGACGATTTGCGATTACGAAACCGTTCTTCCAAAGTCAGTGGGCCAGCTGTTATCTTGAAGTAATCATAGTCAGACGGACGATCAAAGGCGCAAAGATACTGAAAATGCAGCCGGAAATAGCGATGTTTCAACGTCTTAAGCGTTTCCTCTGTCAGTGTTTTCGTGAAGGCCGCCGATATAACGATGGGCCATTTTTGCCCGTGATTAGGAGCCACGCCCGAAACGGCAACCGGATCTGACAGGGCAAAACAGCACCCATCGCCGGGCGCAGAAACATCCAGCCATATGGCCTGATCTGTCATGGACAACAAACGCAAATCGCCGCGCAACCGACGGGCGTCAGGGAGAAAACTGAGCATCGGGATCACTTGGCCCAATGTCAGCAAAGACAAGGCAGGCATGGCGTCCTGAAAATGATTGGACCGGATGATATCTGCGACCAGCGACACAGCCAGTTGCGCGCCCGACGAATGCCCGACAACCAGAACTTCATCAATTTCAGACCGCATTGCGGCCTCGAGCCGGTGACGAAACTCGACAAGACGCGCTTCGATTTCTTCCGGATACGCCCCCCGGCCATTTGCCGTGTAGGCATAGTCATGCATCAGATAGTGCGCATAAAGCTTGTCATCGCGCGCCTTGAACCACCTTAGAACGACAAATGTAACGGACAGGAAAACAAACCCAAAGACAACAGCCCCGACAAGCGTACGAAAAAAGCCGCCTCTTCCGGGGTCGCTGGTGAACAGACCCAGGATCATGTCGATCAGGGCAAGCGTCAAAAAATTAGCAAAACCTGCTAGCGACGAGGCTGCGATCAGCGCGACCGTCAGTTGCAGCAAAAGCGCGACGACCGGATACAAGGCCGCCAATACCGGACCTTTTGCCAACCACGAAAGCCGCCGCAATGTGCCGGTAGAGATATAAATCCAGCAGGTCTTCACAAGCGCCAGATAAGTGCCAAGCTGCCCTGATGACATCGAAGATTGAACAAGATCGTTCCACAGCAAAACGTCGATCTTCGATTGAACCTCTTTGCCTTCAATCCTGGCGCGAACTTTCCACCCCGTTTCACTTTGATCCGACTTCTGGTCGATCTCATAGCCTGAGATTTTAGCCTGCTTTCGGCTTTCCGTGCGAAAAAGCTCGCGGTAGCGGCGGGGCGGATAGGGGTCGTAGCCCGGGATGTAAAACACCCGGCGTCGTGCCACGTGTGCGGTGCCCCTGTTTTTCATAGACCAAGGGTACAAAAGCGCGCCGCGCGTTCAAAGCGGATTTTTGACCGGGCGATTAAAAGGGGATCAGTGTCGCGGAACACCGCCGCCTGGATCAACCGAATTGCTGTAAAACCGGGAACTTTTCGTTCAGCCACCAGGCCAAATCGGTAAACTTGCCTGTCATCATCAACAAACCGACGGTCCAAAGCAGCAAGCCCATAACACGTTCGATCCGCTCCATGTGGCGTTTCATCCAGGCGATCAGCCCTTTCATATTCGGGAAAAACGCCGCGACCAGCAAAAATGGCAAGCCCAACCCAATGGCATAGGCCGCAAGCAGCGTTGTGCCGCGCGCGACATCCGCTTCATTCGCGGCAATCGACAGGATTGCGCCCAGGATCGGGCCAATGCACGGGGTCCACCCAAATGCGAAGGCAAGCCCCAAGACATAGGCCCCAAAGGCCGAACCGCCCCGGTCGCCCGCATCCATGCGCATTTCGCGATCCATAAAAGCAATGCGATAAATGCCAAGAAAATGCGCCCCAAACACCATGATCACAACGCCCGCAGCAATCACAAACCAATCCTGGTTGGTCAGGAAAAACCGCCCAAAAGCGCTGGCTGTGAAACCAAGGATCAGAAAGACAGTCGAAAGGCCCAAGACAAAGAACATGGCCGACCCAACGGCACGGCGACGGGCATGCCGTCCTTCCATCTCGGAAACGGTGACACCGCCCATATAGGCCAAGTAGGGCGGCACAATGGGCAACACGCAAGGGCTGAGAAACGACAACAGGCCCGCGAACCCAGCGATCAGCATCGCCGGCAGCAAGCTGGCGTCAAAAATATCCATACCTAGCATTATCGTTCCTCATCGGGCTTTGACCTGCATAAGGGATAAATGTGGCCGGGTCATGCCACGTAAAGTCACAAGTAAGTGGACAAACTGTAACATGACGGATACCCGACTGGTCCCATGCAGATGGACGACGAACTTGACGCCACCGGCCTGCTTTGCCCCTTGCCGGTATTGAAGGCCGCAAAACGCATGCGTGCGCTGCCCAGGGGCGCGACGCTTAAGGTGCTGGCCGATGATCCAGCAGCCGTCATTGATATCCCACATTTTTGTGCAGAACAGGGATATGAATTGCTGTCGTCCAAAGAAGATCAGGGCTTTCAGACCTATCTGATCCGAAAGCCCTGATTGGATTTTCCTAGCGCCCGATCGACCACCAGCCTTTGCGGCGCGGCTTAGCTGCCGCTTTCGGCGCGGGCTCGACCGGTTCTACCGCAGCCACAACAGGCTCGGCCGGTGGTTCCGGGGCCGGTTCTTCGATAACCGGTTCCGACGCAGGTTCGGTGGTGTCGACGTCCACCGGTGCCTTGTCTTCTTTGGCCTCGGTGTCGACCTTTTTCTTACGCGTCCGCCGTTTCTTAGGCTTTTCTTCAACCTCGGCAGCAGGTTCGGCGTCCGCTTCAGGCTCGGCCGCCTCATCGGCCTTCGCAGTCTCTTCCGGCTCAGCCTCGGCCTTCTTGCGCCGTGTGCGACGGCGTTTGGGTTTCTCGACTGGCGCGTCTTCAGCGGCAACCTCTACTGGTGTCTCCGCTGCAGGCGCGTCTTCTACAGACGTTTCTGCTTCTTTTGGTGCAGACGAATCCTGTTCGTCACTTGCGTCTGTATTTGCCTCTTCCGTCCCGCCTTCGGCCTGAGCATCGCCGCCCTTGCCACGCCGCCGTCTCCGACGACGACGCTTCTTTTTCGGACGATCCTCGTCCGAGGTGTCCTCTTCCACGCGTTCGGCTTCTTCCGCCGCAATTTCTTCGTCAAGATCAGCCATCAAAGCCGGGTCAACAGACACAACAGCCGCAACCGCTTCGACCCGCCGGGTCGCTGTCTTGAACTTTTCAATCGAAAAGTCCGGCGCAATCAGATGCGGATCGGCTTCCAGTCGGACAGCCATACCGTAGCGCGATTCGATTTGTGCAATGTGTTCGCGCTTCATGTTCATCAGGAAGTTCACGATGCTGACCGGGGCCTTCACCAGAACCTCTTTCGACCGCTTGCGCACACCTTCTTCTTCAAGCTGTCGCAGGATCGTCAGACCAACGCTGTCATCGGACCGGATCAGACCGGTGCCGTGACACGATGGGCAAGGCTGGGTTGACGCTTCCAGCATGCCCGGACGCAGGCGCTGACGCGACATTTCCATCAGGCCAAAGCCCGAAATACGGCCCACCTGAATGCGCGCTCGGTCGGTCTTCAAACGATCCTTGAATCGCTTTTCAACCGCCGAATTGTTCTTGCGCTCTTCCATATCGATGAAGTCGATGACGATCAGACCGGCCAGGTCGCGCAGGCGCAATTGGCGCGCAACTTCTTCCGCCGCTTCAAGGTTGGTCTTAAGCGCTGTATCTTCGATCGAACCTTCTTTTGTCGCCTTGCCCGAGTTCACATCGATGGCCACCAGCGCTTCGGTCACGCCGATCACAATATAGCCACCCGATTTCAACTGAACGACAGGGTTGAACATGCCGCCCAAATAGCTTTCGACCTGAAAGCGCGCGAACAGCGGCATGGGTTCGCCATAATGCTTCACGTTTTTGGCGTGGCTTGGCATGATCATCTTCATAAAGTCTTTGGCGGTGCGATACCCAAGCTCGCCTTCGACCAGCACCTCGTCGATCTCGCGGCTGTAAAGATCGCGGATCGAGCGTTTGATCAGGTTGCCTTCTTCATAAATTTGCGCAGGCGCAATCGACTTAAGCGTCAATTCGCGGATCTGTTCCCACATCCGTTGCAGGTATTCATAATCGCGCTTGATCTCGGTCTTGGTCCGCTTGGCGCCCGCCGTACGGATGATCAGACCGGCGCCCGTCGGCACCTCGATCTCGCCCGCGATTTCCTTAAGCTTCTTGCGATCCGCTGCATTGGTGATCTTGCGGGAAATGCCACCACCGCGTGCGGTGTTGGGCATCAGCACGCAATACCGACCGGCCAGCGAAAGATAGGTGGTCAGCGCAGCGCCTTTGTTGCCGCGCTCTTCCTTGACGACCTGCACAAGCAGGATCTGGCGAACCTTGACGACTTCCTGAATTTTGTAACGCCGGTGCCGCTGGCGACGCGGGCGCCGAATTTCTTCGGCCGTGTCATCGTCGGCCACGGCTTCGATACTTTCGTCGCGTTCAGACGCTGTATCAGCGGCGACAAAGGTTTGATCGCCGTCGTCATCCCGCGTTTCCAGATCGACAACATCCATACCAGGGATGTCGCGCGTTTTCTCTTCGCTGGCCTGGGCCTTTTCTTCGGCACCGTCGTCCGCTTTCGCAGGCGTGTCTTCGGCAGGCGCGTCTTCCGGTTTGCTGTCAGTTTCGGCGGCGGGCGCCTCTTCCGAAACGACCTCGTCCTTGACGTCGGCCGCCGCAGCTTTGCCGCGTGACCTGCGGCGACGGCGCTTGGGCTTTTCTTTTTCTTCTTCTTCGGCCTCTTCCTTGGCGATTGCCATCTCTTCGGCAATCAAGGCTTCGCGGTCCGCCACCGGGATTTGATAGTAGTCAGGGTGAATTTCCGAGAAGGCCAGGAACCCATGACGATTGCCGCCATAGTCGACAAATGCGGCCTGCAACGAGGGTTCCACCCGCGTAACCTTGGCCAGATATATGTTGCCGCTTAGCTGGCGCTTGTTTTCAGATTCAAAGTCAAACTCTTCAACCTTGTTTCCATCGACCACCACAACGCGCGTCTCTTCGGCGTGGGTGGCATCAATAAGCATTTTCTTTGACATATAGACTTTCCGCGCAATCCAAGCGCCCGCCGGAATAACGGCGGAAGGTTAAGATTGCGGCTTTTGAAGGGGGCGACAGATCGCGGCCGACCAAAAGGTAAGATGCCTGTCAAAGACAGGAAAACACCCAAAAGGTACCACGCGCGCGTCATCGCGGTTCGTACTCCGACGCCTCTTGCGAAGCGCCCGTTCATGGCCTGGGGGCTGGGGGTTCCCGTCCGCGCAGGCAATTCCATTCGTGACCGTTCGGTCGAAATGCTGAACCAGAGACCGGGAGTTACCGGTTAACCTTCTGGAACAGCGAAACTTTCTGGGTTGCGCGTCGAAACTCGGACACGCCACCTAAGCGCTAACATAAAGGTTTCGTGATATGAATTACAATGGTCAATTTCGACCAGACGCTTTGGGCGCAGGCCAAAGCCGCAATTTTTTCGCCAACCCAACAAACGAAAACCGCCGCACAGCTCGATAGGGAAACGCGGCGCTTTCACGAGGGTCGGGAATGATCAGATCAAAGGTAGTCCGACCGCTGCAAACCGTATTTCGCCATTTTTTCGTTCAACGTCCGGCGCGGCAGACAAAGTTCTTCCATCACATTCACGATTGATCCGCGATGGCGGCGCATGGTGTTGTCGATCAGCATGCGCTCGAACGCTTCTACGTATTCCTTAAGCGGTTTGCCTTCGGTCGTGACAGTAAAATCAGCCGCCGCTTCGTTATCCGCCATCAAAAGCGAGGCAATCGTCCCTGCCCCACGCCGCGACTGCAAAACCGCTCGCTCGGCGATATTTACCAACTGCCGAATATTGCCGGGCCATGGCGCCTGCAAAAGCTGCGCGGCTTCTTGGGCAGACACTTCCGGGGCGTCGCAGCCGTATTCATCGGCATATTGTTCTGCGAAGCGCTGGAACAGCATCAGAATGTCTTCGCCGCGCTGCCGCAACGGCGGAAGGGTAATCTTCATCGCCGCCAAACGGTAAAACAGGTCTGGGCGCAACGCGTCTTCGCAGGTTTTGCCCTGCTCTTGCAGATTGCAAATCGCAACGATCCGGGTTTCGGCCGGCGTACCTTGATCATTCATCCATGTCAGCAGCCGGGCCTGCAGCGTGTGCGACAGTGCTTCGATATCTTCCAGCACTAATGTGCCACCGCGCGCTTCTTCCAAAAGCGGGATAGGCCCACCATCGGCAGATGGCCCGAACAGTCGGGATGCGACCGCGTCTTCGTCATGAGCCGCGCAAGAATAAAGCACGAATTTCTTGCCTGCTTTCGCGCCCACCGCATGCAGAGCGTGCGCCACCAGCGTTTTGCCTGTGCCCGTTTCGCCTTCGATCAGAACATGCCCATCGGCTTGACCAAGGTCCAGAATGTCTTCTCGAAGCCGTTCCATCACCGGCGACGCGCCGATCAGTTTTTTCATTATGCCTGTGCCGCCATCAGACAGCTCGCGCCGCAACGCTCGGTTGTCCAAAGTCAGGCGGCGTGCATTCGCGGCCTTCTTGGCCAATTCGGTCATTTTGTCTGGGTTAAACGGCTTTTCCAGAAAGTCGAACGCACCGACATGCATCGCCTCGACCGCCATTGGCACGTCGCCGTGGCCGGTGATCATAATAACCGGCAAGGCGCTGTCCACGCTCATCAAGCGCTTGAGGAACTGCATTCCGTCCATGCCCGGCATCTTGATATCGCTGACCACCACCCCTTGAAAGTCGGGGCTAAGCGATTTCAGCGCTTCTTCGGCAGACCCGTAGGTTTCTGTATCAAACCCCGACAGCGCCAGCCATTGGCTGATGGATTGGCGCATATCCTGCTCGTCGTCGACAATTGCGACCTTCATCGGATGGCCCATACGTCGTTCTCCGTTGCTCATTCGGCCGCCTGCGTGACTCTTTCCGCCAGCGGCAAGGAAATTTCGAATACTGCCCCACCGGCTTGACCGTTGCGTGCGGTCAGCCTTCCGCCAAGGTCGTTGACGATCCCGGACGAAATGGCAAGACCCAGCCCGACCCCGTCGCCGGGCGCTTTGGTGGTGTAAAACGGTTCAAACAGGCTTTCCAGGTCTTCGATACCCGCCCCGTTGTCGCGTACAGTGACCATCACCGCATCGCCCACGGTCACCAGTATTTTTACCTCGGCGTCCGTGGTTGCCTTGGTGGCGTCCAGCGCGTTTCTCAGAAGGTTCACCAGAACCTGTTCAAGCCGAATGCGGTCCGCCAGCACGATGACAGGATCGCGCGGCACCGAAGCCGAGATTTCCACATCGCCGCGGCGCAACTGCGGTTCCATCATCGACAGTGCGGACGACACGGAATCCCTTACATCTATGGTCTCAACGGCATCCCCGCCCTTTCTGGCATAGGATTTAAGCTGGCGCGTGATCGCCCCCATTCGTTCGATTAGGTCGTCTATCCGCTGGAACGACGACAGCGCTTCATCCGAACGCTTTCGCTGCAACAACAGTTTCGCGCCTGCCAGATAGGTTTTCATGGCTGCCAGCGGTTGGTTCAGTTCGTGACTGACCGCCGCAGACATCTCGCCCAAGGCCGCCAGTTTCGACGATTGTTGCAAGGATTGTTCGGCAACTTCCAGGTGCCGTTCCGCCCGTTCGCGTTCGGCAATTTCTCGCTGCAGCGCCTGGTTCAACTGGCGAAGTTCAGCCGACTCGCGCTGAAAGAAGCGCAGGCGCGACGTCGCTTTGCGGCTGGCAAAATAGAACACCAGCGCCAAAAGAATCGCAAAGCCCATAATCTCTAGCGCCAGAACAGTGTTCACCCGTTCGCGCACCCCGGCATAGGTCGTGAAACTTGTGATCCGCCAGCCTTGAAACCCGATACGCGTTTCTTGCCGCATCACAGCTTCGCCCTGTACATATGCATCCGCCGGCAACGCGCCCCAGCGGGCCGTCGCGCGGAACGCACGTTCAATCGCATTTGGCACTGAACGCGCCACCAACGCCTGTTCTTCTGACAAACCACGCCAGCGTGCTTCGGTGGCAAGAATGATGGTGCCTTCCGTGTCCGACACGATGACAGCGTCCGTGAAACCCGCCCACGAGCTTTCGAATTTCTTCAGATCGACTTCCACCATAATGGCGCCGATCTGTTCGCCGTTGTTTTCAATCTTGCGCGAATAGGCAAAAACGCGACCGCCAGATTCCAGCAAACTGGTGGTAAAAACCGTGTCATTCGACCGCAAAGCCTCAATATAATAAGGCTCGGCGCGGTGAATTGATCCGATCAACGCGCGGTCGGTCGCCGCCACCGCACGCCCATCGGCATCCAGCAACAACAGCCCTTCTGCCCCGATCTCGTCGCGGTACTCAATCAGCCGCGCCGAACTTTGCGAGAAATCCCCGGAATTAAGCGCACCGATCAAGGTCGGGTCGCGCGCTAGCAGCTGCGGCACAATCTGGTTGCGCTGTAATTCGCTGAGAATGTTTCCTGAATACAGCGCCAGACGAACTTCGGCCCGGCTGCGCGTCGCTTCTGTAAACCGCTCGGTCAGGTATTGATTTGTAAACCAAACGGTAAATACAGCCGTCGCTATGAGCGTGATCATCATCACGCGCAGGCGCCACGGCGCAACGGTCGGACGTTGATTGGTGTCTTCGGTGGTCGACATGTTCAAATTGTAGTCGCGGAAGCAGCTCCGCTCAAGCGCTGACGCCCACGCTGGCAATCGAGTTGAACAGAGCCGTTCCGTCAGACAGGCCCAAAGCCGGGTCTGCAGCCCGTTCGGGATGCGGCATCATGCCAAGCACCTTGCGGTTTTTCGACAGAACCCCGGCAATCCGGTCAACCGAGCCATTCAGGTCTTCGTGATACCGAAACGCAATGCGATCCTGATCCTGCAATTCAGCCAGCACGTCATCCGTGACGACATAATTGCCATCGTGATGCGCCACCGGAATTGTCACCGGCGTGTCCGCATCAAACCGTTCAGTAAAGGCGCTGGCCGTGGTCGCCACGTCCAAAGCTGCCGGTTTGCAGATGAACTTTAGCCCCGCGTTTCGCATCAACACGCCCGGCAGCAGCCCGGTCTCGGTCAACACCTGAAACCCGTTACAAATGCCGATAGCATATCCGCCCTTGGTCACATGCGCCCGAAGTGCGCCGATGATCGGCGATCGCGCCGCAATCGCGCCGCTTCTCAGGTAGTCGCCATATGAAAAACCACCCGGAACCCCAACAATATCGACACCGCGCGGCAGGTCCGTTTCTTTGTGCCAAACCATATCGACGTCAAAGCCTGCACGTTCAAAAGACACAGACAAGTCTCGGTCACAATTTGATCCGGGAAAGACCAGAACAGCAGCTTTCATATCAGTCTCCTCATGCGTCAGATGATCGTCCGGGCCATCACCATCAAGCCCCAAATTGCGAAATAACAGCGACACCAGGTGGCATCGGGCCGTTGAAAGCCGCCAACTCGGCGCTGATCCCGTCCAGCCCGATCTCGCGGGCGATGAGGGGCGACAGGTCCACCTGTCCGCCCGCTATAAGCGACAGCAGCGACGGGTACCGATGCGCCGGCATGCCGCGCGTGCCGTAAAGCGCAAGATTTCCGTTATAAACCGCATTCAGATCAACGTTCTGAACCGCATACGGTCCGACCGGCATACCAACCTGCACATGTCGTCCAAGCGGGCGCAGGCAGGCAATCGACGCCGCGACAGTCGCCGGCAAACCCAACGCTTCGACGGAAACATGCGCCCCCCCGTCCGTCAGGTCGCGAATTGCCTCCGCACTGTTGTCTTGCCCAGCATCAATGGCCGCATCCGCACCTAACGCTTTGGCATGGTTCAGCTTTTCTGCGACCACATCCGTGACCACAACGCGCGCGCCCAGGGCGCGTCCCAAAAGCAACGTCGCCAATCCAATGCCGCCGGTGCCATGCACGGCCAACCATTCGCCCGGTTGTATCGCCGCCCGACCCGTCAATGCGTGCCATGCCGTAGTCACGCGACAGCCAAGGGCCGCCGCCAATGCGGGGGTCATATCGTCCGGCAACCGCGCCAGATTATGATCGCGCGGAACCGCGATGTACTCGGCGAACGCACCTTGGCGCGTAAATCCTGGAATATACTGACTGGGGCATGTGTTGCTATGCCCACTTCGGCATGACGGACACGTACCGCACGCCAGAATAAACGGCGCAATCAGACGATCACCGGTCTGATAGGTCGCAAGCGGCCCCGCCTCGACAACTTCGCCGCAATATTCATGCCCACCAATTTGACCCGGTGAAACCAGCGGATGTTCTCCGACCCATCCATGCCAATCCGAACGGCAAACGCCGCAGGCCAGTACTTTCAGAACAACACCATCGGGGGGGCAATCCGGCGTGGGAACGTCTTCGATGTGCAAGGGCGCATTGAATTCACGCAGCACCGCAGCGCGCATCAGGCCAATTCCACCCGGTAACTTTCGATCACTGTATTGGCGAGCAAAGCCTCGCACATCTTTGCTACGTCAGCCTTGGCAGTCTCGGGGTCCGTTTCGGCAAGCTCCAGCTCGATCACCTTGCCTTGTCGCACTGCTTCGACGCCATCAAACCCAAGTGACCCCAAGGCATGGCGCACTGCCTCGCCCTGCGGGTCGAGAACACCGGTTTTCAACATGATATGAACACGCGCCTTCATGGGGCCTCCGATAAGTTTTCGCCGACCATATCCGCCATTGCGCCCGGCTTGTCCACCAGCGCCGCGTGCTAGTTGATCAATGTCGGTTTGGTGGCATGCGTCACATTCGACGGCAGAACGCCCAGTCGTTTCGCAACTTCCGTATAAGCGTCCGCCAGATTGCCAAGGTCACGCCGGAAGACATCCTTGTCCAGCTTTTGACCCGTTTCCATATCCCACAAACGGCAACTGTCCGGGCTGATTTCATCGGCCACAACAAGACGCTGAAAATCGCCATCCCAGACACGGCCAATTTCGATTTTGAAATCGACCAGCTTGATGCCAACGGCCAACATACAGCCGGACATGAAATCATTCACACGAAGCGCCAGCGCGACCATGTCATCCAGGTCCTGCTGCGAGGCCCAGCCAAACGCGATGATGTGTTCTTCGGCGACCAAAGGGTCGCCCAGCGCGTCATCCTTCAGGCAAAACTCGACAATCGGGCGCGGCAAAAGCGTGCCTTCTTCCAGACCCAAACGCTCGGACATCGTACCGGCGGAATAATTCCGCACAATAACTTCCAGCGGAATAATCTCGACCGACCGGATCAGCTGTTCGCGCATATTCAGACGTTTGATGAAATGCGTCGGTACACCAATTTGCGACAAGCCCTTCATAAAGAACTCGGACAAACGGTTGTTCAGCACGCCCTTGCCTTCGATAACTTCCTTTTTCTGCGCATTATAGGCCGTCGCGTCGTCCTTGAAGTACTGAACCAAAGTGCCCGGTTCGGGGCCTTCGTACAGGATCTTCGCCTTGCCTTCGTAGACTTTCTTGCGCCGTGCCATGCGGTACCTCGAAATGCGGGAAACACGGGCGCAGCGTCACAACCCATGCGATGACGTCCCCTTAGAGCAATCCTTCTGCTGCGGCAAGCATAGGGGTTGAAGGTGGGACCACCGGCGGGCATATCTTCCGAGGAAACAGGAACACCCGCCAGGAGGGGCCCAAATGAGCACGTTCGAAGATCGTGAAAACGCTTTCGAAAACAAATTCGCCCATGACGCGCAAATGCAGTTCAAGGCCGAGGCGCGGCGCAACAAATTGTTGGGTCTCTGGGCGGCTGAATTGATGGGCAAGTCAGGCGACGAGGCCGAGGCTTACGCCAAGGAAGTGATCAAATCCGACTTCCAGGAAGCGGGCGATGATGATGTCTTGCGTAAAGTGGCGGGCGATCTGTCCGGCAAAGCCAGCGACGACGAGATCCGCCAGAAAATGACCGAGCTTATGTCAGCCGCCAAAGCCCAGCTGATGGACGAAGCCTAAGCCGCGCGACACAGAAGCATCGCGAAGAAGTCACAAACGCGACTTCGTTCGTTAAGCCGCACTTAATCGCCCTCGCCTAGCCAGAACACGGGGGCGATGCGAGGGTGGTGTAATGCAGTTGCATGGTTTGACGGTTGGCCTGCCCGACAAACGTAAGAACTTCCGCAAACTCGCGCTAAGCCTTCTTGTCATGCTGACCTGCCTCGTGGTTGTCGCACGGCAGTCCGACCAGATTGACGCCGATCGGGTTTCGGCACTGATCGGCGATATTGCGCTTTGGCAATGGGCCACGGCCATGGGTCTGACGGCGCTTAGCTTCTTGGCTGTCGGTCAGTATGACGCGCTCTTTCACCGCTGGCTGGACACCGGGGTTTCGCCCATTCAAGCCGTGACAAGCGGTGCGTCGGCCATCGCGCTGGCACAAACACTTGGGTTCGGTTTGGCAACCGGCAGTGTCGCCAGATGGCGGCTTTTGCCAAATCTGTCATTGCGCCAGGCGATCAAGATCACAAATTACGTATCGATCAGTTTCATGGTCGCGCTCGGGGTCGTTGTTGGCCTGTTGGTTGTTCTGTCCTGCTCCGAAGTCTCGGCCATGACGATTGGCCTGTCGCTCGGCTCGGTCTGCGTGCTGCTTGGCGTTTCTATCCTGTCTTTGTGGCAACCCCACTGGCTTTTCTTCGAAATCCCACCCATCGGCGCGATGGTCCGGCTTTTGGTCCTGACGCTGATGGACGTCTGTTTCGCGGCACTGGCTCTTTGGGTGCTGCTGCCCGACCCGCTTGCTATGCCCGTCATGGTGTTGCTTTCAGCCTATGCCATTTCGCTGGGCGCAGGTTTGTTGGCCGGAACACCCGGCGGCATCGGTCCGTTCGAACTGTGCCTGGTCGCACTTCTCCCGCTTTTGCCCGAGGCCCATATTATCGCGGCTGTCGTTGCATTCAGGCTGATCTATTTCGCCATCCCGGCTTGTGTCGCAGCCTGTGTGATCGCCTTTCCAAATACCCGGCCTCAGCACAGGCAGGTCACCAAAACTACCAAGCCCGCGCATATCCAGCGCGCCGAAGCACAAGGTCTGGCGCGCCTTCCCGGACATCAACTTTTTCAACTGGGTTTGGGCCACCACCTGACGGCCCAGGCCAGCCAGTTTTCAGTCCATATCGGCGACGCCGTTGACGGCAGGCCTTTGGAAATAACTGACCTTGCGCAAGCCCGCAGTTTCGCACGCGAAACCGGAAAATCGCCCGCCTTCTATAAAATCGGCGCTAAAAGCGCAGCCAATGCCCGCCAGGCCGGATGGCGCGTTTTGCAAATCTCAGACGAAGCGGTCCTGGAACCGAACCTTTTCAACGTCGACGGCCCAGACAAGCGCCAGCTGCGCCGCAAACTGCGCAAAGCAGAAAAAGCAGGCGTCACAATTGCTGAATGGGACGGGCAGAACGAACCCGAATTGATCGAAATTGCCGCCGCTTGGGCCAATCGCATGGGTGGCGAGTTGGGCTTTTCCATGGGGCGCTTTGATCTGGCCTATATCCGTACGCAGACCTGCCTTGTCGCAAAACAGCGCGGGGCGATAATCGGCTTTGCCACGTTTCACAGCTGTCAGGCCGAATGGGTTCTTGACCTGATGCGTCAGGCCGCAAACGTGCCGGATGGCACCATGCATGCGCTTGTCCACGCAGCAATCGGAATGGCGAAAAATCAGCGGGTGCCCCGGTTTTCTCTGGCCGCCCTTCAGTCACACCATCCCATCCTCAGCAAATGGCAAAGCGACGGCGGCAACGGGTTGCGCCGCTTCAAGAAAAGCTTCTCACCGCGCATGGAACCACTGTACATCGCCGCGCCGAACCGGCTGCTTCTGGCGCTTGCCTGCCTTGATATCACGCTGCGCATCCATCGCCCGGCTCCATTGCAAGACGGCCCGACATCATCACCCTTGCAGGGCATCCAGGAAAAGGTCGCGACTATGGCAAAAGACCTTAGATCAAGTTGGATACCGGTTTCACCCGCACCCGACCAACCAGTCTTGTCAAAGATGCGACAATGACACCATACGGCTAAGCCAGTTTCGCCCGAAGCGCCGCATCAATGGCAGGCGGCACAAATTTTGAAACATCGCCCCCCAAACGGGCAATCTCTTTGACCAGTTTCGAAGCAATCGCCTGATGCTCGGCCTCGGCCATTAAAAAGACCGTTTCGATGCTGTTGTCCAACACCCGGTTCATTCCGACCATTTGGTATTCATACTCGAAATCCGCCACCGCACGTAGGCCGCGCACCAAGACCTGAGCACCCACATCACGCGCGCAATCCACAAGCAAATTTTCGAACGGATGCGCGACAATCTCGACGCCCGTGTCTTTTGTAATCGCTGCGCATTCCGCTTCGATCATGCCGACACGTTCATCCAACGAGAAAAGCGGCCCCTTGTCACGATTGATGGCAATCCCGATGACAAGCCGGTCCACCAGCCGCGTGGCCCGGCGGATAATATCCATATGTCCAAGGGTCACAGGATCAAATGTTCCCGGGTAAAGGCCGACACGCATATTCTTCTCCGTCCGAGACGCAATTCTATCAAAAGACGTGGCATGGATGGAAAAACGTCACAAGGGCGTATTTTCGAACGCTCTAGAAGCCCTTGATCATGTCTTCCATAGCACTGTTTTCCATCGAAAGCTCGGACAACCGCGCCTTCACCACATCACCAATCGAGATCAAACCAATCATCGCACCGTCCTCCACGACCGGCATGTGCCTAAAGCGGCCTTGGGTCATCTTGCCCAAGACCTGATCCGCCGTCTCTTCCGGCCCACAGGTCACAAGTTCCCGCGTCATCAGGGCTTCGGCCGTGTCTTTCAGGCAGCTGTCACTGCGCCTGCCCAATTCGCGCACAATATCGCGTTCCGACAAGATCCCCACGGGCGCATCGGTGTCCGCCACCACGACCGCACCAATGCGTTTTTCAGACAGCAATTTCGCAACCTCGGAAATTTGTGTCGTTGGGCGGACCGTCACCACGCCCGAGCCGTTTTTGAAACCCAATATTTGACGAACCAGCATGTGACGCTCCTTGAATAAATTGACGAATAGCCCGAGCGTCACATTCGCGTTGCGCCGCTGTCAAGATTGGGATCGTCGCAGAATCTCACTGCGAATCCCATCCGAAAGCATTTGCGCAAAGGCATTCATACGCTCGATCCGCGCATCATCTGCATGCCGGATCAGCCAGAACGAACGCGTCAACGAAACCTCGTTTTCCAGAACAGGAACCAATTCGGGATGATCGGCAAGTACAAAACGATGCACTACGCCAATACCGGCACCCGCACGCAACCACCCCAGTTGCACCGACACAAGATTGGACGCCAAATCAGGCTGTCCAAGCCCGATTTCGGTCTGATAGTCCAACTCGCGGTCAAAGATCATATCCGGGATATAACCCACCGTCGGATGATCGCGCACTTGTTCGACCCGCGTGATGGGTGGCAATCGGCCAAGATAGTCTTTCGATGCGGCAAGGCAGAGCTGATAATCGGAAATCTTTTTGACCCGCAGTCTCCCCGTCTGCGGTCGGCTGACGGCCACGGCCATATCGGCCTCGCGTTTCGAAAGATTGAACACGCGCGGCAAGGCGACAATCTGAATATCAAGGCCTGGATTTTCGGCCTGAATGGCCCGCGTCACAGTCGGCAAAAGATAGGTCGCGCACCCATCCGGGGCCCCCACCCGAATTGACCCGGTCAGGCCGTCCGACCGTTGCCCCATGTCAGAAATGGCCCCGTCCACCGCTTGTTCAGCGGCTTCCGCCCGCACCAGGAAAGCCTCGCCTGCCTCGGTCAGACGGTAACCTTGCGGCGACTTTACGAACAGGATTGCGCCGATTTTGTCTTCTAACCGACCAATCCGGCGCCCCACTGTGGCCGGGTCAAGCCGCAGGGTTTTTCCAGCCCCGGTCAGGCTTTCCATCCGGCTGACAGAAAGGAATATTCGCAAATCATCCCAATTCATTTCAGCGCCATCCTTGCATTTTTGCAAAACTCTTTTGCCAACTTGTCGGTTTTCGTCGCCCATGGCCATCCGTATTCTGTCCCAAATCAAGGAGGATCCGATGGACGAGCTTTCGCATTACATCAACGGCAAACGCACCCCAGGCACATCCGGGCGATTTGCTGATGTTTTCAATCCGGCGACGGGCGAAATTCAGGCCCAGGTGCCGCTGGCCACGCCCGATGAAGTCAATGCCGCCGTCGCACAAGCCGCCGACGCGCAGGTTGGCTGGGCCGCGACAAACCCGCAAAGGCGGGCGCGTGTGATGATGGCCTTCGGCAACCTCATCAACGAAAATATGGACCTGCTGGCCGAAACGGTCAGTCGCGAACACGGGAAAACCATCCCTGACGGGCGCGGCGATGTGCAACGCGGCCTTGAGGTGATCGAGGTTTGCATGGGCGCGCCCTCGCTTTTGAAAGGTGAATTTACCAACGACGGCGGGCCAGGAATCGATCTTTATTCGATGCGCCAACCCTTGGGCGTCGTGGCGGGCATCACCCCTTTCAACTTTCCGGCCATGATCCCGCTGTGGAAAATGGGGCCGGCTCTGGCCTGCGGCAATGCAATGGTTCTCAAACCGTCCGAACGTTGTCCGTCTACGTCTATCCTTCTGGCCGAGCTGTTGACCGAAGCCGGTTTGCCCGATGGCGTTCTGCAGGTGGTCAATGGTGACAAGGCCGCCGTTGACGCGCTTCTCGACAACGAAACGGTGCAGGCCGTTGGGTTCGTCGGCTCGACGCCCATCGCGCAATATATTTACGGGCGCGCTGCCTCGAACGGAAAACGCGCCCAGTGTTTCGGTGGTGCCAAAAACCATATGATCATCATGCCGGACGCCGATCTCGACAAAGCCGCCGACGCGCTGGTCGGTTCGTCGATGGGGGCAGCGGGCGAACGTTGCATGGCAATATCCGTCGCTGTGCCTGTGGGCGACAAGACAGCCGATGCGCTTGTCGAACGTCTGGTGCCCCGGATCGAAGCACTGAAAGTTGGACCTTATACCGCTGGCGATGATGTGGATTTCGGCCCGTTGATCACAAAGGCCAGCCAGGACCGCGTCAAACGTCTGATCGACAGTGGGGTGGATCAAGGGGCAACGCTTTTGACCGATGGCCGCGACTTTTCGCTTCAGGGGTACGAAGACGGGTTCTTCGTCGGCGCGACCTATTTCGACAATGTCACGCCGGACATGGACATTTACAAAGAAGAGATCTTTGGCCCTGTCCTGTCTCAGGTGCGGGCGCAAAGTTATGAAGACGCGCTGAAACTGACAATGGACAACGAATACGGCAACGGCACCTCGATCTTTACCGCCGATGGCGACACGGCGCGCGACTTTGCAAACCGGGTCAATGTAGGCATGGTCGGCATCAACTTTCCTATTCCGGTGCCGCTGTCCTATCACACCTTTGGGGGCTGGAAAAAATCGGCCTTTGGTGACCTGAACCAATACGGGCCGGACGCCTTCCGCTTTTATACCAAAACCAAAACGGTCACCGCCCGCTGGTTCTCGGGCATCAAAGAAGGCGGCGAATTCGCGTTCAAGGCAATGGAATAACTGCCAAACCCACCGGCCCGCGTCGAAAGTCGCGCGGGCCGTCTTTGCCACTGGCTCTCGCACGCCAGCCCGGCTAAACAATCGCCACAATGAGCGATACGATTTCCCCGAAGCCGGGCGTTGAAAAAATCGCGCTATATGTCGGCGGCGAAAGCTATCTCGACGGGCGCGACGATGTTCTGAAGCTTTCGTCAAACGAGAACCCGCTTGGTTATCCGGCCTCGGCAGGAAAAGCGCTGGACGAGGTTGCGCGGGACCTGCATCGCTATCCCTCGACCGATCACCTTTCGCTGCGCACAGCCATAGGCGAAGTTTACGACCTTGACCCCGATCGCATCATCTGCGGCGCGGGATCGGACGAAATTATCGCTTTTCTCTGCAACGCTTATGGCGGCGAAGGCACCGAGGTCATTCACACCGCCCACGGCTTTGCCATGCACCGCATCTCGGCGCTGGCCGCCGGATCGGCCCCGGTCGAAGTTGCCGAACGCGAACGAACGGTCGATGTAGACGCGGTTCTTGGGGCCGTGACACCAAATACCCGCTTAGTCTTCCTTGCCAACCCAGCGAACCCGACCGGGACGATGTTGGGCGGAAATGAAATCACGCGGCTTGTCGAAGGCTTGCCCGACGATGTCATCCTGGTGCTCGACGGGGCCTATGTTGAATACGTCAAAGACCATGACGGCGGTGTCGCGCTGATCCAGCGGTTCCCAAATGTCTTTATGACCCGGACGTTTTCAAAGATTTACGGTCTTGGCGGGCTGCGCATCGGCTGGGGCTATGGCGCAAAAGAAATTGTCGACAATCTGAACCGGGTACGAGGGCCGTTCAACCTGTCGAACCTGCAACTTGCAGCCGCCGAAGCAGCGGTGCGCGATCAGCACTGGGTCGCAGCCTGCCGTGCAGAAAATGCATCCGAACGTCTACGGCTGACCAACGCGCTGCGCCAGATGGGCCTTGGGGTGGATCAAAGCGAAGCGAATTTTGTGCTCGCCCGGTTTTCCAGCGAAGACACCGCTGCGGCCTGCGAGGCGCAATTGAGGCACGACGGTATCCTTGTCCGCAAAGTCGGCAGCTACAAGTTGCCGAACTGCCTGCGGATCACCGTTGGCAGCGCAAAAGACAATGACCGCGTCCTTAAATCTATCGAACGGTGGGCAGAATGATCTACAACCGCGTGGCCCTGATAGGTTTGGGTCTGATTGCCGGATCAATGGCCTATGCCATCAAACGCGCCAATCTGGCCAAGGAAATCGTGGGAACAGCCCGGTCAGCCGAAACACGCGACACGGTGCGCCGTCTTGGATTTTGCGACCGCGTGACAGACACCGCCGCCGAGGCGGTGAAAGACGCTGATCTTGTCGTTCTGGCGGTCCCCGTCGGCGCGATGGCTGCCATCGCAAAAGACATCGCGCCGCATCTTGCACCGGGCGCAACGGTCACCGATGTGGGCTCGGTCAAGCGCGATGTCATCAACGCCGTCGGCCCGTTTCTTTCTGACGCAGTAGATTTTGTCCCCTGCCATCCCATCGCGGGGACCGAACATTCAGGCCCGGATTCGGGCTTTGCCGAATTGTTTGAAAACCGCTGGACGATCCTGACCCCGATTGCGTCGACCACGGCTGAGGCGACCCAAAAGCTGCGTGCGCTGTGGGAAGGCATGGGGGCAAATGTCGATGAAATGGACCCCGATCACCACGATCTGGTTCTTGCGGTGACTAGCCATTGTCCGCATCTTATTGCTTATACAATGGTCGGCGTCGCCGATGACCTGCAGCGCGTGAACGATACCGAGGTGATCAAATACTCGGCCGCTGGGTTTCGCGACTTCACCCGCATCGCGGCATCAGACCCAACCATGTGGCGCGATGTATTCTTGTCGAACAAAGAGGCCACGCTTGAAATTCTTGGCCGCTTCACGGAAGAGCTTTTCGCCCTGCAACGCGCGATCCGAACCGGTGACGGCGACCATCTATTCGACTACTTTACCCGAACGCGGGCGATCCGACGCGGGATTGTCGAAGCAGGGCAAGACACCGATGCCCCCGATTTTGGACGAGGCACAAAACGATGAAATACGCGGTATTTCTTTTGACTCTGGTTCTTCTGGGCTGCGGCGGCGGCGGCGGATCGTCAAACGCGCCGACCGGCGGATCGTCTGTAGGGCTGGTCGCCAAAAAAATCGGTTCGGTCCCGGGCCCCGGCGCCTGCGGTGTCTCAAACGCCTATAGCGTCACCGAAGTCTCTGGCGTGCGCCTGACGCAAGCAGCCACATTGAACCGACACACGGCCGAGCGTTTGAATGGCTGGATCGCATCGCGTGCCAAACCCATTGTCGGAAACAAGGGCGGCGGGTTGGTCGCAATCCAGGTCGCGGCACATTACGCGTGCCGGACGCGCAACAACCAACGCGGCGCAAAACTGTCTGAACATGGCAAAGGCAACGCCATCGACATTTCCGCCTTTATTCTGGCCGACGGCACGCGCATGACGGTTTTAAACGACTGGCGCGGGCGAAACGGACGCACCATGCGCCGCCTGCATGCCAGCGCCTGTGGGCCGTTTGGAACCGTTTTGGGACCAGACGCTGACCGGTTTCATCAAGACCATTTCCACTTCGACACCGCTGACTACGGCGGTGGCACCTTCTGCCGCTAGCCGTTTAACGGATCGCCAAACGCGGCGCAGGCGCAATGGGGATGATCCCCAAACGCACCATACCGCCGCGAAAGCCGAATTTGGCATCCAGCGTGTCGGTCTGCCCGCTCATCAAAGCCAAAGCGCGCTCCAGCGGCCCGGCGGCTTCTTTCGGCAACACACCGCTTGAAACCGCCATTTCCAACAACTGACGCCATTGAACGGCACGCACCGTGATTTCTCCGTCGGGGTAACCGTCGGGCGAAATTTCCAGCGCCCCCGCCGCGCGAAACGTCACGCTGCCCCAGACCGCAGACACATCGTCCAGCACCAGCCGCGTTGGTTGCGGGCGCCGATCTTCAATCGCGAACCGGTCCCACGGCCCGTTGAAAGCAAGCGTCGCGTCCAACCGCATTGCTTCAACGACATCCGGCAAAACACCGGCTGGGTCCAACAGTTGCTTGGTCGGCGCGGCCAACGCCAATTCTTCGATATCCGCGCCCAAACGATAAGTATCTTCTGCCACATCAACGCTTTCGACAGCAAAGCGTCCTGACACCACCCCGGCCTGCCAGCCAAGCGACGAAGAAATATCCAACCCGTCCAGCACAAGCCGGGCGCTATCAAGCCCCAGCGCGGGTTCGGGTTTCAGAAACAAAGACGCGCGGGCATCGTCGTGACGGATCTGATAGCTTGCAAGCGGGGTGGAAAACCTGTGGGTGTCTGACACGACCGCAATCACTTGATGCGGCTTATACGCCAAAGACAGAATTTGCAGCATAGGCACCGACCAGGCAACTCCGGTTTCGGGATCGGCCAGGTTCAGATCAGCAACCGTTGTATCGAAACGGTTGGGAAACCCCCTGGTGTCCAAACTGCCGACGTCCGCGACCCACCCGTCCGTCCGACGTTCGTCGATCCAGCCTGCCAGCCCTTGTTCATAGGCCCCCTTGCCCACGGCCCACCACACCATCCAGGCCAAGGCCCCAACCAAAAGGACAACAATCATGCGGGTCATGGGGTCTTTTCCTTCCTCAGCCCATTTGTTTTAAGGCAGCCATGACAGAAGAAAAAGCCACCGAGATGCGGCCCCTTTGGGTCTTCGGCTATGCATCGCTGATGTGGAACCCGGGCTTCAAGGTTGCTGAAACCGCGCTGGCCACCCTCTATGGCTATCACAGGTCTTTTTGCATGTCGTCCATCCATCATCGTGGCACGGTTAAAGACCCAGGTCTTGTCCTTGCCTTGGATCCCAAGGACGGGGCGCAATGCACTGGCCTTGCCTTGCGCGTGGCGGAAAGGGAAGAACAGGCCACCATTGCATATCTGCGTGACCGCGAATTGGTCTCATCGGCCTATGTCGAACGCCTTGTGCCTCTGGCCTTGCAAGACGGCCGTAACGTCACAGCGCTGGCCTATGTGATAGACACCCGCCACGAACAATACCTGGCCGATCTTGATCTGGAAACGCAGGCCGGCATTATCGCCACCGCCGTCGGCGGGCGGGGACCGAACACGGAATATCTTTGGAACACGACCCGCCAGTTGGAAACCCTGGGCATTAAGGATGACGAACTGTCCTGGCTTTCCGACCGCGTAAGCATTCTGGCGGGACGCCACCAATAGGCCATTGGCAGCGCCGCATCTATTAACTATTGTCGCACAAACAGAAACGACAGGACCCGGAGCCTGATGGACACACCGGATCGCAGCTTCGAGCGACACTTTACCCAACCCTACCGCCAGATGGTGATCATGCTTTTGGTCCTGATCCTGGTGGCGGCGGGCGCATATTTGATTTTCCCGCAAGTGGCGCCGGTGTTTTTGGCCAACCCGCTTTTGAACGGGTTTATCGGAATTGTCTTCGTGATCGGTGTGCTGGCCTGTTTCTTTCAGGTCTTCCAACTTGTCTCATCGGTGATCTGGATCGAAGGCTTCGCGCATGATCGTCCGGGCCACCAGTTCACCAAAGCCCCGCGTCTACTGGCCCCGCTTGCCGCGCTTTTGCGCAAGACCGGCGCGCGCACACAGCTGAACGCATCCAGTTCACGCTCAATTCTGGATTCGGTCGCAACCCGGATCGACGAAGCCCGCGACATCACGCGATATCTTGTTAACCTGTTGATTTTCCTTGGACTCCTTGGCACATTCTACGGCCTTGCCACAACAGTGCCTGCGGTGGTCGACACCATTCGGTCGCTTGCGCCGCAAGAAGGGGACTCCGGCGTCGCTGTGTTTGAACGGCTGATGACAGGTCTCGAAGCCCAGCTGGGTGGCATGGGTGTCGCCTTTGCGTCGTCATTGCTTGGACTTGCCGGATCCTTGGTGGTTGGTCTGCTTGAACTGTTCGCCAGCCACGGCCAGAACCGGTTCTACCGCGAGCTGGAAGAATGGCTGTCGACCATCACTCGCCTTGGCTTTGCAACAGATGATGCAGGCGGCGGCGATGCCAGCGTGATCGGACAGCTGGCTGAATATCTGGGGGAACAACAAGCGTCCACGGACGCGCGCATGGGCGAGCTGATCAATTCGGTCAACCGGCTGGCGACCCAATTCGGCGAAGGCGACAATTCGCAAATCATCGAAAGTCAGAACCGACTCTCGGAAGCGCTTCAAACCCTTGGCGGCGAAGCAGGCGGGCAGTTTGACGCCGAAAGTCGCATGCGTCTCAGGTCAATGGATGTGCAGATGCTGCGTATCCTCGAAGAAATTTCAGCCGGTCGGCAAGAAAGCATCGGCGAACTCCGCGCCGACATTGCCCAACTGACAAACGCCATACGCACATCGGGCCGGGCCCGGGACGAGGTTTAACCCATGGCGCTTACGCGGCGATCCGTGCAGCGTATGTCAGGCTCGATATGGCCTGGTTTCGTGGATGCGATGACCGCGCTTTTGCTGGTGCTGATGTTTGTCCTGACAATCTTTATGATCGTTCAGGCAATTCAGCGCGAAACTATCACTGGTCAGGAAAGCGAACTGGATCAACTGACGTCGGAAGTCACCGCACTTAGCCAGGCTTTGGGGCTGTCTCAACAAACAACCGCGCAGTTGGAAGACGAACGCAATCAACAAGACGCTCTGATTGCCAATCTGACTACTCAGATCGACACGCAGGCGCGCACCTTGGCGGAACGCGATGCGGCCATTGCATCCTTTGAAGATCAGGTCGCCACGCTTCTGGCCCAGCGTGACGATGCGCTGGCCGCAAGCGAACGGCTGACCGCATCGGTGGAAGAACTGGAAGCCGCCCGCACCCAGCTGATATCCGAACAGGAAGCCATGCAACTTGCACTGGCCCAAGCCCGTGACGAAGTCGACGCCGAAGCGGAAGCCGCCCGTCTGGCCGCCGCCCAACGCGAAGCGCTGGAAGCCATGACCGCCGAACTAGAGGCCGAGCTTGCGGAAAAAGACCTGTCGCTGGCTCAGGCGTTGACCAATCTGGAATCCGCCTCAACCTCAATTTCCGAAGCCGAACAAGCCCGCCTTGCCGAAGCCGCCGCAGCCGAAGCTCTGCGCGAACGGCTGCGCAACGCAGATGCCGAACTGACGGCCATGTCGCTTGCTCTGGAAAACGAACGCGCTGACGCCGAAAACACACTGACACTTCTTGCCGCCGCAAACGCGGTCGAAGCCGATCTGAACGAAAAACTTGCCGACGCTCTGATCCGATTGGAAACCGCGCAAGGTGGGGCCGCCTCGGCCGCCGAATTGCGCGACACGCTGGCACTTGCCCAGACCGAACGCGACAACGCCTTGATCGCCGCCGAAACGCTTCGCACCCAACTGTCCGACGCCGAATCCGAACTGGCCGCCGTCAGCGCCACTGCAGACACGCGTGATGCTGAACTCGCCCGATTGACATCTGAACGCAATCAACTGGATGCTGAACTTCAGGCCCTGCAAGCCTCGGCCCGCGACAGCACGACCCTGCGTGAACAACTCGCCGCAGCGCTGGCCGCCAAGATTGCGGCGGAAACGCGTATCGAAGACCAACTGACCGAAACAGAACGCCAAAACACATTGCTGACCGTCGCCAAGCAACAGTTGCAGGAAGAAGAAGCAATTTCAGATCGCGCGCAATTGGAAGTCGAAGCGCTGAACCAGCAGGTCTCAGACCTGCGAACCGAATTGAACGGGCTGCAAGGGTTGCTCGACAATGCCGCCGCCGCGGATGCTGAATCCCAAGTCCGTCTCGAAGCGCTTGGCGCACAATTGAATCAGGCCTTGGCCCGCGCGGCAGCAGAAGAAAAGCGTCGCGCCGAACTGGAAGCAGCCGAAGCGGAACGGCTTCGCCTGGAAGCAGAACGCCTAGGGGCAGAAGTCCAGGACCTGGCCGAATACCGTTCAGAATTTTTTGGCACGCTTCGGCAAGTGCTTGGCGACCGCGACGGCGTTCAAATCGTCGGCGACCGCTTTATCTTTTCGTCAGAAGTTCTGTTTGAAAGCGCGTCAGCCACATTGTCTTCGGCAGGCCAGGCGTCTATCGCGCAGGTCGCAGGGATTTTGTCGGATGTCTCGGATCAGATCCCCGATCAGATTGATTGGATCATCCGCGTCGACGGCCATACAGACAACGTGCCGCTGTCCGGTACAGGCGAATTTACCGACAACTGGGAACTGTCTCAGGCCCGTGCGCTGTCAGTGGTCAAGTTTATGACGCTGGCTTTGGGGTTCCCGCCTCAGCGTTTAGCGGCAACCGGTTTTGGCGAATTTCGCCCGGTCAACAACGACGACACCGCCGCAGCGCGGGCGCAAAACCGGCGGATCGAGCTGAAACTGACCGAACGCTAAGCTGTTCGCTGACGGAACCACGCCGTTCGCACAAAACGCTTTGGAACCGCATAGCGCGACAGCGGGAATTCTCGCTTTCGGCCCAGACGAAATGGCAAGCGCATCACCTGTTTCAAACTGCCAAGCGCCATATAAAGCAACGCCGTCAGCGCAATGCCCAACATAAGACCGTTGAACTGGTCGACCAGCACAATGCTGATAAACCGGGCCAACACGTCATAGCCTGCCACCATTTCGGTCATGTAATGGGACGCATCATAAAGTGCTGCATAAGATCCCTTGGGATCAACCATGCGCCAACTCAATGCCGCCAACGCAGCCCCGCCTAGAAGAAATTGCCGTCCGAGCATGTTTCTGCCCTTTCCTGCCCTTCCCCCCGGCTTAAACCCTAAGGCGCGCGTCGCGTTGCCTGCAAGTTGTGACAGAACGAAACTTAAATCTGTGCCCTCCTTGCGTCACGCGGCATGGCCAAAACGAACTGAAAACACCAAGGCCGCGACCAAGCCCTGACCGATCAAGACGATACGTTCGGCGCGGCGTTCCGATCCATCCGCAGCAACACATAAGCCGCTGCAATCGCAAAAGCTGCACCGAAAAGTGCCACGGCCACATAGCCCATCGTTTCGGCCACCACGGCGAAAATGGCCGACGCGGTCAGAATGCCCCCGAAATGCGACATGGACACCAGCGAACTGCCAGCCCCCGGGCGATGCGACACAAGATCCTGAATATAGCCAACCGGAATGGCCAGGATGATCCCGGCCCCAATCCCAAAAGGCAGGATCAAGGCCCAGGCCGCACCCATCGACGGCATCAACCCCAGCAGACCCAATCCTGACCCATAGATCAAAGCCCCCGCAAACATCACCTTTGTCCGCCCATAACGCTGCACCAAAAGCGCGCCGGCCAGCATCACAGGCAGTTCCACCAAGGCGACGGCGCCTGCGAAGATGCCGATATCGGCCTCGCGCCCGCCCAGAACATTTACAATCAGCAACCCCAGAAGAATGCCGTACAACCCATTGGCCGAGGTAATCACCATCACCAAACCAAGCCGCGACAGAACGGGCGGGGCCGAAAGCTCGCGTACCGATGCGGCAAAGGACAGCCCCGATCTGTCATTTTCGTCCGCCGGTGCCCCGCTTGGCCAAAAGAAAAACACGACGCCCAGGACGATCACGTTGATCACAGTCAGAAACGCATAGACCGCAAACAGATCGACTCCGCGCGCCAGAAAGAACGCCCAGACAGGCGGGGCCAGCGCATAAGACCCGGCAAAACCTGCGCGCACCAGTGACAGGCCAACATCCTTGTCCAGCGCGGGATTGCGCCGCGCGGCCACGGCGGCCAGCGCGAAATACTGGGTGAATGTGGTCGTGGCGATCGGAAACAGCACAAGATGCACAAAGACGAAAGACGCAACCGTCGGAACAAGCCACATCCAAAGGCCCGCGCAAATCCCGACACAGATGCAAATCAGCAAAACGCCCCGATATTTGCCGGTCTGGTCAGTCACAATCCCGACCGCCACCGATGCGATGATGCTGAACAAAGCGCTTGCCGTCACAATGAAAGCATAGGCTGCATTGCTCAGCCCTAACCGTTCGATGCCGATCACAGATTGAAACGGGTTGATCGAGGCAACAGCCGGCCCCATCAGCAGGATGCAAATGAAAGCCACACGCAACAGCGGGTCGGCAAACGCGATGCGGAACGGCGTCAAAATCTGCATGGAACAGCCCTGAAAACACGGACCGTCGCAGCCGAGGCTTGCTATGTCAATTCAGCGTGTCTCGCATCCGGGTTCCGATGGGTCGGGGTCCGCTTCCCCCCGCGCGCGCCGCCACAACAACACGGATTCCGGCACGCCCATACGCACCGTCTGAAGATCGCTCATCAACGCCCAATCGCAGCGCGACATTTCATAGGGCCGGGTCTGCGCGACCGTGTGTTGGTCGAAAAACGTATGAAACAATGCAAGGGTCATTGGGTCACCATAGCGTCTTCAAACGCCCCTGTCCTCTGCCCGCAAAAACGTCAGCCAGGTATCGCCATAGCGTTTGGTTTCAAGAAACTGAAACCCATCCGGCGCAACTTGTTCGACCATTTCTTCCCAAACCACCAGCGCGCCTTCAGCCAGCCAGCCGCCTTGCGATGCAGCCGTCAACGCGGGCGCGCCCACTCCCGCGCCATAAGGCGGATCAAGAAACACCAGATCGCATTGCGCGCCTTCGCACGGGCCCAACCGCCGGGCATCCCGGCGCAGCACACGGCAAGCCGCATTGGCGCGCAGCTTGTCGATATTTGCCGCCAGCAGTTTCAGGGCCGGTCGCCCGTTTTCGACAAACGTGACCTCTTCGGCCCCACGCGACAACGCTTCCAGCCCCAACGCACCCGTGCCTGCGAACAGATCCAACACATGCGCACCCGGCACAGGCTGGCCGAACCGCCCGCCGTCCAACACGCCGAACAGACTTTCCCGCACACGGTCCGTCGTCGGCCTAAGGTGCGCGCCCTGATCGCCTTTGCCTACAGCCGTCAGATGCAACCCGCCAAAACGCCCGCCGATGATCCTCACCGCAGCAGGTCCTTCAGGTTGGTTTCCATGTCCGTGACCTGTTCGGGACTGACAGGTTTGCCCATTTCCAAAAGCCGTTTTCCCACCATGTAATCGCGCGCCGCGTTGATCGCATCGACGGCCAGAAACCGCGTGCCTTGGAAATACCAATGACTGACCGCATCGCCGGCACCCCGCCGAACAACCCGGTCATATCCCGTATTCAGCCCAGCGATTTGCAACTTCAAATCGTACTGATCCGACCAAAACCACGGATAAGGCGCGTATGTCTTACCCTCCCCCAGCATGTTGGCCGCGACAGTTTCGGCCTGATCAATTGCGTTTTGCACGCTTTCCAACCGGAGCATACCACCCTGATAGGGAAACGAGGTGCAATCGCCCGCCGCCCAGACCCCCGGTGCCGAGGTTTTGCCACAGGCATCAACAACAATGCCGTTGTCACAGGCCACACCGCTGGCCTCGGCCAGTGTGGTCTCGGGCCGGATACCAATCCCGACAATGACGAAATCGACCTCTAGCGCGCGCCCATCGGTCAAAACGGCACGGCTTACGCGTGTATCGCCGGTCAAACGCGCCAGCCCCGTGCCTTCCAGTATGGTGACCCCATGCGCCATGTGCACAGCCCGTATCGCATCCGCTGTTTCAGGGGCCGCAACACGCCCCAAAATACGCTCGGCCATTTCCACAAGCGTGACCGTCAACCCCAGCTTCGCGGCCACCGCCGCCGCTTCGAGCCCAATGTAGCCGCCACCGACCACCAAAACCGATGCGCCTTTTTGAAACCTGGGTTCCATCGCGTCGATATCGGCAAGCGTGCGGACGGTGAACACACCGTCCAGGTCACCTCCTATCGCCTTTGGCAGACGAACAGGGGTCGAACCGGTGGTAAAAGCCAGTTGATCAAAATCTAGACGCTCGTTCCCGATCTCGACAAACCGCGCGTTTGTATCGACCCGGGTCACGGGTTCACCAAGCCGCAGCTCGATTTGCTTGTCGGCGTAAATCGCTTCGGGCCGAAGAAACAACCGTTCCTTCGCCTGATCCCCCAAAAGATACCCTTTCGACAATGGCGGGCGCTCATAAGGCGGGACGGGTTCGTCGCCGACAATCGTGATCGGTCCGTCATAGTCCAGACCGCGCAGCTTTTGCGCCAGCGACGCGCCCGCCTGCCCTCCCCCGATGACCACAATTCCGCTCATACCAATCTCCACTGGTCGCTCTTTTCTATGCGTTATATGCCTGTGCAGACGAAGACAAACACCGGAGCACGCACATGGCAATTTCAGTCGGCGACAAGATCCCGTCAGCCCAATTGATCAACCAGATCGGCGACGACCTAAGCCAGATCGACATTGCCCAGCGGATCGCGGGCAAACGTGTGGTGATCTTTGGCTTGCCGGGTGCCTATACCGGCATCTGTTCTTCGGCGCATCTGCCCAGCTTTATTCGCACTGCTGATGCGTTTCGCGAAAAAGGCATCGACGAGATTATCTGTATCGCCGTTAACGACGTCCGGGTGATGAATCACTGGGGCGAACATTCGGGCGCCCATGACGCGGGCATCCTGATGCTGGCCGATTGGCAATCGGAACTGACAAAAGCCCTTGGTCTGGAATTCAGCGTGCCTGCCCTTGGATTCAAAGACCGCATGACCCGCTGCGCCATGGTCGTCGAAGACGGCACAGTCACAGCTTTGACCTTTGAAGAAGACAACGGTGTCTGCGACATGACCGCAGGCGAAACGCTGCTGGATTTGGTCTAGGCGTCCATCTTCCCGGCAAGCGCGACATCAAGGTCTGACAAACCGTCCACATCATGGGTGGTCAACACAACCTCGACCCGATTGTAGACATTGAACCATTCCGGGTGGTGGTTCATCTTCTCAGCCTGTATCGCCATCCGGGACATCCAGCCCCAAGCGTCGATGAAGTTCTTGAACTTGAACGTTTTTTTGATCGCATCGCGCCCCTCGACCAAGGCCCAGCCTTGCGATTGCAACGCCGCCAATGCCGTCTCGCGCGCCGCGCCTTCAAGCAGTTTGCTCATTCCGGTTCCTCGTGGATTTTTCGAAACGGACCATAGCGCGTCAGAACCTCGATATCTTCATCAATAGCCTGCCGCTCAGCCTTCAAATAGTCGGCAACCGCGCCCGAGAACCCGTCATCGGCCATCCAGTGCAACGAATGCGTCTCAACCGGCAAATAGCCCCGCGCCAGTTTGTGATCGCCCTGCGCACCCGCTTCGACCGTCAACAGACCCTGCGCAATCGCATAGTCAATCGCCCGATAGTAACAAAGCTCGAAATGCAAACAGTCGTGATGTTCAATCGCGCCCCAATACCGTCCAAAAAGCGTGTGACGCCCAATGAAATTCAACGCCCCTGCCACAGGTCGACCATCGCGTATCGCAAGAACCAGCAGAATATCATCCCGCAACCGGTTCTGCGCAATGTCGAAAAAGCGGCGCGTCAGATAGGGCGTGCCCCATTTCCGCGCGCCTGTGTCCTGGTAAAATGTCCAGAACGCATCCCAGTGTTCGGCTTTTATGTCATCACCCACCAGTGCGACGATCTCGCCGCCGAACGCCTGCGCGGTCCGGCGTTCTTTCCGAATGGCCTTTCGTTTCCGCGACGACAGGGCCGAAAGGAAATCGTCAAACGTTCCATACCCGTCATTCGACCATTGATATTGCTGCGTGACGCGCGTCAGCAGGCCAATCCTGGCCCCACGCGCGGCCTCTTCGGCTGTGCAAAAGGTGACATGAACCGAGGACAGCCCGTTGTTCTGCGCCAGTTGCAGCGCCCCTTGCAGCAAGGCCTCGGTGCCCGTGCTTTCGAACTCCGGCGCCACAAGAAACCGCCGCCCCGTCGCAGGCGTGAACGGCACGGCAATCTGAAGTTTCGGATAATACCGCCCGCCCGCACGTTCCCAGGCATGGGCCCAGTTGTGGTCGAAAATATATTCGCCCTGACTGTGCCCTTTCGCATAAAGCGGCGCGACGGCAATCAGGGCGTCGTCTGCGCGCACTGTCAGATAGCGCGGATCCCAGCCTGTGCCCGCCCCGACCGAGCCGCTGTCTTCCAGCGCCTGCAAAAAACGATACGTGGTGAACGGATCAACCGGACGCCCGCCATCGGCCACCTCGGGGCATGCACAGGCATCCCAATCCGCCGCCGAAATCCCGCTCAGAGATGGCAGCGCTGAAACGTCCAGCGTTAAATCTGTCGAAGGTTCCTGATCCACCGTTCTAAGGTGCCTCTGGAAACAAGGGTTTCAAGCCCCAAATGGCGCGGGGTATCCTTCGAATGTGATATTGTCGGCAATCCGCCGGGCCGCACCCTCATCCTCTGCCGACCGGACCGTCCAGCACAAAATTGCAGCACCATCCGCTTTCAATGCCTGGACCCGGGGCATATCCAACGCATGCCAATTGTGGCTGATGAATTGCGCGCCCACCCGGTCAAAATCGGGGATAGCCGCCAGATGGGTCAACCTGTCTGCCGGCGCGCTCCAATCGTCGGGCAGAAACGCATCGGTCGTCAAACCGCGCGGCACATGCGGCACCAAAGCCTGCATGACCGCCACGCTTTCAGGGTTGAATGACATGACCGCCACGGGCCCCGCATACTCGGCAACGGCGGCCGCCACGGCTTGTTCCAAAGGCCCGACATTGTCGCCAAGGGCGCGGTCCTGATCCTTGATCTCGATCAGCAACGGCACCTGCCCCGCGACCAGCGCCAAAACCTCGCCCAGATCGGGGATTGCCTCCCCCCCACCCAACAGTGAAATCGACGCCAATTCGCCGCGCTCAAACTGCCGCACAGTACCGTTGCCATCGGTCAGCCGTTCTAGCGCATAGTCGTGAAAGACCAACGCCTGATCATCCGCTGTCAGTTGAACGTCAATTTCAATGCCATAGCCCGCGTCAATCGCAGCCTCGATGGCCGCAAAAGAGTTTTCGGCGCGCCCCTTGGCCACATCATGCAAGGCGCGATGCGCCAGTGGTGTCTCCAGGAAGACGCGCGGCAAGCTGGGGCTAGTCAATCTCGAAGATACCTTCGATCTCGACTGCGACACCCAAGGGCAAGGACGCCGCCGACACAGCCGAGCGCGCATGCCGACCGGCCTCGCCCAGAACCGCGACCAAAAAGTCGGACGCGCCGTTGATCACCTGCGGCTGGTCCGTGAAATCCGCCGTCGAATTGACGAACCCTGTCAGTTTGACCACCCGCGACAGGCGCCCCAGATCGCCGCCACATGCCGCCTTTACCTGCGCCAAAAGCGCCAATGCGCAAAACTTTGCGGCCTCAGCCCCATGTTCAACCGTCAGGTCATCGCCCAGTTTTCCGGTGATCATCCGATCGCCATCGCGCGAGATTTGGCCCGAAACATAGACTGTATTGCCGGAAATAACGAATGGAACATAATTCGCAGCCGGCGCCGGGGCCGATGGCAGTTCAAGCCCCATTGATGCGATTTTATCTTCTGATTTCATAGACATGTCCGACCTTCCCAATTTCTTGAACGGCGTCAAAAAGACACTTGCTAGCAACAGTGTCGCGCAAAATCTTTCACGCATGCTTCACGAACACTGTCAATAAAGCGGTATTGGACCTATCTGAACGTGACGAGCAAGTGTATAGGTGCTGCTGAAATGCTGCCGTCCATAAAAATGACCTTTGCCGTGGCTCTTGGGGTGCTGCTTGCGGGATGTTCTGTCCCGGATGGGCCGACCGAAATCCACGACCCTTATGAACCCGTCAACCGGGCGGTGCATGCCGTCAACAAGGGGGCGGACCGGATATTCTTCAAACCCGTCAGCCAGGTGTACGGAACCGTGGTGCCCCAGCCGGCGCGACGCGCGTTGTCAAATGCGTCTGCCAATCTGTCCGGGCCACGCAATGTGCTGAACGGCATTGCACAAGGCGACATTGATGACGCCGGGCATAACCTGATGCGGTTCATGCTGAATTCCACGCTTGGTGTGTTCGGTCTCTTTGATCCAGCCGGCAGTTCGTTCGGGCTGGACAGCCGCGACACCGGGTTTGGCGACACATTGGCGGTTTGGGGTGCGCAAGAAGGCGCTTATCTTGAATTGCCTCTTTTCGGCCCGTCGAACGAACGCGATGCAATCGGCGTTTTCGTAGACATCGCCACAAACCCAATCGGTGAAGTCTTTGACGAAGGGGGCGAAATCGCCGCCGCTACGTCTTTGCCGTCGGTGCTCGACTCGCGGTTTGAGCTTGGCGAAACCGTGGACAGCATCCTGTATGACAGCGCTGACAGCTATGCGCAGCTTAGGCTTTTCTACTTGGAAAGCCGCCGTTTCGCGCTGTCCGGGCAAACTCCCGCCGAGAATGCATTCGATCCCTATGAGAACCTCTATGATGAGGTTTATGAAGGTCTCTATGATGAATTCTGAAATTTCCCGCCGTTCCGTTCTTGCTGGCGCATCTGCGCTGGCAGCCCTGTCATTCGCGCCACGCGCCTTTGCGCTGACCGAAGATCAGGCGCGTTCGCTGATCACCAAAGCCGTGGCCGAAATCAACACGGCGATCAATTCCGGGCAATCCAACTCTGCCATTTATCGGTCGTTTGAAGGCATCTTCAAAAAATACGCCGATGTGCCGACCATCGCACGCTCGGCACTCGGGCCACCTGCCCGGTCTGCATCCAGCGCACAGATGCGGTCGTTCACCAGCGCCTTTTCAGGGTACATGTCGCGCAAATACGGAAAGCGGTTTCGCGAATTTGCAGGCGGCACAGTCGAAGTGACAGGCGCCCGCAAGGTCAAGAATTTCCAGGAAGTGCGCGCGGTCGCGAAACTTCCAGGCCAATCCGCGTTCAATGTCAGCTTCATGGTCTCTGACCGGTCTGGTTCAGACAAGTTCTTTGACCTGCTGATCGAAGGCATCTCGCTTTTGAAATCCGAGCGGGCCGAGATTGGGGCCATGCTGGACAAGCGCGGCGGCAATATTGACGCGCTGATCGGCGATCTTAAAAAGGCCGGCTGACAGCGCCTAGAGCCTCGCGTTCGAACCGAACCATTTTTCAAGAAGCTGGTCATAAGTGCCATCTTCCCGCAACCGCAGCAAAACGCGGTTGATCGCTTCGCGCAGCGGGCTTTCGGATTGCAACGCGAACCCATAGTTTTCGCTAAGAAACACTGACCCCACCAACTGGCCTTTCCCAGCCCCGTTCGTGGTCAGATAGTAAGACAAGATCGGCGCATCAAACACCACCGCTTCGATCTCGCCGTCTTCGAACGCGGCCAGCAATGTGTCAACATTGTCAAACGCACGATATCCCAGACCACGCCCGTCCAGAAACGAAGCCGCAGTAGACCCGCCCGTCGTGCCGACACGCTTGCCGTAAAGATCATTCACCGATTGAACCGACGATTGGATGGCATTCACGGTCATCGCAGCCGTGATATTGGCCACAAAGATCGACACAACAAACAGCGACGAAACCACAAGGAGTGTCGCGAAAATGCGCCCCAGCACCGACCGCGGCACGCGTTCTTCAAACCCACCATTCACCACAAGGTTCAGCGCCCACCAGAAAGACGGAAACGCTTTCTCCCGCATATCGCCGTGAAAATACTCCTGCCCGCCGTCCCGTTCCAGCCACCACATCAGCAGGCCTCCGCCGAACAACAAGCCAAAGGCCAGTACCGCCGCCAGAAAGAAATCGCGGTTCCAGATGGCAGACCAGAACGAGCTTCTGTTCTGCTCAAAAGGCACCATCACGCGCAGACCCGCCGCGAAAATGGGCTGGCTGAAATCCATGGTCAGTTCACGATCCGCCGTGACCGATATATTGGCCGCCGCGATATCCGCCTCGCCCGTTTCAACCGCCTCAAGCATATCGCGAAAGCTGTCGACCCGGGCGACTGAATATTCCAGGTCCAATTCGGCGGCAATCGCAGCCCACAGATCTAGTGAAAACCCGGTTTCGACCCCGCCCTGTACCAGCGAAAAAGGCGTGCGTGTCACCGTCACCAATCGCAGATCCTGCGCAACAGCGGTTCCCGCCAAGCAACACAGCACCAGTCCAAAGACCCATCTTTGCAATATCAGGCGTATGCGCATGTGCTCTCCCACAAGTTGGCCAATGGTAATAATCGCAACACGCGCATGCAATATTCCTTATGTGTCGGCCTGCCCGGCGCGCCACAGCGCAAACAGCCCTGCCGCCAGAATAATGACAGCGCCCAGCACAACATTCAGGCGCAACGCTTCGGCAAAAACAACAACCCCCACCATCGCAGCGAAAATCTGATGGAAAAACGCAAAGGGCTGCAAAACACTGGCTTCGGCCAGTTCATAGCACTTGATCAACAGCCAATGCCCAAAAACACCTGTGATACAAAGTGTCAACATCCAGCCCCAGTCGGGCGCGCTCATTGGCTGCCATGCCGGCAATCCAACCGCAGTCATCACCACGGCCCCAACGGTGCCTGTCCAAAAAAACGACGTCGCCGTGCTGTCCGTGCGCGAGGCCAAACGGGTCAGCAAGCCATACAAGGCAAACAGAACAGCGGATGCAACAGGGATCAGCGCATAAGGGTCAAACGCCCCGCGCCCGGGGTTCAAGATAACCAACATGCCCGCAAACCCGAACAGCACCGCCACCCACCGTCGCCACCCCACGCGTTCGCCCAAGATCGGTATAGCAAGGGCGGTGATGATCAGGGGGTAAGACGCAAAAATCGCGTGGCTTTCGACCAGCCCGATCAATGTAAAGCCAACGACAGCCACACAAATCTCGGCGGCCAACAAAAGCCCGCGCGCGATTTGCAACTTTGGTCGCTGTGTCCGTGCAACGGCCCGAACCCCGCGCGGTTGGCGAAGCGCGATGGCGCAGACGAACGCCGCAAAGAACCAATATCGGATCATCACGACCATCCAGGTGTTGTACTCGCCTGCCAAATGCCGCGATATGCCGTCCTGGCTGGCAAAAACCATCGTCGTCAGGATCATCAGCACAATACCCTGCCGCGTCCGGTCCTCGCTCATGGAAGACGCGCCACGGTCATGTGACGCTTGCGGCCAAACCCCGGGCGCCGCTCAACCTCGAACCCGGCTGCCGCCAAGCCCCGACGCACAGCCCCAGCCGCGCTATAGGTGGCCGCGGTCCCGCCCGGCACCGTATGGCGCGCCACGTCGGCCAGCAGCTCGGGTTCCCAAAGCTCGGGGTTCTTCGCTGGCGAAAACCCGTCCAGATACCAGGCATCCGCCCGACCCGACCACGCGGGCAATGTGGCACGGGCGTCCCCGGTGATGACTTTCAGACAAAACCCACCCGTCTCAAAACCAGTCAGCACATCCGGGGCCGCATCAAGGACGGGGTGCGCAAGCGCCCAAATCTCGGGATAGATGCGCAACGCCTTCGCCATATCGGCCACCGGCATCGGATACATCTCGAACGCCGTGAAACACAGACGGCGACCGGCCCCGAACGCCTGCCAGGCCGCCAGCGTCGCAAAGGCGTTCAATCCGGTGCCAAAGCCCAGCTCGCCGATGTGCACATCATCGCAAAACCGCGCAGGAAACCCGTTGCCCTCAAGAAAAACATGCCGCGTCTCGGCCAGACCGTTTTCAAGCGAAAAATACGGGTCATCAAAGGCGCGCGCGACCGGCACACCGTCTTTCCAATCCAGAATGGGATGGTCTTCCTGCACGGGTTCGACTACCTCGAATGACGCATGAAATTCGCAAGGGATTGCGGGCTTGTCCATGGGGCATCTGACAATATGTGGCGCTGGCGTGTTCGGCCTGACGCTGGCCTGGTCCGCGCTGAAACGCGGGGCCAAGGTGACCGTGATCGATCCCAACGGACCGGGCAGCGGCGCATCAGGCGGGATCGTCGGCGCGCTGCAGCCGCACGCACCCGACCCCTGGAACGAAAAGAAACAGTTCCAGTTGGAAAGCCTGATCATATCGACCGCCTACTGGGCCGGGGTCGAAGCCTGTTCGGGCCTTTCCACCGGCTATGCCAAAGTGGGCCGCCTTTGCCCCTTGAAGACCGCGCGCGAAGTCACGCTGGCCGAAAACCGCAAAGCCGCCATCGCCGAACACTGGCCCAGGGCCGAAACATGGAGGCTGATCGACGCCCCCAAGTCCGACTGGTGCCCGGCGTCGCCAACAGGGCTTTACCTGCATGACACGTTGTCGGCCATTCTGAACCCGCGCCGGGCGACGGCCAGTCTGGCAGCGGCGATTGCGGCCAAAGGCGGCCAGTTCACCACAGCGCCCCCCGGCGACGGTCCCGTCGTCTGGGCCACGGGCTGGCAAGGACTGCAAGACCTGGGCGCATGGTTTGCCGCCCCGGTCGGCAATGGTGTCAAAGGGCAAGCCGCGCTTTTGGCCCATAACGCTGCCGGGTTGCCGCAGATATATGCCGAAGGGTTGCACATCATCCCGCATACCGATGGCACTGTCGCAGTCGGCTCTACGTCGGAACGCGACTTTGCAGACCCCACGACCACCGACAACGCGCTGGAAGATGTTCTGGACCGCGCCAGAACGGCTTTGCCTGCCCTGAAGAACGCACAAGTGCTGGAACGTTGGGCAGGCGTACGCCCCCGCGCCGCATCGCGCGCGCCACTTCTGGGCCCGTGGCCAGGGCGCGCGGGCCATTTTATCGCCAATGGCGGGTTCAAAATCGGCTTCGGCATGGCTCCCAAAAGTGCCGAGTCGATGTGCGATCTTATCTTTGATAAAATCGACCGGATCCCGGTTGCGTTCCACACCAACCAGTTAATCCCAACGGAGTAAATCCGCCGAAGCGACCAATATCTTGTGGATAACCCGCGCCGACACCACCTTCACTAGGGCTCGTCCGTTGACTCCCACAGATTTGCGCCAGACACTCGGCTATCCGGAATCACAACAGTGAAGACCCGCGCCCGTGCGTTTCAACAAGCTTCGTCTCAACGGCTTCAAAAGCTTTGTCGACCCGACCGACCTGATCATCGCTGATGGTCTGACAGGCGTGGTCGGGCCAAACGGGTGCGGCAAATCAAACCTTCTGGAAGCGCTGCGGTGGGTCATGGGCGAAAACCGACCAACCGCCATGCGCGGCGGCGGGATGGAAGACGTGATCTTCGCAGGGGCCTCGACCCGACCGGCGCGAAACTTTGCCGAAGTGTCATTGGTGCTGGACAATGCCGACCGCCTTGCCCCGCAGGGGTTCAACGACAGCGATGTCATTGAAATCATACGCCGCATCACACGCGACGCAGGCAGCGCCTATAAGCTGAACACCAAAGACGTGCGCGCGCGAGATGTGCAGATGTTGTTTGCCGACGCATCAACCGGCGCGCATTCGCCCGCCCTTGTGCGACAAGGCCAGATCTCGGAACTGATCAACGCCAAACCGCAAAATCGCCGACGCATTCTGGAAGAAGCCGCAGGTATCTCGGGGCTGTATCAGCGCCGGCATGAGGCCGAGCTGAAACTGAAAGGCGCGGAATCCAATCTGACCCGCGTTGATGATGTGATCGAACAGCTTGCCCAGCAACTTGCAACGCTGGCACGGCAGGCGCGACAAGCGAAACGGTATCGCGAAATCGGGGCCGAATTGCGCCGTGCCGAAGGGCTTTTGCTGTACCTGCGCTGGCGCGAAGCCGAAGACGCGCGCATTGCAACAGAAGCGTCTTTGGCCGATCTGGCACGCGCAGCCGCCGAAGCCGAACGATTGGCGCGCACAGCAACGGGCAACCGGGCCAAGGCCGAAGACGCCCTGCCGCAGCTGCGCGAAGAAGAAGCGATTGCGACCGCCATTTTGAACCGTTTGCAGGTGCGCATAGGCGCGCTGGACGAAGAAGAAGCGCGCGCAGAGCAGACGATTGAAACGCTTGAGGCGCGCATCGCACAACTGACGCAGGACGCAGAACGCGAGGGCGATTTGAACGCGGATGCGGGCAAGACCCTGTCGCGGCTGGCCAGCGAAGCACAAGAACTGCATACCGCCAGCGAAGGCCATGACAAAGCGGTCGAAGCCGCGTCAGACGAAGCGCATGACGCGGCCCGTGTTTTGCAAGACCGCGAGAATGCGCTGAGCCAACTGACCGAAGATGTCGCCCGTCTGGCTGCGCGTCACCAATCTGCGGAACGTCTGTTGCAGGATGCCGAAACGACGCTGAACCGCAGTGAAGAGGCTGAAAAGAAAGCGAATGACGAAGCGCAGGCGGCGGGGTCCGATCTGAAAACGGCGGAAGCCGCGTTTGGCATTGCCGAGACCGCACTGACCACCGCGACCGAGGCCGCAGCGACGGCGGAAGCGGCTTTGACATCCGCCGATGATCTTCGCGAAACCGCGCAAGGCAAAGAAGCCGAAGCGCGCGCCGAACGATCGACCGCAGATGGCGAGGTCAAAGCGCTTCAGGCAGAAGTCGCGGCACTGACCAAGCTGGTCGACCGGGACACCGCCGAAGGCGGGCAAATCATGGATTTGCTGACCGTCAAATCCGGATTTGAAAAAGCCCTGGGTGCGGCGCTGGCCGATGATCTGCGCGCGCCTGTGGTGGCAAACAGCGCCAACAGCTCGGGCTGGGCATCTTTGCCGGCCTATGCCTTGGAACAAGATTTGCCGAAAGGCGCGACCCCGTTGTCGGATGCAGTATCCGTGCCACCTGTCCTGATCCGGCGTTTGGGGCAGGTCGGGCTGGTTGATGCGAAAGACGGCCCGCGCCTGCAACAGGATCTGTTGCCCGGTCAGCGCATTGTCAGCAAAGACGGTGATCTGTGGCGGTGGGATGGCTATCGGGCCAGCGCGGGCGACGCGCCGTCGGCGGCGGCTTTGCGGCTTGAACAGTTGAACCGGCTGCAGGAATTGAAACAGGATCTGGTCGAAGCAACCGCGCGCGCCGATGGGTCGGCCAAAGCGCATGAATTGCTGACCCGTGAAATGGAAACCTGTCTGACAAAAGTGTCGCAAGCGCGCGACGCCCGACGCGCCGCGGACCATGCACTGACAGAAGCAAGCCGCGCGCTAAGCAGGTTTGAAGCCGACCGGAATATCGCAGCAGGCAAAAAAGAAGCGGCCGAGCTTGCTGCAAAGCGCCACGGCGACGAAGCAACCGCGGCCAGAACCCGGTTGAAGGATGCCAAGCGCACGTCCGAAGAACTGGATGACCTGGACGCTTTGCGCCTGACCGCCGAAGACGTAAAGATGACCGTCGAAGCCGCGCGTATGACGATGATGGCCAAACGGTCGGCCCATGACGAATTGCGCCGCGAAGGTGAAGCGCGCGAAAAACGTCAGGCCGAAATCGAAACCGAGGAAAAAACCTGGACCGAACGGCTGGGCAATGCCGAAAGCCGTATTCGCGAACTGGCTGAACGCCGCGAACGATCGGAAGAAGATCTGAAGACCGCACAGCAAGCGCCCGACCGGATCAAGACAGAACGCGAAAGCCTGGCCGATGATCTGACCGAAGCTGAAATGCGTCGTCAGACCGCTGCTGATGCGCTGGCGGTGGCGGAAACGACGGCGCGCGATGCAACGACCGAAGAACGCGATGCCGAACGGCGTGCATCCGAAGCCCGCGAGACACGCGCCGCCGCGGATGCCCGGACAGAGGCCGCACGCGAAACAGTGCGTTTGGCCACCGAAAGGATTGCCGAAGAACAGGAAACGACGCCGGAGACTTTGCTGGAAACGCTGGACGCGGACCCCGAGGCCTTGCCCGGGGTCGATAAAATCGAGGCCGACGTGATGCGGCTGCGGCGGTCGCGCGATGCGTTGGGCGCTGTGAACCTGCGGGCCGAAGAAGACGCGCGCGAAGTTGAAGAAGAACATGACGCGCTGCTGGGCGAAAAGACCGATTTGGAAGAAGCCATTCGCACTTTGCGCAACGGCATTCAGGGGCTCAACAAAGAAGGCCGCGAGCGTTTGCTGGCCGCTTTTGATCAGGTGAACGAAAACTTCTCGATGCTGTTCAAACACCTGTTCGGCGGCGGCGAGGCCAAGCTGGTGCTGGTCGAATCCGATGATCCGCTGGATGCAGGGCTGGAAATCTTGTGCCAGCCGCCCGGCAAAAAACTGGCGACATTGTCGTTGTTGTCAGGCGGCGAGCAGACACTAACCGCTTTGGCCCTGATCTTTGCGGTGTTTCTGGCAAATCCGGCACCGATTTGTGTGCTGGACGAAGTCGATGCGCCTCTGGACGATGCCAATGTCACACGCTTCTGCGACCTGTTGGACGAAATGTGCCGCCGGACGGAAACCCGGTTTTTGATCATCACCCACCATGCGGTGACAATGGCCCGTATGGATCGCTTGTTCGGTGTGACCATGGGCGAACAGGGCGTCAGCCAATTGGTGTCGGTTGACCTGAAAAAGGCCGAGGCAATGGTTGCCTGACGCAAAAAGTTTCGCATGCGAAACTATTGATTTTATTAACTTTTAATTAATCATACCGCGCGCTCAGCCGGACAGAGCGGTGCGAATGGCCCGAATGTTGTCGCCATAGACGCCCGGATTGCTGACTGACCCGCCTTTGAAGACCGCTGAACCTGCCACCAGCACATCGGCCCCGGCTTCGACCACCAAGGGCGCGGTTTTAGGATCAACGCCGCCGTCGATTTCAATGTGAATGGGACGGTCACCGATCATGGCGCGCAACCGGCGGACCTGATCGACCTGGGTTTCGATAAAACTTTGCCCGCCAAAGCCCGGGTTCACCGTCATCACGCAAACCAGATCGCAGAGATCCAGAAGCGGTCCGGCGACTTCGACCGGGGTGCCGGGGTTAAGCGCAAGACCCGCTTTGACGCCTGCGCCCCTGATTGCCTGCAAGGTGCGATGCGTGTGAAGACCGGCTTCGAGATGCGCGGTCAAAATGTCAGCACCCGCGTCGACAAAGGCGTCGATATAGGGATCAACCGGAGCAATCATCAGGTGCACATCCATCACGGTTTTGACGTGCTTTCGGATCGCTTTCACCAAGGGGGGGCCGAAGGTCAGGTTCGGGACAAAATGCCCATCCATCACATCGACGTGGATCCAATCGGCACCTTCGGCTTCGACCATTTCGATTTCGCGCCCGAAATTGGCAAAGTCTGCGGAAAGGATCGATGGTGCGATTTTAACGGAACGATCAAACGACATGCGGCGGCACTCCTGTTCTGGGGTGCATTTACCGGCCCTGCCCTGCCATCACAAGCGTTCAGAAATGAATGGCATACGTGCCGCGAATGGCCTGGTCGACGTCTGGCGCAACCTGGAGAGGCGCGTGTTGCAGGATCGCGTCCTTGCGGGCCGTGGCGGCGGGCAAAAGCAAGGGCCGGTCTGCTTCCTGCCATTCCTTAGGGCTCATCCGGTTGCCGAGCGCGGGATAGATGTATTCAGTCTGCATAAGTTGCAGCGTCTGATCCGAGCCAAGATAGTGCCCCGGCCCATCCAGACAGACAGACCGCATCACCTCAAGCGAGACGCTGTCCTCGGTCACATCGATGCCGCGCACGCAGCGCAGGGCCTGACCGCAGATGTCATCGCCCAGCACCAAACTTTCAAGGCAGAACCCCAAAAGCGAGGCCTGCATACCAGCGGCTTCATAGACCATGTTCAGACCGGACAGACCCGCCATCACATTGCTGATCGCCTGTTCCCAGCCGGTTTGCATGTCGGGCATTTTGCTGTCTGCAATCCCCGCAGCCGCACCGCCCGGAAGCCCGTAGAACCTGTGCATCTGGGCGCAGCCCGCCGTCAAAAGTGCCTGTTCGGCAGACCCGCCCGACATGGCCCCGGTGCGAAGGTCCGACACAAACGGCCAGGTGCCGAAAACCGCCGGATGGCCCGGTTTGATTGCATTGACATAGACAACGCCTGCCAGACATTCGGCCACTGCCTGTACAATGGCCGCCGCAATGGGTGCGGGCGCTGTGGCCCCTGCCTGCCCTGCCGACAGCAGCAGAACCGGCATTCCCGCGCGAATGGCGTGTTCCATCGCAATGCAGCTTTCTTCTGCGAACTTCATGGGCGGGACGACAAAACAATTGCTGTTCGAAATGAACGGACGCGCACGCCAGGCGTCTTCGCCCCCGGCAAGGGTGTGGATCAAATCCATACACGGGGCGACATGGGCCGGATCTGAAAAGCTGGTGCCGATGTGTTTTCGCGTGCCCGATACACAAGCATAAATTGTGTTCAGGTCCATTTCGAGATTGTCTTCAATATCGCGGCAAACCATCGGGCGCTGAAAGAAGTGGATATTGTCCAGATGCTGGACCAGCCGCGCGGCATCGTGCAGATCGCGCGCCGTGGGATCGCGGTAGTCGCCCGTTTCCGGGTCGACCATATGAACGGCGGCACCTGCGGTTCCGTAATGCACCCGATTTTCTTCAAGCCGCAGGTCGAATTTTTCGTCGCGGCCACAAAGCCTGATATTGCGCGCGGCCTTGGCCAGCATGTCTTCGACCAGCGCGCGCGGGTAACGCAGGCGGCCGTCATCGCCTTGGATCGCGCCCGCTTTTGTCATCGCCGCGACACCCGACGGCGGGGCCTGGCTGAGCCCGATGGTTTCAAGCGCGTCCAGCGCCGCTTGGTGGATGCGCGTAACGTCGGCTTCGGTCAGGGGTTGATATTTGCCGCCCGTCAGCCCCGGACGGATCGGGCGCAGTTCTTCGGCCAAAGGTGCAGCGCGCAATGCGACGCGCGCGGCCCGGCCCCCAGACCGACGGCTCACGGTTTGATCCGGTTCTTTGGCATGATGTCTTCCCTAACGCCCGTGTCTTTCAGGGATTGGGGCGGTTACAGGGGCGACAGGTCTATCCCAAACACGACATCAGGTCTTCATCCGCTCCGCTTTCGGGTCATACATCGGCGAAAGGCTGGCTTCGGCCCTGACACGGGTTCCGGCGATTTCGATTTCATAGGTGCTGGCCAGCACTTGATCGGCGGTTTCGCCGTCGCAACGGACATAGCCCATGCCGATGGCCCCGCCCAATGCGTGCCCATAGTTGGCGGATGTGACAATACCGACGATATCGCCGTCGCGGACCAGCGCTTCGTTGTGGAACAGCATTGGTTCCGGCTGGGTCAGTTTGAATTGCAGCATACGGCGCGACGGGCCTTGTTCGCGTTTGCGCAGAACAGCGTCACGCCCTATGAAATTGTCCTTGGCCTTGGTTTTGACGGCAAAGCCAAGACCCGCTTCGACAACATGGTCTTCATCGGTGATGTCATGGCCGAAATGGCGGAACGCCTTTTCGATGCGGCAACTGTCCATTGCGTGCAAACCACAGAGCTTCAGACCGTGATCTGCGCCTGCTTCGTGCAAGGTTTCGAACACATGCGCGGCTTGGTCGGCGGATACGTAAAGTTCCCACCCCAATTCGCCCACGTAAGAAATGCGATGCGCGCGGGCAAGCCCCATGCCGATCTCAATCTCGCGCGCTGTACCAAAGGGGAAGGCGTCATTCGAAAAATCGTCGGGCGAGACGGCTTGCAAGAGCGCACGGGATTTTGGGCCCATGACCGGGAAGACTGCTTCGGCCCCGGTGACATCCAAAATCATCGCGACATCATCGCCCAAATTGCGTTTCAGCCAGGCAAGATCGCGTTTCACTGTGGCCGCTGGCACGACCAGTAGAAAGGCCGTTGGCGAAAGCCGGGTGATCGTCAGGTCGCATTCGATGCCGCCGCGTTCGTTCAGCAACTGCCCATAGGTGATAGTGCCGACGGGCTTGTCGACATCGCCTGCAAAGACGCGTTGCACAAAGCCAAGCGCGCCAGGGCCATCGACCCGGATCTTGCCGAACGACGACATATCCAGAAGCCCGACGCCTTCGCGCATGGCCATATGTTCGGCCTTTTGGTTTTCGAACCAGTTCTGGTGGTGCCAGTCATAGCGGTATTCGCGTTCCTGGCCTGCGTTTGCAAACCAGTTGGCGCGTTCCCAACCTGCGGTTTCGCCAAAGACCGCGCCTGCCGCTTTGAGCTGTTCATGCACAGGCGAGCGGCGGACGCCGCGGGCGGTTTCGACCTGTCGGTAAGGGTAGTGGTCGGCGTAAAGAAGGCCCAGCGTTTCACTGACGCGGTCTTGCAGATACCGGCGGTTTCTTTGAAATGGTTGGGCGCGGCGAATGTCCACATCCCAAAGATCGAACGGCGGGCGGCCTTCGTCCATCCATGTGGCAAGCGCCATGCCCGCGCCACCCGAGGACACGATCCCAATCGAGTTATAGCCCGCCGCGACCCAGTAGTTCCGCAACTCGGGTGCTTCGCCCAGATAATAGCGGTCGTCGGGTGTAAAGCTCTCGGGGCCGTTGAAGAACGTGTGCACGCCTGCGGTTTCGAACATCGGCAAACGGTGCATGGCCATCTCGAGGATCGGCTCGAAATGTTCGAAATCTTCAGGCAGCGTATCAAATTCGAAGTCTTCGTTGATGCCGCCCATGCCCCAGGGTTTGGCTTTTGGCTCAAACGCGCCCAGCATCATCTTGCCCGCATCGGATTTATAATAGGCGCATTCATCCGGCACGCGCAGCACTGGCAAATGGCCAAGGCCGTCGATTGGTTCGGTGATCAGGTAGAAATGTTCGCATGCATGAAGCGGCAGGGTGACGCCCGATTGTGCGGCCAGATCGCGGCCCCACATGCCACCGCAATTGACGACCATTTCGGCCCGGATATGGCCCGTTGTTCCGTCTTCGACGATAAAATCAACGCCCGTGACGGTTTCGCCATCGTCGGTGATTGCACTGACCTTAACGCCTTCGACAATGCGGGCGCCTTTCATGCGCGCGCCTTTGGCCAGAGCCATTGCGATATTGGCCGGGTCGCATTGCCCGTCCCCCGGCAGGTGAACAGCACTGACCATGTCTTCGACAGTCAGATGCGGGTACATTTTCTTGGCCTCGGTGGGCGAGATTTCTTCAACCTCGACACCAAAGGCGCGGGCCAGACTGGCCTGGCGCAGAATTTCTTCGCGCCTGTGTTCAGTCAGCGCCGCAGTGATCGAACCGACCATCCGCATACCGGTCGCAACGCCGGTTTCGGCTTCGAGCCGCTGATAGAGATCAGCGGAATATTTGGCCAGGCGCGTCATGTTTTCATTGGGGCGCAACTGACCGATCAGACCGGCGGCGTGCCAGGTGGTGCCCGAGGTCAGCTTTTTGCGTTCCAGCAAAACAATATCGGTCCAGCCACGTTCCGCCAGATGATACGCCACCGAGCAACCGGACACCCCACCGCCAATGATCACCACGCGGGCGTGAGATGGCAGATTCATGTCTTCCGCTTTCCCAACCGGGTGGCCATCTCGGCTATATGGGCCGGCCCCACCTCGCAACAACCGCCGACGATGCTGGCCCCCTGTTCGACCCATTGGTCCGCAAAATCCGCGTATTCGGTGGGCCCAAGATCGCGGCGTTTTTCCAGCCGGTCTGTCGTGGCACCAGCGGTTTTGAAGCTGTCCGAGATTGACGAAAATCCGTTTGCATACGCGCCGAAGGCCACGTTTGCATCCGCAATCAACGGCAAGCCCTGGCTGACGGCTTCGGGGGTTGAACAATTGATCAAGAGCGCGGCGACATCGAAGTCCTTCAAAAGCGGCAGCGCGTCGGTCAAAGGTTCGCCCGAACGCAGGCGCGTGCCGTCATCGTCATCGACGCTAAGCGCAAGCCAAACGGGTTTGTCGGTGTCCGCGCAACCCATAAGGCCGCCCCGCGCCTGATCTACGCTGCACATGGTTTCAAGGATGAACAGGTCCACATCCGCATCGTGCAGCGCAACGATTTCAGCATAAAGCGGCGCTGCGTCTTCGCTGGGCGGGGCAAGTTCGGCCATATAGGACCACCCCAATGGGCCAAGCGACCCCGCGACTTGGCCGTTGCCTGCGGCTGATTTTGCCGCGGTGGCCAACCCGACCGCTTGTTGATGCAATGCACCGAACCGGTCCCCGATGCCTGCCGGATCAAGCCGATCCCTGTGAATGGCATAGGTGTTTGTCGTCGCAATATCAGCGCCCGCCGCAAAGTAATCATCGTGAATCGACCGCACCGCATCCGGGTGATCGATCATCGCCTGTGTTGACCACAGGCCGGTTGGGGTTGCACCGGTGCGGGCCAAAAGCTCCTGCCCCATGCCGCCATCAAGAAGGGTGATGGTCATTCTGTCTTTCCTTCGTTCGCGACCAAAGGCCTGTGGACGGATAGGGGTTGCGCGCACATGTGGCCGGCGCCCCCTTTCATGCCCGCAGCCTTTCATTCGCCGGGTCCCACATAGGCTGGTCTTTCTGGACGACGGCCTTACGGCGTTCGCCGAAAATATCAACCTCTAGCTCGGTTCCCGGGTCGGTCAGGTCTGCCCGCAGCATGCCAAGCGCGATAGATGCGCCGACGCGATAGCCCCACGCGCCCGACGTCGTTTCACCGACGACCTGATCACCTTTCCAAAGCGTGGACATATAGGGGGCGTCAGCTTGGCCTGCATCAACTTTCAGCGTGACAAAGCGCTTTTTCACGCCTTGCTGCTTTTCGTTCAAAAGCGCGGCTTTGCCGGGGAAGTCAGCCTCTTTATCCAGCTTCACGAAGCGGTCGAGGCCACCTTCCAAAAGGCTGTAATCGGTTGAAAGATCGCCCTTCCACGCACGATAACCTTTTTCGATCCGCAGCGAATTGAGCGCGTACATGCCAAATGGTCTGGCCCCTGCTGCTGTGACGGCATCCCAGATGGCGGGGGCGTCTTTGGGGTTGCAATGCAGTTCCCACCCCAATTCGCCCGCGAAAGACACACGTAACAACGTGCAAGCCGCATCGGTAATTTTTCCGTCAAGACTGGCGGTCAGCCAGCCCGCGTCCAGATCGTGACCGTCATTCAGGGTTGCAAGCAGCTGGCGCGATTTTGGACCGGTCACCAACAGGCATTCTGTATCTTCCGTGTGATCAGTCACCGTCACATCGGCGGGTGCGTTGCGCCACAGAAGTTCAGCGTCGTGCCATTGGGCCGACGCTGCGGTGATTAGGTCAATTTCGGTGTCCGAGCGCACTAAAACCGACATTTCGGTCACGATGCGCCCGCGCGTATCGGCGAAATAGGCCAGGCTGACGCGGCCCGGTTTGGGCAGGCTTGAGGCTGTCAGGCTGTCGATATAGGCGCGCGCGCCCTCGCCCGTCACCTTGAGCCGGGTAAAACCGGTGATGGGCAGGATGCCGCAATGGTCGCGCACCGCTTCGCATTCTTCGCGAATGCGCTGTTCCCAAGGGCCCGCGCGATCCCAGGTTTTGGACGCTTCTTCGGATGTGTCATCGCCCGGTTTTGCGAACCAATTGGCGCGTTCCCAGCCGTTGTACGGCCCAAACACAGCGCCCGCATCCGCCAGGCGGGTGTGAAGCGTAGACTGTTTCTTGTCGCGCGCCGCTGGCCATTCATGGTGCGGGAAATGCATTGCATATTCGTTGCAATATACCTCTAGCCCTTTGGCGTCGGCGTAAGCCTGATCGGCGAACCCTGTGAAACGGCGGGGATCGACCGCCCACATATCCCATTCGGTTTCGCCTTCTGTGATCCACTCGGCCAAGACTTTCCCCGCACCACCCGCCTGGGCAATGCCAAAGGTGAAAACGCACGCCTCGAACGCGTTTTTGACGCCGGGCATGGGGCCGATCAGCGGCAAGCCATCGGGGGCGTAGGGGATCGGCCCGTTGATGATCCGTTCAATCCCGGCGCTGCCCGACAAAGGCACGCGTTCCATCGCATCGGCCACAATATCCATGATCCGGTCAAGATCGTCGGGATAAAGCTGAAAGCTGAAATCATCGGGCATCTGGTCGTCTGGGGTTAACCAGTGGCCTTTGCCGTTTGGTTCGTACGGGCCGATGTTGAAACCGTTCTTTTCCTGGCGAAGATAATACGAAACATCGACGTCGCGCAGCAAAGGCAGTTTGCCGCCCCGTTCCTTGGCGAAGGCTTCGATTTCGGCCACTTGTTCGGTCAGAACGTATTGGTGGCTCATCACCATCATCGGCACAGTGCGACCACCGTAGGGTTTGAACCAATCCCCCACCTTTTGAGCATAATACCCGGCGGCGTTTACGACAAAATCGCAGGCAATATCGCCTTTTTCAGAATGGACGATCCACGTGCCATCGGGTTTCTGGGTCACGCCTGTGGCCGGGCAAAAGCGAATGATCTGGGCGCCAAGATCGCGCGCGCCTTTGGCCAGCGCCTGGGTCAATTGGGCCGGATCAATATCGCCGTCGGTTGGATCGAACAGCACGGAATGCAGGTCGTGCGTTTCCATGAATGGATACATCTCGACCGCTTCGGCAGGCGTCAGCATCGCCATATCAATGCCCTGATAGCGGCCCATGCCCAAGGCGCGTTCAAATTCCTGGGTTCGCGCTTTGGAATGGCTAAGGCGCAGGGATCCGCTGACGTGGTAGTTCATCGGATAGTCAACTTCGTCCGCAAGCCCGCGATAAAGCTCGGTCGAATAGCGTTGCATGTTCATAATGGACCAACTGGTCGAAAACGTGGGCACATTGCCCGCCGCGTGCCAGGTTGACCCAGCGGTCAGTTCGTTCTTTTCCAAAAGCACGCAATCGGTCCAGCCGGCCTTGGCCAGATGAAAAAGCGCGGATGCCCCCACGGCACCTCCACCGATGATGACGACGCGGGCAGTTGTCGGAAAGTCGGCCATGTTCAGTCCTTCAATAAACAGGTGGAGCGATCACCCAGATCGCAATGCAAGGTTCGGTGCCTCGGTTTTCCCAGGCAAACGGTTCGGCGCGAATGCGAAAGCTGTCGCCCGGGGTCAGACGAAAGGTTTCCTCGGCTATGGTCAGATAGAGTTCACCGCTGACGATATAGCCGACCTCTTGTGTTGGGCGGGCCAACAGTTCTTGCCGAGCGGCACCTGGCAAAAAGGTAGAATGCACGACTTCGAAATCGTCGGTTAAATCCGGCGAAAGCAGTTCTTCGAGCATACCATCAACCCGCGCACCAATCGGGCGGCGGTTCGTTTTGCGCACGACATGGTCGGCTTCGCGGGGCGGCGTGGGCGCGCGGCCCAGAAAACTTTCGATTGCCACATCCAGCGCAGCGGACAAGGCGGCGATTTCTTCAATCGACGGTACAGAAAGATTGCGTTCGACCTGACTGAGCCATCCGACCGAACGGTCGATCTGTCGGGCCAGCTCGGCCAAGGTCAGCCCGCGCTGCTTGCGCAGGATCCGCAAGTCCTGGCCCAGGCTGTCTGGGGGCGACAAGTCGGTCACCTGATCCTCCGCGTGAAAAAACTTACCATTTTTTCACGCCCGTCGCGCCCAAAAGTCAACGAAAATCTGCATACCGGCCAATTGCGAAGCCATGCGCCGCGCCGCATACTGACGCCATGTCACAGACCAATTTGAACGCCGCGATTGTCGACGCCTGCATCGAGATGAACGCCTGCGGATTGAACCAAGGCACGTCCGGCAATATCTCGGTCCGCTGTCAGGATCGGATGCTGATCACACCATCGGCTGTGCCCTATGACACGATGACACCGGACGACATTGTCAGCATGTCGCTTGCGGACAATGCGGACTGTCGCGGCCCGCATCCCCCGTCCAGCGAATGGCGGTTTCACTTTGACATTCTGAACGCGCGGCCCGAGATCAACGCGGTTGTGCATGCGCATCCCGTTTACGCCACGGCGCTGGCAATGCTGGGGCGCAACATCCCCGCCGCCCATTACATGGTGGCGGCCTTTGGCGGGCATTCCGTGCGCTGTGCGCCTTTTGCGGTCTTTGGCACGCAAGCCCTGTCAGATTTCGCGCTGGACGCGTTGCGCGACAGAACGGCGTGTCTTCTGGCCAATCACGGGTCTATTACGTTGGGCGAAACGCTGGACAAAGCCATGTGGCGCGCTGTGGAATTGGAAACGTTGGCAAAACAATACGCCATCGCCCTGCAAATCGGCGAACCGGTCATTGTCCGGGATCAGGACATCGACGAAACACTGGCGAAATTTGCGGGCTATGGGCTGCGCGACGAAAGTTAGCCGCTTGGTTGCATAGCAAGCCGGCCCGCATCAAAGCGAGGCCGTGATGCCCCCATCAACATAAAGCGTGTGCCCATTCACAAAGCTGGAAGCCGCCGACGACAGAAACACCGCGGCCCCGACCAGTTCTTCAACACGTCCCCAGCGCCCGGCGGGCGTGCGGTGTTTCAGCCAGTTTGAAAACTGGGGGTCGGCGACCAAAGCCGCGTTCAGCGGGGTATCGAAATACCCCGGCGCAATCGCGTTGCATTGCAAACCGTGTTTGGCCCAATCGGTAGCCATGCCCTTTGTCAGATTGCCAACCGCCCCCTTGGTCGCGGTGTAAGGCGCGATGCCAGGACGTGCGAGCGCGGTTTGAACACTGGCGATGTTGATGATCTTGCCCGCACCCCGCCCGATCATATGCCGCGCGACCGCCTGCCCCACATGAAACACACTGGCGACATTGGTTTGCAAAAGCCGTTCGAATGCATCTGCGGGAAAGTCTTCAAGCGGCGCGCGATGTTGAAGCCCTGCGTTGTTGATCAAGATATCGATGCGGCCTCGATCAGCCTCGAACCCATCAACCGCGGCCTGAACGGCGTTGTGATCTGTAACGTCAAAAGGCAAGACCTGCACGTTTGCCCCAGCCGCCAGCAATGTTTGAGCGCCCTGTTCAAGCTTGGCCGCATCCCGCCCGTTCAGCACCACAGTTGCCCCGGCCTCGGCCAAGCCACGCGCAAGTGCGAAGCCGATGCCTTGTGACGACCCCGTGACCAGGGCCCGCTTGCCGGACAGGGAAAAGAGAGCGGACATGTGAGCCCTTTCAAGGATTGGCCCGAAAAAACAGACCGGTGGCGTCAAGTAAGCGACATCTTCCGCCGTCAGACAAGGCCAACTCGGCGCATGAAAATTCGTAAAATTCAAAACAAGGCGGAAAGGGCCGGACGACCAAACCGGACGAACGCCTGAAATTCGCGTAATTCTGCAAGGTTTTGAGGAAACTCCAAACCATTTGCCATCTGAAACCGGCGCGATCCGATTAATCAATCTTCAAAGCCTTTGCGTCAAAGAGCCTGTGAACCGTTGTAGAACCGAACCCAAGGCCCTGTCATGAAGCTCCGCTATCAGATCTTTGCTATCGTCCTTATTCCCATCGCGAGCATCGTTGTTTTCTCTGTTCTCGGCATAACGCAATCGATGAATGCAGTTCAGCGAGCTCAGGACGCCCAGGCGGCTGTGCAATTGACTGGCCCGATGAGCGTTCTGATCCACGAAGTGCAAGTCGAACGGGGTATGTCAGCGGGGCATATCGCGTCCAAAGGGTCATCCTTTGCCGACGCCTTGCCAGCGCAACGCCAGAAAGTGGATCAGGCGATTGCACGTTATCAGGCCCTGCGAGCCGAATTGGCCCAAAGTTCATCCAGCCATGTCGTTTCGATTGACGCGCAGCTTGACCAACTGACGCAAATGCGAACCCGCGTTTCACGCTTGACCTTAAGCGTTCCGCAAATGGCAGGCTATTACACCGGCATGATCCGCGACCTGATCGAATTTAGCGCGCTTATGTATTCGCAATTTGACACAGAAGAACTTTCAAAAGCGGGTGCGGGCCTGATCAATCTGGCAGAAGCCAAAGAAGCAGCTGGGCTGGAACGCGCCATGGGGGCCACTGGTTTTGGCGCAGGTCAGTTCACGCCCGCAGTTTTGCGCCGGTTCAGCGGGTTGGTGCGTTTGCAGTCGTCAGAACTTCAGCAGGCCCGGTTGTTCACACAGCTGTTGGGCCGCGATGTGCAATTTCAATCGGGACCAGCTTTCGATGACATCAGCGCCATGCGCGAGATTGTATTTTCGTCCAACGGCGCTGACTTGCAGAACATTTCGGCCTCACGTTGGTTCGAGACGTCCACCCAATGGATTTTGCATCTGCGCGCGTTTGAACAAGAGATCACACAAAGCATTACCGATTTCGCTGCTTCAGTGACCGAACAGGCCAAACGCAATACCTGGTTTCACATCTTCATGTCAGCCGCGTCTTTCATCGTCAGCCTTATCGCCGTGCTTTACATGACGAAAAGCTTTGATTGCAAAACGGGCAAGTTGATCCAATCCATGGAAGCCATAGCGAAGAAGGACTTTGCGATAGACGTCCCCAATCTTAAGGAAAAAAACGAGATTGGTGCATTGTCGCGGTCTTTGGACGATATGCGGGCGCAATTGCGCGCGGCTGAAGACGCGCAAATGGACGCAATTTTCAAGAGTGCCGCTTTCGAAGCGTCTGGCGCACCGCTGGTTCTGGCGGACGCTGATTTCAACATCAAAGCGATTAACTCGGCCTTTTCAAAAATGATGCGCGAACGTCGGGATGATTTCCGGACACGGCTGCCGGACTTTGACCCCGAAGACCTGCTTGGCAAATCCATGGATGTCTTCCACCTGGATCCAACAAAAGCACGGCGGCGCCTGGCGGCGCCTGACAAACTGCCTTTCAAAACAAAGATCGCCATCGGCGACGCCTATGTTGGCCTTCTTGTCGATGCGATCAAAGACCATGATGGTAATCTTGTCGGTTACGTTCTCGACTGGAAAGACCAGACCTATCAAATGCAAGGTCAGGTCGTGATGAGCGCGATTGACGGCGGACAGGGACGCCTTGAGATGAATCTGGACGGGACGGTGCGCAACGCCAATGCCATGTTCAGCGCGTGGATTGGTCAGGATCAGGGCGATGTGCGCCAGCTGAATATGAAAGACGCATTGTCTCGCGTCGACGAAGACAACCAGGGCGGCGACTTTTGGGAAGCTGCGGGCGAAGGAAACGGCATTTTTGAAAAGTTCCGCCTGAGCGTTGGAGCGACAGACGTTATTGTCGATGGCTGTCTTTCGCCAATTCCGAACCACAGGAATGAAACCAACGGCTATTTGCTTTTGGGCAAAGATATCACAGACGCCTATCAGGCGGCCCGCGATGCCGAGGCCACGCGGACAGCCATGGTCGAAGCGCAATCCAGTGTCGTCGCCTCCCTGCAAGCCAGTTTGCTGTCGCTGTCCAAAGGCGATCTATGCGCAACGATCGACACCGAATTTTCTGAAGACTACGAAGAGCTTCGCGTGAATTTCAACCTGGCGGTCGACGGCTTGCGCGCCGCAATGATCGAGGTTCTTGAAGCAACATCCGCAATCAGAGGCGATTCGGAAGAGGTTCGTTCGGCCACCAATGACTTGTCCCAGCGTACAGAAAGCCAGGCCGCCACGCTGGAAGAAACTGCCGCCGCTTTGACGCAACTGACAGCATCTGTGCAATCGGCGTCGAAAGGCGCAGAAAAAGTCGCCGACATTGTCAATGCCGCAAGAAGCAACGCTGAAAACAGCGGCGAGGTTGTCCAAGACGCTGTCGCAGCGATGAAGGAAATCGAAAGCTCGTCGAACGCGATCAGCAAAATCATCGAAGTAATTGACGACATCGCGTTCCAAACAAACCTTCTTGCCTTGAACGCTGGGGTCGAAGCTGCACGCGCTGGCGAAGCAGGGCGCGGGTTTGCCGTGGTGGCGTCCGAAGTGCGGGGCCTTGCGCAACGCGCATCCGAGGCGGCGCGGGAAATCACCCAATTGATCACGTCATCCGGCGAGCAGGTTCAACGGGGTGCTTCGCTGGTGCAAAAAGCGGGCGAAGCGCTTTCAGAAATCGTCACGTCTGTTCGCGACATTTCCGATCATGTCGGCGAGATTGCAAGCTCGGCCCGCGAGCAATCCAGCGGCATCAGCGAAATCAATGAGGCTGTCGCAGATCTCGATCGGGCAACACAACACAATACAGCAATGGTTGAAGAAACAACGGCAACCACCGAAAGTCTGAACCGTCAGGCCGAAACGCTTTGGCAGACATCGGAGAAATTCAAAACCGGCGCATCAACCAAAAACGACGACGTTCAGCCTACCTTCATCCATCAAAAGGTGGGGTAAGCCATCCGCGCCAAGTTTTCAGAAGGTCAGGTCGAGATGGCTGGGGAGGCAGGACTCGAACCTGCAACCTGCAGTACCAAAAACTGTTGCGCTACCATTGCGCCACTCCCCAACTGGACCATCCCTTTACGCAAGCCCGTCACACGATGCAATAGGACAGGCTTGCGAATTCTATCTAACTTGAGACCTGTTCCCTCAAGATGGCCGCAGTGACCGAAACCAACAGGTAGATTGCCCCAAAAATGAAGAACGCAATCAACGTGTTTTCAAACACACGCGGATAAGTTGGTTCATCCGGAGGAACCGGCGAAACACCGATCGACAGAAAACGAACCTGACGGTTGGCTTCAATCCGGGCAGCCTCCAGTTGCTGAAGCGATTCCTGCATCATCATCGTCCGCGTTTCCAGATCAACCTCTGCCATGCGCAACCGCGCCGTAACGGTCGCCAGCGATGCCTCTGAACTGCCCTCGACAGTCAATTGGGACCTAAGAGATGCGATCAGGTTTTCCAGGCGTTCAATATCCCCTTCGACGCCCGCAACGCGCGCCTGGTTCGGCTGTTCGTTGTCCATCAACTGGCTAAGCGCCAAGCGTTTTTCGGTCAGCGTGGTCTCAAGCGAAGAAATCTGCCCCATCAAAGCCGTTGTTTCTGACGCCGGGTCCAGAATGCCCAGCTGTTCCTGCAAGGCGAGAACCGTGTTTTGCGCGCCGACCATCTTTTGTTCAGCATCCGCGAATGTCTGGTTGGCGCCGCGCATCTGATCGGCCCGTTTGCGTTCGGTAATCGCATCAACCCGTTCTTCGGCATAGCCGATCAAGGCTTCGGAAAACACGCGGCTCATATCGGGTGTCAGGGCAGACACTTCCATCCGCAACACGCCTTCGGTCGGATCATACCCGACCTTCACATGGTTCTTATAGTGTTTGAAAAGATCTTCGTTGGACGCATCCGGGGCAATCCGCTGGATCGAATCAACGCTTTCGTCGCTGAAATGTTCGCGATACCCATATTCTTCATCCAGCCGCTGCATGGCACCACGCGACGTCAGAAAGTCCTGAACCAGAATGGAATCCTGGCTGGTCGCCATGGCCGTGCCGCCGAGTAGGCCACCTGTTCCAGCCGAAACCTCGGCCTGTTGAACAATGAATTCGGACTTGGTCGCATAGCTCGACGTTGCCCAGAACGCGAAATAGAGCATGCAGATAAACGTCGGAATGAAGATGAACGCGCTTAGCCGCAGGGCCAGCATCATCAGGTTCCGACGACGACGACGCACGATGTCACGTTGAATACGCTCGACCTCGTGTATTCCCATCGGGCCAGATTGCGGAATATGTTCGCCCGGCAGGTTCTTTGGCGTCGGATCAACTTTTTGAGGCAAACCGATCTTCAAGGGCGGTTTCGCGCTTTCCTGACCATCTGCGGGGCCCCTCCCTGACGGCGAAGCCTCGGCGGCCACGCCTGCCGCTGCCGCAACAGCGGCGCCGGCAGCGTTTTCCTTGTTGTGTACAAGCTCAATCATGTGGCCGCGATCAAACGGGTCGATGCCCTGCTCGCGCAACAACCGCACAGCGTCAAAATCCGAACTGGGCTTTAGCCCGTGTTTCTGCGCCAGCCGACGTGCCATGCGCAATTGCCGGCCCGTCAGGCCTTCGCGCTGAATATCGGCAATATTGCTTTCAGCTTTCTTGTCCGACACTGCCTTGGCCGAGCCGGGAAAGGCCTGATCGCCAAACCCATCTTCGGCTGGCGTCTCGAGACTTGTGCTTTCGGGGGCGGACGGCGTCATCTCGGCATCCGCCGCCGACGGGTTGGAAGATACCACATCTTTCGGCACCTCGCCCGACGAGGGTCGGGTGGCCGGACGGCGGATACGGAACTTAGGCGCTTTGGGCTTCATAGTCATAGAGTGCTTTCGCCTCTTCCAACGTGTCGAACATATGCAGCTTGCCATGTCTTAGCACGGCTGCGGATTTGCAGAATTTCTCTAACGTGCTCACCTGATGCGAGACGATGATCACGGTCGAAGTCTTGAGTCTTTCGAACAGGACATGCCCTGCTTTTCGATTGAACTCGGCATCGGTGGTGGCGGGCATGCCTTCGTCGATCAAATATACGTCGAAGTCGAGCGCCAGCAAGAGCGCGAATGAAAACCGCGCGCCCATGCCCGAGCTATAGGTGCCGACAGGCATGTCGAAATATTCTTCCAGACCACACACCCAGCGGCAGAATGCTTCTAGGTAGTCGGGGTCTTTGTCATAAATGCGCGCAATGAAACGGCAGTTTTCAACCGCCGTAAGGCGCGAAACCATGCCCCCCATATAACCCAAAGGAAACGAAACACGCGAAGTTCGGGTGATTTTGCCTTCGTCCGGCTTTTCCAACCCCGACATCATATTGATCAGGGTCGTCTTGCCGGTGCCATTGGGCGCCAGGATGCCAAGCGAAACGCCGGTATCCACACGAAAAGACGCACGATCAAGGATTACCTTGCGCTTTTCGCCCGTCCAAAAGGATTTACTGACACCCTGAAATTCGATCATGCGTGATGCGTTTTGCTCTGCCAATGCTCCGCTTGGCGCAGTATGCACGGCCACGGTCGCGAATGCACCAGTTCTACTAAGGAATTTATTGACCATCCACAACGCAATCGCCGGGCTCGGCGGGCAAAGGCTTAGCCTCCGATGGGCAATTGGCGAAGATCAGCCTGCGATGCCAATACATGCAATTGTATTCCGCAATGGAAGCAAAGCTTGTAGCTTATGCGGCCTGTCGCCCAAACACCGCAACTGCCCCGATGCGCGCGGATTTGACGATTGCCACCGGCGCCCCACATTCGAGCAGATGGAACATGACGCGAACCAGAAACCACTGACCGTTTACTATGACGGGACCTGCGCCTTGTGCAGCCTTGAGATTGGGTACTACGAAGGCCGCATCGGGGCGGACCGTATCGACTTTGTAAACATTGCCACTGTGCCGATGCCCGAAGACCTGACGCGGGACGCGGCCATGGCGCGCTTTCACGTGCGGCGTTCCGACGGTTCACTTCTTTCGGGTGCGCGTGCTTTCATCGCGGTTTGGGACAGTTTGCCAAAATGGCGGTGGGCCGCGCGGCTGGCGCATCTGCCAGGCGCGGCTCGGGCGATGGAAGGGGCGTACCGGGTGTTTCTAAACCTACGCCCTGGCCTTTCGCGTTTAGCGCGGCGCTTGGGCGCCACGCCCCGAACCCGTGTCTGAGGCTGGACAAATCATGCATTTCCACCCTACCTCAACCCCATGGAAAGCCTTGATACCCTGCAGACCGAACTTCGCGGTTGCCAGCTTTGTGCCCAGCAGTTCGGTGCAACCAAAACCGGTCACAGCCCCCGCCCCGTGGTTTGGTTCAGCAAAACCGCGCGCATTCTGATCGCGGGTCAGGCACCGGGCATGCGCGTCCACGAAAGCGGCAAACCGTTCACCGACCCGTCGGGCGACCGATTGCGCGATTGGATGGGGGTTGATGAGGCGGTGTTTTACGACACGAACCGTATTGCAATTCTGCCGATGGCGTTCTGCTTTCCGGGTTATGACGCGAAAGGGTCGGATTTACCGCCGCCCAAACGTTGTGCCGAAACCTGGCGCGCACGGATCCTTTCGCATCTTTCGGCTGTCGAGCTGACCCTTTTGATCGGTGGTTATGCGCAGGGTTGGCATTTGCAGGATGCCCCGAAAACAGTGACGGCCACGGTGGCGGGCTGGCAGGATCATTTGCCGAATGCGATCCCCCTGCCCCATCCATCCTGGCGCAACACCGGCTGGTTGAAGAAAAACCCGTGGTTCGAAGCCGATCTTCTGCCCGTGTTGCAGGCCCGCGTCGAAAAAGCGTTGGCATGACCCCGCTGGATGACGCCCATGCCGCAATGAGCGCGGCCCCTGACGACGACGGCGCGCGTCTTCGGTTTTTTGAGCGCCTTGCGGATGCCGAGTTGTTTTTGCTGTTGGAAGACGACCCAAAAGGCGAAGCCATCACGCCCAAGTTGTTTGACACCAGCGACGGACGTTTCATTCTGGCCTTTGATCTGGAAACGCGGCTCACTGATTTTGCCGAAGGTCCAGCGCCCTATGCCGCCCTGTCGGGGCGTGTGATAGTTGACATGCTGCATGGCCATGACACCGGAGTTGGGTTGAACCTGGGCGTCGCGACATCGTCCTTTCTGGTGCCTGCGGGCGCCATTGAATGGTTGCATGACACGCTTGGTGCGGGCCCCACGGAAACGACGGCGCAGCCCGAAACCGTCGCGCCACCGGGTCAGTTGCCCGAGACGTTGATTACCGGCCTGGATGCCAAACTGTCGACCACAACAGGGCTGGCGCAGATCGCGTATCTGGTTGCCGTCACTTACCCCGGCGGGCGCACAGGCCATCTGTTGGCCTTTATAGACCCAATGCCCGGTTCCGAAACAGCGCTGGCACAGGCCATTTCAGAAGCGTTGATCTTTTCTGGTATTGATGCGGGCGAGTTGGATGTCGCTTTCTTTTCAGCCCGCGACCCAATCGCCGCAACGTTGGCAAAGCATGGGCTGCGCTTTGACCTGCCCGTCCCGGCCGAGGTCAAAGCGCCGGGCTTTGACCCAGACAAACCGCCAAAACTGCGTTGATCGCTAATACCCCTGCGCCCGGTCCACGAGATGCAGAAACGGCTGACCCGCTTCGCCACGTCGAATATTCTCGGCAATGACGCGGGCCGCGCTGGCCGGGCGCGTGGCCGAAGCGACATGCGGCGTTACGGTGACTTTGGGGTGGGTCCAATACGGATCGTTTTGCGGCAGCGGTTCCACCCGAAAGACATCAAGCGTGGCATGCGACAGTTTTTCACTGTCCAACGCTGCCAAAACGGCCCGATCATCGATCAACGGCCCCCGGCCCGGATTGATCAAAACCGCGCCATCCGCCAGCAGCGCAATCCGGTTGGCGTTTAAAATATTTCCTGTCGCCGGCGTTTGCGGCAACAAAAGCACCACAATATCCGCACCGTGCAAAGCCTGGGTCAATCCGTTTTCGCCCGAATGGCATTCTACGCCCGCGATGTGCTTTTCCGAACGGCTCCACCCTCGGACATGGAACTTGAGACTGCTTAGGGCGTTTGCAACCGCTGCACCCAAAGCGCCAAGGCCCAAAACAACCACCGTTTGGTCCGTGGCCAAGGGCGGAATGACGGGGGCCCACACCCGGTCTGTCCGGTTGATATCACGATCAAGCCCAAGATGGTGGCGCATCACATGGCCGACGCACCATTCCACCATGCCGTCGGTCAGGCCACTGTCCACCATCCGCGCCAAAGGGTGGGTCAATGTGTCATTCGTGGCAACATCTTCGACGCCAGCCCAAAGATTCTGCACCAGCTTTACGCTGCGAAAAGGTGAAAAATCCCGCATTTTGCTGGACGGGGCATAGACAATATAGTCGATGGTCTCAGGCGAAGACGGGGTCAGCGTATGTTCAACATCCGCCTTGACACCGACCGCTTGCAGCGCATCGGCCAAAATGTCGCGATAGTCATCCCAATCTGTCTTTGGCGCCGAAAAGAGAATGCGGATCATCGGGTCATCGGCCTGTGGACATGTGCTGATTGCACCAATCCAAAGGCGGCAAGAAGCACCAGCATTGCCGTGCCACCAAAGCTGACCAAGGGCAACGGCACGCCCACCACAGGTGCCAGCCCCATGACCATCGACATGTTGACCGCAAAGAACAAAAACAACGTGGCAGCAATCCCCAGCGTCAGCAAAGCCCCAAAGCGGTCTTTGTTCTGCGACGCGGACAGCACGCAAAAAAATACGATCAACCCATAGAGCACCAAAAGCGACATGCCGCCCACCATGCCAAACTCTTCTGCCAAGGTGGTGAAGATGAAATCGGTGTGTTTCTCCGGCAGAAAGTTCAGCCGCGACTGCGTGCCTTGCATGAACCCTTTGCCCGTCCACCCCCCCGATCCAAGTGCGATTTTCGACTGGGTGATGTTGTAACCAGCCCCCAGCGGGTCACTTGACGGGTCAAGGAACGTGTCGATCCGTCGGAATTGATAGTCTTTGATCAACTGCCAATCTGTCCCGCGCGAGGCAAAAACGGCATAAATCAGACCCAATCCCCCCGCGATAACAGCAACGAAATACCACCAAGACACACCGGCGCAGAACATCACCAGACCACCGCCTGCAAGCAACAGGATGGCTGTGCCAAGATCGGGTTGTTTAAGAACCAATGCTGTCGGCACCAAAGTCAATAACACCGGCGGGATCACCCAAAGCGGGCGCGACGTTTTCTGTAACGGCAACCAATCGTAGTAGGCCGCCAACGCCATAACCAAGGTGATCTTCATCAATTCGGACGGCTGAAAGACAGTCACGCCCAGATCGACCCAACGTTGCGCACCCATACGGACGACACCGGACGTTTCCACGACGATCAGCATGCCAAATGCGAACAGATACGCCAGCCCGGAAATAGAGCGCCAGAACCATATCGGCACCATTGCGACCGCCAGCATCAGCAAAAAGCCGACGGCGAATACCTTCATTTGGCGTTCGGCCCAGCGATCAACTTCGCCGCCTGCGACCGAGGTCAGCATCAGAAAGCCAACGCAAGCCACTGCTGTCAGCAACAGCGCGATTGGCCAGTTGACGAACAACACCTTGCGCAGCCCCGTGGGGACCGTTCGGACCTGATTGACAAGATAGGTCATGCGCGGCTCGGCTTGGTTTCAGGTTTTAAGCGCGGGCGAATGTCCATTTCTTCGTGCATCGCGCTTATCCGTTCGCGTTGATCTTCCGGATAAGCCTCAAGCGGTGGCACATCGCCGTAAAGCGCATAAAGCAGAATATCGCGCGATGGTGGGGCGGCCGCAGATGACCCCCCGCCCCCATGTTCGACTATCGTTGCAATCGCATATTTCGGTTTGTCATATGGCGCAAAGGCGACAAACAAGCCGTGGTCGCGCCGGTTCCAGGGCAGTTGGTCGTTTCGCGTCACACCGCGCGCGCGTTCGGCGGCTGTGATATTGCGGACCTGGCTGGTGCCTGTTTTACCCGCCATTTCCAGTCCTTCGGCGACAATTCGCGACCGCCGTGCCGTGCCGCGGCGCCCGTTCGAGACGTTCCACATGGCTTTTTGGATCATGCGCAGCTGGCTGGATGAGATATTCAATGGCGGCATGTCGGCCACAGGCAATTCAAGCCCGTCTGCCGATTTTACCAGACGCGGCTTTACCTCACGCCCGGTGGCCAGTCGCGCGGCCATCACCGCAAGCTGCAAAGGCGACGACAGCACAAAGCCCTGCCCGATGGCTGAATTCAGCGTGTCGCCCGGCAACCAGGGTTCGTCCCGCATCCGAGCTTTCCACTTGGTGGTTGGAATAAGCCCTTCTTCGATAGCCGATAGCGGCAGGTCATGGCGTTCGCCCAATCCAAACTCGTGGCAAAGCTCGGCCAGCTTGTCGATGCCAACGCGCTGCGCCGCTTCGTAGAAATAGACATCGCAGGATTGCGTGATGGCATCATCCAGGTTCATCCAGCCATGCCCACCGCGTTTCCAACAATGGAACCGCCGCCGACCAACAGTCATATGACCGGGGCACCACACCCGTTCGCCAGGTCCAATCACACCTGCGCGCAGGGCCGCAAGCCCGGTCATCATTTTGAAGGTTGAACCCGGCGGATAGACGCCCTGCACTGTTTTGTTGAAAAGCGGCTTGTAATCGTTGTTCCGCAACCCGTCATAGTCTTTCGAGGAAATCCCCCGCACGAACAGATTAGGATCAAACGAAGGGGCCGACGCCATGGCGACCAGATCGCCGGTTTCGACATCAATAACGACCGAACCTGCGCTTTCTGTGGAAAGCCGCGCTTGGGCATAATTTTGAAGCCCGTGATCAATCGTCAGCTGCAAATCCTGGCCGGGCGTATAGTCGTCGCGGCTTAATTCGCGCATAACGCGGCCGCCGGCATTTACTTCGATCCGGCGGGTACCCGCCTTGCCGCGCAGACGGCTTTCCAATTTGGTTTCGACCCCGATCTTGCCAATCTGAAACTCGGGGATCTGCAACAGTAAATCGGGCGTTTGCAACTGCGCCAGATCCCGGTCGCTCACCGGACCGACGTAGCCCACGATATGGGCGAAATCCACGCCCAGCGGATATTCGCGGCTTAGCCCCACATCCGGCGTGATCCCCGGTAAGGCAGGCGCATTGATCGAAAGTTCTGCAATGTCGTCCCAGCTTAACTGATCGGCAAGCGTGATCGGAACAAATGGGCTGCGGCGGTTCATTTCGCGCAACGCGCGTTCAATCTGACGGTCTTCAATATCGACCAACCGCCGCACTTTGGCGATGGTTTCATCCACATCTTCGACGTCTTCGCGAACGATAATCACCCGGTAATTCTGCGCATTCTGCGCAATCGCAATGCCGTGCCGGTCGTAAATGATGCCGCGCGAAGGTGGGATCAGCCGCATGTTGATGCGGTTTTCCTCGGCCAGCAGTCGATAGCTGTCTGCTTCGGTCACCTGCATCTGGCGCATGCGCAGGCCCAAAAGCCCCATAAACCCAAGCTGAAGCCCGCCCAAAACGACGCCGCGTCGCGTGACTAGGCCTGCGGCCTGTTCGGTTTCTTTGGGTGGCCGTCTCATCGTCTTGTTCCAAAACCGTCCGCTTCGCCGATCCCACGGCGCAATCCGAACATGCGCCCGGCCAGCAAAACCACAATCGGATAGATGAGAACGGTCACAACAAGGTGGATCATGGTCAGCCCGAAACTGGGTTGTGGGACAGCAAAAATACCAAGTATCGCTGATTTCGCCAGTATCAAAGCCGTGATCAATCCGGCCACAAGGCCCCATTCCACCAGAAACGGTGCTGTCCGCAAAACGTTCCAGCGCGAGCGAAGAAATTCGCAACCCAAAACAACAAGACCTGCCCATAGCCCGGGCGGTCGCATCAAAAGCAGGTCGGCCACAAGAACGACGCCCGCAATCAACCAGATTGGCAAAAGATTGGGGTGCATGATGGTCCAGGCAAAGACGATCAAAAGGACAATATCGGGCCCCGGCAACCGGCCTGGCCCCGGGTTTAACGGCAAAAGCTGCACAAAGAGAACGGATGCGACCAGCAAAACGAAAAGCGCGCAATACGCAAACCGGTTCTGATCACGGTCACCCATCTGCGGCCTCATCCCGGATCAGTTCGACCTGTGTATCGGGCAAACCCGGTCCAATGATCTCTGCGGGTGTATCCAGGCCTTCGGGTTCCTGAGAACGAAGGACGCGCAGAAATTCCAGCCGTTCGTAGTCTGCGGCAAGGCGCAAACGCAGCCGGCCATCGCGCGCCAGGACAACGTTTCCAACCAGCAATCCAGCAGGAAAAACGCCGCCATCACCGGACGAAATCACCCGGTCGCCCGGACGAACCTCTTCCGGGTCTTCGATGAAATCCAGTGCTGGCAACAAGGAATTGTCACCTGACAGGATCGCACGTTGACCCGACGGCTGGATGGTCACCGGTACCCGACTTGTGTTGTCTGTCAGCAAAAGCACCCGGCTTGATCGGTCGCCCACGCCAGAGATGCGGCCAACCAGCCCCAAGCCATCTGTGACCGCCCAACCATCTTTGATGCCATCGCGCGCCCCGCCGACATTCAGCAAAACGGATTGCCGGAATTGCGAGCCGCTGTCGGCCAGCACCTGCCCTGTCACGACGGTCAAAGCAGGGTCCAGACGCACACGGTTCAAATCCAGAAGCTTGGCATTTTCCTGTTCCAGCTGCAGCGCCGCTTCTTTCCATGCCTTCATCCGTTGCAGTTCATCGCGCAAATCGCGGTTTTGGCGCTGCAAGGCTGCATAAGATTGAAAACCACGCACAAGGTTGACGGTTTCAGTGACCGGCACCAATGCCCAATCCATATTGGGGACCACCCAATCAACCAATTGCGCGCGAAACCGTTCGGCCCTTGGGCTGTCAATCCGCCAAAGGATGAACAAAAGAAACAAAAACAGCACCAAAACCGCCACGACCAGACGCCGGATCGGTTTCACATAATTGTCGGCGCTGCCAGTTGCCCGTGCCAAACCTGCCTCGTTCAAGAATTACCAATATTCTTAGCACCAAATCGCATTGAAAGCGTTTCATAAATTTCGCTCATGCGAAATTTGGCTGGTTCGTCAGTTGTCAAACTCGATCACATGGCGAAGCTGCTTTTCGTATTCCAGAGCTTTGCCTGTGCCGATTGCCACGCAATTGAGCGATTCGTCCGCAACACTGATCGCCAGACCTGTTTGTTCGCGAAGCGCCAAGTCCAATTCCCCAAGCAAAGCACCACCCCCCGTCAACATGACGCCGCGGTCGACAATATCGGCCGCTAGGTCAGGTGGCGTTGCTTCCAAAGCCGTCATCACAGCTTCGCAAATCTGCTGCACGGGTTCGGCCAATGCTTCGGCCACCTGCGCCTGATTGATCTCGGTTTCCTTGGGTACGCCATTCAACAGATCCCGTCCCCGGATCTGCATCGATTGTCCGCGCCCGTCGTCCGGCATTCGTGCTGTGCCGATGGTCGTCTTAATCCGCTCAGCCGTTGATTCCCCGATCAACAGGTTATGCTGACGGCGCAAATAGCTGACGATGGCATCGTCCATCCGGTCACCACCAACGCGCACGGAACGCGCATAGACAATGTCGCCCAATGACAGAACCGCAACCTCGGTTGTGCCACCGCCGATATCGACAACCATGTTACCGGTCGGATCCGTAATCGGCATGCCCGCGCCTATCGCCGCTGCAATCGGTTCGGCAATTAGACCCGCACGCGATGCGCCCGCTTTCAGAACGGAATCACGGATTGCGCGCTTTTCAACCGGCGTTGCGCCATGCGGTACGCAAACAATGATACGCGGCTTTGACAGAAAGCCCCGACGGTGCACCTTGTTGATGAATTCCTTGATCATGGCTTCCGCCACGTCAAAATCGGCAATGACGCCTTCGCGCATAGGCCGGATCGCCTGAATACTGCCAGGCGTGCGCCCCAGCATCAGCTTGGCATCTTCCCCAACGGCCAGAACTTTTTTCTGACCATCCTTGACGTGATAGGCAACGACTGACGGTTCGTTCAGAATAACGCCTTTGCCCTTCACGTAGACAAGCGTGTTCGCTGTCCCAAGATCGATCGCCATATCTGTCGAAAACAAACCACCAAAGGCCATGTTCTGCCGCCTCAATTCCGTTTTGGCCCACTTGGTTGCAGGCAATTAGTCATATATGCAGGCTCTGCCCGGTTCGGAAGCAAGAAGCACGGGGAAAAAAGCAGAAAACCGCCGTTTTTCCGGCATGGGCATTAACTCCGCAACACTATCAAAGCGCTAAAACTGGCTTAATTGTGGCGTGTCGGCGGACAATACGCGGTGTTCACAAGCTTATGACACCGTTCGTGTGCGCCAGTCTGCCGCGATCTGCAAAAGCGCAGCCTCGGGCGCGCTTATGATCGCCGAAAGTTCGCCGATTTCAACAAAAAACAGGGCATTTTGCGACGGATCTGCCCCAGCGATGAGCGTCCCGCATGTGTCGGTGGGCTCGCCAAATGCGACATCAAACTTACTAAAATAGCCATCCAAAAAGACCGCCGCTTGCTGGCCCAACGCATCGACAGCCTTGGCTGTTCCGCCTTGGTCCGTCACTTCTTCGCCTTCGATCCGCAGCCAAGCAACCCCTTTTCCGCTTATGCGGTCCAGAAACGCTTTTAGCGTCTCGGCAGGGGACAAGGATTGCTGTTCAGTCACATTCCACACGCGAGGCAATTGGCCGGCAGGCACGCCGATGTCGGAGCCAAAGGGTTTGGCCAACCGCGTGGCGGAAATGCGAACAGGTTTGGGATCATCGAAGAAGGACTTCAGGACCGCGCCAAGTTCGGCCAACACCGGATCTTCGATGTCGGGCAAGGCATGGTCTACCAAAGCCTTGGGGACATTGGATGGCGCCGGCGACAACAACGCTTGCAACCGGCGATTTGCCACTGCCAGAACCATCGCGCCGCTTGTGCTTTCAAGTTGCAGCCTGCGCGGCAGGATAGTTTCGTCAATCTCGGTCACCAAAGCGGCCAAACGAGCCTCTGGATTGTTTCCGGACAACCGGCGCGCATCCCCCGGCCCACGCTCTTTCTGGCGCAATTTTGAAAGTTTGTCCTGAAGGCGGGCGAAATCGTTCATCCAGCCACCCTCACCCGGCCGCCGCGATGCGCGAAAGTGCGGTACGACCTTGATCAAGCGCCGTCGGCACATCGGTGTCCGCGCCGCATACAAAGATCAAAGCTTCGGACGAAGACGTCGAAGACCGCAAGAAAAGGCGAAGGTCTTCGCTGGTCATCAAAATCGCATAGCCCGGTGGCGTGGTTCCACCCCAGACCGGCGCGGCTCCATCGGCAAACGCGCCATTTAAGGCAAGCTCTGCCGCCGCCGACAGCGCGTTCATGTCTTCCTGGCGTGGTTGTGAGACGGCACTGGTGCAAAGAACCAATTGCGACGACAAGTCGGTATAAGCTGCAAGAGAACACCCTTGCAGTCCGGCCCGTAATGCGTCGAGTTCTGCGGTTAAGTCCATAAAGCGCCCAAATTGACCTCGGACACCTTAATGGTCCGGTCATCGCGCGGGTGCAAGCCCTGCGCTGGCGCAGACAAGCATTGAGCCGGGTGTGTGATCAGGAACGAGCAGGCGTCCGGCTGACCAGCGGGCGTGGGCGCACGCGGGCTGGCATGACGATACGCTTTGGCTTTTCGACCACGCGTTCGCCCATGGCATCGTTAAGCGTCGCAGATGGTTGTTCGCTTTTGACACGCGAAACACGCCGACCGGTCTGACCGCTGGCAACTTCGTCAACCAGGTTCATCAAGTTGGCAATCAGAACATCCGCACCGCTTGCCGCCCAGGCATCGGGGTCACCGCTCGCCTCGACCGCCTTGATCAGAGACACGGGCAAGACTTCGCGGAACATACCGCGGGTTTCGCTTTTGACACGTTTTATGACACGCTGTTGATCGCGTTCAGACAGAATGCGATCCATCCGCGTCAGCAAAAGCAGACTTTTTTCGTAAAATTCGTCCGGCAAAGTGCCCCAGACCGCCGCTTCGCTTTGGCGCCAGGCCTGTGTCGCATGGCTGCACCAGATGATGATATCGGCCTCGGGGATCACGCGCTGCCAAACCTCGGCGGCCATGTTCGGGTCTGATATTCCCGGCATGTCAATCAGGTCACAGAATTCCAGGAACTTGGCTTCGTGGAACACGCGCACATACTTGGTGTCTTGGACCGCAATTCCGTCCAGCGAAGGATCAACATCAACTTCGGCCCCATCGACCGAAAGCCGGTATGGCGCATCATCGCCGTATGATATCCAAACCGGTGGCAGTTGCGTTGCGGTGACGTTGACCGGCAGGGCGGATTTACCAATCAGCAGATTGGACAACGTGCTTTTGCCGGCGCTGAATTCGCCCATCAAGGCCACCCGGGGATGACGTGCAACGGCGTCTTCTGTCACCTCGGCCCGAGGGGCACCCGTTCCTTCGTTCAACTCGTCGTTCATTGCCCCTGCCTCCCCTTAAGCCGCAAACCCTGTCAGGGTCTGCATGGTTTTTTCAAGTTCGGCCCGCTTTTGCGCCGCTCTGTTTTCGTCCAGCAAGTTACTGACCTGACCGGATTCTGCCTGCGATTGTTCGGCGATGCGCATCAGAATGCCGCGTTGTTCGGTCATAAAGTCCTGAAGCGTGTGCAGCGACGCTTCGCGCACGGCTTCGGAATGTGCACCGCGCAACGCTTCAACGATCGGATCGGTTTCCGCCTGAATCATATCGGCAAACTCGGTCGCAAAGTTCCGATAGCCTCGACGTTTGTGCCACCAACGGCTCCACCACGTGCCTTTCAGATCAAGCGCAATCGTCTGGCCCAGCAAAACAGGAGACGGAATGCGCGGCGGCGACGGCGCTTCGATTCCAAAGTTCTGTTGGGACACTTCGAACAGGCGATGATAAAGACCAGCATAATCTTCTGCGGCGCGGGTCAACACGCGCTTGGTCCCACCTTGGGCGTTTCGGCCAAAGACCTGATAGGCCGTTCGCATCAAGATACGAAGCCCCGTCGGGTCGTATTCCCAAACAACATCGTCGCCGTTTTCGTCAAGATGCTCTAGCAACGACCCCGTCGCGCGCTCCAAAAAACTGCGATGCGATCGTTCAAGACGTTTGTGGAAATCGGCAATGGCCTCGTCAAAAAGGTCGTTCATTGCCTTCATCGAATGCGCTTCCAGTTTTTGCAGCGCAGGTTCCATCTGATCCAAAGCCAGCGGCGGCAAATCCTGGTCATGTTCGCGCCGCGAAATGACTTGATGCGCTGCGCTGAGACCATTGGCCAGGTTCAAGGCCGATTTTGCAATACGGTCCAGCAATTCCTTGCCCATGCCTTCGGAAATACGCGTGCCCAATGCGGCGTAAACCTGCGGAACACCAGACAAGTGCCAAAGAAGTTCGTCTTCGTCATAGCTTTCCGCAGTCAAGTGACCTTCTGCGGCCGACCATTCCATAAGACGATCACGCGTCGGTTCATCCAGCGCATCACCGCGGCCCATCAAGGCCGCGTTCGCGCAGAATGCCGACGTAAAGATAATCTGCGCATCCTTAGGGCCGTCAAATTCTGTCAGTGTGCGCACAATGCTGTCACGAATTTCCGGCACCTGATTGACCGGGTCCGGCAGTTCATCGATGCGGTTAACAACGATGATCACTTCGCGCGACTTCACATTCGCAATCATACGGATCAATGCAAGGTCTACCGATGACAATGCCTGATGCGCCGCCAGAACCACCACGCAAATGCGGCTTTCGCGGATCGCGCGAATGGTGATTTGTTCGCGGATCATAAACGTGTCGTTGACGCCGGGCGTGTCCCGGATGCAAAGCGGCATCGGCAGTTCCGGGCGCGCAAGATAAAGTTCTGCCGCTTTGGTTATGTCGGCGAACCGGCCCTGTTCGGCGCTGGTTTCGGTGTCGTCTTCGAAATCGTCGCCAAGACAGACATAGCGTTCGACAAGATCGCCATCGACGAACGAATAATCATGCTGTTGACCCATCAACATTTCGAATTTGTCACCCAGACGCTTGCGGGATTTTTCCCGCATTTCAGCGACCTGTTCGCGCACCTTTTCAAGCTCATCCTCAGCGCCTGCCCGGCTGGCAAGTTCGCCAATGCGACCGCCGCGGTCCAAAAGGCGGCTCCATTCTTCCATGTCGAAGAAGCGAAAGCTGGCCCGGTTTTCTTCAGGCGCAGTACTTGGGTTGAGATGCAAAGCGGTGACAACGCTGGTCCATGGGTTTACATCCGCCGGCAAAAGGTCGGGCTGGCCGACCATCGCATTCACAAGTGAAGTCTTGCCCGCCTTTACCTGACCAATCATGGTCACTGACGGTTCAGCATGCTTTAACTGTTGGTGCAATTTGCGGGCCGCACGGTTCGTGGCCTTGTCACCGATTTTGCCGAGGCGCACCAAAGCTTGCCGCAACTCGCGCGAGCGGTTCAGGAATGGCTCAAGGTCCTCAAAACCCTGCCCCATCAACCGGGCGGTTTCGGATGTCGCAGCGGCCCCTGTTACGGTATTCGCATCCACGTTCATATTCATAGTCCTGCCAGCACCATCACCAGGATTGTTTTTCGAACCGAACTACCCGGTCCCCATCACCGTCACTTATTCCGGTTAAGATGGCGTTTTTGTGGCGCATTTCAGTTCAATCGGCGTTGTTTCAAGCAGTTTGTTGCCTCTTAAGCCGCAAGCTGCATTTCCATATCGCGTCTGAGTTGAAGCAAAAGCGTGACCGCGTCCGCAGCCGGGCCGTCTTTGTCTTCGACCTGCATCAAAACCATCATGTCCTGCGCTTCGGCCAATTCATCAATGAACGCATCCGCGACCGGGCAACCACTTTCATCCTGACTGAACAAGTCCACCAGATGTTCAACAGCTGAAACGCAGTTGCCAATCAAAGCGCTGGCTTTGCCGTCGCCCAGGCCTTCGGCTGTTTCGGCCAAAGTGTCACCACGTCGACGCAAGAACCGGACGGCATCGGTGAACAATGTCACGTTCTCAACCGATGGTGTTTTAGGTTCACGCACCGGTTCAACGGGGGGCTTTGTAGCCACTGCTACGACCGGTTTGGAAACGGGTGCGGGCTTTGAGACGCGCGGTTCGATTCTTGGTTTTGTTGGCGGGGGCGTTTTTTGCGCGGCTGAACCATCGGATTTTTCGGCCTGATACCGGGCCAGAAACATATGTGCGGAATCGAAATCGGCCCGTCGGCCGCGTTCAGCGTGACGTAATACTTCCGAGGTGACGGCCGCACCGCCCGAGGCATGAAACAGTGCTTCGTCAACTGTAGCATTGGCCTTGGCGTGGATCGCTTGCAATGTCGCCACAGCGAACAGCGAATGAAACTCTTCCGCCACCACCGTTTCCAGCGAAGCCAGGCGCGCCGACAACTGTTGGGCCGAAGACAGTACATCGGCCTTGGTCAGCACCATGAATGCGTGATCTTTCAGACTGTCGGGCACGCGGCGCCAAACGTCCTGTTCAATCTCATCGAATTTCTGCGTGCACCACAAGGCGATATCCGTGCGCCGTACGACCCAATCAACCCCCGAGGTCAATTCCTCGGCGGTGCCATCGGTGACAACCTCCAACAGGTTGATCCGCTTTAGAATTTCGATGGGCATCTCGACACGTAAAAATGCCGCCTTACTGCCAGAAATTCCAGACATATCTGCGCCGTGTACTTTAACGGCATTGCCATCAATCGAGGTGATGACCATCTGGGGTTCTTCGCCCCAGGCGTATTCCGTGGTTGGCAACGAAGCTTCTTCCGGGACGATGTGATCGCCCAAGAACATGTTTACAAGCTGTGACTTTCCGCTGCCGGGATTGCCCAGAACAGACACGCGCACAGGTTGGGACAAGCGCTGAACCAGATGGCGCGCATAGTCTTTAGCTGCTTTTGGCAGTTTGTCGCCCTCAAGCGCCTGCTCAAGGCGTTCCAAAACCGTGTCGTCGGCGGCGTTGTCCTTCATGGTCCACCGTCGGTGGCCAGCCAGCGGCGGCGCAGAAATATGGGTGTCTTGCTGGTTGTCCGATCACCATCAGCCCCGTTGCTTGGCGCAGGGATATCCGGCGGGCTTGCCGGTTCTGCGTGCAGAGGTTCGTTCACGGCCGGTTCCGGCTTGATCGGTCTTGTTTGCACGCGTGACGGACGCGAAATTGGGCGCGCGTGACTGCTTGCTGCAAACATACTCGCGTTTTTCGGCTTTTCGAATTGCACTTTGATGACCGAAAAACAGACGTTGTCCTGTTCAGGATCATCCAGATCGGTCAATTCTTCCAGCAAACGGTTCGCGATCACGATACTGTCGGCGTCTGCATTATCCGCAACAATCTGCGTTATCTGGCTGTTCGTCAAAAACTGCAGCCCATCGCTGGCCACGACAAGAATATCGTTATCCTTCAGCTTGAACGGACGATCCTGACAGTCAATTCGTTCAATTGACTCGCCGATCAGAACGCTTGTCAGCGCGTTCCGGTCAGGATGATTGCGCCCGATTTCTTCCGGCATCATGCCCGACCGCACCATATAGTCGATATGCGGGCCCAGTGAATGATCTTCGTTCAACTGACGCAAACGGCCATCGCGCAACAGGTAAAGCGGTGAATCTCCGATCGAAATCCAGAATAGATCGTGGCCGATGAACACAGGCGCTACAAGCGTCGCCCCCATCCCGGCGGTCTGTGGATTGTTCGAGGCATGCGCAGCCATGCAGTCGTTTGCTGAAACCGCCGCCGTGCGTAGAACATCCCCGATATTTTCAGTCAGCCCTTCGATGTCGGAGGTCTGGAACTTAAGTTCGCTAAAGACTTCCGTAACCACAATTTTCGACGCCACATCGCCTGCTGCATGTCCGCCCATACCGTCCGACAGAACGGCATAGCCAAACTCTGCGCCCATGGGAAAATCCGTGGCAATCGCGTCTTCCTGATAGTCGCGACATCCTCTGTTGAGGACGGACGCGACATCATACCGTATGTCCGGCGTCTTATGCATTCTCGCCGTCGTCTCCATTGCCCGACCATGTGAAGGCATCGCCACAGAGGGCAACGAACTTGAGCAAGGTTTCACCAATGCGAATTTCATCGCCATTGGTCATTTCTTCGGTCGACAGAACCGGCATTCCGTTCAGACGGACCAGGTTCGACTTGCCACCATGGCCCAGATAAAACTTGCCCGTTTCGTCATCATAGGCGACGGCCGCATGTGTATCGCGGCTGATCGACGTGTCACCAAAATCCAGACGCACTGTCTGATCTTCGCCGCGGCCAAGCTGGCTGACCCCGTTCTGCAAAACAAAGCTGGCGCCGCGTCCTGGCCCATCGATCACAACGATCCAGCCTGACGGAAACATCTCGACTGTGTCGGGTGCCAAATTGGCCTTTTGAGCAGCCGAGGCAAAGACATCGGTTGCTTCGTCGTCCGACTGGAAACCCAAAAGCCGTGTTTTTACGCGCCCAGCGCTGCGGCCGGCGCGACCCGCGATAACGGCGGACGACACTTCGGACAGATCCTCAATATGGGTCTCACTGTCATGGGCGTGGGGGTCAGGCATTTCAGCACGTGCCGCATCGTGATCCAAAAGATCACGCGACGGATCGACATCTTCGGCCATTTCCCAAATCTTTTTACGCACACTGCCTTCGGGCAATTCGTCGAGTTCTTCATCCGTGGCATTGGCAAAGGCGACCGCTTCTGAAACGACGCTGCTGGGGCGTGGGCCGTCCTCATCGTTTTCGGCGTCAAAGTCATATACCTCGGCGTCCGTTTCCTCGGGCGTTTCGTCCATCTCTTCGAAGGCCGAACGGTCAAGTTCATCTGTAGATGGTTCTTCAAAGGCAAATTTGCTTGACGGGAATTCGCTTCGCGTGGCCGAACGGGCGACGAAGCCATCGTCTTCCTCTTCCTCGAAAGCGCTGTCCTCAAACGCATAGCCATCATCATCTTCAGCGAAATCTGCCGCAGTCAGCTCGGACGCAGTGCGGGCCACGCGCGCTTCCTCTGCCGCAGCCATTTCGTTTTCGACAGACAAAGCTGGGTCTTCTCGCACGCCATCTTCAGCAGCAGCAAAAAGAGCCGCATCTGCATCGGCTTCACCCTGATCCCAAACGGGCGACGCGGCATTCGGACGGCTGACCACGCGGCTGATGGGCCGGCTTGTCGAATGCGGGCGCACAACTTTTGCCAGATCATCGCGATACGGGCTTTGTTCTTCAGGGTCGGCGGACGGATCCCGGCTTGCAACGTGGCGCAACACACGGTCTGCTTTGGTCGCGGCCGCAGCGGCTTTGAGATGCGCCATGGCAGAACGGCGGCGGCTGGTGGCCTGATCCGACATTACATTTTCGGTTTGTTCCAAAAGCCTGTCTTCCGTCGCACCGCCCGTGTCGGTCAACTGACTGCGCGCACGCGCCCGGCGACCAAAATCTTCGTCGTCGACCCACTCTGATGTGGGCGCTGCGAAGGCTTCGGGCAGTTCATCTTCGGGCTGATCGGGTCTTGTATGAGACACCGAGACGACCGCCTCGCGAATTTCGCTGACAAGATGTTCTTTGTCCTGCGTCATGCGGCGCGTTTCCATGTCGACATCCAGGTCGTCTTCTGCGCCCCAGTCTTCGTCATCATCCCAATCGTCATCCCAATCATCTGCTTGACCCCAACCCGATCCCGCCACTTCGGGTTCCTCGGGTTTGGCAGCGATTGGCGCGTCATCCGTCGCTTCTCGCGACCGGCGCACCTGGCCTGCGTCGTCCAGCGCAAGGCTTTCAGCCTCGCGGTCGAAGTCGCCCGCATCTTGCGGATCGATCTTCTTGGACAACATCTTGGACAAAATCTTCATGTGGCTGCCTCTCACATATAATCCGACCGGCGGTTTCCGCGGATCGTGCCGCGCAAAATACCGAAGGGGAGCATGCGAGACAGAAGCGTACGCTTCTTCTTCGGCTCTACTCCATTCACCTTGTCATGCGCGCGCTGGGCCGAGCGCTGCGCGGATAGTTCCCGCGCGATCTTCTGTTCTTCTTCAAACTCGAAGTCATTCAGCATCGCCAGTTCATCCAGCGTCTTCTTGCGCTGACGCTGCTGTTCCTGAACCAGCTTCTGCAAACGCTGCGCTTCCTTGCGTTCAGCGACCTGTTTGTTCTGTTGCGCCTTGATATCGGCTTCCACAGCCTGATTGGTTTCTTTCACCAACCGTGAAATCGACAATTCAATCTGGCGATCCAATTCGGCTTGCGCCAAAGCGGCCGAGCGGCGCCGTTCGGTGTCAACGAGTTCGATCCATTCGCGCGCCGTCTGCAGACGATCAGGCGGGAAAACCGACAGTGCTTTGTCGATCGCGTGCAGGAATGCATCTTCGAACTGCGGGAAGTGGCCTGTGACAGGCTTATACGGATCCGGCCGGTCAGCGGCGATTGCGCTAACGCGTGCCTGGCTGTCAGGCGGGGCTTCACCGGTGAGAACATGATAGAACGTTGCGCCCAGCGAATAGAGGTCCGAAGACGCATCTTGCGTCGAGCCTGCGATATAAAATTCATGCGGCGAGTAGCCGTCTTTGACAACGTGCAATGCCGACAGCGCGCGGCTGGCCCTGGTCGCTTCTTCTTTGGCAGCGCCAAAGTCGATTAGAACCGGATTGCCTTTGCCATCAATCAGGATGTTGTCTGGGCTGATGTCCCTGTGCAGCACATCATTTGTATGAATGTAGTGGATAGCTTCCAGACACTTGAGCAATATGCCCTTAACGTCCCTTGGGTGAAGCTTCATCTTCGGGTCTTCGATCGTATCGAGTAGATCCCGACCTCGAACGAAATCCAGCGCCATATAGGCCGTTAAATTGTCTTCAAAGACCTGATGGATACCGACGATGTTCGAATGCTGCAGCTTTGAAAGACGCCGCGCTTCTGCACCAAAGTGCTTAACGACCGCATCGAATTCGGCCTGGTGTTGTTTCGACCGCGCCATGACGTTGCCATCGTTGCGACAGCACATCGAAGAAGGAAAACATTCCTTGATAACAACGATACGATCCAGGCTGTCACGCGCAAGATAAGTCATCCCGAAGCCACCGGCATTCAGGAATTTCTCAATCCTGAACTGACCGTGAAGAAGCTCGGTTCCGGGCTTCAACGCGTCAGCGAAGGAATCGTGTGTTTGCGGGCCTGCGTCCATTTCTCACCCAAATCATCGCCACCCAACGGCGGTGTTTGCGGCAACCCCATCACCCCAAAGGAAATGGACTACTTTGCCGCCACCAAACCTATTGTGACATGACGAGTTCTAAACAGAGAATGGGCCAAGATTGTGGCGTGATCGGGCCATTAGATATCCAATCCTGCGGCTTTTTCTGTATTGATGATTGCCCGGCGATACCATCGAAACGCGGCGATTGACCTTCGACAAATGGGCTTGCCCATTGACGCGGCCTGTTGCCTGACTTGCGCCTCGCTGTTTCGCGCGCTAGGCCGCGCCACATGGCCAAGCTCTATTTTCACTATTCCACGATGAACGCAGGTAAATCGACGCTGCTTCTGCAGGCGTCTTACAATTATCGCGAGCGGGGCATGTCGACGTATCTTTTGACTGCGGCCATCGATGGGCGGGCCGGCACCGGAAAAATCGCAAGTCGTATCGGGATCGAGGCCAGCGCCGACACGTTTGCAACTGATAGCGATCTCTTTACCATGATCCACAAACGCTTAAAGCGCAGTCCGCTGGATTGCGTATTCATCGACGAGGCACAGTTCCTGACGAAAGATCAGGTTTGGCAATTGTCACGTGTGGTGGACGATTTAAAACTGCCGGTCATGTGTTATGGTCTTCGTGTGGATTTCAGGGGCGAATTGTTCCCCGGATCCGCCGCTTTGCTGGCCCTTGCTGATGAGATGCGCGAAGCGCGCACCATTTGCTTTTGCGGTAAGAAAGCAACCATGGTCATTCGCCAAGACGAAAACGGCAATGCGCTGACCAAGGGCGATCAAGTGCAGATTGGCGGGAATGAAACCTACGTGCCCTTTTGCCGTAAACACTGGCGCGAAGCAGTGGGCGATCAATATAATCGATAGGCCGATGAAAATTGGCCCCGACGGTCTGCCGGGGCCAGCTCTTTCGTTTACTTCGTCACTTAAGCCGAACGATATATACCGTCTTCTTCCGCGCGCGCCGAAAACTCAGTTTCGCCACCGGCAGCCAGAACCTTGGCCTGCGCAATCCACCGATCCCGCGAGACGCGACCGTTGAAGCCTTCAAGGTTGGCATCAACCCAAGCCACTTCATCCGCTGTCCACGATGCAACCTGATCGAAGTGGAAGAAACCAAGCGAATGCAGCATCGCTTCCAGCTTGGGCCCGACGCCTTTGATCATTTTCAGATCATCCGCACGACCGTCCCGGGCTGCTTTCAGGGTCTTGGGCTTTGAACCTTCGTTTCGGCCTTCAAGCACGCCGTCTCCGTCATAGTCCGGCACATTCGACGGTTCAGCGACACGCAGACTTGGCTTCATCCGCGTGCGCAGATCGGAAATGGTCGCATCACGCTTGCGCACATCAGCGCGCAGACTATCAAGTTCTGACTGCATGTCACGGTTGCCCGCAATCTGCGCTTCCAATTGGCGGATGCGGGTTTCACGTGTCGCAACAGTTGCCTCCAACCCACCAATCAAAGCCACTTTGGCCGAAGCATGGGACAGGTCGCGTTCCAGCTTGTCAGACTTGTCGGCCTTTACCTTCAAAGCTGAAACATCATGCGCAGCCTGCTGGTTGCGGGCGACTTGGGCGCGCACCTGGCTTAGCTCGGCTTCCAAACGATCGGCGCGTTCAGCCTTTGCGCGGGCCGCGTTCAGATCGGCTTCAAGTTTCTGCGCGCTGTTTTCTTTCGCCCGCGCTTCCTGCAGCTGAGCTTCCAAAGCCTCCATCTGACCGACTTTCGCGTTTACACGCGTCAGCTCGGCTTCCAGCGATGCCACGCGCTTGGCGGCGGTCGAAGCATTGTGCAGTTCGGTCTTCAACGTTGTCAGATCTTCGTCCCGACGACGCACACGGGCGATTTCCTCGGCATGCGCATTCTGCGCTTTGCTGCGCGCGGCTATAGCCCCGTGATAGTCTTCTTCGAACCGGGCAAGCTCGCTCTCGCGCGTACGTGCCATGTCAAGGTTTGCTTCAAGATCAGCAATCTTGTCCGCCCGCAACCGCAGTTCTTCATCCGCGCGCTGGTTCGCTTCGCTTACCTCGGCGAAATGCAACTCGTACTTCTGAGCATCAGCCTTTGCGGTCGCAAGCGCGGTTTCAAGGCCACCGACACGACCATCCAGTTCATTGCTTGTCGAAACAGCCGCGTCGCGTTCCGCTGCCAAGGCAGCGCGTTCGGTGTCGAACCCACGCGTACGCACTTCGAGGTCGCGCTTAGCATGCTCAAGCTCGCGTTCACGCGTGGAAAGTTGCGCGCGCATTGCTTTTAATTGCTTTGTCCGGCTCCAGATCAACCAGCCGACGAACAGACCCAACAGCGCACTTAGCGCAATCAGACCCCAAATTTCCGCCAATAGGAATTCCCAATTCTGTACCATAGTATTTCCCTTCCTCGCACTAAGGTGCACCGTTATCCGTTAAGTTCCAAAGACATGTGAACCTGACGATGGCTTGTCAGCTCGGCCAACCGCCGCAACAACTCGTCACGGGCGTCTGCATCGGCAACCGTGCCGATCACAGTGATGTCGCGTCCCGAAACATTGAATTTCACGTCATCAAACGCCGCAACATCAACAGTTGCCAGATCAGCCCTGACCTTGGCCTCGATTGCACCCACATGATGCGCCTGCGCCCAATACCCAAGCGCACCGAGACCCACGAAAAACACCAACCATCCGAAGAATGTACGCATCTTCGCCCCCTTTTTCACTTCCTCAACAAAGCTAAGGAGAATGGGGGCATGTTCACAATGGGAAAACAATTCGGTTTTTCCCAACCATCATTTAACTTGTTGATTTATGGCGCTTTTGACGAAAGCCAAAAAGGCCGATTGCCAGAAACAGAAGTCCACTAAAACATCCGACCACCGATTGGCACGTCTTTATCAGGCTTCAAAAGCACGACTTCGCCGTCTTCGTCCGGCACGCCCAGGACCAGAACTTCAGACATCACTGGTCCGATCTGGCGCGGCGGAAAGTTGACGACCGCCATCACTTTCCGACCCGGAAGGTCATCAATCGAGTAGTGTTTCGTTATCTGGGCCGAGCTTTTCTTTTCCCCGATCTCTGCGCCGAAATTGACCCAGAGCCGAACGGCAGGCTTGCGCGCCTCGGGAAATGGCGCGGCGCGAATGATCTCGCCCACGCGAATATCAACTTTCAAAAATTCGTCGAAACTAATCGTCACGCGCCCAACTCCCGGCTGCGCCTCGCTGCGGCTGCGACGCCTTTTTTCAAAAGTGCCGGAAAGCCTAAAACATCGTCCATTAGCACATCCAAAGCGGCCGCCGTTGTTCCACCGGGGCTGGTAACATTTACCCGAAGCTCTGCCGGGCTTGCATCGGATGCCTCGGCCAACGCGCCTGCACCTGCAACGGTTGCTTTCGCCAGTTGCATTGCCAGATCGGCAGGCAAACCTTCCGCTTCGCCCGCGGCAGCCAAGGTTTCGATCAAATGAAATACATATGCAGGTCCCGACCCAGAAACGGCGGTCACCGCGTCCATCTGTGCTTCGTCCGTCAAACGCAAAGTTTGCCCAACAACCGACAACAGCGCCCGCGCCAACCCAAGCTGCGCTTCACTGACTTCCGCGTTCCCGATCAGCGCCGTAATGCCTTTGCCCACCGCTGCGGGTGTGTTGGGCATGGCGCGGACAACAGGCGTTGGTTGTTCCAAAGTGCTTTCAAACGATGCAATCGTGGTCCCGGCAGCGATGGAGATATAAATGGTCTCGCCACCGCGCCATTGCAAAACGGCAGGCAGCGCATCCTCCACCAACTGCGGCTTGACCGCAATGATCACCACCGCTGGGTTAGTGGGCAGGTTCTGCGCGTTTACATGAACGCCCGTGCCCATCACCCAATCAGACGGTTGAGGATCCATCACCCAAACCCTGTCAGCCGCCAGACCGTGCGTCAGCCAGCCCTGCAACATGGCGCTTCCCATCTTGCCGCAGCCCAAAAGCAGCAGGCCTCGGGTGGCAATCTCCCCAAAATCCATGGTTATCCTCCCTGATCACGGTTGTTATGAAGCCTCAGATCACGGGCGCAACAAAAAACCGGACCGCTTGACACGACCCGGTTCGTTCCCCGTGTTTGCGCGCACTAGGCCCGTCCGTACGCCTCGGCCATGGCTATCCGCATCGCTGCTTCGGGGGTTTCTTCGCCCCAGACCGCCAGCTGAAAGGCGGGATAAAACCGCTCGGCCGACAAAACGGCTGCGCGGATCATCGTGTCGATTTGTTCAGCCGACGCGGACTGACCACCGGCCATCACCAACCCGTACCGCCAGACCATCAGCTTTTGTGCAGCCCAATAAGAAAAAGCCCCGGCCCAACACATGTCGTTCGTCGAGTTCAGCACTTCGTACAGCTCGGCCATCCGCCCTTTCGGTGGGTCCATCTCAAATGTGCATATCAACCGCAAGGTCTCGTCCTGTTCGGACCAGGCGAGCGTAATCGAATAGGTGCGCCACTGGCCTTCGACGGCCATAGCGATTTGGTCATCAGCCACACGGTCGAAATCCCAGTCGTGATGCTCGGCAATGTGTTCGACGATGTCGATCGGGTGAAGGTCTTCTGACAGGAATTGCTCTGACAGCGTCATGGCGTTGCCTCATCGGTTTTGCCGCAGTATTTTAAACACCACCACGGCTTGTTGCCTGCTCTAGGGGCAGTGGTTTTTCTGCCTACCCCTTACGAGATATGGTGTGCGAACGGTCGCAACCTGTAAACCTCTAATTTGGTCCTATCCACAGAAATCAGCGATTTACCCCCATCCAAGCACATGTTGGCGGGAACCCTGCGTTTTTCGGTGATTTTCTTGGAGGTTGCGTTCAGGAACACCGAAACCCAGCCGAGAAGGCCACGCTATTCACCAACGCATGGTGTCTTAGACCTTCGCCGGGAAAAGTCCGTGTTTGATTGGCCGCGAGCGCGCGACAAGCGGGTGTTCCAACTTGACGCAAATACAGACATTCGGCCCCGCCCACCGCAATTTGATAATTCTATGGTGAAACGCCGCGCAAAGAACGGACCGTTCTGTCAGCGCAATACGCGCCTTCGACTACGCGCCTTTCTCAAGCGCCTCTAACCGCGCTTTCAAGGTTTCGTTCTCTTCCCGTGCTTTTTGTGCCATTGCACGCACCGCATCGAACTCTTCCCGCGTGACGAAATCCCGGTCAGCAAGCCAACGGTCGATCATGCCTTTCATGGCCGTCTCGGCTTCATCTTTTGCGCCTTGAGCCACGCCCATCGCATTGGTCATCAACTGCGATATGTCATCGAAAATCTTGTTCCGCGTCTGCATGAAACCACACCTTTCCCTTGCCTTGCTCTCCTATATGGCCACGGAGGCTGAAACCGCAAGGTTGACGCGCCCCAGACACGCTGTCACGACAAGACTTATGGCTTCAGGCATCCCTTTTCCGGATATTTCGCCCGTGCTCGTGGAAATCCCACTGGGCTTTACGACGCTGCCCATCCGATGGTACGCGCTAGCCTACATTGTGGGCATTTGGCTGGGCTACAAACTGGTCAAACGCACTTTGGCGCGGTCGGAACTCTGGCGCGACAACACCCCCGCTATGACGGCGGAACAATTGGAAGCCTTCCTGACTTGGATCATTTTTGGCGTCATCCTTGGCGGGCGCTTCGGCTATGTCTTGTTTTACGGCCAAGGCCAGTTTCTAAGCGATCCGATCAGCATTTTCCGTGTCTGGGAAGGCGGGATGAGCTTTCACGGCGGCTTTATGGGCGTCATTGTTGCTGGCGTTCTTTTCTGCTGGAAGAATGACATCTCAATGCCGGGCACGGCTGATATGCTGGCCCTTGGTACGCCGCCCGGGCTATTGTTGGGACGCATTGCCAATTTCATAAATGCCGAATTGTGGGGCCGACCAACAGACTTGCCCTGGGGCGTGATCTTTCCTGGCTCTGCGGCCCAAGACTGCCCAAATGTGAATGGGCCCTGCGCACGCCATCCGTCGCAACTATACGAAGCAATGCTGGAAGGCATTCTGTTGGGCGCCGTCCTTATTGCCATGGTCTATGTCGGGCGGTGGTTGAAACGCCCGGGCGTTATCTGCGGGGTGTTCATCTTTGGGTACGGGCTTTCGCGCTTCACCGTTGAATATTTCCGCCAAGCGGACGCGCAGTTCATAACCGCTGAGAATCCATTGGGCCAAATCTGGCGCGTGGGGGAACTGGGTGTCACCATGGGTCAATTGCTTTCACTTCCGATGGTTGCAGTTGGCTTGATCGTGCTCATCATTTCACTGCGGCGCGTATGACTTTCATCTTGCCAAAAATACGCAAATTTTGCGCTATCCAACCCCGAACACCCTGCCGGACTAGGCGGTGCCCGGTGCAGACCATGCCATGACAGCCCTTGCCGCAGTATTGAAACAGCGCATTGACGCCACAGGCCCAATCAGCATCGCAGACTATATGACCGAATGCCTGATGCACCCCACCCACGGCTACTACACAACGCGCGACCCTTTCGGCAAAACAGGGGATTTTGTTACCGCGCCCGAAATATCCCAAATGTTTGGCGAGGTTTTGGGCCTGGCAATCGCGCAAAGCTGGATTGATCAAGGCGCGCCCAAACCCTTTTACCTTGTTGAACTCGGCCCAGGTCGCGGCACCTGTATGGCGGATATCCTGCGCGCCACAAAGAATGTGCCGGGCTTTCACGACGCAGCCTCAGTCCAATTGGTTGAAGCATCGCCAACGCTTCGCAAGATACAATCCGACACCATCTCGCATCCCGCAACCCATCACGACCGGATCGAAGACATCCCCGAAGGTCCGATTTTCTTGATTGCAAACGAGTTTCTTGATGCCCTTCCTATCCGGCAATTCCAGAGTTCGGGCGATCACTGGCATGAACGCATGATCGGTGTGAAAGATGGTGCTTTCGTCTTCGGTCTTTCTAAACCAATCGACATTCTGGCGCACCGCAAGGGAAACACAACAGATGGCGATATCGTCGAAGTATCGCCCGCCGCAGCCGCCATCGCCAGCCGCATTGGTGCACGCATCGCCAAAGACAAAGGCGTTGCGATTTTCATCGACTACGGCGACTGGCGCTCGCTAGGGGATACGCTGCAGGCACTTCGGTCTCACCAGCCCGAAGACATCTTCGCAAATCCTGGCAAAGCCGATCTGACCGCCCATGTCGATTTCGAAGCGCTGAACAAAGCGGCGCATCCCGCACTAACATCGCCAATGATCCCGCAAGGTGTTCTTCTGGAACGGCTCGGCATCACGGCACGCGCGCAAGCGTTGGCCAAAGTTCTAAGCGGAGAGACGCTTGAGGCTCATATTGCCGCCCATCGTCGCTTGACGCATCCCGAAGAAATGGGAACCCTCTTTAAAGCACTGGCCATTTACCCGCCCGACCTGCCTGCCCCACCTGGTTTTGAGAGCCTATGAACCTGACGCCTCTGACATCCGATGATCTACCGGTCCGGCACGGATTTTTTACGCGCCTTGGCGGGGCGTCATCTGGCGTCTTCGACAGCTTGAATTGCGGGCTTGGGTCATCTGATCAACGCGACATTGTCCTTATCAATCGCGCCCGGGTCGCGGCCACCATGGGCGTCACACCCGATAACTTGGTGACGGTGCATCAAACCCATTCCGCCGATGTCGCCATCGTCGAAAGCCCCGCCGATGCGGGCCTTAAAGCGGATGCGATGGTCACCACTCAGCCTGACTTGGCGCTTGCGATTATGACAGCCGATTGCCAGCCTGTTCTTTTCGTCGACCCAGACGCGGCTGTAATCGGGGCGGCGCATGCGGGCTGGAAAGGGGCACTGACTGGCGTTCTTGAAGCCACCGTCGATGCCATGGAAACTCTTGGTGGACGCCGCAAAAACATCAGCGCTGTCATAGGCCCCAGCATCAGCCAACGGGCATATGAAGTCGGGCCCGAGTTTCTGGATCAGTTCACAGATGACGACCTCGCGAACGCCCGCTTTTTCGCAAATGGCAAAAACGACCGGTATCACTTCGATCTCACAGGCTATGGTCTTGCCCGCCTTCGCAGCCTTGGGCTGCACGCGGCCTCGTGGATAGGGCATTGCACCTATTCGGACCCCGAACGTTTTTATTCTTATCGTCGGTCTGTTCACCGGAAAGAAGCGGATTACGGACGCCTGATCTCGACCATCCGAATTTAGATTCATTCGACCTGCCACGAGGATTTATCAAAAATTCCCCGGTTCGGACACGCGGTTGCCGCAATGCCCTGTCAGTTTAAAACCATCGACGGGACGTGCCCCGTTGAGTTTTGTGTTTTGAGTGAGGTGTCCCATGACGTCGAAGCCCCGGTGGATGAAAAGTGTGATTGAAGCATCGCGAAATGTGGATGTGAACGCGCTTCGCCGGATTTGCCGCGCTGGCGTCAGCTGACGGAAACCAACCCCGAAATCCCGTCATTCAAGAGTGATCAGGTCAGACATTATGCGTACTTCCCCAACACTTCCGCCGATGCCCGAAATTCAAACCCGGACTGTCAGCGAACCTCTTTGGACCAAACATCGGGCGGTGTCCCGACCGGCACAGCGTCCAATTTCTACGCCACAACCCGTCGCGCCAAAGGCCCGCGTTACGCGTCGGTTCGAATGTGAATGGCTTCAGGACGGTATGGTTCAGTCCAACGTGACTGTTGCGCCGGCGTTGCCTGCGTTCGAAGCCGCTTTCAACGCCTTTACGCATGGCGCGCTGATCCAGACAAGTGCGGGGCCGGTTGCTGTCGAAGACCTTGAGCCCGGCACGGATCTGGAATGCGCCAATGGTCAGCTTACAAAGTTGATGTGGAAAGGCGCGATCACTCTTGTTCCCGGCGCGCCTACCTTGGGCGAGCCTCTCAAACTCTATCGTGTGATGCCTGATGCATTCGGCCTAGGCCGTCCGGCACAGGACCAAAGCTTTGGACCCGGCGCACGGCGATTGGATCGTACACCCAAACTGCGCGCAGCCCTTGGGACGGAAACCGCACTTGTGCCACTGGCCTCTATGGCAGACGGTCATTCGATCATCGAAGTGAACCCGGTTTCGCCAACGCGCGTGTATCACCTGGTCTGTGAAGACCACGCAATCATTCTGGCCGCAGGGCTTGAGGTAGAGAGCTTCCATCCAGGGCCCGAAACGCCACTGTCACTGCCGTCAGAAATGCTGCAATTTTTCATGCGGTTTTTCCCACACCTGAACGATGTGCGCGATTTCGGCAGGCTTTCGACTGCACGTATGACGGCCGAAGAATTGCACTCTCTGGTCGCCTGATCTGCCTTAGGCGATCTGTGCTATCCGCTCTTCCAGAACCTCGAACGGGACGCCCGGGTCATCCTTGGCGCCCCGAATGACCAAAGATGTTTTCACGCTGATCACATTCGGCGCCGCCGTCAGTTCTTCGGTCAGAAAGCGCTGGAACGAAGAAAGATCGGGGGCGACGCATTTCAGGATGAAATCGACCTCGCCATTCAGCATGTGACATTCGCGGACAAGCGGCCAATTGCGGCATCTTTCCTCAAACGCTGAAAGGTCTACTTCCGCCTGACTTTGCAACCCGACCATGGCGAAGACCTGTACCTCGAACCCCAGTTCGCGTGCATCTACGGCAGCGTGATACCCTTGGATGAACCCCTGCTCTTCCAAAGCACGGACGCGCCGTAAACAAGGTGGCGCTGAGATTCCAACCCGGCTGGCAAGCTCGACATTTGTCATGCGCCCATCGGCCTGAAGCTCTTTCAAAATAAGCCGATCAATCGCATCAAGTTTGTGACTTGGCATGCAGTCCCCGTTCCCGTTTCACGAAAGATACCCTGTTGCGCGCAGTGACGCAATAATATTTCGCATTTGCGCAAGAACTGAAAAGGTCGATCAGGTGCCTAGTCGCGCAAATGTGCGCGTCAGGCGCGCGACCAGCGCTTGCACCCATGACCACGCCTTGCCTATATGCTCGGACGAAACAGGAGAGCTGCCGCTTATGTCTGACACACGCCACACCCGCGTTTTGATCATTGGCTCTGGCCCGGCCGGATATACCGCCGCCGTCTATGCAAGCCGCGCCATGTTGGAACCGTTGCTGGTTCAAGGCATTCAGCCGGGCGGGCAGCTGACCATCACAACCGAGGTCGAAAACTGGCCGGGCGAAAGCCATATTCAGGGCCCCGACCTGATGGTCAAAATGGAAGAACACGCGCGCGCTGTTGGCACCGAAATCGTCGGCGACCATATCAACAGTCTGGAATTGGGCGCACGGCCCTTCGTCGCCAAGGGTGACAGTGGAACAACCTATACCGCTGACGCCGTCATCCTTGCGACTGGTGCACAGGCAAAATGGTTGGGCTTGCCATCAGAAGAGGCATTCAAAGGCTTTGGCGTTTCGGCTTGCGCAACCTGCGACGGGTTCTTTTATCGTGATCAAGAGGTTGTCGTGATTGGCGGCGGCAACACTGCTGTCGAAGAAGCGCTGTTCTTAACAAACTTTGCATCAAAAGTGACGTTGATCCACCGCCGCGACGAACTTCGCGCCGAAAAGATCCTGCAACACAGGTTGCTTAACCATGCGAAAGTGGACGTTTTGTGGGATCACACGCTGGACGAGGTACTGGGCTCGGACGACCCGAAAGGCGTGGAAGGGGTGCGCGTCAAGCACGCGAAAACTGGCGAAACACAGGAATTGGCCTGCAAAGGTGTTTTTGTTGCCATCGGCCATGCGCCTGCGAACCAGTTGGTAAAAGACACGCTGGACTTGCACAATGGCGGCTACGTTGTGACCGCGCCTGACAGCACGGCCACATCTATCCCCGGCGTGTTTGCTGCGGGTGACATCACTGACCACATCTATCGTCAGGCGGTCACAAGTGCCGGCATGGGGTGTATGGCGGCGTTGGAAGCCGAAAAGTACCTGGCCGAACACAACATGGATGCCGATATCGCCGCCGAATAGATAACTTACCCAAGCGCCTTGCCAGCGCTTGGTATAGTGCGGGTCGGAAACTGGCCAATTGTCTCTATTTCTTCGACGGTGTTCAGCTTCTGTTCACTGCGATCAGAATAGTGTCAAGCCGGAAACAACCGAACACTGAGCATGCAACGAAAATTGGCCGCTGGCGATATACTCTTCGAAAAGGGATGCAGCGCGTCCTGCGTCTATCTGATCTCGCGCGGCGAAATTGGTTTATATCGGGATCAAGCGGGAACAACCGACCTTATAGAAAGGCGCGGGATCGGCGCGACATTGGGCGACACAGCAGTTCTTTTGCAGCGCGAACATTCTGTCACCGCACGGGCTGAAGCACCCAGCACGGTTTTTGAAGTTCCATCTGACCGCGTCTTGCAATCTTTAGATCGCATTGATCCCGTTTTGCAGTCTTGCATCACCACGACGTTGCGCATTGTCGCGGGCGACCACGGAAAAAGTGCCCACGCTGCGCAAATATCTGATCAGGCCGCAGGCCAGATTGACTTGCTTTTGGAAAGGCTCGATCTGGAAGAAGACCTGTTGAACGGCCTGGCGGACGATGAATTTTACGTTGCATACCAACCGATTGTAGATCTGCAAAAAGGAAACGTCGCCGGGTTCGAAGCCTTAATGCGCTGGAACCACCCAAAGCGTGGGCATGTGCGGCCAGATATCTTCATTTCCGCGGCCGAAGATATTGGGGCGATTTGGCAGATCACACAACTTGCCCTTACGAAAACATGCGAAACACTATGCCGCTGTCAGAAACTGGCGAAACACAGGCTTTTTGCGGCAGTGAACATCTCGGCCCGCGATGTGGCCCGTGATGAATTCGTTGAATTTCTGAACCATACATTGGATCAGCATGGTCTTGGGCCGGAAGACATCAAGCTGGAACTAACCGAAACAGCGCTTTTGCCGAAAACCCCAACGGCCTTGGACAATCTGGATCGCATGCGCGCGCTTGGCTTTGGACTTTCGGTGGATGACTTCGGCACCGGATATTCAAACCTTGGCTACCTTCAGGTTCTTCCGATCAAGACCCTAAAGATTGACCGGATATTTTCGAACGGCGCACATGCCAACAGCATTGCCCAAAGCATCGTGCGCGCACTGGTCGCGTTGGGCAAAGACCTGAACGTGGAAATTGTGGCAGAAGGGGTCGAAGACCAGGCCGATGTGCAAGCGTTGGAAAACCTTGGCTGCCGGTTTGTGCAGGGGTTCTATTTTCACAAACCTATGGTCGAAGACAGACTGTTTGGTCTGTTGGAAGATGCTGGGACTGCCGTGGCATAAAAAGGCCCGGGCGATCGCTCGCCCGGGCAATGGACTGTCATACGGAAAGAAACGTCAGCCTTTGGAAAAGTCCGGATAAGCTTCCATGCCCAGTTCGGACGTGTCCAATCCGTTGATCTCAGCTTCTTCGCTGACGCGGATGCCCATGATCCCTTTCAGGATGATCCAGACGACCAGCGAAACCACAAAGGTGAAGACACCGTAGGCCAGGATACCCGTGATCTGGGTGCCGAGGCTTGCGTCGCCGTTATAAAAGACAACAGCGATGGTCCCCCAGATGCCAGCGAACAGGTGAACCGGGATGGCACCAACCACATCGTCGATTTTCATACGGTCCAGCATGGGCACGGTGAAGACCACGATTACACCGCCAATGGCCCCAATCCAGAGCGCACCGAAAAGTGTTGGTGCCAGAGGCTCGGCTGTAATTGAAACAAGACCCGCAAGCGCGCCGTTCAGCACCATGGTCAGATCGACCTTCTTATACATGATCTGTGTCAACAAAAGTGCGGCAACGGCACCCGACGCAGCGGCCATGTTGGTGTTGGCGAAAATGCGCGACACATCGGTGATGTCCCCTACGGTACCGGCCGCAAGCTGCGAACCGCCGTTGAAGCCAAACCAACCCAGCCAAAGAATGAAGGTCCCCAACGTCGCCAGCGCAAGGTTCGAGCCCGGCATCGGGTTCACGCGCCCATCCCGATACTTTCCAAGACGTGGCCCAAGCACAATCGCGCCTGCCAGCGCAGCCCAGCCACCGACCGAGTGTACGATGGTCGAACCAGCGAAGTCCGAGAAACCTGCTTCAGACAACCAACCGCCGCCCCATTGCCAAGACCCAGAAATCGGGTACATCAGACCGGTCAAAATGACGACGAACACCAGGAACGGCCAAAGTTTGATCCGTTCGGCCAAAGCGCCTGACACGATCGACGCGGTCGCGGCCACAAACATCAATTGGAAAAAGAAGTCCGACCCGACCGACGCATAGTCAAGCGATGCATCTGCTGCAGCCAACCCCACCGGCTCAAGAACCGTTGGCACAAAGTTGAATGCGAAATAGCCGTTGAAGTCGCCTGGATACATCAGGTTGAAGCCGACGAGCCAATACATAATCGAAGCAATCGAGAAGAGCGCGATGTTCTTCGTCAACTGCGTGGTCACGTTCTTTGAACGCACCAAACCGGCTTCCAGCATGGCAAATCCAGCAGCCATCCAGAACACAAGAAAGCCGCCCACAAGAAACAGTAGCGTCGTTAAGATATACGGTTGAATATCCGGCGCGGCATCTTGCGCCATCGCCAGCCCGGGCAACATGGCAGCCGCACCCGACACGGCAAGGATGTTACGGAGTTTCATGGTTATTTTGTCCCTTTTCCCTTGATCGCTTAGATCGCGTCTTCATTCGTTTCGCCGGTCCGAACACGCAGCGCGCTATCGACATCGAGAACGAAAATCTTGCCGTCGCCGATTTTATCGGTCTTGGCTGTTGTGGCGATGGTTTCGACCACCTGATCGACCATCGAGGCCGATACGACGATTTCCAGTTTCACCTTCGGTACAAAGTTCACGGCATATTCTGCGCCGCGATAAATCTCGGTATGTCCAGATTGCGACCCGAACCCCTTGATCTCAGTGACCATCATGCCGCGGACCCCAATCGACGTGAGCGCTTCGCGCACCTCTTCGAGTTTGAACGGCTTGATCGCTGCAATGACGAGTTTCATAGATACCCTTCCAGCTTGCACGACGCCCTCCGCGTCGTTTCGTGAAAGGAGCAAGAGCGCGAAACGGCCCGGATAAAAAGAAGGCGCAGGCTGTTCAGTGGCAGGTACAGTGTGGCATTGCATTTTTTTTGCACAATTTTTGTGCTACGACTATTTTTTAATCAATTATGAATCCGTGAGTTTTGGCAGGGCTTGGCACGAATGCCGCTCCACTTCCCCGCAGAGACCGCGTATTCTGATCCTGAGGCAGATAATGGAACAGCGTGATGAGTGGCCCAAAGACCAAGCGCCCCACGCTTGTCGCTGACAAGCGGACACCGACCGAGACGGTGAAGAAGACACGACCCAAAGCAAAGCCAGCGCGGCCCAAACGTGGGTCACGAAACCCTGTGATGTGGCTGTTTCGAACCGTCACGCGGCTGATCTGGGGTATAGGATGGCGTGTGGGTGCGCTTAGCGTACTGGCGCTGGCTGTTGCCGTCTTGTTTTACACAGCAACCCTACCACCCGCATCGGCACTTCTTGATGGGCGGTCGCGCGGGTCGGTTACGCTTCTTGACCGGGATGGTCAGATATATGCGTGGCGCGGCGAACAATTTGGGGGACAGATAACCGCTGAAACTGTTTCTCCGCACCTAAAGCATGCAGTGCTGGCTACCGAAGACAAACGCTTCTATAGCCACTTCGGCATCTCGCCCCGAGGCGTTGCAAGTGCGGTTCGGATCAATCTGCGCGAGGGACGCGGGCCACTTCAGGGGCACGGCGGCTCGACCATCACACAACAAACAGCGAAATTGTTGTGTTTGGGCAGTGACTTCAACCCGGACGCCGGCTTGACCGAAGCCGAGTTTGAAACCGATTGCCGCCGCACCACATTGGCGCGGAAGATCAAAGAAGCGCTTTACGCCATGGCGATGGAAGTGCGGTATTCAAAGAACGAAATCCTGACGATTTACCTGAACCGTGCCTATCTGGGCGCAGGCGCGCGCGGCTTTGAAGCAGCGGCACAACGGTATTTTGGCATTTCAGCAAACGAACTTCTGCCCTCAGAAGCCGCGATGCTGGCTGGCCTTCTGGTCGCGCCCACACGCTATGCGCCAACGGCCAATTTGCAGCGATCCCAGGACCGGGCGAACCTGATTTTGGGGCTGATGGAAGCTCAAGACTACCTAAGCGCTGAAGATGCGTCTTTTGCCAAAGCAAACCCCGCAGTCCTAAGTCAGGCGGCGGAAGCCCGCGCGGGCGGCTATTTCGCGGATTGGGTCATGGATCAGGGTCCATCTTTTTTGACCGAGGACACGACCGAGGATGTTGTCGTGCGATCGACCTTCGACCCAGACATTCAGACGTCCGCAGAAGAAGCGTTGCAATTCGTGTTCGACACCAAAGTGCGCAAAGGATCGGAAGCACAGGCTGCCATTGTGGTGATGACAGCCGACGGTGCCGTCCGCGCCATGGTCGGCGGGCGCAAGTTTCGTGGCGTGGCGGGGCAATTCAACCGCGCCATTCAGGCCAAACGACAGACCGGTTCGGCGTTTAAGCCATTCGTTTACGCCGCTGCGCTGGACCTTGGCTATTCGCCGAACACAACTGTGCGCGACGAACCAACCTGTTGGGATGTGCCAGTGTCAGGCGAATGGTGTCCTGCAAATTACGACAACACATTCCACGGCACGGTGACATTGACCGAAGCGTTCTACCGCTCGCTCAATATTCCGGCTGTGAAAGTGTTTGACCGGGTCGGACGTGAAGCGGTTTCGACGATTGCGACCGACTTTGGGATAGAAAGCGATCTGGCACTTGGGCCAGCCCTGGCGCTTGGCACTTCAGAATCGACCCTTCTTGAAATGACAGCGGCCTATGCCGGCATTCTAAACGGCGGGTCATCAGTCGAACCCTACGGGTTGGTAGAGCTTTCGCTGAAGGGCGACGATACGCCAATGATGGAACAGGAAGGTGGCATCGGCGAGCGTGTCATCACTCAACCGGCCGCCGAACAGTTGGTTTACATGATGAGCCAGGTGATCGAACGGGGAACATCAACGCGCGCGCAACTGCCGGGCGGGCGTCCTGCTGCAGGTAAGTCGGGCACGACACAAGCGGCACGCGATGCCTGGTTTATCGGCTTTACCGCCGACTACGTAGCAGGCGTCTGGATCGGGTATGACGACAACACACCTTTGACGGGCGTGACCGGCGGCGGGTTGCCCGCCGAGATCTGGAAAGAAACGATGACACGCATCCATGCCGATTTGCCAATCCGCCCATTGCCGATGCAAGTGCCGGACCAGATGGTTCAAACGCCGCGTACAGAACGCTCGCAACCCGGCAGTGACAATGTCGTGGAAAACGTGATCCTGAACATCCTGAATGATGTTTTTGGCCGCTAAACCTTTGTCGCTTCTATAAAAGCCCTGATTAAGGCCGTATCTTTTACACCTGGCGCGCTTTCCACACCCGACGCGACATCGACTTGCCGTGCGCCGGTCAACGCAATCGCTTCTGCAACATTGTCAGGCGTCAAACCCCCAGCCAACATCCAGGGCACCGCCCATCTACGGTTTGCGATCAGTCGCCAATCGAAAGAAAGTCCGGTGCCACCCGGTAAGTCACCACCCTTGGGCGGTTTTGTATCGACCAACAGTTGATCGGCGACTTTCGCGAACTGGTCCAGATCATCAAGGTCCGCTCTATCCGCGATACCAATCGCCTTCATCACAGGTAGACCATAACGCGCCTTTACGGCGTTCACCCGTTCCGGTGTCTCGTGCCCGTGAAGCTGGATCATATCCAGCGGAACAGCCTCCGCTATGGCGTCCAGTTCTGCATCGCCTGCATCCAGAACCAACCCGACTTTGGCGACACCCACAGGCATGTCTATTGCCAAATCACGGGCAGCTTCCAATTCTATGAAACGCTTCGACCGTTTGACAAAGTTAAACCCAACATAGGCGGCACCGGCATCGCAAGCCGCCGCAACATCCGAACGGGTTCTGACCCCGCAGATCTTCACCCGTGTGCCAGCCATAAGCGTGACTTAGCGCCCGTCTAAGATAGCCAGAACATCGTCGCCCGTCTCAACCGGGGGCGAGACTTTGCGCACTTCCTGTTCCAAACGCTCGCGTTCCCGCTGTTCGGTTTTCGCGGTTGCGCGATGTTTGTGTTCGCGCAGCCATTCCCAAATGAACCCAAAAAACAGGCCCAGAAGAAAGGTGCCAAGGATGACGATGAAAATCGGCAATGTAAGCTCAAAATTGATACCCGCCAGATCCGCCAACGCGTCAGGCAAAAGCCGCAGTGTCATCGTGCCGCGGTTGGCCAGGGCAACCGCAACAAGGCCGATCGCGATGATGGCCAGAACAAAATACTTGATCAGTCGCATTAGGACTTTCCGTTTAGCCGGTCCCTTAGAAGTTTACCGGTCTTGAAGAAGGGCACGTGCTTTTCCTCGACCGAGACGCTTGCGCCCGTTCTTGGATTGCGACCCACACGCGCGTCACGTTTTTTGACAGAGAACGCACCGAAACCACGCAGCTCGACCCGATCACCGCGCGCCATGGCTTCGATGATTTCGTCAAAGATGGTGGAAATGATCCGTTCGACATCCCGTTGGTAAAGGTGGGGGTTCTCGTCGGCGATTTTCTGAACCAGTTCGGACCGTATCATCTCTCCCCCCGAGTTGTTTTTTTCTTCCGACGCATTCTTGCGACTTTTACAATATATGTCGAAGGGAACTTGCGCGAAACATGCGATGCAGTAGAAAAATGTGGAATCTGCGGACTAATGCGCTGAAATCGGTGGAGAAACCGGTAGACTTTACCGCTGAAACTCGGAGATTTCAGGATTGCCGCAGATGCTGCGGCGCAGCTAAAGCGAACGATTCGGTACAGCCCTAGCTGCCAAGTTTCTTATGAACTTCATCAAGATCGATCTCGCGCACCGGTGCTGCCTGCCCGGGATTTTCAAAGTCGTATCCGAAAAGTTCGAAGTCGCGTTTATAGATCTCGTAGACCAGATGCATCGACAGATCGTCAAAAAAGTCCTCAACCGGATAGGCGCGCTTTGGTCCGTGTCCCTCGCTTTCATTGAAACGAGGAATGTCCGCCAGATCGACTGGCACTTTCACCTCGACCCTGTCCAGCACGCTTTGCATCCCGTCATTGAACTTTTCGGTCCAGAAGATCTTGTCATACCGACCGCCGTTCACAATGAATGTCGAGATATGCCCAGAAATGGCTGACCAATGAATGTCCGGGTCCATCGGCTTGCGGTATGTGATGGTGTCGCGCGCGAATAACAGAAAGCGACGAAACATAGCGACTTGATCAAAGTCACCGTCGGCATTGATCCCGTATTGTTGGCTAAGCTGCGGAATCAAGTTGCCGCGATACCGCTGCCCGTTCCGTTGCACACCACAGATCTTGTCGAAAAACGAAGACAAAATGCGGGTGTAAGGATTGCGCACACAGGTGAATGAAAAACTTTTGTGCTGACGGACATTCGCCGTGATCGCATCTTGGCTATGGTCCTGCGCCCATTTGTGAAGCCCATCCTGCGCATCATGGATGTCACCCTCGTAGAACGAACCATGATCCGAAAAATACATGATCTGACCAATGGTCGAGCAGGCGCATTTTGGCACCACCCGATAGACCATACTTTCGCTTAGTGTCATCCACGTACCTGGAAAACCCATGTGGCGACCAACCTTCTATTCGTCACTAGCTAAGAGTGCTTTGTTTCAATCCCGTCGGAAAAAAGCAAACTTCAAAGGTTTCTTCAATCCTCGACGCACGTTACACCCATGTGACCGAGGTTTAGGGCAAAGGGATGAACGCAACGTGGGCCAGATTGCCTACATACTGCTTTGCCACAAGGATGTGGATTCGGTTGTGCGTCAGGCAACCCGGTTGACCAGTGTCGGTGACGCGGTCTCGATCCATTTCGACGCAAACGCCTCAAAGTTCGACTATGACGCCTTACGACAAGCCTTGGCAGATAACTCACACGTCGTGTTCCCCAAGCGCCGCCTGAAATGTGGCTGGGGCGAATGGAGCTTGGTTGCTGCAACCCTGGAAGCGGTCAAGGCAGCGGTAGACGCTTTCCCGAAAGCCACGCATTTCTATATGGTGTCGGGCGATTGCATGCCGATCAAAACGGCGGAATATGCACGCACGTTCATCGAAGCACACGACGTCGATTATATCGAAAGCTACGATTTTTTCGAAAGCGACTGGATCAAGACGGGTTTCAAGGAAGAACGTCTGGTCTATCGCCACTGGTTCAACGAACGCAGCCAGGCGAAACGATTCTATGCCTCGTACAACCTGCAAAAACGAATGGGCCTGACGCGAAAGATCCCCAGCGACTTACAAATTATGATCGGCAGCCAATGGTGGTGCCTGCGCCGTCGAACGGTCGAAGCCATTCTCGAACTGGTCGCCAGCCGACGCGACATCATCCGATTTTTCAGAACGACGTGGATTCCTGATGAGACATTCTTTCAGACGCTTGTCCGCCATCTGATCCCCGCCAACGAAATCGACAACCGCACGCTGACTTTTCTGATGTTCACAGACTACGGGATGCCGGTGACGCTGTACAATGACCACTATGACCTGCTGCTGGCGCAGGATTACTTATTCGCCCGAAAGATCAGCCCGGACGCGCGCGAGCTGAAAGCTCAGTTGGGCAAGCTGTACACGCAAACCGGTGTTTCATTTCAGACCTCGAATGAAGGGCCCCGGTTGTTCGAGTTTCTGACAGGGCGCGGCCGGATCGGCGAAAGGTTCGCCCCGCGCTTTTGGGAAAAGGATTCGACGATCGGGCGCGAGCGGGCCTTGCTGATCGTGACCTGCAAGAAATGGCACGTCGCCAAGCGGCTATTGGACGCAATCGGGGCGCATTCGAACCTGCCGAAAATCGAGTATCTGTTTGACGAAGAAGACACTCCCCTTCCCGATCTGGGCGGCATTCAGGCGACGCTGGCCAAGCGAACCCGACATCGACGCGCGATGATGCGGATGTTGTTCGACTACTACGAAACCGACCGCTTGCTGATTTGTCTTGATCCGTCGAACCTTGAACTGTTCAGCGATTTTTATTCCGACCGCAGCGAAACGCGGCTTCTGGAAATCGATTGCCAGTACACCGATGCCTATTTGGAAGGCCATGCCAAACGGGTTGGCCTTGCGGGGGAACACACGTCGCCAGAGACCTTTAAGACTTTGCTGCCGACAATACGCAACGATGTGTTCCGGGAAAGCGAATTGATCCGCGATCAGAATTTTCCCGAATTCTACAGGATCAGCGAAAAGGCAAATCAGGACGAAAACGCGCGTCCCTTGGCCAAGTTCCTGGATATTGAACCCGCGCAGGCCAAAGAAATCGCCGCCGCCGACTATCTGTTTTTAGACTGAGGACCAGACATGCCGTACGCCTATGACGATCAAAACATTTTTGCCAAGATACTGCGCGGCGAGATCCCTAACAAAACCGTTATGGAAACCGATCACACGCTGGCGTTTGCGGATATTCAGCCACAGACCCCGCATCATGTGCTGGTCATACCCAAAGGAGCTTATGTGACCGCAGATGACTTTGCGCTGAACGCAAGCGACGCTGAAATCACGGACTTTTGGCGCAGTTTTGGTAAGATTTGCACCAAACTGGCGGTCAGTCCGGATCAAGGCGCAGGCTATCGCATCATCTCGAACGCAGGCGAAGACGGGGTGCAAGACGTCCCACATTTTCACCTGCATATTCTGGCAGGCCGCCCACTGGGCCGCATGTTGCAGGCGGGCTGATTTACGCTTTTCTGCAAACTTCCAAACCACTATACAAAAAGCCGCATCGCCAGAGGAACGCTGTTTATGCCCGGAATGGACAACACACCACCGCCTGAAACCGAAGTCGTGACCGAAACACGGGTTGCTTGCGATGGCGGCGAAGGGGCCTTGGGGCATCCTCGCGTCTGGTTGACCATTGATGGCAAGACAGGATGGGTCGAATGCGGATATTGCGACAAGCGGTTTGTGCTGTCGAAAGACCAGGGCTAGACCCGCGAACAAAACGATCTTGATGCCACAATTGGTCTTAATTTTCGCGAAATATATCCTTCGATTGATCAATAGTTTTACTAAAGATCAGTTTGTGGCTAACTTTCGGATGAAGTGGAATCCATAACTACCTCAGTTTGTTAATGAATTTTTAACCTAGATTAAAAATTTTATTGTTACGTGAGGGATGCGCGATGACGATCGAAAGGGATTTCGGATTGGCACAAGCCAAAGTCCACCGGTTTGATCTGGTGGATGGCCCCCCGCTTCGCGGTGCAAACACGGTTGTCGCCAATGCGGCGCGCTTATTGGGGGTCGATTGCGCTGCGCTGATTGTTTTCGACGAATTGGCCTCGGTCGCAAAATTGCGTATCGCCTCGAACAGCAAGTACAGGAACGAGACCTTCCTTTTAAGTGGCTCAATCAGCAGCGAAGCACGCGAAACAGGTGCAACGACCGCGATTGATGATCTAAGCCGCACTCATGCAGACACGCCCGAGGCATCAATCTTGGGCATTGGATCGTTTTTGATCAGCCCGGTTTTTGGGGCCGCAGACAACCCGCCAGCCGCCTTAAGCGTTTTTCAGGTACGTCAACGTGCTTGGCAAGAACGCGACATTCAGCTTTTGAAAGACCTTGCACATCTGGTGTCGCAAGAGCTTGTTTTGAAAGCCAGCCTTGATGCACTGCGCATACTGAACGATGAACGTTCTACGCGTGTGTCCTGAGGGCCAACGTCAGGTCTCCGAACAATGCCGCCGGAAAGCACGCTTCAACAAGTCCAGTTCGGCTCGCAAAAGTGAAACCTCGGCGCGGATATCGTCATCAACGATTTCGCCCGCAAATATCGTCTCATGCGCCAGTGCATCACCCGTCGAGGCGTCTTCGATCACAAAGGTCTGAACCCCATCCGACAACCGCTCGGTCGGCAAACGGAACCGCACAAGCCAACGCGCCACCTCGCCGGCCGCAGGTTCGGTTTCAACCGTTTCAGGCTCACCCACCAATTCGTCGCGATGGCGCAACAACAGCTTGGGCGCCGCTTTAGTACTGGCGGACAACAAGCCTTCCCAAACACCTTCGGCCAAACGCATGCGTGTAAGCGTCATGTCAGACAGCGCGGTTGCTCCTACAGTTCTGCGCGGGGACGTCGGCTAAGCGTAACGTCGCGCAAGGTTATGGCGTTCATTTCCGGCCCTTCAAAGATCAAGTCAATCCAGCCTCTTTCAACTCTAGCTTCATTCAACCGGGATGCGGCCATGTCAAACTCTACCACATATTCGCCGTGTGATCCTTCAAACTCGCGCACCATTTGTTCGACATTCGGACCATGCCGGACATTCATGCGCCCAAAGACCTCCAGCGGCTTCTCGGATTCAATGCGCAACGAAAGACGAACCACATGGCGGCGCGTCATACCTTCGGTACCCTCTTTGGGCAGATCAATAACAAGGCTAAGGAAGGAACCATCAAACTGGAAAACGTCCAGACGCACGCCATAAGCCGCAATGTCCTCGGCCCGCGTGTTGCGCAATTGACGGATCGACAATTCGCTGAGAGTGCAATCGTGGAACACTTTGGCTTCGCGCCCAACGGCCGTTTTGTTTTCCACCATGGCAAACCCACTCGGCTTAATCGGGCCGTGCCATAACTCGGGCCGCCAGGCCCAGTCTGAATGCATCGGCCTTCTGATGGCGGCTTGACCGGCCAAGGGTAACGCAAGGCGGCCCTCGGCCACATGCAGCACTTTGTCCACCCGGCGGCTAAGCGAACGGGCGCGTTGGCGCAGCGACTTTAAACGCTTCGCCTCAAGCGTCGTCACCGCGCGCGCGGCACGATCCCATCGACGCAATGTCCCCTTATCAAGCAGCCCGAACACGTATCCCGCCCCTTGTTCAGCTTACCGAAGAATACCCATGACACGCTTTTACAGGCAATGTCCCGCATCGAACTAGACAAACTTTTTTAACGCCGTCTTAACCAAGATTGGCCAGACGCAGCTCTCGTGTCTGTGCTGTGATGGCGGCAAAGCCGTCTTCGGTTGGAATAGGGCGATCCGCGCGTCCGAACAGCGAGACCGACACAAACCGGCCGGCCAGCATGAAAACCGCTCGCCAATTCTGACTATTCGCGCCGGTCGCGGCACTGGAATCGCGGCTGCGAATGTAAAGTACGTCTTCTTCAACACGGACTTCCAAGACCTCGACGCTGTCTGCTTGCCCATCTTCCGCAAGCACCGTGCGGCCGGTTTCAGTGCCGAAAAAAGCGGTTAGGTCGTCAACCGTCGGCGACGCACCGGGCTGCGTTTCCACGGAAACGGTCACAATACCGGGCACATCCGGTCGCGGGGCCTCGGGGTTTCGCGCAAGGGCCGCACAGCTTCCCAGAACAACAACCGACGTATCACTACCCGACCGTAACGTCGTCTCGTCAACGCACCAACCGTCGGCCCCCGCAACAACCGTGCCGTCGGGCAAAAGAACTTGCTCGGGTGCTTTTCGTGTAACCTCGAAGCCCTCGCTGCAAGCGGCCAGGGCAAAAAGCAGCGGAAGAACCGCGGCCTTATAGGTCGGCATAAATATGCTTTTCCATCTCAGCACCCGGATGCGTGACCGCGCCAAGATGGGTCGGGCCAACAAGTTGAGCGTATTTCCAAAGCGCACCAGATGCATAGATCGTCTCACGCGGCACATATTCCCGGCTTTCCAGCTCGGCATCCGAGACATCGACCGAAATAGCACCAGTCAGCGCATCAATTGTGATCACATCGCCATCGCGCAGTTTGCCAATCGGGCCGCCGCGCGCGCTTTCCGGGCCGACATGCCCAACGCAAAAGCCGCGTGTCGCGCCCGAAAACCGGCCATCGGTGATAAGCGCTACTTTTTTGCCCATTCCCTGACCCGAAAGCGCCGCTGTGGTTGCAAGCATTTCACGCATGCCTGGTCCCGACGCCGGTCCTTCGTTGCGAATAACCAAAACTTCGCCTTCCTTGTAAGCGCGCTGCTTCACCGCTTCGAACGCGTCTTCTTCGCATTCAAACACACGCGCCGGGCCGGTAAAGACCTGTTCGTCTTCGGACATACCGGCGACCTTTACGATTGCGCCTTCGGGGGCAAGATTGCCTTTCAACCCGACAACGCCACCGGTCTTGGTGATCGGTTTCTCGATCGGATAGATCACTGTGCCGTCGGCTTCGCCTTCGATCTTGTCCAAGGCTTCGCCAATTGTCTCGCCACTCGCGGTCATGCAGTCTTCGTGGATCAGGCCCGCTTTGCGAAGTTCTTTCATTACGACAGGAACGCCACCGACTTCGTACAGATCCTTGGCCACAAACTGACCGCCCGGCTTCAGATCAACGAAATAAGGCGTGTCGCGGAAAATGTCGCACACATCTTCAAGCGTAAACTCGATCCCCGCTTCATGTGCGATAGCAGGCAAATGCAAACCGGCATTCGTAGAGCCGCCTGTGCAGGCCACAATACGGGCCGCGTTTTCAAGGCTCTTTCGGGTCACCACATCGCGGGCCCGGATATTCTTTTCAAGAAGGCTCATCACGGCAAGACCGCTGGCGGTCGAATAGGCGTCACGGCTTTCATAGGGCGCAGGCGCACCTGACGAGTTAAGCAGCGCCAGACCAATCGCTTCTGATACGCAGGCCATGGTGTTTGCGGTAAATTGCCCGCCACATGCGCCAGCAGATGGGCACGCGACTTTCTCCAAGGCGCGCAGTTCTTCGTCTGAATTCTGACCTGCCTGATGGCGGCCGACCGCTTCGAACACGTCCTGAACGGTGACATCCTTGCCATTGAACCGGCCCGGCATGATCGACCCGCCATAGATAAAGACGCTTGGCACATTCAGGCGCACCATCGCCATCATCATACCCGGCAACGACTTGTCGCATCCTGCAAGCCCAACGATCGCATCATAGCAGTGACCGCGCATCGTCAGTTCGACTGTGTCAGCGATAGCTTCACGCGACGCAAGTGACGACCGCATGCCTTCATGCCCCATCGCGATGCCATCTGTGACGGTGATGGTGGTAAACTCGCGTGGCGTGCCAAAGCCTTCTTTGACACCCAGCTTTACAGCCTGCGCCTGACGATTCAGCGCGATATTACAAGGCGCGGCTTCGTTCCAGCACGTGGCGACGCCAATAAATGGCTGAGCAATTTCTTCTTCGCTGATCCCCATCGCGTAATAGTAAGACCGATGCGGCGCACGGGACGGGCCTTCGGTCACATGCCGGCTGGGCAATTTGGATTTGTCGAACTTTTTCTTAAGCATCTGGAACGCCTCCCCCGAGATTTCAAAGAGGGATAGAGAAGCGCGCGTCCGGGGGCAAGTGGGCCTGCCACAAAGCGCTTGATTGCAATTCTTTGCCGTCAGGCTTAACTGAACAGAAATTAGACGGGCAGCGGCATATGAACTGGATTTCGAACTACGTCCGACCAAAGATCAACTCGCTCTTCTCGCGCCGGGAAGTGCCCGAGAACCTTTGGACCAAATGCCCCGAATGCGGGACAATGTTGTTCCATCGGGAATTGACCGAAAGCCTGGCGGTATGCTCGAATTGCGACCACCATATGGGGCTAACCGCGCGGGATCGTCTGATTGCACTTTTTGACAATGGGGCATTCACGGAAGTCGACGTGCCGGCGCCGGTCGCCGACCCGTTGCAGTTTCGCGACCAGAAACGTTACCCGGACCGCTTAAAGGCTGCCCAGCGCACAACCGGCGAAACCGAAGCGATGCTGGTCGCCGAGGGCGAAATTCACCGAACACCCGTTGTCGTCGCTTGTCAGGACTTCACCTTCATGGGCGGGTCCATGGGCATGTTCGTGGGCAACGCTATCATCGCCGCCGCCGAACGAGCCGTAGCCTTGAAACGCCCGCTGATCCTATTTTCGGCAGCCGGGGGCGCACGGATGCAAGAAGGCATCCTGTCTTTGATGCAAATGCCGCGAACAACCGTGGCCATCGAAATGCTGAAAGAAGCCGGTCTGCCATATATCGTGGTGCTGACCCATCCGACGACCGGCGGTGTCACGGCGTCTTATGCGATGCTGGGCGATGTACACATCGCCGAACCCAATGCTCTTATCTGCTTTGCCGGGCCACGTGTGATCGAACAGACGATCCGCGAAAAACTGCCCGAAGGCTTTCAGCGCGCTGAGTATCTGCTGGACCACGGGATGCTCGACCGCGTGACCCATCGCCATCAGATGAAAGACGAACTGACGACTATTTTGCGTATGCTGCTGAACATGCCCCCTGCGGTCAAAGGCGAATTGCCGGCGCCCGACGTCGATGCGCCCGACGACAAGGCAGAAGCCGCGGGCTAGGCCCCGGTGAAACCTCCGATGTCGGCTTTTTCTTCCTCTGACGCTGTTCTGGAACGGATGCAGCGGCTTCATCCCAAGATCATTGATCTGACGCTAGATCGTATGGGCCGCTGCCTTGCGGCGGTGGGCGACCCGCATTTATCCCAGCCAGAGGTCATTCATCTGGCGGGCACCAACGGCAAAGGCTCGACACAGGCGATGATCCGTGCGGGACTAGAAGCCGTTGGTCAGCGCGTACACGCATATACATCCCCCCATCTGGCGCGCTTTCATGAACGTATCCGTGTCGCCGGTGAATTGATCACGGAAGAGGCGCTGACGGATATTCTGGACGAGGTTTATAACGCCAACGATGGTGCAACGATCACCTATTTCGAGATCACAACCGTTGCTGCACTTTTGGCCTTTGTGCGCACCAAAGGCGATTGGACACTTTTGGAAACTGGCCTTGGGGGGCGACATGATGCCACCAATGTTATTGACGCGCCACGCCTGACGATCATCACCCAGATTGATCTCGACCATCAGCAATTTCTGGGCGAAACCATCCCCGAAATTGCGTTTCAAAAAGCAGGGATCATAAAGCGAGGCGTTCCGGTCATTGTCGGGCCTCAGCACGAGTCAGCGCTTGACGTCATCGAAACCGAAGCCGCCAAACTGGGCGCGCCGGTTCTGGCCTATGGGCAGCACTGGCACTTTCAGGAAGATCGCGGGCGGTTGGTTTTTCAGGATGACGCCGGGCTTTTGGATTTGCCGCGCCCAACCCTGCGCGGTCCGCATCAATTTGCCAATGCAGCAATGGCCGTCGCAGCACTTCGGCATTTGGGTTTCGGCGAAACCGCATGCGAGGCCGCGGTACAAAAAGTCCATTGGCCGGCCCGCATGCAGCGCCTGACCAAAGGCCCGCTTGTTGAACTGGCAGGCAAAGCCGAACTTTGGCTCGACGGCGGGCACAATCCTGCGGCGGGTGCGGCTTTGGCGGAAACGCTGTCAGAAATGCCCGAAAGGCCAACGCATCTGATTTGCGGAATGCTGTCGACCAAAGACGTCAGCGGCTATTTAAGGCCTTTGTCCAATCTTGCGACAAGCCTGCATGCTGTCGCCATACCGGGCGAAACGGCCACCTTGCCTGCCGAAGAAACGGCAAAAGCGGCAACCAAGGTTGGGCTTGAAACGGTGGTCGCACCATCCATCGAAGACGCGCTGCGCGACATCGTGAGCCGGGAACCGATGGCGCGGGTGCTGATCTGCGGCTCGCTCTATCTGGCGGGCGCTGTCTTGCGCGAAAACGAGTAACGACTACCAACGATCCAGCGCTGCTTCGTCGGCGTCCTTGGCCGCGACCCAGGCTTCACCATCCGCGCCGATTTCCTTTTTCCAAAACGGTGCGCGGGATTTCAGATAGTCCATCAAAAATTCGGCCGCCTGAAACGCATCTGCCCGGTGCCGTGCGGCCGTTGCCACCATCATAATCTGCTCGCCCGGCTTCAAAGACCCAAAACGATGAATAACCACCGCGTCGTCCAGCGCCCAGCGTTCAACAGCCTCGGCGCGGATATCTTCCAGCGCTTTTTCGGTCATGGCGGGGTAATGCTCGATCTCCATCGCTGACAATGTGCCGCCTTCATCACGCACAAGGCCCGAAAAAGTCACAACCGCGCCCGCGCCACCAACACGAGCAGTAAACGCACGCACTTCGTCGCCCATGTCGAAGGGCTGGGACTGAACGCGGACGCTCATCCGCCTGTCATGGGCGGAAAGAACGCCACTTCACGCGCGCCACCCAAGGGCGCCGACATCTCGGTCAGTTCCTGATCGACAGCAACGCGCACGGCAGACATATCCGAAAACGCCAGCGCATGCGCGTCGCTTTGGGCCCTGAGATATTCAACCAATGCGGCGACGGTGGGAAACGTGGCCTCGACCTGCTCTTTCGGCACGCCGATCCGTTCCCGCAACCACGCAAAATAGAGGACGTCAATCATGCCTCGTCCTTCAGAAAAGGCATCGCCTTTCGAAAGTAATCAAGGCCCGTGATCAACGTCAAAATTCCCGCAACCCAAAGAAGGCCGACCCCAATCCACCAGGTCGCCCAATAGGCGTTCTGGATCAAAAGCAAATTCAACGGATCATCCCCGCCCGCGAAGATTTCCGAAATCACTGTAGGGTCCATACCGACGGTACGCTCGATGAACATATGTTGGAAAATACCGGTGCCGAACAGAACACCAATTGCCACCATCTGAGTCGTGGTTTTCCACTTGGCCAGTTTGGTGACCTTAAGCGTGCCCGCGGTGTCCCCCAGAAATTCGCGAAGACCACTAACAAATACCTCGCGAAAGATAATGACAGTTGCGGGCAACAGAATCCACGGGTCCATCCCATCGGATCGATTGACGCCTGAAAGCCCGGCAATCAGCAACAGTGCGATAACAACCATAGCCTTGTCTGCAATGGGGTCCAGCATGGCGCCAAATTTGCTTTCCTGCTTCCAAAGTCGCGCCAGATAGCCATCAAACCAATCTGTGACGGCAGCGCCAACGAACAGGATCAACGCAAACCAATCCGCCCAAGGACGCGTGAAGTAAAGGAATAGAAGAACAACTCCGGGCGCCGCCAGCAGGCGCAGAACGGTCAGAATGTTTGGAATATTCCAGGTCATAGTCAAGGGATAATCCGCCCGCCGACAAAGGGAAAGCCCTGCAAGTTTGCGATCGGCGAGAAATGCCGTAGGCTTGTTACGTTCAGATGGTATGAGTGTGTCATGGGGTACGAGCAAAACAGACGGGCTAACTATACGCGCCCGGAATATCTGTCGGACATGGCGGTGCATTTGACCGGACTAGCCGGTGTAGTTCTCGCTGTACCGTTTCTGATCGATCTGGCCACATCAACTGGCATCACAGGGCGCGATACGGCCGCAATTGTATATGGCCTTTGCCTGACCGCGATGATCGTGTGTTCGGCCCTTTACAACATGTTTCCCCACCCGAACTGGACTTGGCTTTTCCGGCGGCTGGATCATTCGGCCATCTATTTGAAGATCGTTGGCACCTATACCGCTTTCGCACTGATTGCAGGGCAAGGCTTTGTGTTGGCAGCGGTCCTATGGGCGGTGGCTGTGTTCGGGATCATACTGAAACTGATTTCGCCCGCACGCTGGAAAATCTTGTCGATCCTCCTTTATCTCGGCATGGGATGGGGGGGCGTTACCTTTGGCGCTGACGTATTCAAAGGACTGCCGCAAACCGTCTTTCAGATGATCGCGGTGGGCGGCATCCTCTATTCCATCGGCGTAGTTTTCCACCTTTGGACACGCCTGCCGTATCACAATACGATTTGGCATGTCTTCGTTCTGGCCGCGAGCGCGGCGATTTACACAGGCGTCGCAACGGCCATGAGCGCCTGACGCCTTAGCCCTTGTCGTGAAAATAATCGTAAATCGTCTGCGCCAGCGCAGCTGAAATACCATCGACAGCTTTCAGGTCGTCCAACCCTGCCCGGCTGACAGCCTTGCCAGATCCGAAATGCGAAAGAAGCGCCCGTTTCCGTGTGGCCCCGACCCCCGGCACTTCATCCAAAGGTGTGGCGCCCACGGCCTTGGCACGCTTCGCGCGATGCGCGCCGATGGCGAAACGATGCGCCTCGTCCCGCATGCGCTGAATGAAGTACAGCACCGGATCACCGCGCCTAAGCGCAAAGGGGCGACCGCCATGGCGGTGAAATTCTTCTTTTCCCGCATCGCGGTCCACGCCTTTGGCCACACCGACCATCGGCACATCCTCGACCCCCAGTTCGCACATGACATCGTGCACGGCACTGACTTGCCCCGCGCCCCCGTCGATCAGCAAAAGATCAGGCCAGGCATCAGACTGCCGGTCCGGGTCTTCTTTCAACAAACGTTTAAAGCGCCGCGTCAGCACTTCGCGCATCATGCCAAAGTCATCCCCGGGCGTCAGTTCCGTGTCTTTGATGTTGAATTTGCGGTACTGGCTTTTCAAAAATCCCTCGGCACCCGCAACGATCATACCGCCGACAGCATTGGTGCCTTGAATATGGCTGTTGTCATAAACTTCGATCCGCGCGGGCGGACCATCAAGGTCCAGCGCCTCGGACAGGCCTTTCAGCAGTTTGGCCTGCGTCGCAGTTTCTGACATCTTCCGCGCCAGACTTTCCCGCGCATTCCGCAACGCGCCCGCCACAAGTTCTTTCTTCTCACCCCTTTGCGGCACCAAGATCTCGACCTTGTGACCGGCCTTCTCGGCCAAAGCCTCTGCCATCAGGTCGGCGTCTTCGATGGCATCCGACAAAAGAAGTTGCCGGGGCGGATCTTTGTCGTCGTAAAACTGACCAATGAACGCCTGCATCACCTCGCGCGCGTCTGCACCAGCACCGGTGCGCGGATAGTAGTCGCGGTTGCCCCAATTCTGATTGGCCCGGATGAAAAACACCTGCACACAGGCTTGCCCCCCGTCCAGATGCAACGCAATGATATCTGCTTCAGCCACGCCTGCCGGGTTGATCGCTTGCGTACCCTGAACATAGGTCAGCGCCTTCAAGCGGTCCCGCAGGGCCGCCGCACGTTCAAATTCCATTGCTTCGGACGCAGCCTGCATATCTTCGGCCAGCTTTTCTTGAACCTTGGTCGTCCGCCCCCGCAAAAACCGTTCGGCATCGCGCACCAACTGGTCATAATCCTCATCGCTGATGTAGCCAACGCAAGGGGCCGAACAGCGTTTGATCTGGTACAACAGGCAAGGCCGCGTCCGGCTTTCAAATGTCGTGTCGGAACAATTGCGCAGCAAGAAAACCTTTTGCAATTGATTGAGCGTCCGGTTCACCGCACCAGCGCTTGCGAATGGGCCATAATAATCGCCCTTTTCCCGCTTTGCGCCGCGATGCTTTTTGATCTGGGGGAAACCATGTTCTTTTGACACCAAAATGTTCGGAAAAGATTTATCGTCCCGCAAAAGCACGTTGTAGCGCGGCTTTAGCTGCTTGATCAGATTCTGTTCCAAAAGCAGCGCTTCGGTTTCCGTGCGCGTCGTAAGAAACATCATCGAAGCGGTTTCGCGGATCATACGTGCGATGCGCGGGCTGTGCCCCGTGGGGCGTGCATAGGACGACACACGCGCCTTCAGGCTGCGGGCCTTGCCCACGTATAAAACCGCGCCTTTCTGATCCAGCATCCGATACACGCCCGGCGACGCGTCCAGCGTTTTCAGAAAGCCCTGAATGACCGCATGACCGGTCGGTGTTTGGGTGTGGTTCGCGTCACTCATGATTCTATGTCTGGCTGCACAAATCCCATAGCGGGTACAAGACAAAACCTTTTCACAGATTGTGTGGATAAGTCTTTGGACAACTCTCAGACATCCACAAATTTTTGTTGTTTTAAAACCGCTTCAGCGATTTGCCTAATTTTTAGGCACAAAATCAAGTGGCTGAAAACATTCACTATTTTTTACTGTTTAGCGCAAACATCTGAAATTCCTATACTTTTTGTAACGGAACTGTGAAGTCAGACGCGACCGGTGCAAAACTTTGGTCTGGCATGGCAGATTTTCGAAGATTTCGGTCACTCGACGCCTGCGACATCCGGGGTCATCCAGCCCAAATGTTGACCTCCATCGACGCAGATCAACTGACCCGTCACGCTGGGCGCATCCAGAAGATAGCCGACCGCATGCGTAACATCAGACGGGGCTGCACCGCGTTTCATAATGGTGCCCGCCCTTTGCGCCGCAAAATGTTCGCGGCTCTGACGTGTGCCTTGCATGGTCGGCCCCGGCCCGATCGCATTGACCCGGATCGCTGGCGCAAGCGCCTGTGCGCCGGTTTTGGTCAGCGCCCAAAGTCCAACTTTCGCAAGGGTATAAGACGCGAAATGCGGTGTCAGTTTCCGCACCCGTTGGTCAATCATATTCAGGACAAGCGCATTCGCGGTGGGTTCATTCCACGTATCGTCATAGGACGGCTCGGGCGCCTGCACAGCGAAAGCCTGAGTTAAGACGAAGGGCGCGCGCAGGTTTGATTCCATATGCTGGTCCCAACTCTCGCGGGTCGCCGTCTGGATTGTGTCATGCTCAAATATGGACGCGGAATTGACCAAAACCGTCAAAGGACCACCCAGCGCCTCGACAGCCTGCGGCACCAGGCTTTGCATATCGGCTTCGATTGTTAGGTCGGCCTGCAGCGTAGACGCATCAACCCCTGCTGCCCGGCACAAAGCGGCAACCGCCTCAGCTTCATCGGCTGAACGCATATAGTGAATGGCAACATCAAATCCGCGCCCAGCCAGATAAAGTGCGATCTCGCGCCCCAATCTTTTGCCCGCGCCCGTGACCAGTGCTTTTCCCGCGCTCATCCGTGCATCACCACCATGATAATATAAAGGATATATAGGACGGAAAGCAGCGCCCCCCAGCGCCGTGTCAGGTCGCGCGACTTGGTGAACACGAAAGGGATCAAAAGCAGCGACGCACCCAGCATCGCCCACAGATCATAAGCCAGAAACGGCCAGACCACAGGCACCGGACCAACCAGCGCCGTCACCCCCATGATTGCGGCCAGATTGAAAATATTCGACCCGATCACATTGCCGATGGCCACATCAGCCTGCCGCCGGATCGCTGCCATGACCGTCGTGGCAAGTTCGGGAAGCGACGTACCAAGGGCCACCAGTGTCAGGCCAATCACACTGTCAGACACACCGAATTGCTCGGCGATTTCAACAGCACTGTCGACAAACAGGCTTGCGCCCAGAGGCAAACCGATCAAACCCAAAACAAGAAACAGCGCGATCTTCCATCCCGGCAACGTGGGGTCGGCCCCTTCGACATCCTCGTCCTCTGCCGCATTTTTCTTGCGATAAGCCCGCGCCGCGCGCGCCTGATCGAACAAGACAATCGACAGAACCAGTAAAAGCGCTGCCCCATGCCACCACGTCAATGGCGCAAAGAAGCATAGCGCGATGAAGAACAAAGTTACCCCGATCATCATCACATAGCTGCGGCGGGTGTCGAATTCGGCCGAATGCAGTTTCGAGATCAGCGCAGGCGCCCCCAGCACCAACAACACATTGGCAGTGTTCGACCCGACCACATTGCCCAAAGCCAACCCCGGCGCGCCTGACAGAACCGCATCAATGGAAATCAGCATTTCAGGCGCCGACGTGCCAAATGCCACGATCGTCAGACTGACGATAAGCGCAGGCACACCCAGCCTCAGCGAAACATTGACAGCACCGCGTACCAGCAGGTCGCCTGCAATCAGAAGAACGCCCAGACCAAGGACAAGCGTGACCCAGACCAGCATGTCAGCCTTTCCCGCAAGGACAAGCGCCCTTACCAATCCTGTGCCGCCCGCATTCCGCACATTTCGCTGCACGCATTTTTTTAGGCAAAAGGAGGCTCAGTTTGCCGAACATGCCAAGGGCAACAATGAAAACCAGAAAAAGGGAAACGATCTTCAGCAACATCTGCTACAGACCGAACCGCGCATAGGCCGCCCGATCCTCAACCTCGGCCAGTGCATCGCTGACAAGAGACGCCCCAAACCGGCTGAAGAACGGCTTTTTCATCTGATATGGACGCAATTGCACCTTGTCGCCAAAGACTTCTTTCATCTTCGGCACCAGATGCCCGACCCCGTCGATCAGACCGGTTGGCATAGCTTCGTCGCCAACCCAGATGGACCCATCGAACAACTCGGTGTCGGTGTTCAAACGCGCACCACGCCGGTCTTTGACGTGATTAATAAAGCCCGCGTGGATATGTTCCTGCAACGCCTTGATGCGCGCAATATCGTCCGGCTTTTCGGGCTGAAACGGGTCTGCCATGCTTTTCGACTTGCCCGCTGTGTAGACGCGCCGTTCGATCCCATAGCGGTCGATCAACTGGTCAAACCCAAAGCCTGCCGAAATCACACCAACAGAGCCGACGATAGAGTGACGATCTACCCAAATCTCATCAGCGGCCGAGGCAATGTAATACCCGCCCGAGGCGGCAACGTCTTCGACGAATGCATAGACTTTGACGTCTTTCTCTTCCGCCAGCCGTCGGATGCGGGCCGCGATCAGCGACGACTGTGTCGGACTGCCGCCGGGTGAATTGATCGACAAGGCCACTGCCGTCGGCTTGCCTTTGGTGAAAGCTTTCTGGATCAACCCCGCCAGCGCCTGGTCGTTCAGCGTCCCGCGCGCGCCAGACGCAATCATGCCTTGCATACGGATGACCGAAACCACAGGGGGGGATTTCAAGAATGGGATAAAGCGCCTCATGCTGGGTGATCTAAGACGCAGGACGTGCGGTCACAACCCGGAAGGCCGGATTAACGTTCAATTCGCAAGTCGCGTCACATTTTTCACAATTATTGAGACTTCGTGACCGAAAAGACCGTGCGATTGAAAAACGGCCCGAACCGAAACTTCTCTTTTTCGATGGCAAACCCAGCATCCTTGGCGGCCTCCGCCAGGCGCGCAACCACCTCATCGGCCGATGGCCCTATCAGGACTGTTGACACCCGCAGCGTCCGAAACCCAAAAATCGCAGGCCGGTTTTCCCGTGCCGTCGGCTGAATATGCCCCATCCGCTTGGCGGCCGCATCGGTGACCTGAAACTCGAAGAACCGCACACCATACCCCCCCACCGCATGCACGATCCTGTCCAGATCAGCCCAGTTGAAGACATGATGGCGTTTGGGCCGAAACGCCTGCTTAATGTAAAGATCAAACCCGTCCGGTCGAAACGCTATCGAACCCCCGCTTTTCGGCGGCCGTGCATACAGCCGCGCCGCATACCAGAAAATGCCCAAAGCAATGAAAAAAGGAACCGCCATCGCACCCCAGCGCGGACCACCCGGAATATCAGCAATCAATGCCACCACACCCAGGGCAATCAGACCAAACGCACCAATCAGAACCGCGCGCAGCTTGTTCAAACCAGTATTGGGCGGGATATCAGGCGTCACGGATAAAGCCCTACAAGACATGCGGTTGTCAGCGACATCGGTTTCCGACCGTCTGAAACAAGAAACCCCGCGCCCGGCCACGAATGGGGGTCCGGCTTCCAGGTTTTAAAGCGTCCTTGCAAAACGCACGAATGATCTATCAACGGGTCAGCTGGCGTCGTCATTCAGCCAGTATAAACAGAAAGATCAGCTTTCGTCCCGCCATCTGTTCACGATCGGATAACGCCGATCTAACCAGAACGCCCGTTTGGTCAGACGCGCGCCGGGTGCAGACTGATATCGTTTGTATTCGGCCAGATAAACCAACCGCTCGATCTTCTTCACCACCGCGCGGTCAAACCCCATGGCAACCAGCTCGCCCACCGATTTTTCATCGTCGATCAAAGCCTCAAGGATCACGTCCAGCTCGGCATAGTCGGGCAGGCTGTCGCTGTCTTTCTGATCTTCGCGCAACTCAGCCGTCGGTGGCTTTTCTATAACATTGGTCGGAATAACCGCGCCAGCGGGTGCCAGCATCCAGTCCCGGTGATTTGCATTCCGCCAGCGGCAGGTCTCGAAAACACGCATTTTGTACATGTCCTTGATCGGGTTATACCCCCCCGCCATGTCGCCATAGATCGTTGCATAGCCGACCGCGACCTCGGATTTATTGCCTGTGGTCAAAAGCATCTCGCCAAACTTGTTCGACAGCGCCATCAGGATCACACCGCGCAGGCGCGACTGGATATTTTCCTCGGTCGTGTCGGGTTTGGTGCCCGCCATCAAAGGTGCCAGAGCTTCGGTCATGGCGGCGCGCGGGCCGCTGATCGGCACCGTGTCCAGTTGAATGCCCAACGCCTTGGCGACCGCAGCGGCGTCTTCCAGCGATTCATCCGACGTATATTCTGATGGCATCATCACGCCACGCACGTTCTCTGGACCCAGCGCATCTGCTGCAATCGTCGCGACAATGGCGCTGTCCACCCCGCCAGACAGCCCCAAAAGCGCCTTTTTAAACCCGGTTTTCCGAAAATAATCCCGCGTCGCTTCCACCGTAACGCGATAATCCTGTTCCCATTCGTCGGGCAAAGCCGCGATTTCGCCTGGCAGCGCGCGCCAACCATCGTCGGTTTTCTCAAAATCGACATGCGCAATTGCTTCGTCAAACACCGGCAGGCGCAGCGCAAGGCTTCCGCCGGGGTTCAGCACAAAGGACCCACCATCAAAGACCTGATCATCCTGCCCCCCGACCATATTCAGATAGACCAAAGGCAAACCCGTCTCGACGACGCGCGCCACCATCACACTGAGGCGGGTGTCAAACTTGCCCCGGTAATAAGGTGAACCGTTAGGCACCACCAAAATTTCAGCCCCCGATTCTTCCAGCGCCTCGGGCACCTCTTCGTGCCAAGCGTCTTCGCAAATCGGTGTGCCGACGCGGACAACGCCAAGATCATAAGGGCCAGCCAATGGCCCATTGTCGTAAAGACGCACCTCGTCAAACACCGTCTCGTTCGGCAAATCATGTTTCAGAACCTGACGCACCAACCGGCCCTCTTTCAGGACGTGATACGCGTTATACAGCTTGCCCGCTTGCAACAACGGCCCACCGATCGCCAGGGCAGGCCCTTCTGCGCAATCGGCCATCAAACGCTCGATATGAGCCATCGCATCCCGTGTAAAAGCAGGCTTCATCACCAGATCCTGCGTATTGTACCCGGTGATAAACATCTCGGGCAGCGCCACCATATCAGCCCCGGCTGCTTTGCCCGCTGCCCAGGCCTGTTTGGCCAAAGCCGCATTCCCTGCAAGATCGCCCACCGTCGGGTTCATCTGCGCCAGTGTCAGCCGAAATTTCTCGCCCATTGGCCTTCGCCTCTAGTGACCCATACCTTCCGGGAGCGGCACAGGGCGCAGCGCCCTTCACCCAGCGCATCGGCAAAACCGGCGCAATCCCTTGCGTGGTCTTAGCAGAGATCGGGCCAAGGGAAAGGGTGACACGGGAAAACCGTTGCGGCCTTCCAACCCGTCGATTAGGCTCGCTCGGACAATGAACAGGGCGGGCACACAAGCCCGATGAGGGAGGATTGGGGAAAGCCATGATGCGGGCAATCGGAATAGGTATTCTGGCGCTTGGACTGTCGATGAACAGTGCAATCGCGCAGGAAGTAATTACCAAACAATACGACGATGGCGGCGTCTATGAAGGCACCTTCAAGGACGGCAAGCAACACGGCACCGGCATCTATCGCCTGCCCAACGGTTATGTCTATGAAGGCGAATGGGTCGATGGCGAGATTTTAGGCCAGGGCCGTGCCGAGTTTCCCAACGGGTCAGTTTACGAAGGCGAATTTGTCGCTGGCAAACCCGAAGGCACAGGAAAAATCACCTTTGAAGACGGCGGCACCTATGAAGGCACATGGGTCGATGGCAAGATCAGCGGCGAAGGCGTGGCGCTTTATGCCAATGGCGTTCGTTACGAAGGCCAGTTTGACAATGCTCTGCACAACGGCACAGGCCGGATGGAAAGCCCGAACGGCTATGTCTACGAAGGCGGCTGGATACGCGGCATCAAAGAAGGCACGGGCCGCATCGAATATCCCGATGGCGCGGTCTATGAAGGCGATCTTGCCCGCGGTGTCCGCGAAGGCAACGGCACGCTCAAAATGCCTGACGGGTTGATCTACGAAGGCACATGGCAGAACGGCCAGATCGACGGCACCGGCAAACTGACCCAATCCAACGGCGATGTGTACGAAGGCAGTTTGGCCGACGGCAAACGCGAAGGGACGGGCAAAGTCACCTATGCCAATGGCGATGTATACGAAGGCACATTCGTCGCCGACCAACGCGCGGGCGACGGCACATTCACCGGCACCGACGGCTATGTCTATGTCGGCCAGTGGGTCAGCGGGCGGATCGAAGGCACCGGCACCGTGAACTATCCGGACGGTTCGGTCTATGAAGGCGAATTTAAAAATGACCTGGCGCATGGCACCGGCAAGATCACCTATCCGGATGGCAATGTGTACGAAGGCCAGTGGGTCGACGGTGTCATCGAAGGCACGGGCGTGGCCACATATGTGAATGGTCTGGTCTACGAAGGCGAATTCAAAAACGCTAGAATGGACGGGCAAGGCAAAATGACCTTTGCCGACGGCTATACCTATGAGGGCAGCTGGAAAGACGGCCAGCGCGACGGGCCGGGCATCGCCACCTATTCGGATGGAACTGTCTACGAAGGCAACTTCGTTCAGGGAAAACGCGATGGGACGGGCAAGATTATGATGGCCGACGGTTTTATCTATGAAGGCGAATGGGCCGACGGCGAAATCGATGGAACGGGAACAGCCACCTATGCCAATGGCGACGTCTACGAAGGCACATTCGTGCGTGGCAAGCGTCAGGGCGAAGGCACCATTCGCTATGCCAGCGGCGAAGAACAGTCCGGCACATGGGAAGATGGCGACCTGACAGAACCCGCGTCTGACAACTAGACGACGGTTTCAAAGTCTCATCGGCGATCAAAACACGCCCGTTTACAGCGTCAGGCGCCCGCAATGCGCGCCTGACGCACCCTTTGGTTGTCACAAACACGTGAAATCAGACTTAAATCTGCGCGCGTTAACTTTTTGACAACCAAGTTGCTGAAAATTATCGGGGAAATGTCATAGTTTCGTCCCAAGCATCGGGCATACAGTGACTGTCTGCTGTTCGCATGATGTGTAACTTAAACGAGTGTGCAATGTTAAACCTGTCTTCGGCTCATCTGGCCAAACATCCTGCAATGTTCCGCTACCTGTATTTCCTGGCGACATCGTTTCGCCTGACGACATACAAGGCGTGGAAATCTGATGGTGAGCCGAACCCGTTCGTCAAGAAAACCTACCGTCACAACGGGACGCATCAGGTCGAATTCACCGACATCTTCGAAGACGTCTTGACCCAACGGAACTGACAAACCCCTGTCTGCCAGTCTGGCTGATGACGCAAGACTGCTCAGACAATCGGGTCGCTTTGCTTTGTCAAATTCCGTTTTGGCTGTGACATTGATTCCGGATTTTTCCCCCTGACTCTGTGGGGTCTCCAACGCCAGGTTGGTTCGGAACCAAAGAGGTCGGCCATGCGACGCGCAAAATTCGTCAGATTCATATGTTACTCGGTGACATCGCTGCGCGTGCAGTCTTTCCAAAGTTGGAAATCAGCAGGCGAACCAAATCCGTTCGTGTCGTTCGACACCCGACGTTTCCGCCGTACGAACCGGCAGGAACTTGTCGACATTTTCGAAGACCACGGCATCCAAAATCAACGCCGCCCCGCGCGCCGCGTGGTGATCCACGACCGCGTTTCCTGACACAGCGCGGGTCAAAGCGCGTCAAGAAAAGTACCCGCCTCACGCAGGATGGTGTCTTGCTTGTCCGCATCCATCCGATCCCAGGTCCGGTACATATTCCCCATACGCGGGTTCTTTGAAAAACGGTCGCGGTGCCGGTTCAGAAAATCCCAATACAGCAGATTGAACGGACACGCCCCTTCGCCGGTCTTCGTCTTCACCGAATAGGCGCAGCCCCGGCAATAATCTGACATCCGGTCGATATAATTCCCGGACGAGACATAGGGCTTTGATCCAACGATCCCGCCATCGGCGAACTGGCTCATCCCGATGACATTCGGCGCTTCAACCCATTCATAGGCGTCCGCATAAACCGCAAGATACCATTCATGCACCTCGAACGGATCAATCCCCGCCAGCAAGGCAAAATTACCGGTCACCATCAATCGCTGAATGTGATGGGCATAGGCCTCGTCCCGCGTCTGCTCGACAGCCTGGCGGATACAGCGCATCTTTGTCTCGGCTGTCCAGAAGAATTTGGGCAGGTTGCGTTGGTGGTTCAGCACATTGCGCCGCGCATAATCGGGACCTTCACGAAAATAAATGCCGCGCATGTATTCCCGCCACCCGATGATCTGGCGGATGAAACCTTCGACCGCGTTGATCGGAGCGTCGCCCGCCCGATACGCCTCTTCCGCCGCTTCGCAAATCTCGATCGGATCCAAAAGGCCCGCGTTCAGATACATCGACAGGATGGAATGCCAAAGAAACCGCTGATCGGCCAGCATCGCATCCTGATAATCCCCAAACTTTGGCAACCCGCCTTTAATGAAATGCGCCAGGGCCCGCCGCGCCTGCCCGCGCGTAACCGCAAACCAGAACGGGTGAAGCGTGCCAAAATTTTCACCAAACCGGTCTTCGACAAACGCCAGAACCTGTTCTGTGATCTCATCGGGGGTGAATTGCATCGGTCCGCTGAAATCAACTTCGTCCGGTGCGGGCTTGCGGTTGTCATGGTCAAAGTTCCACTTGCCCTCAACCGGCCCGTCGCCATCCATCAACAAACCGGTTTTCCGCCGCATCTCGCGGTAAAACCATTCCATCCGCAATTCTTTGCGGCCCTCCGCCCACACGTCAAACTCGGCATGGCTGGCGACGAACCGGTCATCTTCCAAAAGCGTCACATCCAGCGGTAATGCCTCCAGCGCCTCAATCAACCGCCATTCGCCCGGCCGCGTTGCGACCACCTCGGTCGTTCCATGCTGTTCCGAGGCCGCGATCAGTGCTTCTCCAATGCTGGCCAGTTGATCGGTCAAAGGGCGATACACCACCGTCCAGCCATCGGCGCGCAAATCTTCTGCAAAATGGCGCATTGCCGCAAAACAAAAGGCGATTTTTTTCGGATGATGCGGCACATAACCCGCCTCTTCCGCGACCTCGGCCATCACCACGACATCGCGCGCCGGGTCACCTTCTTTCAAGGCAGCCACCCTGTCAGTCAACTGGTCCCCCAACACAAGAATCAATCTTACCACGGGATGGGCGCCCCGGCATAATCGAAGAACCCACCACTGTCCGACGGGGTCAGCCCTTCGATCACATCAATCAGATTTGCCGCCGCTTCGGCCGCTGGCACTGTCTTGTGCCGTCCGGCATATTTCGCCGTGAACGGCGTCTCGACCGTGCCAGGATGCAAACAGACCGCAACCGCTTGCTTATGCGTGCGCCCCAGTTCAATCGCAGCGCCATGGATCAATTGGTTCAACGCGGTTTTCGATGCCCGGTAACTGTGCCACCCGCCAATCTTATTGTCGCCAATAGATCCCACGCGCGCCGACAAAGCGGCAAAAACCGCAGGAGCATCGCGCGCCAGCAAAGGCAAAACATGCTTCAAAATAAGCATAGGTCCGATGGCATTCACCCGCATCAGATCCAAAAGCGCAGCTTCCGTGACCTCGCGCACCGCCTTTTCAGGCGCATGCCCGCCAATCGTCAGCGCGCCTGTGGCCACAAACACCAGATGAAACGGCCCGTCCAATGCGCCCAGATGATTGCGGATCGACCCCTCATCCGTCACATCCAACCCATCGACCCGGCGCGACAAGCCGGTCACCTGCCAACTGCGCGCGTCCAATTCAGCCGATACCGCCGCGCCAATTCCGCCGGATGCGCCTATCACCAATGCTCGTTTCATGTATTCTCCCGTTCCCAATCCATTACCTAGCGCCAGAAAAGACCCCGAACAGATTGAAAAATCGAATTTCAGGCTAAGTTGCCCAGAATGATGCGGAAACCCTGTTGGCCACACCCCGCCGCAGCACGCTATATCAAACGCCAAAGCTACCCCGCCTCAAAGCCCGGCTGCTATGAAAACCAGAACCGATTTTCCCCGGCCCACCCGCGTCATCGAAGACGCGCGCATTCCTCTGCCTGATGGCACACATCTGTCCGCCCGCATCTGGTTACCGAAAGACGCAGCCACCAATCCGGTGCCTGCGCTTCTTGAACATCTGCCCTATCGCAAACGTGACGGCACCATCACCCGCGATGAACTGACCCACCCTTATTTTGCCGGTCACGGTTATGCCTGCATTCGCGTCGATATGCGCGGCACGGGCGACAGCGACGGCTTGATGGAAGACGAATACACCCAACAGGAATGGGATGATGCCATCGCAGTCATGGTCTGGGTGGCAGACCAGCCCTGGTCGACCGGCGATTGGGGCATGATGGGAATCAGCTGGGGCGGCTTCAACAGTCTGCAAGTTGCAGCACTCCGCCCAAACGGGCTTCGGGCGGTTATTTCGCTATGTTCCACCAGCGACCGCTTTGCCGATGACATTCACTATAAAGGCGGATGCATGCTGGGCGAAAATCTGGGTTGGGCGGCGCAAATGCTGGCCTATGCTTCGCCCCCGCCCGATCCCCTGCTTGTGGGCGACCGCTGGCGCGACATGTGGCTGCACCGTCTGAACGCACAACCGTTCCTGCTGGAAACCTGGCTGAAACATCAACGCCGCGACGGCTATTGGAAACACGGGTCGGTCTGCGAAGACTGGGATGCCATCGACATCCCCGTTCTGGCGATCGGTGGCTGGCACGATGGCTATCGCAACACGCCGGCCACGCTTGCGCGCAATCTGAGGAACGCCAAAGCCATCGTCGGACCATGGAACCACAAATACCCGCATTTTGCCGGACCAGAACCGCGCATCGGCTTCCTGCAAGAAGCCCTGCGCTGGTGGGACCGCTGGCTGAAAGACATCGACACCGGCGTCGAAGCCGATGCACGCGAACGCCTCTATGTGATGGACAGCCTCAAACCCGAACGCTGGGTCAAGGAACGCCCCGGCCGTTGGGTCGGCCTCGACAATCACCCAGACTGCGAGCTCTTCTACCTCAGTGACGATCACGGCTTGGGGCAGGCGCGCGGCCAACTGGCCTGCGATATCCGGTCACCGGAAACCTGCGGGGCGGCGGGCGGCGAATATTTTCCCTTCGCCTACGGCCCCGAACTGCCGGACGATCAGACGCCCGATGATGCGGCCAGCGCAGTCTTCGACATGGCGCATCCATTCGGGCAAGACCGCGACATCATCGGCGCACCCCGACTGCATATGCGCCTGACGCCCAAAGGCCGCGCGGGCCAAATCGCCATTCGCCTGTGCGATCTTCGCCCTGATGGCACGTCGGCCCTGATCAGCCACGGGTTCCTGAACCTCTGCCATCACAAATCTCACGAACACCCCAAAGCGTTGACGCCTGGCACGGCGATCGACATGACTGTCACGCTCGATCAATGCGCCTATCGTCTGCCCAAAGGTCACAAACTGCGGGTCGCGATCTCGTCGGCCTATTGGCCGTTCCTGTGGCCTGCCCCCGAGAACAAAGGCGTCACCCTGACCCGCGCCACATTGAGCCTGCCGATCCACAAAGACGGCACCGCTGTTACTTTCCCACCCGCCGAAGCCGCACCTGCCTGGCGATCCACAACGTTGCGCCCGGCTGGCATGACACGCGATGACGACGGACAAGGGACGATCACGATCACAACCGACAATGGCGAAACCCAGGACGACATCCACGGGCTGATCACCGGCTCAAAAGTCACCGAGGTTTGGTCGATCACCGCAGGCGACCCACTGTCGGCCAGCGCCGAGATCACCTGGCACACCCGCATGGCCCGGGGCGACTGGAACATAACGACGACTTGCACAGCATCCCTCGCCGCCTCCGCAACCACATGGCACCCGCGCGCGCGCATCAAAGCTTTCAAGAACGGTACATGCGTCTTCGAAAAAGACTTCGCAACCGACATCCCGCGGGATCACCTCTAACCTCCAATGACCCCCCAAATACTTCGGGGTGCGCGAGGGGCAGCGCCCCTCGCCCATCGCGGCGGTCGAAGTCCGGCGCAAACCCGGCGCGCCTCAACGCCATCCGGTTGTCAAACGCCTGCCCCCGGCCTAGGCTCAAAGAAAACAGGGGACAGAAACTTGCATCCGATCCTGACGACCGTGTTGCAACGCCTCGCCATGGGCGTGATCACTCTGTTTTTTGTCTCGCTGATCATTTTTTCCGCTGTCGAATTTCTGCCAGGCGACTTCACCGAAGCTATTCTGGGTCAATCCGCCACCGACGAAACAGTGGCCGCCTTCCGGGCTGAGCTTGGGCTCGATAAACCTGCCTATCTGCGCTACATCGACTGGATCGGCGCGGTCATGCAGGGCGATCTTGGCCAGTCTTTCTCGGGGCGCTCGGCCTCGGGCGTCGACCGGTCGCGCGCGGTGGCCGATCTGATCGGGCCGCGCCTGCACAACACGCTTTTTCTCGCATTGATGACCGCCCTCGTTGCCGTGCCGCTGGCGCTGTTTCTGGGCATCACCACCGCGCTGTGGCGGGGCAGCTTCTATGACCGCAGCGTCAACGCCGTCACGCTCACAACCATTTCCATGCCCGAGTTTCTGGTGGCCTATCTCTTGATCCTCCTTCTTGTCTCGCTCAACCCGGTCTTTCCAAGCCTCGCCAATATCGACGCTGACACACCCTTTTGGGAACGCGTCTACAAAAGCGCCCTGCCGGCCTTGACCCTTTTGTTGGTGATCGTGGCCCATATGATGCGGATGACGCGGGCCGCCATCATCAACCTGCTCGCCTCGCCCTATATCGAAATGGCCCGGCTCAAGGGCCTGTCGCCCGCCACCGTGATCCTGCGCCACGCCTTGCCAAACGCCTGGGCGCCTATTGCCAATGTGGTGGCGTTCAATCTGGCCTATCTGGTCGTTGGCGTCGTCGTTGTCGAAGTCGTCTTCGTCTATCCCGGCATCGGTCAGTTGATGGTTGACAGCGTCAGCGCCCGCGACATTCCCGTCGTTCAGGCCTGCGCCCTGATTTTTGCGGGCACTTATATTCTTTTGAACCTGATCGCGGACATTGTGTCCATTGTCACCAACCCAAGGTTGCTGCATCCAAGATGACCGAAACCTATTCCGCAAAAGACGAAGTCGGACAGGTCCGGCAAAGACGCAGCCGCTGGGACCGCATCTGGACCGAGCTGAAGAAAGCACCGATCACTGCATGGTTCGGCATGATCGTGATCGCCATCTATGTCATCGTTGCCGTTTTCGCGCCCTTCATCGCGCCTTACGGCGAAGCCGAGGTTCATCCCCTGCCGTTTGCCCCATGGTCGCCCGAGCATCTCTTTGGCACCGACCAGATCGGGCGCGATGTGTTCTCGCGCCTGATCTACGGCGCGCGCAACACAATCGGCATTGCATTTCTGACCACTATCCTCGCCTTCCTGATCGGCGGCGGGCTGGGGCTGGTTGCCGCCATCAACCAAAGCTGGCTGGATCAAATCTTAAGCCGCGCGGTGGACGTGCTCATGGCCATCCCTGCGCTGATTTTTGCCCTGATGCTGTTGTCGATCTTCGGGTCATCCGTCTGGTCGCTGGTGGTGATCATCGCGCTTTTGGATTCCACCCGTGTCTTCCGCCTGACCCGTGCGGTCGCGATGAATGTTGTCGTCATGGATTTTGTCGAAGCCGCCCGCCTTCGCGGTGAAGGCCTGGGTTGGGTGATGCGCCGCGAGATTTTGCCCAACATTCTGCCGCCGCTCGTCGCCGAATTTGGCCTGCGGTTCTGCTTTGTCTTCCTGACCATCGCGGCCCTGTCGTTTTTGGGTGTCGGCATCCAGCCACCCACCGCCGACTGGGGGTCGATGGTGCGCCAGAACGCGTCACTGATCCAGTTTGCGCAATACGACCTGAAAGCCGGTCTGACCCCAATCCTGCCAGCAGCGGCCATCGCGCTTTTGACCATCGCCGTCAATTTCGTGGTCGATTGGTTCCTGATCAAAACAAGTGGGCTGCGCGATGAAGTCTGATCTGATGCCAGCCGCCTGCGGCAGCCGAACCACCGGGGGGCTTTGCCCCCCAACCCCCCCAAAGTTTTTTTGGGTCATTGGAGAACAGCCGCGATGAGCGACCCTCTTCTCCACATCAAAGACATTCATATCGACGGGTTTTCCGACGAACGCTGGCACAAGATCATCAAAGGCGTCGACCTGACACTGCACCGGGGTCAGGTGCTGGGCCTGATTGGTGAAAGCGGTGCGGGCAAATCTACCCTTGGTCTGGCCGCCATGGGCTTTGCGCGCCCCGGCTGTCGTCTGACACGCGGCGGAATCTGGTTTGACGGCGAAGACCTGATGCAAGCCTCTGAGTCCCGCAAGCAAACGCTGCGCGGCGCCCGCATTGCCTATGTCGCCCAATCAGCCGCAGCCGCTTTCAACCCGGCCCACCGTCTGATCGACCAAACAATAGAAGCAACGCTGCGCCATGGCCTGCGCCCGGGCGACGACGCCGCCGAAGACGCCAAAGCGCTTTACGCCGCGATGGACCTGCCCGACCCCGAAACTATCGGGTTGCGCTATCCTCACCAGGTCTCGGGCGGTCAGCTGCAACGCGCCATGACCGCCATGGCGATGAGCGCGCGACCCGATCTGATCATTTTCGACGAACCCACAACCGCACTGGACGTGACCACCCAGGTCAATGTGCTGGCGGCCATGAAAGACGCGGTCGACCGTTTCAACACCGCCGCGATCTATATCACCCACGACCTGGCTGTGGTCGCGCAGATGGCCGACCGCATCAAAGTCTTGCGCCACGGCGAAGAAGTCGAAGAAGCCGACACCCGCGATATGCTGACCAACCCCAAGCACCCTTACACCCGGTCGCTTTGGGCCGTGCGCGCGTTACACAAACCCAGTCTGCGCGAAGACGACACCATTCTATCCATCAACAATGTCACCGCCAGCTACGGCACCGCGCCCGTGCTGCACGACGTCTCGATCCGGGTGCCAAAAGGCCGGACGGTCGCCATCGTCGGCGAAAGCGGCTCGGGCAAGTCAACAACTGCGCGGGTCATAACCGGGCTTTTGCCGCCCCTGAAAGGCGCAGTACAGTTTCACGGTGACACGCTGCCCCCGGCGCTGAAAGACCGCAGCCGCGATCAGTTGCAACAGATCCAGATGATCTACCAAATGGCAGATACAGCGATGAACCCGCGTCAGCGTGTGTCCGAAATCATCGGCCGCCCGCTGGATTTTTACCGCGGCCTGAAAGGCAAGGCGCAGGCCCAGGAAGTGGCCCGCCTTCTGGAGCTGATCGAACTGGACGACAGCTTTGCCGACCGCCTGCCGGGCGAGCTTTCGGGCGGGCAGAAACAGCGAATTTGCATCGCGCGCGCGCTGGCCGCCGAACCCGAACTGATCATCTGCGACGAAGTCACCTCGGCGCTGGATCAGGTGGTGCAGGAAGGCATTCTGAAACTGTTGCTGCGCCTGCAAGACGATCTGGGCGTCAGCTACATTTTCATCACCCACGACATCGCAACGGTCGAGGCCATCGCCGACGAAATCGTCGTCATGCATCAAGGCAAGGTGGTCGAACAGGGACCCAAGGAAGACATCTTCGCACCGCCCCATCCGGCCTATACTGAACTGTTGCTGTCATCCGTTCCAACCATGGATCCCGACTGGCTGGAAAAAGTCCGGCAGACGTGATGCTGGCGCGCTTTGTCGCTGCCAGCGGTTTGACGAACCTGGCCGACGGCATTGCGGTCGTCGTTTGGGGCTGGCTCGGCTCGCTTTTGACCCGCGATCCAATCTTGATCACCGTTCTGCCCATCGCGCTGCGCCTGCCGTGGTTTCTCTTTGCAATCCCTGCAGGGATCATCACAGACAGGTTCGACCGTCGGCACCTGATTCTCTGGATGGACACCGCCCGCGCTGCGCTGTTTCTGATTGTCGCCCTGTCTGTCTGGGGCGTTCTGCCGCTTGCCCAAGCGCCCGCATCCGGCGTTTCATCACCGGGGCTTTTCGCGACGCTTGCAATCACAGCACTGTTGATCGGTCTGGCCGAGGTGATCCGCGACAATGCGGCACAAACCATGCTGCCCGCACTGGTGGAAAAAGATCGGCTCGAAGGCGCCAACGGCAAACTGTTAAGCGTCGAGCTTATCGGAAATTCTCTTCTTGGGCCGGCTTTGGGGGCCTTCCTGATTGCCGCCTTTCTGCCTCTGCCCTTTGCTTTGAATGCAATCGCCTTTGCACTTGCCGCTGTCCTTATCTTTCGAATGAAAGGCCGTTTTCATCCGGGTCTCAGGGCCCGTAACGACTGGAAAGCCGAACTCGGCGAAGCATGGCGCTTTCTGATGGCCGCGCCCACGCTCAAATTGCTGGCCATCGCGACCGGTGTTTGGAACCTGATCCATCAGATGGTTGTGATCGCGCTTATTCTCTATGTGCAAGAAACCCTAAGCCTGGGGGCCCCCGCCTATGGCCTGATCCTTGCGGCTGGGGCGCTTGGCGGCATCCTGATCGGTGCGTTCAGCGAAAGCATCGTACAACGACTGGGGCGTGGACGCTGCGCACAATGGGCAACGCTTGTCACAACCCTTGCCTTCGCGGCTATTCCGCTGGCCCCGGGCGCATGGGCACTGGCTTTTGTGTTCTTCATTTCTGAAGGGGTCGGACTGATCTGGAATACGGTCAGTGTAAGTTACCGCCAGCGCACAATCCCCGCCGTCCTTCTGGGACGCGTCAACAGTCTTTACCGGCTGATGGCCTGGGGCATGATGCCCGTGGGGCTCTTGCTGGCCGGGCTTCTCACCGGCCTGGCTGAACACCAATTGACCCGCGAAACCGCCATAGAACTTCCGTTCTTTGTGGCAGGGCTTGCGGGCATCGCCCTGACGTTTGCAATCTGGAAACCTCTGGGGCGCGCCTTTTCCTAAAGCCGCGCACCGCCCACGGAAATCTCTAACCGCTTGATCGACGCCTCAAGCCCCTCAAGGTTCGGGTGCAACCGCTCGACCGCGCGCCAGGCGTCCAACGCATCACCCGGTTCGCCCAGTTCCTCAAGGATCAACGCCAGACCGCTCATCGCGGTGAAATGGCGGGGATTCAATTCCAGCGTTTTGCGGATGTCTTCCAAAGCCAATCCATACCGTCCGGCCTGAAAATAAGCCGACGCGCGCCCATTGTACCCTTCGGCAAAATCCGGCGCATGATCGACCAGTGCGGTAAAATGGCGGATGGCCAGCGTGGTGTCGCCCGCATCAAGCGCATCACGCGCACGCGTCAGCAACAAATCCATCGACGGCGATCCCGATTGCGACCAAATCTGGAAAATCCGGTTTTCAATCTGCGACACCGCAGTCGCCTCGGCCCCTTGCAAGCCTTCGAACAATGCTTCTAACTCGGCATCATCGGCCAAACCGGGGGATGCAAACACAAGTGCCGTTACGACGTATTTGAGAAATCTTTTATTTAGACCCATAAGTCAGAGGATAGCGGAAGCAGGGCCAATTGCGAGCCCCCTGACATGGAAGTGAGGAAAATCCCATGAGTGATATGATCGAACAGGCCGTCGCGGCGCTGAATACCAAGCTTGGCGGAAACGGTTTCGACGGAACGGCCAAATTTGTGATCGAAGACGAAGGCGCGATCATGCTGGATTCGGATGGGGCGCGCGCCGCCGACGAAGAGGCCGAAGTTACCATGACCGCTGACGCTGACACGTTTCGCGAAATTCTGGACGGCTCGCTGAACCCGACATCGGCCTTTATGGGCGGTCGTCTCAAGGTAGACGGCGACATGGGGGCCGCCATGCGTTTGGCCCCGGCGCTTGGCTGAACCAGTGAAACCAGCGCCCTTTCGCAACGATTTGGCGGATGCGCCTCCGGGGGGCCAGATTGTCTGGCGTCGTGCCTCGGATGGCATCCGCCTGCGATTGGGGGGCTGGGCCGCGGATGACGCAAAAGGCACGGTTCTCTTGCTGCCGGGCCGCACGGAATACATCGAAAAATACGGAAAAACCATCCGGCACCTCAACAACGCCGGGTGGGCGGTTGCAACGCTGGACTGGCGCGGTCAGGGGTTATCAGACCGGCTTGATGCCGACGCGCGCCTTGGCCATGTCATAGATTTTCGCGACTATCAGCGCGACGTCGCCGAACTGGTGACCTTCGCCGATGACGCGGGCCTGCCCGGCACGCGCGCGATGATTGCTCATTCCATGGGGGGCTGTATTGGGCTGCGAACGCTCTGCAATGGGATCAACATTCTTGGCGCGGTCTTTTCGGCGCCGATGTGGGGCATCGAAATGCCGGCCTATGCCCGACCGTTCACATATCTTCTGCCGCCTTTGGCGCGATTGGTGGCAAAGGAAACCCGCTTTGCCCCTGGCACCAAGCCCGGCAACTATATCGTCGAAACCGCGTTTGACGAAAACATGCTGACCAACCACCCCGACACCTACGACTGGCTGGCCGAACACGCCAAAGCCGCGCCTGAATTTGCACTTGGCGGGCCATCGATCCAATGGGTGGGGGCGGCGACGCTGGAAAACAACCGGCTCAGGCGCCTGCCGCGGCCGAACCTGCCGGTTCTGACTTTCGTGGGCAGCCTGGAAAAGATCGTCTCGATCAAAGCGATCAAACGCCTGCATGCCAATTGGCCCAGCGGCGAATTGCGGATCGTCCAAGGCGTCAAACACGAGGTTATGATGGAAGCCCCCCCGGCCCGGGACAGCTTCTTCACCGAAACGCTCAGCTTTCTGGACAGTCTGGTCTAAAGCGCTTCGGCGTTCACCTGGCCCACCACTCATCATTTCTCGCGTTCCCGCCAAAGGCGAAAGTCAGCAAAGACGTGATGCAGATTTAGGGCGGAATGCCTTAAGCTCAGGACACCTGACGCGACGCCAGAAAGTCTTCTACGCTTGCCGCCGCACCATCGCGTACATTCGAATTGGCGGGCCCGGCGGGCGCAGTCACACCCAAAGCTTCAATCAATTCATCCTGCGCAACAAAACCACGGCTGCGCGGGCGCGACGAACCGCGCTGAATATCAGCCGCCATCGCTTCACCATCGCTGTCCAAAGTTGCAGGACAGGGCGAGACATTTTTCAGAAGACAGGCGTGCGGGCCTTCGCATTTCTTGAACATACACATGGTTCGATACTCACTAACAACAACACAGGAAAGCGACTGCCACCCATCCGCTTCGGTTCATTCCTACGCCAGAAATGCGGCGGAAATATGGCGCGATGCAGATTTTTGCCATATTTATGAGGTATTTACGTGATTTTCAAAGGCTCGATTGCGACAGAAAAAAGGCGCGTTCCATCCCCACAGAACGCGCCCTGCCCCACCCAGACCGATGCGCGTAGCGTCAGAACATCCCATGTCCCAAACAACACATCGACGAGCGTTCGATTTTTTCTGAAAGGTTATCCCGTACCCGCAACCATGCAGGGAAAGACAAAACGGTGGTGGCAGATGTGGCCGCCGCGCGTGCTCCTTGAACGTTGCGTTTCACCATCGACACCTGACACGATCACGGGACGGATCATATTCAGGCGGGAGACATTGGTAAGAACGCGGCCCGCACCCGTTTGAACACACGCTTTGGACAGATAAAGCGCAGCGCCAAACATAGTCGACACAGACCAATCATTTGACAGAGCCGGAACACGGAAGGTTTTGAACATCGCCACCACCTTGGTTACCTCTTACACACACACGGGACCAAAAATGGCGATCCCATTACACACAAAACACACACTTTGATAAGGCCGGCAGACATCGGCCTTGGAGACATTTCTAGGTCAGAATTGTGGCGAGAGTTTGGCGCAGAGACCCGGTTACGACGCCTCCAAGCTGCGAATTTGACGCCAATCCCGGAACCGCCACCAGCATTGTTCTTGAACGGCGATCAATCGCCCGATCTTGGTGAATCGCGCCTTCATAGGTAAGGCACAGCCCTTTGCGCAAAACGGCGGACCAAAGCCCGCCGTTCCAGTATTCATCACCGAAAACCGCGGCGCTCAGCCCGCGTCTTTGTAAGACACCTGTTTTACGTCCGCATCCGGGTCTGACTTTTCACGCCGCACCAAAAGCCGGTTCAACGCATTCACATAGGCCTTGGCCGACGCCACAACAGTATCGGTATCTGCCGATTGACCCGTGGCAATCCGGCCCGCTTCTTCCATCCGCACGCTGACCGTCGCCTGCGCATCGGTGCCTTCGGTCACCGCATGCACCTCGTACAGCTGCAACACAGCCTCATGCGGGAACAATGCTTTGACCGCGTTGAACGTGGCATCCACCGGCCCATCGCCCTGCGCCGTTGTCTGGTGATCCTTGCCATCGATCGACAGCGTCAGGTCGGCCGATTGCGGCGCTTCGGTCCCGCAGATGACCCGCAGAAATTTGACCTGAATGCGGTCATATTCCTCGCCGCTTTCCTGATCCCGCATCAAGGCGATCAAATCATCGGCCAGAACTTCCTTCTTCCGATCCGCCAGTGCTTTGAACCGCACGAACACATCGTTCAGCTGATTATCCGCCAGATCAAAGCCCAACTCTTTCAGCTTGGACCGCAATGCGGCCCGCCCCGAATGCTTGCCCATCACAATATTGGTTTCGGACAAACCGATATCCTCGGGGCGCATGATTTCAAAGGTTTCGGCGTTCTTCAGCATGCCGTCCTGATGAATGCCGCTTTCATGGGCAAAAGCATTCTTGCCCACAATCGCCTTGTTGAACTGCACGGCAAAGCCCGACACGGTCGAAACCCGGCGCGAGATATGCATCAACTTGGTGGTCTCAATCCCGGTCTTGTAAGGCATGATGTCACCGCGCACCCGCAGGGCCATCACGACCTCTTCCAGGGCCGTGTTCCCGGCGCGCTCGCCCAACCCGTTGATTGTGCATTCAATCTGACGCGCGCCGCCTTCCACCGCGGCCAGCGCATTGGCCGTCGCCATGCCCAGATCGTTGTGACAATGGGTGGCAAAGATCACCGCGTCAGCCCCCGGCACCCGCTCAATCAGCTTGCGGATCAGCTCGGCACTTTCGCGGGGTGCTGTATAGCCCACAGTGTCGGGCACATTGATCGTCGTCGCGCCGGCCTTGATGGCAATCTCGACGACGCGGCACAGATAGTCCCATTCGGTGCGCGTCGCATCCATAGGCGACCACTGCACATTGTCGCAAAGGTTCCGCGCATGGGTGACGGTATCGTGGATACGCTCCGCCATCTGATCCATGTCCAGGTTCGGAATGGCCCGGTGCAGGGGCGATGTTCCGATAAAGGTGTGAATACGCGGCCGCGCGCTGTGCTTAACGGCCTCCCAGCACCGGTCAATGTCTTTGTAATTGGCCCGGCTCAACCCGCAAATCACCGACGCTTTCGACCGTTTCGCGATCTCGCTGACCGCGTCAAAGTCGCCTTCCGATGCAATCGGAAATCCAGCCTCGATGATATCGACGCCCATGTCATCCAAAAGCTCGGCAATCTCCAGCTTTTCATCATGGCTCATGGTTGCGCCAGGGGATTGTTCGCCGTCCCGCAACGTCGTGTCGAAGATCAGTACATGGTCTTTGTCTGCCATCTTCGCCTCCTCAAATTCTGGGTTTCTTGGCCGGCGCGACATCCGCGTCGCCGGAATTTGGTTCACCCTTCGGCTCGATCAGCAAAACCTTGCATTCCTGATCCGCACGCGGGCGATGCACAACACCTTTCGGCACGACGAACATCTCGCCCGCCGTCACACGCCGGGGCGGCGCGCCGTCAATGTCCATTTCCATCTCGCCCTCAAGGACCAGAAAGAAATCATCGGTGTCGTCATGCTTGTGAAACGGGAACGCGCCCTGAAATTTGACCACCATCACATCATTGCCGTTGTAATCGGCCACGACATGCGGGTCCCAATGGGAAGTAAAGCGCGAAAGCTTTTCAGCCAGATTGATCGTATTCATGGAAGTCTCCTTAGCGGTGTCTGTCTGGCGCTGGAACCCCTCTGAGCGGTCGCGCCGGAAGGCACGCTCAGAGGCGGCTAAGAAGAAGAAGCAGGTCGGCACGCAAAGCGCGCGTCAAAAGAATATGTGGGACCTGGTTCATAGACGCCAAGTTAGGGGGGGCAGGCGTGGCTGTCAAAGGGTTGTTGTTGCGGGACCCGGCCCGGCCCATTAGCAAAGACCAAAGGCCAGCAAAGGGAAAGACATGGGCGATCTTCTGCGAAAACCAACGGGCAGCACAGGCAAAACCCACGACATCACCACCGCCAGCGCCAAAGGCCCGCTTTCTCCTGATTGGGCATATGTCGGCTTTGCAACCCACCGTCTGGCCCCGGGCGACACTGCCGCCGAAGTCACAGGCGACCGCGAGGTCATTCTGGTCCTGGTCGAAGGCAAAGCCCGGATCACCGGCGGGGGGCAGGATTGGGGCGAAATGGGTGACCGGCTCAGCGTCTTTGACCAGTCCCCGCCCCATTGCCTTTACCTGCCGTCCGGCACCGACTGGCAGGCCACTGCAACCACCGACGCCACGCTTGCCATCTGCACCGCGCCCGATCTGGGCGGCTATCCGGCGCAACGCATCGGCCCCAACGACATCCAGACCGAAACGCGCGGCAAAGGCACCAACACCCGCTATATCAACGCCATCGCAATGGAAGACCGCGACGTCGCCTCGTCGCTTCTGGTGACCGAAGTGTTCACCCCTGCCGGCCACTGGTCGTCCTATCCACCGCACCGCCATGACGAAGACGATTTCCCGCGCATGACCTATCTGGAAGAAACCTATTATCACCGGCTGAACCCGGCCACCGGTTTTGGCATCCAGCGCGTGTTCACCGACGATCTGGGCTTGGATGAAACCATGGCCGTCGCCGACCACGACGTCGTGCTTGTGCCCAAAGGCCACCATCCCTGCGGCGCGCCTTATGGGCATGATATGTATTACCTCAACGTCATGGCCGGGCCACGACGCAAATGGCGGTTCCAGAACCACCCCGATTTCGACTGGATCGCCAAACGCGACGCGTGACCAACACCGGGGGGCGGTCGTTCAGACCTGCATGTTCCGAAACAAAACCACATGCCGCCCGCCTTCATAGCCGACAATCTCAAACCCGTTCCGGATCAGATGATTGGCCACTTCGGGCAAGGTCGACTGCTGGTCATCGCCCCTCTCAAACCCCACATCGACCGACATATAATCAACATCGCGAATAAGCGCGCCCGCACCTTGCAAAATCTCGGGCTCGGCCCCTTCGGCTTCCAGCTTCATCAACCGGTACCGCCCTGCACCGGGGGTCAAAACCGTGTCCAACCGCCGCCCCGCGACCTCCACCTTCCCGACCCAGCCTTTGAACGGAATGACAGAACTGTCGGCATTGCCGGGGGCCAGATAAAACGTCAGCCCGGCACTATCTTCGTTCCAAAGCGCGATTTGATGGGCCTCGAACCGACGGACGGCAGAACAGGCCTCCAGGTTAAACGACAGGGCCGCGTAATCGCCGGGCGATGGCTCGAATGCCTGAATATCAACACGAACCCTCATCGCCTGAAACACCAGGCCCAGATCACCCGCATTCGCGCCAATATCAATGATCCGGTCGCCATCGGCAAATCCGATTTGATCCAGCAGGTACTCATAGGCCAAGCGTTTGCCGCGCGCGCGATGTCCGTCAAAGACGGTCCACAACCGTTTCGGATGCGAAAACGCATGCAGGCCCACATCGCGCGACACATACAACCGGTGCTCGGCATCATAGACAATCGTCATGTCCGATCGTCGCAACAGGCGCAAAACGCGCGTCGCCCAGGTGGCCATCCGGTCGCCCGTCAAACGCCGCAACAGGCTTAGAACCCGTTTGGGTCGCATCCGCGCCGTCACCAAACGACGTGTCGCGGGGCCGTGCACAATCGGCGTATCTGCATTCGTGATCTCAGGCGCCCATGTTTTCATCACTCACCCATTCAGCTTGCGAAAATCACCCGGCGTGTGAACCCCCTTGCGGCGCAAAAACGCCACGGCAGACAAATCTTCAACGGCAGTTGCCTCGACCAATGCGCGCTTTTCTTCCAGTTTCGCGCGCCGCCGATCAACAGACACCCCGGACACCGCCCCTTTCGACAGCTTCTCGGCCAAATCTGCGTCCGACCGGGTGAAATAGTGGTTCAACTGCAAGGAACTGTTGCTTAGAAAATCCCCCGCCCGCCGGGCGTTGTCCGACAACTGGCCAATATCATTCGACGTCCGGTCCAACAGGCTGCGGGTCTGAAACCGGTGAATGCGCACCTCGCTGACATCGCAAGGGTCCACGATACATTTGAAATTCAAAATCGCATCCGCCCGCACCGCCGCCCGGGTGGTATAGGCAAACGGATCAGGCACCGCGGGCCGGTCAACATGGCCATTGGGCCCGAACATCGTCCAAGGCAGCGACACGTTGGTGACCCCGTCCAGCGGCGCAAGCGCCTCGGCAATCGTCGCGGCCTCTTGCGGCACGATATATTCATCGACATCCACAAACGCCATCCAGCGAAACGCTGGCCCGAAATTCTCCAATGCATGGGCATAGGCCAGAACCTGTCGCGAAAAATGCGCTTGGGGCTTTCGAAACGACCCGGTCATCCGCCAGGGCACCACCACCACATTCACCCCCACAAGCGCGCGCGCCCGCGCAACCGTGTCATCGTCCGACCCGTCGTCATAGATGAAAAAATCCGTAACGCCCGCCTGGGCATGAAACCGCAACCAATCCTGGATATGACGCGCTTCGTTCTTCACAACCGACATGATCGCGACACCACCGCGCCCGGGCTGTGGCACGACCGGATCAATACGCATGGTGTTCGACCGTCGGGGCGCCGCAGAGAAGAGATCTCTAAGCTTCACGGCGTCACTGCGCGCTGGAACTGGGCTGTCATCCAAACCACCTGTGGCGAATGCCGCCAGCCTAGGCGGGTTGCCCGAAACCCGCAATGCACCACGGAACGACGCCCAAACCCGCAAAAGAAAACAGGCAGTCAAGCTTGCGCCTAACTGCCTGTTTTTCCAAAAGCTTTGGTTGCGGGGGTAGGATTTGAACCTACGACCTTCAGGTTATGAGCCTGACGAGCTACCGGGCTGCTCCACCCCGCGCCAAAGTCCGATCTGTCTATTGCGAGTCGTATCAGACCGCAAGACCCGTTTCCTGACGTCGGGGTTTTTCTGGGCCGATCCGACAGATGATCTGCCGGTCCCCACAACCACCAACCCAAAACCCGGTTTGACCAATAAGAAAAGCCGCCCCGAAGGGCGGCGTTTTTCATAACATCGTCGAGAGATTACAAACGGTGTTGCTCATTAAGTTTGGCGGTGACCTACTCTCCCACGCCTTAAGACGCAGTACCATCGGCGCTGCAGCACTTAACTGCCAGGTTCGGGATGGGGCTGGGTGTTTTGCTTGCGCTATGACCACCAAACCAAAAGAACAACATCGTTTTTCCAAATCGCGTACACGTTGGTGTATGCTCTTGATTTAAACCGGGTCGAAACCCGGCACTTAGCCAGTCTACTTCTGGATCAAATCAAGCCTATCGGACAATTAGTATCGGTCAACTGAACGCATTGCTGCGCTTACATCTCCGACCTATCGACGTCGTAGTCTACGACGGTCCTCAGGGATACCTTGTTTTGAAGGGGGCTTCCCGCTTAGATGCCTTCAGCGGTTATCCTTTCCGATCATAGCTACCCTGCACTACCGCTGGCGCGATAACAGGTCCACCAGTGGATCGTTCACCCCGGTCCTCTCGTACTAGGGGCAACTCTTCTCAAGTATCCTACACCCACGGCAGATAGGGACCGAACTGTCTCACGACGTTCTAAACCCAGCTCACGTACCTCTTTACACGGCGAACAGCCGTACCCTTGGGACCTGCTCCAGCCCCAGGATGAGATGAGCCGACATCGAGGTGCCAAACGGTGCCGTCGATATGGACTCTTGGGCACCATCAGCCTGTTATCCCCGGCGTACCTTTTATCCGTTGAGCGATGGCCCTTCCACTCGGGACCACCGGATCACTATGGCCG
>CALDUK010000015.1 GCA_937924905.1 uncultured Paracoccaceae bacterium | reverse complement strand
CAGTCGTGGCAAATGGAAAATCGCTACAAAACCATGGCCTCCGATGAATTCGAGTTCGGCTTTGCCGTCGACTGGATGCGCAAAGACCTGGGCATTTGCCTGAAAACAGCAGACGAAACCGGTGCCAGCCTGCCGGTCACGGCCTTGGTCGATCAGTTCTACAAAGACGTACAAAAACTGGGCGGCGGTCGCTGGGATACGTCTAGCCTGCTAAAACGGTTGCAGGCCTTGGGGTGATAGCGACACTCCCAGTCTTTTGTGCGAGCGTCATTAGCAGAGACGTACATTGAGACATCGTCTTAAACACTTCAACAGCCGCTTTCCCGTATTCAGAACCCGGGCATCGGTGCCATCCAAATTGGCAAAACGCGCATCGCTCATCGGTACAATCGGGGCCGTTGGGCTGCCAGTTGCGTTGGGGCTACTTTTTGGTGCGATTTCTGTGCTGCTGCAACACCAGTATGATTTCTTCGTGGTATACGCCCTCGTTCTGGTTGCCACGATTTCTTTTTCAATCTTTGGGGCTTTGCCCGCATTTCTCTTATCGTTTGGAGCCATTCGTATAGGTTTCGCCGGGTGGAGTGTCGCGATTGCCAGCGGCGCTTTGGTGTCGATGGTTGTTTTCCAGACCGTCGTTTGGAATGGATTTTCTATGCAAGGTGATCCCCTTGCAGTCGGTGCGGGATCTGGGAGCGTCTTTGGGGCGCTGTTTTGGCTATCCGGGCGACTTTCAACACCTTTGGCCTACGTTTTGGAAACGACAGACGGATGATGCGCTGGCAACAAGTCTGCGCCATTGGCGTCGCCGTTGGACTTTGCGCAGTTTGGCTTTTTGAAACGCCAGCTTTCGAGTTGGAAGAAGACGAATGGCGAAGCGCGGCGCAAGCACATGTGGATCTTCGGATGCAGCAACTTGGGCTGTCCAAAGACCTTATCGTCATTTTTGAACCAGTAAGTGTCCGGCCGGATTTGCTTGGCTATCGGCACATACGCTTCACAGCCGTTGACTCGAACAAAGTTTGCATTGCCTTTGACGTCAGATGCAAAGGCGACGCCAAAGCCAAACCTATGTGCCTTGATGCGTCATGGTATCCCTACCACGACCACGCCGAGCCGTGTCCCATCAGCGCGGAGAACGTCAAATAGGTCTTGAAAAGACCTATGCCCTGAACCCAGCGCGACAAAGGGTGGGGCACAGTTGGCGGACAAATTCATCCGCAATCCTCCGGATTTGCAAGAGACGTGACCGCCTCTCGCATCCTTCCGGCCGCACCGAATCAGGGAATGATCCGCGTGTATTTCGTGCCTTCGACCGAAGCACCAGCCAACAAGCCAGCCTGACCAAAGACCACCGCAATCACCGGGGACAAAACCGTCGTCGTATCAGCCGATAGGTTTGCACCGGAATCGTTGGCAACATATTCGACATCAGCGCCAGCCGCCCAACCGGGTGAGGCGCGAAACTCGGCCAGTGCTTCTTCCGTCATAAAGTACAGAACATGCGCATATTGCTGTGCCCCGGCCTGAATGCCAAAGCTGGCTTGCGCCGCCGAGTAGTAATCCACCGACGCCTCGTTGATCCGCAACGCGCCCCTGCCATAAGATCCGCCAACGCCAAAGCTGGCTTCGGTGATCAACGGCATGACCAGCATGCCAACCGCTTTTTCGCGCAAATCGCGCGTTCCGGGGTAATTCGTATCCAGGAAGGACAAGGTCGCATCAACGCGCCCGTCCAGTTTGACAGCGCCATCGCTGCCAACACCATTGCCGCAAGCGGCCAGCGCCATAAGCGCCGCAAAACCGGTCATCATCGACCGGCGGTAAAAACGTGTCATGGGTCCGCCCTCACGTGAAGCCTCATTTTCCGGCTATTTTGCCGGTACCCGCTAAGTATAGGTGTTGCGGTGAACAGAGTCACCCTTTGTTGTGGGGCACTCACAAAAAGAAAGGCGGGTTTCCGCATCACGTCTTGGTCAACGGCCCTTAAGCACTGCAAAGGCTAGGCCCTCGGACGAACTCGGGGTACACTCGGGTACCCAACAAAGAAAAGACATCCACCATGACCAAACACGTCCTTTTCGGCCTGACAGTTGTGTTGCTTTCAGGCTGCGCCTCGGCACCACAATATGGCCCGCCCGAAGCATCGGGGCTGATCGGTGTGCAACCGTTCCCGACCGCAGCCGATGTGTGTCAGACGATTGGCGAAAACGAACGGACCGCCAACCTGTTGGATGACGACGGCCGTTTAATAGGTTGCCCGCTCAGTGAAGCAGGCGCGATCAAGGACAGGATCGACGAAGGGGGCGAGGTGGTCGAAGTCGAAGGCGACTGGGTTTTGATCACAATGCCCGGCCGCTAGCGCGCAGCGCGCACCCAGGCAATCAACGCGCGGCGTTCATCTTCGGTCATATAGGTCAGGTTTCCCGGCGGCATCGCGTGGGAATACCCGGCCTGCATTGCAATAACATCGGCATGTCGCGCGATATCGCTGGTGGTTTCCAGATGCACGCCTTTCGGTGCCCAATGCAGCCCATCCCAAACCGGCTCGCGCGCGTGACACATGGAACATCGGCTCAGCACGATGGATTCCGCTTCGGCAAATTCGGTGACATCGGCAAATCGTGCTTCCGCCGGTGTCAATGCCCGCGCCTCGGCATCGTCCAGACTGTCGGCCAAAGGCGCAATCGAAAGCCAGGCAATCAGCAGAAACAACATCGCAGTCACAGCCCAGGTCCACCATTGATAACCGCCGCGCATATGCATCGTGTTGAAAAAATGCCGGATGGTAACGCCCATCAAAAACACCAAAGCCGCAATCACCCAGGACCATTCGGTCGCAAAGGCCAGCGGGTAATGGTTGGACAACATCAAAAACACGACAGGCAGTGTCAGATAGTTGTTATGCGTGGACCTCAGCTTGGCGATCTTGCCGTATTTGCCATCAGGCGTGCGGCCCGCTTTCAGATCGGCCACGACAATCCGCTGGTTCGGCATAATGATGAAAAACACATTGGCCGACATGATCGTCGCGGTGAACGCCCCCAGATGCAGCATCGCCGCGCGCCCGGTGAACAGCTGATGATAACCCCAGCTCATCGCCACCAGCAGCGCAAACAGCAAAACCATCAACACTGTCGGTTTTTCACCCAGCGGTGATTTGCAAAGAAAATCATAGACAAACCAGCCGATGCTCAAGCTGAGTGCACTGATCAAAACACCTTGCCAAAGCGCCAGATCCGCCTTGTTGGGGTCCAGCAGATACAACTCGCCGCCCACCCAATAGACGATCATCAATAAGGCTGCGCCCGACAACCAGGTTGAATAGGCCTCCCATTTGAACCAGGTCAGATGCTCGGGCATCGCCTCGGGCGCCACCAGATATTTTTGAACATGGTAGAACCCGCCACCGTGAACCTGCCAGTCTTCCCCATCGGCCGGGCCAGAAATATTCCGATTAAGGCCCAGGTCCAAGGCAATGAAATAAAAAGAAGAACCGATCCAGGCAATCGCGGTGATCACATGCAGCCAGCGCACACCGAATTCAGCCCAGGACCAGAGAACAGCCAGATCATACATGCCCGCATCCAAGGCGACACAGCCCCGATTGGCAAGCTGGAATCAACCCGTCGGGGCGTCAAATTCACTTCTCAGCCGCTTTAGAAATTGATCTGCGCGCAGGCCATCCGGCAGTCCGGTATGCGCGGTGGGGTCGATGGTGCGCGGTTCGCCCAAAAGGGACAAAAACCGGTTCACCGCTGCAATCGCATCACCCGATGGCGGTTCAAAAAGCATCAAGGCATGGGCCAGCACCGTATGGCTGGATTTGTCCGCGCGACTGGGCCGAAACCGCATGGCCGTCCCGGCGAACTTCAAACCAGCCCATTGCACATTATAGGCCCCGTCACAAAACGCGCCGGGTTGCCAACCAATGCTTGCGTCCCCGCCCAAGGCCCGCACAATCGGCTGACAAAGCCGCCCGTAAGCCGCTTCAATGTCAAATGCACCACCGCTGGCGTGGGTGTACACATGGGTGACATTCACAATTCCTGGCCCTTGCGGCGTCACATCACCGCCGGTCGCGCGCAAATGTACCGGCCAACCGGCCTTGGCCATCTCGCGCGCGGCATCGGGATAGCCCGGCAAAGTGCTTAGCTTTTTGGGCGACACCAGACTTGGCTCACTGCTCCAGACCTGCAAAAAACGCTTCTCGGGCCGCTTGGCGACTTCTTCAAAAAGTCGTCCTTCCCAATCCAGCGCCGCACCAATGTCCAATCGGTTGATCATCACGACCCGCGATAGGTCGAATACCCGTAAGGCGACAACAAAAGCGGTACGTGATAGTGATCCGGCTCGGACATTCCAAACCGAATGGGAACCGCATCCAAAAACACAGGTTCGGCCCCGGCCAAGCCCTTGGCGCGCAAATACTCGCCTGCCTGAAACACCAGCTCGTAAACCCCCGTTTCAAAGCTGTCGGCGGGAAGAATCGGGGCGTCCGTCCGACCGTCGGCATTGGTCGCAGCCTCGGCCACAAGCGCGCGCGCGTCACCCGCAATGCGGTAAAGCGCAATCTTCAAGCCATCCGCAGGGCAACCGCGTGCGGTATCCAACACATGCGTCGTTAAAAAACCGGCCATTTCACCTCCCGTGTGAAAACTTTTGAAAAAAGTTTTGCCAATTTCCTTCTAAAGGAATTTTCTACCCCAGACCAAGCGTTTGGAGACACGGCAATGAATGCCCCAAGATATCCCCGCGACATGACCGGCTATGGCGCCGAACCGCCTCAGGCAAACTGGCCCAAAGGCGCAAGGATCGCGGTTCAGATTGTGCTGAATTATGAAGAGGGGGGCGAAAACAACGTTCTGCACGGGGATGCGGCGTCCGAGGCGTTTCTGTCCGAAATCGTCGGTGCCGCAGCGTGGGAAGGACAGCGCCACTGGAATATGGAATCGATCTATGAATACGGCGCGCGCGCCGGGTTCTGGCGGCTGCACCGTATGCTCAAAGAATGGCCGATCACCGTCTATGGTGTCGCCACTGCCTTGGCGCGGGCCCCCGAACAAGTCGCGGCGATGCAAAGAGCGGGCTGGGAAATCGCCAGCCACGGGCTGAAGTGGATCGACTACAAAGACATGGGCGAGGCCGAAGAACGCGCTCATATGAAAGACGCCATTCGACTGCACACCGAAATCACCGGCACCCGCCCGCGCGGCTGGTACACAGGCCGAACGTCGATGAACACCGTTCGGCTGGCCGCCGAAGACGGCGGTTTTGCCTATGTGGCCGACAGCTATGCCGATGATCTGCCCTATTGGCAGCGCTTCGGCGACCGCGATCAGTTGATCGTGCCCTATACGCTGGACGTCAATGACATGCGCTTTGCCACGCCCCAGGGGTTTAATGCGGGCGCACAATTCGAAGCCTATCTGAAAGACAGTTTCGACACGCTCTATGCCGAAGGCGGGCGTTTGTTGTCGATTGGTCTGCATTGCCGCCTGATCGGGCGTCCCGGCCGCGCCGCAGCGCTGAAGCGGATGCTCGATTACATGGCGGGTCACCCGGATGTCTGGTTCGCCACCCGCGCAGATATTGCCGATCACTGGGCCAGAACCCATCCGCCCCAAACCACCGAACGCCCTTCGGCCATGACGCGCGACGCGTTCGTGGCCCGGTTCGGCGGCATTTTCGAACATTCGCCTTGGGTCGCTGAACGCGCCTATGCGCTGGAACTGGGCCCGACCCATGATACAGCCACCGGCATTCACAACGCGCTTGCCCGCGCATTTCGCAGCGCCAGCGCTGACGAACGCCTGGGCGTATTGCAAGCGCATCCCGATCTTGCGGGCAAGCTGGCCGCGGCCAAGCGATTGACCCAAGCCTCAACCGACGAACAGACCAGCGCCGGGCTGGATGCGTTGACCGACGCAGAACGCAGCAAATTCGAAACCTTGAACGCCGACTACACCCGCCGCTTTGGCTTTCCCTTCATCATCGCAGTGCGCGACTATGACAAGGCCGGCATCCTTGCCGCGTTCCAAAGCCGCATCACCAACGACAAAGACACCGAATTTGCCGAAGCCTGCAAACAGGTCGAACGCATCGCCGCCCTGCGCCTGAAAGCACTCTTGTGACCCGCACCATCAAAACCCAACCGCTGACACCAACGGTCTTCGCCCCATTTGGCGACGTACTGGATTGCGCGGGCGAGCCTGACAAGATGATCAACCGAGGTCTCTGCGCCCGCTACCACGACCGCGCCGCGCTCGACTTTACCGATGGTCGCGCTGGCATCAGCCTATTCAAAGCTCAGCTGCGCGCGCTTCCCTTTGCTCTCGACCTGATCGAACGCCATCCGAATGGCAGTCAGGCGTTTATCCCGATGGGACTTGATCCCTTCCTCGTTATTGCAGCCGAAAACCCGGATGCCACACCGCAGGCCTTCCTCACTGACGCGGGCCAGGCCATCAATTTCCACAAAGGCACTTGGCACGGCGTTCTTACACCGCTGTCGGGCAGCGGTCTTTTCGCCGTAGTCGACCGGGTCGGACCGGGCGCGAACCTTGAAGAACATCACTTTAAGACCCCCTGGATCATCCAAGCCTGATCCAGGCGTCCAATGACCTCAAAATACTTCGGGGTGGTCCGGAGGGGCAGCGCCCCTTCGGCCAGGTCGTCCGGCGCTGCCAGACAAGCTTACAAGTTCAACGGCATCTGCCGGTTGACGTCTTTGTACAAAAGATACCGGAACCGGCCCGGTCCGCCCTCATAGCACGCTTGCGGACAAAACGCCCGAAGCCACATGAAATCGCCCGCTTCAACTTCGATCCAGTCGTCGTTCAACCGATAGACCGCTTTGCCTTCCAGCACGTAAAGCCCATGCTCCATCACATGGGTTTCCGCAAAAGGAATGATCCCGCCCGGCTCAAACGTCACGATATTCACATGCATATCGTGGCGCAGATCAGATGGGTCAACGAACCGCGTCGTTTTCCACAAACCGCCACTTTGCGGCATGACCGATGGCGCGATGTCTTGTTCATTGGCCACAAAGGCAGGCGGCGTGTCTATCCCATCCACGCGGTCATAGCGTTTGCGGATCCAGTGAAAATAAACCGGCGCGCTGCCCAGGTTCTGAAATGACCAGGGCAGGCCCGGTGGCAAATACGCATAGCCTCCCGGTTTCAGACGGTGGCTTTCGCCGTTGAAACTGACGACCGCACTGCCATCCATAATGAACAGCACCGATTCCGCGCCTGTATCATCCTCGGGCCGGTCGCTGCCGCCACCGGGCGCGACTTCCATCGCAACCTGGCTGAAGGTTTCGGCAAACCCCGTCAAAGGCCGCGCCAATACCCAGCCGCGCGTCCCGTCCCAATGGGGAAAATAGCTGCAAGTGATGTCCTTGGCCGCCCGGCGCGGGATAAAGGCATAGGCTTGCTTGAACACCGCGCGGTCTGTGACCAGCGTTGTCGGGTCAGGCTCGCCGCCCTTCAAGGCATAGTATTTCGGCTCAGACGACATCCGGTGGTCTTCGTTCATCCCAGTGTTCCCATCAAGCGGCGCGTCAGGTTTTCCGGTTGCCGCGTCCTGAAAATCGCCCGGCTTCCGCAGCGGCCTTCCGAAGGGCGCCTGACTTATTAACGGTCTCTTCCCACTCGGCTTCAGGATCGCTGTCCCAGACAACGCCACCACCGGCTTGAATATACAGATTTTTGTCTTTCAGCACAGCGGTTCTCAGCGCGATGCACATATCCATATCGCCACCGGCACTAAAATATCCCACACCACCGCCATAGACACCGCGCTTTTCAGGCTCCAACTCGTCGATCAGCTCCATCGCCCGCACTTTGGGCGCGCCCGACACAGTGCCTGCCGGTAAGCCCGCCAGCAAAGCCGACAGGGCATCATGATCGTCCGACAACTCGCCCACAACATTTGAAACAATGTGCATCACATGGCTGTAATGCTCGATCACGAATTCCTCGGTCGGACGGACACTGCCAATCTTGGCGACGCGTCCCACATCGTTGCGGCCAAGATCCAGCAGCATCAAATGCTCGGCCAGTTCTTTCGGATCGCTCAGCAAGTCTTCTTCCAGCGCCCGGTCTTCGTCTGGTGTGGTCCCGCGTTTGCGCGTGCCTGCGATGGGGCGAATGGTCACCTCATTGTCGAACACACGTACCAGAATTTCAGGCGAGGCCCCAATGACCTGAAACCCGTCAAAATCAAAATGGAACATGAAAGGCGACGGGTTTGTCCGGCGAAGGGCCCGGTACAGCGCAAAAGGCGGCAGGTTGAAGCTTTGCGTCCAGCGTTGCGACGGCACGACCTGAAACACATCACCGGCGGCGATATACGCACGGGCGGCCTCGACCGCCGCTTTGTAATCGTCCTTGGTAAAATTCGAAACAGGCGCGCCCACTTCGACGTCTTCGGCAAAATCCCGTTCGGCTTCGGGCAGGGCACGTTCCAGATCACGCACCGCATCCATCACGCGTTCGGCCGCCTGCGCATAGGCCGCCTTGGCGCTTAGACCAGACGACGTCCAGGCCGGTGAAACAACGCTAACCTCGCCTTTGACCCCGTCCAGCACCGCCACAACCGACGGGCGCACCAGAACAGCATCCGGCACACCAATCGGATCGGGGTTCACATCCGGCAAATGTTCGACCAGCCGGATCATATCGTACCCAAGATAGCCAAACAGACCCGCCGAGGCCGCAGGCAGGCCCGCAGGCAATTCAATCCGGCTTTCCGCAATCAGCGACCGCAGAGAGCCCAGCGGGTCTACCGTTTCAGGCACAAATGTATCGCGGTCAAACCGGGCGGTTCGGTTCAATTCAGCCGCGCGACCATGGCACCGCCAGATCAGATCGGGTTTCATCCCAATGATTGAATAGCGCCCGCGCACTTCGCCACCCGTAACGCTTTCCAGCAAAAACGCATCTGACTTTGCGCCCGTCAGCTTCAGCATCAGCGAGACAGGTGTATCAAGATCGGCGGCCAAGCGACTGTAAACCAACTGGTTTTCGCCGGCATCATAGGCCTTGGCAAATGCCTCGAAAGACGGCTCCAACACCATCAGTTGCCGCCATGCGCACCAGCGTTCAGGAAGGCCGAGGAATTGACCGCCTGAATAGCCGTGGCGTTGATATCGGCATCCGCCTGTTCAACCAGCGTCTGGGTGAATGCGTTGGTGATGGCGTTTGAAAAGGTCTGGGCCGTTTCCGCCTTGAACGCATCTTTCAGCGCCTGCGCATCGGGGGCGTCCCCGTCGGCGGGGCTGATCGTATCCAACCGCACCAGCCACGCGTCGCCATCAGCGGACAAGACCGTCACTTCGTTCAGTTCCAGATCGAACAAGGTTGAAACAAACGCAGGCGGCGTGCCTTCAACAAACCCGTCCCGCGTCAGACCACGATTGGTTTCAAGGGCCAGGCGCAGCGCGGCCATTTCGCGCCCGCCGCGTATCTCTTCCGCCAAAGCCTCGGCCTGCGCCGTCAAGGCCGCTTGGGTTGCGGCGCGCTGCCACCCGGCAACCACGTCCTCGCGCACCTCGTCCAGAGGGCGCAGGGCTGGCTCTTCAACCGCCTCAACGGTCAGCGTGACAATCCCGCCATCGTCCAGCATGATCACTTCGCCGAAACCACCCGGTTGGGTTTGCGCGGCCGCCGCGCGAAACGCGGCATAGGCGGCAACCCCGTCAAACACGTCTGTGTTCCAATCAATCGCACCTTCGACCAGATCGGTGCGTTCGGCCACCAGCGTCATATCCGCACCGCCGGCCAACAGGTCTTCGACATCGGGGACCATGTCACCAATCAACCGGCGCGCGCGATCCGCCGCCGCTTCGGGGCGCAGCGTGTCGCGCGCGTCCTCAAACGATATGTTCTCGGCCGCCAGAATGCCGTTCATCCGGTACAGTGCAGGCCCCAGATCCGAGGGCAAGGGCGCCGTCACGCCCGGGCCATCCAAGGCAAAAACACCCGCACCGGCCGACCCCAGATCGGCCTCGGTCACATCGCCCAGATCCACCGCATCCAGCGACAGACCACGTTCAACGACCAGTTCATCAAAGGTGACCTCACCGGCAATTAACCGTTCGGACGCGTCCGTCGCCGATTGGCTGGTTGAAAAGATCAAGCGTTCGACCAAACGTCGCTCGGGCTGAACAAATTCATCAATCCGCGCGTCATACAGCGCCTGAAGCTGGGCGTCATCGACCTCTATCTCGGGGGCCAGCATATCGGGCGTCACCCAGGTATAACGGATCTTCTTCGTCTCGGGCCGGGTGAAGGCGGCCTCGTTTTCCGTGTGATATGTGGTCAGTTCTGCATCCGTCGGCTCGGCAATCGGCGCGGCCAAATCAGCCTCGGTCAACCGGGCCCAGGTTACATCGCGACGCTCGCGCGCATGGTTGAACAACGTGTCGGTAAACACATCCGGTGTGGCAAGCCCGGCTCCGACGGCACGGCGCAAAAGCCCGGTGGCCAGATCCGCGCGCACGGTGTCTTCAAAATCGCGCACGTTCATCCCGTTCTGACGCAGCGCCAATTCGTAATTCTGCCGATCAAAATCGCCACTAAGGCCCTGGAACGACGGGATGTTACGGATCTCTTCGCCCACGATCGCATCGCCCGCCGAAAGGCCGACGCGCTGCGTTTCATTTTCCAAAGCCGCCCGCGTAATCAACTGGCCAAGCGCGACCCGGTCCAGACCCAGGGCCTGCGCGGTTTCAAAATTCACCGGTTGCTGGGTTTGCTGCTGAAACGCGTTCATCTGGTTTTGCACGGCGCGGGCATATTCGTTGGCCGAGATCTCGACATCGCCCACCTCGGCCACCGAACTGGCCGATTGCCCGAACTGCGTGATGCCAAAGCCACCAAGCGACAGGATCAACAGCGCCATGATGACCCAGGTGCCTACGCCCATTCCCTTGCTTTTCGCCATGTTCTGTCTGCCTCTGAATTCAGCTTCGCGTCGGGATATCGCGGTGCCGAGGCCTTGAAAAGGCTTCGACCCGTTTTCTTTCAAGAAAACACGTCAGTCGGTGCCGCGATAGGGTTCGACATATTGCAGGGCCATGTCCCAGGGGAAGAATATCCACGTATCCTGACTGACCCCGGTAATGAACGTGTCGACCATCGGCTCGCCTTTGGGCTTGGCATAGACGGTCGCAAAATGCGCCTTCGGGTAATGCGCCCGCACCAGTTCCAACGTCTTGCCGCTGTCGACCAGATCATCAACCACCAAAATGCCCGTGCCATCGCCCATCATCTCGGCATCCGGAGATTTTAACACCACCGCTTCTGCCTGTGACTGGTTGTCATAGCTTTTGACGCTGATCGTATCGACCCGACGCACATCCAGCTCGCGCGCCACAATCATCGCAGGCGCCATGCCGCCGCGCGTGATCGCCACGATGGCCTTCCAATGCCCGTTATCCGGCCCCCGGCCATCCAGCCGCCAGGCCAAAGCACGCGCATCCCGGTGAATTTGATCCCACGAGACGTGAAACCCTTTTTCATGGGGCAGACGGTCAGTCATGGCGGGCTCAGTCCTTTTTGTCGTAGGTCATATCCGGCGCATCCAGCGCTTTCATGCCAACCACGTGATACCCACTGTCCACATGTAACACTTCGCCTGTGGTTGCGCTGCCCAGATCCGACAAAAGATAAAGCGCACTTCCGCCCACATCTTCGATCGTCACATTGCGCCGCAACGGCGAGTTGTATTCGTTCCACTTCAGGATGTATCGGAAATCGCCAATTCCGCTGGCCGCCAGCGTTTTGATTGTACCCGCGCTGATCGCATTGCAGCGTATTTTGTCGCGCCCTAGGTCTTCTGCGATATAGCGCACAGACGCTTCCAGCGCAGCTTTACAGACACCCATTACATTGTAATGCGGCATCACGCGTTCGGCCCCGTAATAGGTCAGCGTCAACAGCGACCCACCATCAGTCATCAAAGGCGCCGCGCGCTGGCAGACCGCTGTAAACGAATACACCGAAATATCCATCGACATCGCAAAATTGTCGCGGCTGGTGTCTACATACCGACCACGCAATTCGTTTTTATCCGAAAAACCAATGGCATGAACGACAAAGTCAATCTTGCCCCAGCGTTCTTTGATCTGGGCAAAAAGCGCATCCAAACTGTCCATATCGCTGACATCGCAGGGCACGACAAAGTCCGACCCCAACTGTTCTGCCAATGGGGTGACACGCTTTAAAAGCTGCTCCCCCTGATACGAAAAACACAGTTCCGCCCCTTGGTCGGCCACCGCTTTCGCAATGCCCCAGGCGATTGATTTGTCATTCGCCAACCCCATGATCAGGCCGCGTTTTCCCGCCATCAGCCCTGCCGTCATCGTCATATCCCTCGACCCGTTTACGGTGGGGTGGGTCTATGCCAAGAACGCGCTACCATCAAGCCTGCCAACGGGAGAGACACAGACAAATGACCGACAGAAACGGTATCTTCGCGGGCGACAATCCGTTCGAAATTGCAAAGCGCTGGTTGGCCGAGGCAGAAGGCACCGAACCCAACGATCCAAACGCCATCGCGCTGGCGACCGTCGATGCCGATGGACGGCCCAATGCGCGCATGGTTCTTCTGAAAAAAATTGAAGACGACGCTTTCATTTTTTATACCAACTACGAAAGCGCCAAGGGCACAGAATTAAGCGCTCAACCGGTTGCTGCCTTCGTTTTGCACTGGAAATCCTTGCGCCGGCAAATCCGCGTGCGGGGTCATGTTGGCCGGGAAACAGGCGCGCAAGCGGACGCTTATTTCGACAGCCGCAGCTTGAAAAGCCGCGTGGGCGCGATTGCGTCCCGGCAATCCCGACCGCTCAAAAACCGTGCCATGCTGATGGCCGAAGCCGCCAAGGTCGGGGCTCGCGAAGGCTTGCAGCCGCAACGCCCTGACTATTGGGGCGGGTTCCGCATAACCCCGTTTGAAATCGAATTTTGGGCCGATGGTGATTTTCGCCTGCACGACCGGTTTCGATGGCACAAGAGGAACGATTCTAACGCATGGGAAATCACACGCCTTTTTCCGTAATGAAAATCTGCACGAAAAACCGGCGGTTGTGAATTGAATGCGATTGCAATGAAGTGCCGTGTCAGACCAAAATGCATGAAAATAGGGTAAAAATCCCGAGGGATGATGCAAGAGATGACCGACGCCGAAAATGACGGGGCGCGCGTCACTGGTACAGTCAAATGGTTTGATCCATCGAAAGGCTTCGGCTTTGTGGTTTCGGATCATGGCGGACCAGACATACTGCTCCACGCCAATGTTCTGCGGAACTTTGGCCAGTCTTCTGTGGCGGATGCCGCAGGGATCACGGTGATCGTTCAGGAAACGGCGCGTGGGATACAGGCTGTCGAAGTTCTGCAAATCGCACCGCCAGAGACCATCGAAGAAGACTTTTTGTTGCAGGCGGGCGGCGAGATCGCCGAGCCTGTTGATTTTTCGCTGCCGCTGGAACCCGCGCGTGTCAAATGGTTCGACAAAGCCAAGGGGTTCGGGTTCGCGAATATCTTTGGCCGGGACGAAGACGTCTTTCTTCACATCGAAGTGCTGCGTCGGTCGGGACTTGCAGATTTGCAACCTGGAGAAGCAGTGTCGCTTCGGGTGGTCGACGGCAAACGCGGACGTATGGCGACGCAGGTGACGTCTTGGGAATCGGCTCTCAAACCAAACGACGGCTGATCGTTTCGTTCTTACTTATCGTGTCAGCAAGCGCAGGCTTTGCCGCCTGCGACCCCACGCGTGTCGATCTGCGTGGCGACTGGGGCACGGTGCGTTTTTCTGTCGAAGTCGCTGATGATCCGGGTGAACGCTCCCAAGGGTTGATGCATCGCCAATCCATGCCGAAAAGCGCAGGCATGCTGTTTGTCTATGACGCACCTCAGCCAGTGTCCTTCTGGATGCGCAACACCCTGATCCCGTTGGACATGATCTTTATGGATGAAACCGGTGTCGTGCAAACGGTCCATGAAAATGCGATCCCTTTGGATGAAACCGGCATTTTCGGCGGCGACGCGATACAATATGTCCTTGAAATCAACGGTGGACTGGCCAGTCGTTTGGGCATCGAACCGGGCAGCCAGTTGCGCCACCCGGCCATTCAGCCGAACCCTGTTTGGGGTTGCGACGCGCCGTAAATGAAAAAAACTGTTGGAATGATACGGTTCCAATTTGCCTATCGGGAAATATGCGGTAAGTCATGCGCCGAGTCGGGGCGTGGCGCAGTCTGGTAGCGCACCTGTTTTGGGTACAGGGGGTCGTGAGTTCGAATCTCGCCGCCCCGACCACTTTCTACAAAATCCGGTATTTTCTGTGATCCGTCACAGCCCAATAGGGCTGTTGTGGAAAAAGCGGTCACGATCACTACATCAGGTAGATAATGAACACCTCAGACTAACATGTTGTGGCCCTAAGGCTTTTTCCGATTCCCCGTTGACGCAGGGTTAGCCAATGTGGCTGTCAACGCGAAAAAAATGACGAATCCGTGAAAAAGTCCGTTGACGAATCCAGACCAAATGCAGCAAGTTGTGCGGGCCGTTGAGGTTAGCCACAATATATAGTGGTCACGGTTAGGGACGCCAAATCCATGCAACACATCTTCTTCAAGAAGATGATCAGGCGGTCGCAGATGCGGTCCGCGCATGGTGTTTGCTGTCTCTCCGCCAACCTCGCCGGTGCAGTGTAACCCAGCGAAACGTCAACAGGCGGTCGCACATAACAGGGATTGGCGGGGCATGAAGATTGAACGCTCATTTACCGAGGCAGGTAAAGACGCTTATGCAAGCATTGAATTTACGACAACATCGTCAGAAATCCGGAACCCGGATGGCACGATTGTCTTCAAACTGGATGACGTAGAAGTCCCCGCGGCGTGGAGCCAGGTGGCCTCGGACGTTATTGCACAGAAATATTTCCGTAAAGCCGGTGTGCCAGCGGCCATGAAAAAGGTGCGCGAAAAAGGCGTGCCATCGTTCTTGTGGCGTTCGACCCCGGATGAAGACGCGCTTGCCAAGCTGCCTGAAGATGATCGGTTTGTGGGCGAAACCAAAGCCGCACAGGTGTTTGACCGTCTTGCAGGCGCATGGTGCTACTGGGGCTGGAAAGGCGGCTATTTCTCGACCGAGGAAGACGCGCGCGCTTATTTCGACGAAATGCGCTATATGCTGGCCACACAGCGCGCCGCACCAAACTCGCCACAATGGTTCAACACCGGGCTACACTGGGCTTATGGCATCGATGGCCCAAGCCAGGGCCACCACTATGTGGACTATAAAACCGGCAAGCTGACGAAGTCCGACAGCGCCTATGAACACCCCCAACCGCACGCCTGTTTCATCCAGTCCTGTGCGGATGATCTGGTAAACGACGGCGGCATCATGGACCTTTGGGTGCGCGAGGCACGCTTGTTCAAATATGGCTCGGGCACCGGCACCAACTTCAGTCACCTGCGCGGCGAGGGCGAAAGCCTGTCGGGCGGCGGCAAGTCATCGGGCCTGATGGGTTTCCTGAAAATCGGCGACCGGGCGGCGGGCGCGATCAAATCGGGCGGCACCACACGGCGCGCGGCCAAGATGGTGATCGTCGATGCGGATCACCCGGATATCGAGGATTTTATCAACTGGAAAGTTATCGAGGAACAGAAAGTCGCGTCGATCGTCGCGGGTTCCAAGATGCACGAAAAACAGTTGAATGCCATCTTCGCCGCGATCAAAAGCTGGGACGGCGCCGAAGACGGCGCGTTTGACCCAACCAAGAACGACGCGCTGAAGTCGGCCATACGGGCCGCCAAGAAGTCAGCCATCCCGGAAACGTATGTCAAACGTGTGCTGGACTATGCACGCCAGGGCTACGCAAGCATCGAATTTCCGACCTACGACACAGATTGGGACAGCGAAGCTTACAGCAGCGTCTCAGGCCAGAACTCGAACAACTCGATCCGGGTCACCGACGCGTTTTTGCAAGCCGTCAAAGACGATGCGGATTGGGAACTGACAAACCGCAAAGACGGCAAAACCGCCAAAACGATCAAGGCGCGTGATTTGTGGGAACAGGTCGGGCACGCCGCCTGGGCCTGTGCAGATCCCGGCATTCAGTACCACGACACCGTCAACGCCTGGCACACATGCCCGGAAGACGGCGAAATCCGCGGCTCGAACCCGTGCTCGGAATATATGTTCCTGGACGACACGGCCTGTAACCTGGCCTCGATGAACCTGCTGACCTTCTACAAGGACGGCACGTTCCAGGCCGAAGACTATATGCACGCCACACGTCTGTGGACGTTGACGCTGGAAATCAGCGTGATGATGGCGCAATTCCCATCCAAGGAAATCGCGCAACTGTCCTATAACTTCCGCACGCTTGGGCTGGGTTATGCCAATATCGGCGGCCTCTTGATGAACATGGGTTATTCCTATGACAGCGACGAAGGCCGCGCGCTGACCGGTGCTCTGACCGCGATTATGACCGGTGTGTCCTATGCGACCAGCGCCGAAATCGCGAAAGAACTCGGCGCGTTCCCAAGCTATGACCGCAACGCCAAACATATGCTGCGCGTTATCCGCAACCACCGGAATGCCGCGCATGGCAAGACCGATGGGTATGAAGACATGAACGTCTCACCTGTGCCGCTGGACATGGTGAATTGCCCGGATCAAAAGCTGACCAAACTGGCCGGTAAAGCCTGGGACGAAGCGCTGAAACTGGGCGAAAAGCATGGCTTCCGCAACGCACAGGCCACCGTTATCGCGCCCACCGGCACGATCGGTCTGGTCATGGATTGCGACACCACAGGGATCGAGCCTGACTTTGCCCTTGTAAAGTTCAAGAAACTAGCCGGCGGCGGCTATTTCAAGATCATCAACCGGTCCGTTCCATCGGCGCTGGAAACGCTGGGATATTCATCCTCGCAGATCGAAGAAATCGTGTCCTATGCCGTCGGCCATGGCACGCTTGGCAATGCGCCAGGCATCAACCATACGGCTTTGCTTGGCCACGGATTTGGTCAGGCGGAAATCGACAAGATCGAAACGGCTCTGCCATCGGCATTCGACATTCGCTTTGTCTTCAACCAGTGGACGCTGGGCGAAGAATTCTGCACCGGCACGCTGGGCATCCCGGCCGAGAAACTGACCGACCCCAGCTTTGATCTTCTCAAGCATCTTGGGTTCTCGAAGGCCGATGTCGAAGCCGCCAATGACCATGTGTGCGGAACAATGACGCTGGAAGGCGCGCCGTTCCTCAAAGAAGAACATTACGCCATCTTTGACTGCGCCAACCCGTGCGGCAAGAAAGGCAAGCGGTTCCTCAGCGTGGAAAGCCACATCACCATGATGGCTGCGGCTCAGTCGTTCATCTCGGGCGCGATCTCGAAGACGATCAACATGCCGAATGATGCGACCATCGAAGATTGCAAAGCAGCCTACGAGATGTCGCACCGCTTGGGCGTTAAGGCCAATGCGCTGTATCGCGACGGCTCGAAACTGTCGCAGCCTTTGTCCGCTGCGCTTGTCGAAGACGATGACGAAGCCGCCGAAATCCTTGAAACCGGCAGCCCGCAGGAAAAAGCGGCGGTGCTGGCAGAGAAGGTGGTCGAAAAGATCATCTATAAGGAAGCGGTCAAGAACCAGCGCGACAAGATGCCGGAACGCCGTCGCGGCTATACCCAGAAAGCCATCGTTGGCGGGCACAAAGTCTATCTGCGCACCGGCGAATATCAGGACGGCACGTTGGGCGAGATCTTCATCGACATGCACAAGGAAGGCGCTGGCTTTCGCGCGATGATGAACAACTTCGCCATCGCCGTGTCGGTCGGCCTGCAATATGGCGTGCCGCTGGAAGAATTTGTCGACGCCTTCACCTTCACCCGGTTTGAACCGGCAGGGATGGTGCAGGGGAACGAAGCGATCAAGAACGCAACCTCGATCCTTGACTACATCTTCCGCGAACTGGCCGTGTCCTATCTGGACCGCAGCGATCTGGCCCATGTCAAACCCGACGGCCCGACCTTTGACGAACTGGGGCGCGGCGAAGAAGAAGGTGTCGCCAATTTCAAGGAAGTCCCCGGGGCGTCCGGCTCGGATGCGGTGGAAGTCCTGAAAAAAGTCGCCTCGGCCGGGTATACCCGCGGTCGCGTCCCACAGGGCCTTGTGCTGGTCCAGGGCGGGGCAGGGGCAACGGCGCTGGCCGGGGCTGCGGATCCGGCTGCGGCGCTGCAATCCTTGGTGCCCGAAATCGGCGGCACGACCGTGGCCGAACCTGCCACAACCGGCACCGTCGAACTGGACCCGCGCGAAAAAGCCAAGATGCAGGGCTACGAAGGCGACCCGTGCGGCGATTGCGGCAACTACACGCTGGTGCGGAACGGCACCTGCATGAAGTGCAATACCTGCGGCGGAACGTCGGGGTGTAGTTAAGGAATGCGTCCCGGCCCGTGAGGGCCGGGACGGTGTCAGGGTAGGGGTGGTTGGCCCTCCCTACCTTACAGGTGCCGGGGAATTCCCCTGGGGGTCAGTCCCCCAACCCCGGCAGAGTTGGAAGGCGCTGCCTTTCGACGTGGGGTGCGTGTCAACGCATCCTGAACGCGGGTCAGGCCGCAGGCAGAAACCGGGCGGTACATAAAGAGTGAGCCTGACAAGCGAACCTAGGGCGGTCTTCGGACCGCCCTATTTTCTTTCAAACGCGCTGCCACGAATGCCGATGGATAAAGACCACAAAGACGCAACCGGGCGCTCTGGCCATTTGCTGTCGCAGCCCTTAACTAAACCGCAATGTCCGATACATTCTCTGCCGAACAAGAACGACAAAGCGGGTGGCGCACCGTCCGCAAAGTCGCGCCCTATCTTTGGCCCGACGACAAACCCTGGGTAAAACGTCGTGTGGTACTGGCGCTTGCGGTCATGGTGTTTTCCAAGATGATCGCGGTTGGCACACCGTTTTTCTATAAAGCTGCCGTTGATATGCTGTCGGGCGAAGGTGCTGTTGATCCGGCCTGGGCTTTGGGGCTGGGCGCGATTGGCGTGACGGTGGCATACGGCGTGGCGCGTCTGATGACCGTGGGCTTTCAGCAATTGCGCGATGTGATCTTTGCCGCCGTTGGCCAGCGCGCGCTTCGGATGCTGGCGCTTGAGACGTTTCAGCACATCCACGCGCTGTCGATGCGCTATCATATCACGCGCAAAACCGGCGGGCTTAGCCGCATCATCGAACGCGGTGTGAAAGGCGTCGAATTTCTGCTGCGCTTTCTTCTGTTTTCCATCGGCCCGCTGATCGTCGAACTGGCCTTGATCGCCATCGTCCTGGCGGTGGTTTTTGACATTTGGTATCTGGTCGTCGTCGTCGTCACCATCGCGCTGTATGTCTGGTTTACCTTTGCGGTCACCGAATGGCGGGTGAAGATCCGCAAGGTGATGAATGACCAGGACACAGACGCCAACCAAAAGGCCATCGACAGCCTGCTGAACTTTGAAACCGTCAAATACTTTGGCGCCGAAAAGCGGGAAGCCAGGCGATATGACGGCGCGATGGAACAGTATATCGCCGCCGCTTTGAAGACATCCTATTCGCTGGCTTTCCTGAATTTCGGGCAATCGCTGTTGATCACCGGCGGGCTGGTCGTTGTTATGGTCATGGCGGCTATGGGTGTTTCAAACGGCACCTTGACCGTGGGCGATTTCGTGATGGTCAACGCCTATATGATCCAGATCACCATGCCCTTGAATTTCCTGGGCACGGTTTACCGCGAGATCCGTCAAGCCCTGGTTGATATGGGTGAAATGTTCGATCTGCTGGAACAACCGGCCGAGGTGAAAGACAAGCCGGGCGCGCCCGCATTGGAAGTCTCTACCGGGCATGTGCGCTTTGATGATGTGGTCTTTGGCTATGATGCGGCGCGCCCGATTTTGAAGGGTGTGACGCTGGATGTGCCTGGGGGGCAAACCGTGGCGATTGTCGGGCCATCCGGGTCAGGTAAGTCAACGATCGGGCGGTTGTTGTTCCGCTTTTATGATGTGGGCGATGGCGCGTTGTCGATCGATGATCAGGATGTGCGCGATATCACGCAGGAAAGCCTGCATGCCGCCATTGGCGTTGTCCCGCAGGACACGGTTTTGTTCAATGACACTGTCTTTTACAACATTGCCTATGGCCGCCCCGAAGCCAGCCGGGCCGAGGTTTTGGAAGCCGCAAAGGCCGCAAAGATACACGACTTTATCACCAGCCTGCCCGAAGGGTACGACACGGCCGTGGGCGAACGCGGGTTGAAACTGTCAGGCGGCGAAAAACAACGTGTGGGCATTGCGCGGACGCTGCTGAAGAACCCGCCCATTCTGTTGCTGGACGAAGCGACCAGCGCACTGGACACCGAAACCGAAGCCGAGATTCAAAGCGAGCTGCAAGCCATGGGCGAAGGCCGGACCGTGATCACCATCGCGCATCGGTTGTCGACCATTGCGCATGCCGACCGGATTGTGGTGCTGGAAAACGGGGTGATTGTCGAAGAAGGCCGTCACGATGATTTGCTGGCCCGCGAAGGCCGCTATGCCACGCTTTGGAACATGCAGGCGTCGGAAGAAGACGCGCCCCTTGAGACCGGGCTAAGGTCGCTCTGACCGGCTTTAACCGGGTTTTATTGCATCGGCGCTAGGCTTTGCCCTCTCAGACGGCTTTTCGGTGTGGTGCATGTTTCTACGCTATCTTCTTTTGCCTTTGATGGCCGCGACTTTGCTGACCGCGTGCGCGCGCGATGACGAAGCTGTGCTGCGGGCCAAGCTGGATCAATGGTTTGTTGTCGACCGACTGCTCTATTTCAAATCGGCAACGCGGTGCACGGCTGCGATGTACGCTGTGTCAGATTCGCGGCCGCGCGACGCGTTGGATGTGACCTATACCCCGGATGCAGCAAAGGCTGCGTTTGTGGATGGCACGGTCGCCGCTGTTCGCATGAAAGGGTTCAGCCCGAACGACTTGACCGATGCGATGCTGTTGTCGGGCCAAGGTATCTTTGGCAAGGACGCTTTGCGGGCCGGGGCGCGGGCAGTTGATTGCCTGAAAGGCACGTTGACCGAAGGTTATCTGCACGTCGCGCTGACGCGCGCGGGCGCGGTTCTGGCCTATGACCGCGAAACCGAAGGGTTGATCGTTCTGGATCATGTGCAGGGACGTCTGTTCTATATCGCGGGCGATGTCTGACCCCATGCCAAAGGCCCCGGCAAGCGAAGATGCTTCGGGGATATAAGGCTGGATTATGGGGCATCCGTTCAATATCGGATAATCCGGAAAAAGGTGACAGGCCTGCCACAGAATACCAGGCTTCGCACGCGGCAAAGGTGTGTTCCGTGAATAGAAAATGGACACCAGCCGTGCAAAACCAGATGGGATACAAGCAACGGCTTTTGGCCGGTACAGGGAACGTTCAGGCGGCGGTATGCCGCAAATCTGCGAAGAAACCGTGACCTATGCGTCCGGTCCCGGCGCCGGTCCACGCAGCGCCCCCCCCCGAAAACCCGCAAGTGTGGCCGATGTGTTATTCCGCCGCGCGCAGTTCCGGCGGTGGTTTCCGGGGCGCGGTCACATCGCTGTCGACGTCCCAGATAAAGTCCTGAGCCTTGGTTTTCCGCGCAGCACGACGCAGCGCCCAGTCGCGGGCATCGCGGCTGCGCGACCCGCGTGTCAGGGCGGACAGTGCGTTCATCGCATTGGCGAAAATCACCCAGGCCCAGACCCGCAGCGCCAGCATGGACGGCGTGAACACCAGCGTCAGGACGGTGGCAATGCCAAGCCCAAACACCACAGCGGTCGCCAGTTGTTTCCACCAAAGCGCCGTGGGGCTGTCGACCGAATAGCCGCCCGCAAAAAAGTCCAGCGACAGGCCGAACATCATCGGGGCCAGACCGGCCATGGTGGTGATCGTGGTCAGCAACACGGGGCGAATGCGCGCTTCGGCGGTGCGGATGATCGCCTCGATCCGGGGCATATAGCGGGAATATTCCTGATAAGTGTCGATCAGAACAATGTTGTTGTTCACCACAATCCCCGCCAGCGCGACAATCCCCGTGCCGGTCATAATGATCGAAAACGGCTGGCCCATAACCAGCATTCCGATCAACACGCCCGTGGTCGACAGGATCACCGCCAAAAGCACCAAAACGGCGTTATAAAAGCTGTTGAACTGCGCCAGAAGGATGATGAACATCAAGCCGAGTGCTGCCGAAAACCCGACTTGCAGGAATGCGGCCGATTCTGCCTGTTCTTCGGTGTCGCCGGTCCATTCCCAATCAACGCCTGCGGGGAATGGATTGGTTTCTTCGATCCATTTCGTCAAAACCTCGATCCGTTCGTTCGGATTGACCGACACGACGCTAAGTCCTTCGTCCGCGATCCGGTCTGCCAGCGGGCCGGTTTCCGTATCGCTGGCCGCGACCAGATCGACGGTTGTGCCATCCGCATCGACCAGCTTGGCAAGATCGGCGGAAACGCCTGCTTTGACATCGAAGAACCGGGTTTGATCAATCCGGTTGATCTGCGCCAGTTGAGCCACGGGTTTGCGGGTGATGAAATTGGCCAGCGGCACAAGGCCGTCGCGCGTGCCGACCTTCAGGGTATCAAGCGTGGACAAGACGCGGTCTTCTTCCGGCAGACGGACGCGAATGTCGATTTCTTCGTCCGAGCTTTCGACCCGCATCGTATCAAGAAAAACGCCGCGCGTGACCAGTTGGACCATACCGCCAACCGTGGCCACATCAGCGCCATAGCGCCCGGCTTTTTCAACATCGACGTCGATCTGCCAATCGATGCCCGGCAAGGGCAGATTGTCTTCGACATCCACCAGGCCCGGCGTCCGGTCGAATTGCGCGCGAGCCGCCGAGGTGGCTGCGATCAGCGTTTCCCAATCGTCGTTTTTCAGGCGCAGATGCACCGGTTTCGCGCTGGCAGGCCCCTGCGCCAGGTTCAGGATTTCAGTTTTGATGCCGGGGATCTGATCCAGTTGCGCCTGCAAGTTGGCGATCACAACATCGCCGTCAAGATCGGCAAGGGGCAGGTCGTTTTCGGCCGCGTAAGCCGCGCGGTCTTCCCATGGGACCAGCTCAATCTGAACCTGGCCGATGCTGTCCGATGGCCCCGACGCGCCGCCGGTGTTGGCGTTCAGCCCACCTGCGCCCGCAAAGGCAAAGGCGCTGTCGATCCCCGCCACACCAAGCGTGCGTTCTTCGACCTGACGCACGATTTCATCCTTGTCGCGCAGGCTAAGATTGCCGCGCGCGCGCACATAGATGATGGCTTGTTCCGGTTCGCTTTCGACGAAAAACTCAACGCCGTTGTTGTTCTCGCCGAAATAGCTGAAGACCTGCATCACGAAGAAAATAACCAGACCAATGGTCACAATCGGCATGATCGGATTGCCGGTGATAAAGGCGATGAAATGCCCAAATGGGGTGCGTCCGCCTTCGGTTTTTATACGCGACGAAGGACGCTCGAACTTGGCGGCGCCCAGAACAACCGATGCCAGGACCGCCGCAAGCACAAAGCCGATGGGACCAAGGACCACAGGAAGTGGCGTGTCGCCCCCGGTCAGATAGGCTGCATTCAGCGTTTGCATGGCAAAGATGAACATCAAGAACAGGACAACCGGCACGAGTGCCACGCGCACGAACCAAGGGGTCGAACGGCGAAGGGCTGCGGATGCGCGTTCAAACTGGCGCGACGTGCGACCGGCAACGCCGCCAACAACCGGCAGATAGATCAGCGCAACCACAAGCGACGCCGACAGAACGAAGATCAGCGTCACCGGCAACATGCCCATGAATTGCCCAGGCACGCCCGGCCAGAAAAGCATGGGAAGGAACGCGCAAAGCGTTGTCGCGGTCGAGGATACGACAGGCCAGAACATGCGTTTTGCCGCTTCGACATAGGCATGCATCGGGCCCGAGCCTTCCTGAATACGCCGGTCCGCATATTCGACCACCACAATGGCCCCGTCGACCAGCATGCCGACGGCCAGGATCAGACCGAACATGACGATGTTTGAGATCGGCACGCCCATCACATTCAGAAACGCAAAGCACAAAAGGAACGAGGTCGGAATGGCAAAGCCAACCAGCAGGGCAGAGCGGGATCCAAGAGCTGCCAGTACGACGATCATAACAAGCGCCACAGCCGTCAGAACCGAGCTTTCCAACTGGCTGACCATCGATTGAACCTGTCGCGATTGGTCGTTTGATGTACCGACCTCAATCGCCTGTTGCAGTTCGGTCGGCCAAAGGGCGCGTTCGGCCTCGACCTCGGCCTCGATCAGCGCGACCGTGTCCATGATGTTGAAGCCTTTGCGCTTGACCACTTGCAGCGCCACGGTGTTTTCGCCGTTGAACCGCGCGGTGCCGGCGCGGTCTTCGAAGGTCAGACGAATATCTGCGATATCGCCCAGCGTGATCACCCGGTCACCGTCGGTTTTCACGGGCAGGCTGTAGATATCTTGTTGTTCATCAAAGGACGACGGGATTTTGACCGCAAACGCGCCTGCGTCTGTTTCAATCTCGCCTGCGGCGATCAATTGGTTGTTGCTGACCACCACATTGATCAATTCGCCTGCCGTAACGTTATAGCTTTCCAGCCGAAGCGGGTCGATTACGACTTCGACCATCTCATCGCGGTGACCGGCAAGGGCCGCTTCAAGCACAGCATCCAGACTTTCAAGCCTGTCCTGCAAGTCTTTGGCCACGCGCAACAACGTGCGTTCGGGCAGGGCGCCCGTCAGGTTGACGATGATGATCGGAAATTCGCTGAAGTTAAATTCGTCGATCGTGTATTGTTCCGCACCCGCTGGAAACTGGGCTTCGGCCTTGTTCATCGCGTCGCGGATATCGGCCAGTGTCTGTGATTTGTCCCAGCCAAATTCAAACTCAAGCACCACAATCGCATAGCCCTCGGCGGCGGTGCCCTGGATGGTTTCCAGACCGTCCAGATCGGCCAGTTCGGTTTCCATCGGTTTGACCAGCAGTTTTTCCGAATCTTCCGCCGAAATGCCGGGGAAGGGGACGCTGACGAAAACCGCTGGAATCTCGATGTCGGGTTCGCCTTCCTTGGGCAATCCAACATAGGACATGACGCCTGCGACGATGGACAGGATGATAAAGGCAATCACCATCCGCGCCCGTGACGCGGCCCAATCGACGATACCGGTCATTGGCTGGTCTCCTTATAGGATACGTCGACTGCAACACCGTCGGTGACAAATTCCTGCCCCACGACGATCACTTCGCTTTGTTGCGGCAAGCCGGTGATCCAGATGCCATCCAGCGTATCGCGCACCACACTGACGGGCGTAAACCCGGCCCGTCCTGCATCAACGGTGCGCACCCCCAACTGGCCGTCGTCGTCCAGTGTAAGGGCTGCCTGAGGCAAAAGATGCGCGTTCTGGCCGTCTGACTGAACGGCGATATCGGCGGTTTGACCATCGCGGATGGCCAGGTCTGCGTTCGGCACTTCAATCTCGACGCGGAAAGTACGGGTCAGCGGATCGGCCGACCGGCTGATAAAGGTCACCAGACCCGTCACCTGACGCCCCGATGACAGCTCAGCCCCCGCACGCGCGCCGACCGCGATCCGGTCGACAAGCGTTTCGGGCACAAAGCCCACCAGTTTAATCGTATCCAACTGTATGATCGTGCCGCAGAGCGAGCCCGACTGCAAAAGCGCACCAAGTTCGGCGGTGTCCGATTCCAACAGACCGGCAAACGGAGCGGCGATTTCAAGCTTTGTCAGTTCGTTCCGGGCCGAGGCAACACCTGCGTCGGCCGATTGCACCCCGGCCTTGGCCCCGCTGACGCCGGATTTAGCCGATTGCACTCCGGCGCGGGCGGCCTCGACCGCTGCGGTCGTTGACGCGACCCGCGTGTCCGAGGCAAAACCGCCTTCGGACAAGCGTGCTGCGGCGCGGTCGTTGATTTCGGCTTCGACCAGCCGCGCTTCAGCTTCGGCCAGCCGGGCTTCGGCTTCGGGCAGGCGCGCCCGCGCTTCGGTGGCGCGTGCCATTGCGTCGTCCAGCGCGATTTGGCGGGTGCCGGGGTCAAGGCGGCACATGGTTTCGCCTTCGGCAATCATCGCCCCTTTGCGCAAGGGGGCGTTGACGATGCGGCCGCTGGTTTCGGCGCGCACATCGACCTGACGCACCGCTTCGGTGCGCCCCCGCACCACGACGGCGCCGTCGATCTGGCGAGCTTCGCTGCGCAACGCAACGACAGACACTCGTGTTTCATCATCGGCCATCGCATCAGCGGCGGTTTTTTCTTCGGTAGTCGCCTCATCGGACGCCATTGCGGTTTCAGTGGTGGTCATGCCGGCAGTGTCATTGCCCGCAAACCCCAGCAGCCGGTCGCGTTCAAACACCAAGGCGTAGAGAACCCCAACAACCAGAACTGCCGTCAAAATGGAAATAAGGCGCATCGCAACCATCCTTGTGTCGCCCGGTCGTCGGGCCAGCCTGCGTTTGAGACTGTCTACGCTAAACTGTTTAGTTTAGATTACAAAAATCGGGACTGGTCTGCAAGTTTTCAACCTGTCGACCAAAGCACTGTCTTTGCAATCCGCAAATGCAACAGGTAAGAGGTCGCGAAACTGCGGAAATGGAAGGATTGCGTGGGTGGCAAACGAAGACTCTTTCATCAATGAAGTGACGGAAGAAGTCCGCCGCGACCGGTTGTATGCGCTGATGCGCCGCTATGGCTGGATTGCGGTTCTGGCCGTTATCGTGATTGTCGGCGGGGCATCGTGGAATGAATGGCGCAAGGCGCAATCGCGCGCCGTGGCAGAAGCCAAGGGCGACGCTTTGATTTCAGCGCTTCAGGCAGAAAGTCCCGAAGCGCGCGCGTCTGCCCTGGCCGAGGTTGAAGCCAATGACGACCCGTCCGGTCAGGCCATTCTTGGGCTTTTGCAGGCCGCCGCCGCATTGGAGGCCGATGACCCCGACAAAGCTGCGACCGCGCTGGACGCGGTGAGTGAAAACAACGACATCCCCGCCGTATATCGCGACGTGGCGCGGCTGAAACGTGTGATGACCGCAGGCGATAGCCTAAGCCCCGACGACAAGATCGCACGTCTTGAACCGTTGTTGCCACCGGGCAATCCGTTCCGGCTTTTGGCTGTCGAACAGCGCGCCTTTGTCGAGGTTGAAATGGGCGACACAGACGCGGCGCTGGCGTCGCTTCAGACGATATTGGTCGATGCCGAAAGCACAGAGGACTTGCGCCGCCGCGCGCGGCAGTTGATTGTCGCACTTGGTGGCTCGGTCGAGCCAGGTTGAACGGGACGGAAGAGGGGCTTCCAGCGTGATAAAACGCGGCTTGGCAATCCTGCTGCTTTTGGCAGCTTGCGCAGAACCCGAGTTTATTCTCGAGGGCGAGCGTCTGGACGTGCGCGGCAACCCTGTGCCCGACGAAACGGTCAACCGCGCGCAACCCCTGCGTCTGCCGGCAGCTGTGCGCAACACAAGCTGGACGCATCCCGGCGGCAACGAACGCCATCAACAATCGCATGTCGCGCTGGACCGCAGTCTGTTGCTGGCGTGGAGCGCGCCGATTGGCCAGGGCAATGGCCGCAAGCATCGGATCACCGCCGACCCGGTGGTCGCAAATGGCCGCATATTCACCATGGACAGCCGCGCGCGGGTCACCGCATTCGGCACAAATGGGGCGGTCGTCTGGACCACTGACTTAACACCGATATCCGAACAAAGCGACGAGATCTCGGGCGGCGGGCTGGCCGTTTCGGGGGGGCGTGTTTACGTCACTTCGGGCGCGGGGCGTCTGACGGCGCTTGACGCCCGCAGCGGCGGCGAAGTCTGGACGCAAGACTTGGACGCCACACCGACAGCGGCACCGACCGTTTCTGACGGTGTCGTCTATCTGACCGCGGGCAATGCCGTTGGATGGGCTATTGCGGCCGATACCGGACGCATATTGTGGCAATCGCTGGGGGCGACATCAGACCGGTTTTCAACAAGCGGGCCAAGCCCTGTTTTGGCCGGTCCGTTGGTGGTCTTTCCTTTTGCATCCGGCCAGATGGTCTCGGCGGTCGCAAATACCGGCCAACCGGCCTGGGCGGCCAGCATCGCGGGCGCGCGGCTGGGGAGCGCCTATGGTGCGTTGACGGATCTGACGGGCGGGCCGATCTTTGCGAATGATGTGATCTATGCCGCAACCCAATCTGGGAAGGCGGGTGCGTTCAATGCAACCACAGGTCAGGTGATCTGGCGGGCCGATGAAGGCGCGCTTGGCCCGCTTTGGCTGTCGGGCAACGCCTTGTTTTTCGTGTCCGATCAAAACCGACTGCTGCGCCTTGATGCCGCAACCGGCGAAACGGTCTGGTCGCAAAACCTGCCGTTCTTCACCCGCGAGCGCATTCGGCGCAGAAAATCCATTTTTGCCCATCACGGCCCGATTTTGGCCGGCGGACGGTTACTTTTGGCTTCGGATGACGGCGCTTTGCGGCAATTCGACCCGTCTACAGGCGCATTGGCGGGCACAGTAAGCTTGCCAAGCGGCGCGGCGCGCAACCCCGTTGTTGCCGGTGGGACGCTTTATATCGTGACCGAAAACGGTCAGCTTCTGGCTTATCGCTGACACTCAGGCCGCTTGCCAAATTGAAACACCGTTTTATGTGCTGCACAACCTAAGCGAATATCGCTTGACGGCTGCTCTCGTTTCCAAGAGACACTGGGGCAGGGGACAGGATTGGGGTTCGAAATGCTAGAGGCAAATATTCAGCACGCCCAGGCGCCGCTTCAAGCCGATCTGGATCAGATTGCTGAAGACATCGTCGGGCATTTGAAGGCCGATTTGGCGTTGCTTTCGTTCACTCACAACACAAAGCTTGTTTCGATCGGGCTGTCGAATTCGGCGTGGGTTGCGACAGGAACCCGGACGCACAACGCCCAGGACATGATCTGCATGCACACCCGCGACGCAGATGCCCCCCTGCGCATTCCCGACACGCGCAAGGTCCCTGCGTTCGACATGCTGAACGTTGTGAGCTCGGGCCTGGTGATCGGGTATTTGGGCGTGCCCATCCACAATGCCGAAGTCGGCGCCGTAGGGGTGGTGTGTGCTGGCATGAACGCGCCGCGCGTCTGGACCGACGCCGAAGAAAACTATCTGCGCGCCATGTCGCGCACGGTTGAACAGATCATCCTGAAAGAAATGTACCGGATTGAATCGCAGGATGCCAATCAGGTTCTGAACGAATACGATCAGATTATCTCGGCCTTTTCGATGGTGCGCGCGGCCCCGACCTCGATCCATGATCATGCGGGCAAACTGGTGTTCGCCAACCGGGCCATTTCAAGCTTTTTGTCGGATGCCGAACTGCACAGCCCCGAAGTGATGAAAACCATTCTGGCCCCGCCCTATGACCGGCCTGTGCCTTACCGGTCCATGGGGCAACAGGTGTTTGATGTCAGCCGACATTTGACCAGCGGCAACTATCTTGTGTGCCAATGGGACCCGGCCAAACACCAGTTGAACTAGGCCAGCTCTATTGCGCCCTATTTGCGAAGGCGCTAGACGGGCTCGATCTTTCTGACCCGGACCGCCAAAACCCATGAGCTTTACGCTGGCCCTTGTAGGACGCCCCAATGTGGGCAAGTCAACGCTGTTCAACCGGTTGGTGGGCAAGCGTCTGGCGCTGGTCGATGACCAGCCGGGGGTGACGCGCGACTTGCGCGAAGGCGCGGCACGGCTGGCCGATGTGACATTTACCGTCATCGACACCGCAGGCTTGGAAGAAGCCCATGACGAAAGCCTGCAAGGCCGCATGCGGCAACTGACCGAACGCGCGGTCGAAATGGCGGATGCCTGTCTTTTCATCATCGACGCCCGGGCCGGTGTTCTGCCTGCCGACGAAGTGTTTGCCGATATCCTGCGGCGCAAGAACGCCCATGTCATTCTGGCCGCGAACAAAGCCGAAGGCCGGGCGGGCGAGGGCGGTCTGATCGAAGCCTATTCCTTGGGCCTCGGCGAACCTGTGCGTCTGTCTGCCGAACATGGCGAAGGCATGGGCGAATTGCTGGATGCGCTGCGCCCTGTGGCCGAGGTGTTCGCGAACCGCCCCGATGCCGCCCTTGACGCGGCACCCGAAACAGATGTGGATGTGGGCGACGAAGATGAGACGCCCGTCCGTCAGCCCACAGCCGACCGTCCGTTGCAAATCGCGGTGGTCGGGCGGCCGAACGCGGGCAAATCCACCTTGATCAACCAGCTTCTGGGCGATGATCGTCTTTTGACCGGGCCCGAGGCCGGGATTACGCGCGACGCGATTTCCCTGCCTTTTAACTGGGGCGACACGCCGGTTCGGATCTTTGACACAGCGGGCATGCGCAAAAAGGCCCGCATTCAGGAAAAGCTGGAAAAGCTGTCGGTCGCCGATGGCTTGCGCGCGGTCAAATTTGCCGAAGTCGTCGTTGTACTGCTGGACGCGGCCATTCCGTTTGAACAACAGGACCTTCGCATTGCCGATCTGGCCGAACGCGAAGGGCGCGCGGTGGTGATCGCGGTCAACAAATGGGATCTTGAGCCCGAGAAGAACGAAAAGCTGAAAGAGCTGAAGGAAGAATTTGCGCGCCTGCTGCCGCAATTGCGCGGCGCACCTTTGGTCACCGTTTCGGCCAAGACCGGGCGCGGGATGGAACGGCTGCGCGAGGCGGTTCTCAGTGCCTATGAGATCTGGAACCGGCGCGTGGGCACAGCCGCGCTGAACCGTTGGCTAGATGATATGCTGACCGCGCATCCCCCGCCGGCCCCCGGCGGGCGGCGGATCAAGCTGCGCTATGTCACCCAAGCCAAGACACGCCCGCCCGGCTTCGTGGTGATGTGTTCGCATCCGGACAAGCTTAATGATGCGTATAAGCGCTATTTGGTGAATGGGCTTCGCAGCGACTTTGACATGCCCGGCACGCCGATCCGCCTGACCTTTCGCGGCCAGGGCGACAAGAACCCATACAAAGACAAAAAGAAATCGACGCCATCGCGCCTGCGCAAACATCTGGGCAAACCCTCGCCCAAACGGGGATAGCGCACGGGCGGTGTTTCGCAGGCACGCCTGCCGAGGCGCGCCCATGGCAACGGACTGCCGAACGCACGTGGCCCGACGGGCAAGCCACGGCCGATTCTACCCACCCAACCCACATCGACTTGCCCGGCACCGCATCGGTCTTCTAGCTGTCCCGGCAACAGATCGCAGGACGCCTGAACCAAGACACCACAGACCCCTGGACATGACTTTGCCAAGAGAAGGTTAAGCCCCCTTCACTTCTTCTTGGTAAAAATATGTTGGGGGAGCGCGAGGGGGCAACGCCCCTTTGCTTGGCGCGGCGCGCGGGGACGCGCGCCGCATCCTGTCACACCAGCGCGCCGTCGGGCGTGATTTGGGATTTGCCGCCCAGCCAAGGACCAAGCCCTTGTGGCAACACAACGCCGCCTTCAGCAGTTTGGCCGTTTTCCAACACCGCAATCAGGGTGCGTCCGATGGCCAGTCCCGATCCGTTCAACGTGTGTACGAATTGCGGCTTGCCGTTTTCATCGCGGAACCGCGCGTTCATGCGGCGCGCCTGAAACTCACCACAGGTCGACACGCTGGAAATCTCGCGATAAGCGTTTTGGCCGGGCAGCCAGACCTCGATGTCAAAGGTGCGGTGCGCGCCGAACCCCAGATCGCCGGTGCACAGGCACACAGTGCGATAGGCAAGGCCCAGACGTTCCAGAATGCCTTCGGCGCATTTCAACATGCGCTGCTGTTCGTCTTCTGATTGGTCGGGATGGACGACCGACACCATTTCGACCTTTTCAAACTGGTGCTGGCGCAACATGCCCGATGTGTCCTTGCCCGCGCTGCCGGCTTCGGACCGGAAACACTGTGAATGGGCCGTATAGCGCCGGGGCAGGTAATCGGCGTCGATGATCGTTTCGCGGACGATATTCGTCAGCGTCACTTCCGAGGTCGGGATCAACCACATGCCCTCTGTGGTGCGATAGCTGTCTTCGGCGAATTTCGGCAGCTGGTTCGTGCCATACATCGCGTCGTCCCGGACCAGCACGGGCGTAATCGTTTCAGTCAACCCGTTCTCGGTCGTATGAATATCCAGCATCATTTGAGCCAGTGCCCGGTGCACACGCGCCACGGCCCCCGACATCAGAACAAACCGCGAGCCCGACAGTTTGGCTGCCGTTTCAAAATCCATTCCGGGCTTTACGCCCTTGATCTCAAAGTGTTCTTTGGCCTCAAACGCAAACTGCACGGGGTCGCCCCAGCGATGCATTTCGACATTGTCGTCTTCGTCATCGCCATCAGGCACATCGTCATACGGCCTGTTGGGCAGGGTCATCAGCAGGTCCCGCAACCGGCTGTCTTCGGCTTTGGCTTCGTCTTCCAGACGCGCGATTTCGTCTTTCTTCGCCGCGACCAGTGCGCGCAGCCGTTCAAATTCGGCTTCATCGCCTTTGGCTTTTGCGGCTCCTACCTCTTTCGACGCGGCGTTCCGGTCGGCTTGTGCGGCCTCGGCAGAGGTGATGCGGCTGCGGCGCGCTTCGTCCAGGGCAAGGATCTGTGACGACAGGCCCGACAGTCCGCGACGGGCCATGGCGGCGTCAAAAGCGGCGGGGTTTTCGCGAATGGCGCGAATGTCGTGCATTGGTCCTCTCCTTATCGAACTTTACGAGCGGTCATATGCCGGAGAGGCGGCAAAAAGGCGAGGCGATTCTTTAGGAAACACGCCCGACGCTGGGTCTTTGCGGCCTGTGCCCGCTGCGCCGCCAGAATTTACCGGTTCCGGTCTATTTCGCGCAGCCCCTTGCTTGCCAAGCTTCGGACCCAGATATAGGGTGCGCGCCAACCGAAAAGAGAGCGGGACCGGGCAACGGTTTCAGCCATAAGAACAAGGAAATTCGCATGCTTGTCACCCCCGCTTATGCACAGGCCGCCGGGTCCGCTGGACCTTCGCTGTTAAGCCAGCTTCCCTTCTTCATCGCGATTTTCGCCATCTTCTATTTTCTGTTGATCCGTCCGCAGCAAAAGAAGCTGAAGGAACATCAGGCCATGGTCGAAGCATTGCGGCGCGGCGATCAGGTGGTCACGCAGGGCGGTCTGGTCGGCAAAGTCACCAAAGTGCGCGAAGACGGCGAGATCGAGGTCGAGATTGCCGATGGCGTCAACGTACGCGTGGTCAAGCACACTGTTCAGCAGGTGCGTTCCAAGACCGAACCGGCAACCTGATGGGCACGGTCGGATTTTTGCCAACCTTTGAAATCGAGGCGCGTTGATGCTTCAAATTCCTTTATGGAAACGGGTGCTTATTCTGGGCGTCTGTTTCTGCGGCTTGCTTTTCTCGATGCCGAATTTTTTCTATGGCGCCGTCGAGACGCATAACAGCGCCGCAATCGAGATTGAGCAACTGGGCACAACATCGGAACGCGAAGCGGATTTGGCGGCCTGGCCATCGCTTTTGCCATCGACGCTGGTGAACCTGGGGCTGGATTTGCGCGGCGGGGCACAGCTTTTGGTCAAGGTGCAGGTCGAAGACGTTTATCAAACCCGGATGGACGGTCTGTGGCCGGATGTGCGCGAACGGCTGGTGGCGGTGCGCGATCAGGTGGGCTTTGTCGAACGCGTCGATGGCGCGCCGAACGGTGTCTTGCAGGTCCGTATTCAGAACGCAGACGCGCTGAACCAGGCATTGATCGAGGCACGGCAACTGGCCGAACCGGTCGTCAGCCTGACCGGGCTTGCCGCGCAAACCTTGCAAGTGTCCGGCCAGGGCAATGTGCTGACGATCGAATTGAGCGAGGAAGAAAAGCTAGCGACCGACACGCGCACGCTTCTTCAGACCCAGGAAATTCTGCGCCGCCGGATCGACCCGGATGGCACGACCGAACCGTCAATCACGCGTCAGGGCACCGACCGGGTTTTGATACAGGTGCCGGGTGTCTCGGGCGAGGAATTGAAAGGCCGGATCGGCACGCCTGCGCGACTGACTTTTCACCCTGTGATCCGCGCAACCGGCAGCGGCGACGCCAACCCGGGGCCGGGCAACATCCTTTTGCCGGATATCGAACCCGAAGGTGGGTTCTATGTGGTCGAAGGCACACCGGTACTGACCGGCGACGAACTGACCGATGCACAACCGGGGTTCGATCAGAACGGGCAACCGTCTGTGAATTTCCGGTTCAACCCATCCGGCGCGCGTATTTTCTGTAATTTCACCACCGAAAACACAGGCGCTTTGTTTGCCACAGTTCTGGACAACGAAGTGATCACGGCCCCGCAGATCCGCGAACCCATTTGCGGCGGTTCGGGCCAGATCACAGGAAACTTTACCGTCGAAGGGTCAACCGAACTGGCGGTGCTGTTGCGGGCAGGGGCCTTGCCGGCGGATCTTGATTTTCTGGAAGAACGCACTGTCAGCCCGACGTTGGGACAGGATTCGATTGATGCGGGCCGGATTGCCTGCGTGATCGCCTTTATCGGCGTTATGGTCTTTATGGCCGCAAGCTATGGTCTCTTTGGTCTGTTCGCCAATGTCGCGCTGATCCTGAATGTGGGTCTTTTGCTGGGCGTCCTGTCGGTTGTCGGCGCAACACTGACGCTGCCGGGGATTGCCGGGATCGTGCTGACGATCGGTATGGCGGTCGATGCCAATGTGCTGGTGTTTGAGCGCATACGCGAGGAATTGAAGACAGCGAAAGGCCCGTCGCGCGCGATTGAGCTGGGCTATGAAAAAGCGCTGTCGGCTATTATTGACGCGAATATCACCACGGGCATTACGGCGTTGATCCTGTTTGCCCTGGGGTCAGGCCCGGTCAAAGGGTTTGGGGTGACGCTGCTGGTCGGCATCGCCACATCTGTATTCACTGCGATTTTCGTCACACGGCTGTTTGTTGTCGTCTGGTTTGAACGTCGCCGTCCCAAAACGATCGAGGTGTAAGATGCGGCTAAGACTTGTTCCGCAGGAAACGAACTTCGATTTCTTCCGGTTTCGGACGATCACTATGGGCGTCTCGATCTTTGCGATAATCGCGTCGATCCTGCTTTGGCTGACCGTCGGGCTGAACTTTGGCATTGATTTCACAGGCGGCACCACCATCCGGACCGAAGCCACGGCCCCCGTCGATGCAGGCGCTTATCGCGCCGCGATAGAGCCTTTGGGACTGGGCGAGGTCAGCGTCGTCGGGGTGTTCGATCCGACCTTCCGCGCCGATCAGAACGTCGCCGCTATCACCATTCAGGCACAGGAAGGCCAGGAAAGCGCATCGACCGAAATGATCGCGTCGATCAAAAGCGCACTTGGCGAGGTGGATCCGACGATCACCTTCTCGGCGGTTGAATCCGTTGGCCCCGAAGTGTCGGGCGAACTGGTGCAAACCGCCCTGATCGCCATTCTGGCGGCTTTAGGGGCCATTCTGGTGTATATCTGGCTGCGCTTTGAATGGCAGTTTTCCATCGGCGCAGTCGCGGCCTTGTTCCATGATGTGATCATCACCATTGGGATTTTCAGCCTGCTGCAGATCCGATTCGATCTGGCCACGATCGCGGCGATTTTGACCATCGTGGGGTACTCGATCAACGACACGGTCGTGATCTTTGACCGGCTTCGGGAGAACCTGCGCAAGTTCAAGAAGACCGCATTGGTCGAGGTGATGAATCGCACCGTGAACGAGACACTCAGCCGGACTTTGATGACCTCGGGCACCACGCTTTTGGCGCTGATCGCTTTGTTGATCTTTGGCGGCGATGTGATCCGGGGCTTTGTTTTTGCCATCACCTGGGGTGTTGTGATCGGCACCTATTCATCGGTCTACGTGGCGAAAAACGTTGTCTTGATGCTGGGCGTCAAACGCGACTGGTCGCAGCCGGGCGAAGGTGGCGGGGGCGCTGGTACGCAATTCAGCAACGTCGATGCCTGACGCTCTGTCGGCGGCTTTGGCGACCGACGGAATTTGGTTTCTTGCATTCGGTGCATTGTTGGCCGGCATTGTGCGCGGCTTTGCCGGGTTTGGCACGGCAATGATCTATTTGCCGGTGGCGGGTCAGGTTTTGGGGCCGTTCGAGGCGCTGACGACGTTGATCATCAAAGACCTGACCGCGCCCCTGATCCATGTGCCCCGCGCGTTGCGCGACGGACAACCCGGAGATGTCATGCGATTGGGGCTGGGGGCCGCCTTGGCCGTGCCCGTGGGCGTTTGGTTGCTGACGCTTGTGCCTGCGCATGTGTTTCGCTGGGGTGTATCGCTGGTGGCCCTTGGGTTGCTGGTTTGCCTGATCGCGGGGCTTCGGTATCGGGGGCCCATCACCAAACCTTTGATCTTTGGAACCGGCGCAACAGGCGGGCTTTTGGGCGGCAGTGTCGGCTTGCCGGGGCCGCCTGTGATCCTTTTGTTTATGTCGTCAAACCTGCCTGCCAAGACCATCCGGGCGAATAACACGCTTTATCTGATTCTGGCCGATATCCTGTTGCTGGCGGTTTTGATGTGGAAAGGTCTGATGGTCGGCACGGCGGTTGTTTTGGGCGCGCTGATGATTTTGCCCTATCTGATCGGCAACGGGGTGGGCGCGTTTATGTTCCGTCCGGGATATGAAACGCTTTACCGGCGCGTGGCATATGGCATTATTGCCGCCTCGGCCCTGCTTGGGCTGCCAATTTGGGACGGGTAGGATGCAACTGAACGAGGTCAACTTTCGCGACGAACACCCAATCGACGGCTATGGGCCGGGGTTTTTCCGCGTCGGCGGCACTGCGTATCAAGGCGCCATTGCCGTTTTGCCGGGCGGGGTGACATCATGGCGCGGGCTTGAGGATGCAGAGACCCTTTTGAAGGCCATGGGTGAGGTCGATGTGCTTTTGTTCGGGATGGGGCCTGAGATTGCGCAATTGCCCGCTGAGTTGCGCACCGCGCTGGAAACTGCCGGGATCGGGGCCGAGGTGATGGCCACCCCGCAAGCGTGCCGCACCTATAATGTGCTGCTGGGCGAAGGGCGGCGCGTGGGTGCCGCGTTGCTGCCGGTCTAGCGTGGACTTCGCCCTGAACTTGGGCAACAACTGACCCCATGACGACCCCGCTTTTGACCCTGGACACTGTTGCCTGCACGCGGGGCGGCGTTGTTTTGCTGGAAAACGTGTCGCTAAACCTTTTACCCGGCGAAGCACGGATCGTGCAGGGGCCGAATGGGTCAGGGAAAACTACACTTTTGCGCACAATTGCCGGGTTGCAGCCCCCAAGCGCGGGCAAGCTGCAGGCCGAAGACGGCGCAATTGCCTATGCCGCCCATGCCGACGGGTTGAAAGGCACGTTGACGGTGGCAGAAAATCTGGCGTTCTGGGCTTCTTTGTTCGGGACCGAGGACATTGAAACCGCGATGTCTGCATATAGTTTACTTGATCTGCGCAACCGTCACGCAGGTGCTTTGTCCGCCGGGCAAAAGCGGCGCGTGGGCCTTGCACGATTGCTGGTTACCGCATGTCCTGTCTGGGTGCTGGACGAACCGACCGTGTCCCTTGATGCCGCATCGGTCGAACTATTTGCCGATGCAATCCGTCAGCATCTGGGCCGGGGCGGGGCCGCTTTGATTGCAACGCATATCGATCTGGGACTGAAAGCGCAGGTTCTGGATGTCGCGGCGTTTAGACCCGCCCACCGATCTGACGGCGCATTTGACGAGGCGTTTCTGTGATTGCCGTGTTGAAGCGCGACCTTCAGCTGGCCATCCGCGCGGGCGGCGGCTTTGGCCTGGCCCTGGCGTTTTTTCTGATCGTTGTCGTGCTGATCCCTTTTGGCGTCGGCCCTGAACGCGAGGTTTTGGCGCGCATTGCCCCCGGTGCGTTGTGGGTGGGCGCGCTGCTGGCCTGTCTTCTGTCGCTCGACCGGTTGTTTGCCACCGATTTCGAAGACGGATCCCTTGATCTTCTGGCGACCGCGCCCTTGCCGCTTGAAGCGGTGATTTACGCCAAAGCGCTGGCACATTGGATATCAACCGGCCTGCCGCTGACACTGGCTGCGCCGGTTCTGGGCATCCTGCTGAACCTGCCGGGCGAGGCCTATATGGTGCTGGTGGTATCACTCGCGTTCGGGACACCGGCCTTGTCGGTGATCGGGGCCTTTGGCGCGGCTTTGACGGTTGGGTTGAAGCGGGGTGGTTTGCTTTTGTCGATCCTTGTGCTGCCGCTTTACATGCCGACGCTGATCTTTGGCGCCGATGCTGTTGGCCGCGCGGCCGCAGGGCAGGGCGCGACAACCCCGCTGATGTTCGTTGCACTGATCACGTTGGGGTCCCTGGCGGTTCTGCCTTTTGCCGCGGCGGCGGCCATTCGGGTGAATCTGAGATGAGTTTTGGTGATCTTTTATTTCTGGCCTCGCCATTGGCTATCACGGCGGTGGGGCTGTTCATGCGATGGCACCCGGTTCGCTGGTTTCTGATTGGGCTGGGGCTGATCTTTTTCGCGGGTCTTTGCTGGCATGGCTGGAGCGTACGGGGTGTATCCAATCCCCTGAATTCGGACACGGTTCTGATCGTCTTTGCCTATGCGTTTGGCGCACCGGTTCTTTTGACGCTGGCGTTGATCCTTGAGCTGCTTCACCGGAAGGGCTGGTTCGGGGGCACGCGGACATGAGCTGCGACGTGCTGGCGCTTGAGAGCGCCTTAAGGGAGGCCTAAGTAACAATCATGTCGCTTTGGGAATTCGCAAATCCGCGGAAGTTTATGAGCATCACCGACCGGGTGATCGGGCCGGTGTTTGTGCTGGCAACGGCTTGCCTTGTGGGGGGGCTGATATGGGGATTTTTCTTCACGCCCGATGATTTCCGTCAAGGATCGACCGTCAAGATCATCTATTTGCACGTGCCGTCCGCGATGATGGCGATCAATGCCTGGGCCATGATGCTGGTCACATCCCTGATCTGGCTGATCCGGCGTCATCATGTCAGCGCGCTGGCTGCCAAAGCGGCCGCCCCGGTGGGCATGGTGATGACCCTGATGGCATTATTCACTGGCGCGGTCTGGGGTCAGCCAATGTGGGGGACGTGGTGGGAATGGGATCCACGTTTGACCTCGTTCCTCATCCTATTTCTGTTTTATCTGGGCTATATCGCACTTTGGTCTGCGATAGAGGATCCTGAAACCGCGGCGGATCTGACCAGCATTCTCTGCCTTGTGGGGTCCATCTTTGCCATCCTGTCGCGCTACGCGGTGCTGTTCTGGAACCAGGGCTTGCATCAAGGCGCAAGCCTGTCGTTGGACGCGGAAGAAAACGTCGCGGATGTCTTCTGGTTTCCGTTGCTGGTTTGTCTGGCCGGGTTTGTCTTGTTGTTTGTCGCGCTGGTTTTGCAAAGAACCCGCAGCGAAATACGCCTGCGCCGGGTCCATGCGATTGAAACGCGGGAAAGGATGGCGTGATGCCTGATCTTGGACAATATGCGGGCGAGGTGACGCTGGCCTATGTTGGGTCGCTGGCCCTTTTGTTTGGGCTTGTCTGGTTGTCCTGGCGGCAATCTCGGGCATCAAAGCGCAAGCTGAATGCGGCCGAGGACAGACAGAATGGGTAGGATCCCACCCCTGGCGATTTTCCCGCCTGTGATTTTTGCGGCCATCGCCGGGCTGTTTCTGGGGGGCATGTTTCGGGATGATCCGGACGCGTTGCCATCTTCGCAGGAAGGTTTGCCAGCGCCCCAGATCGTCGATCTGGCGGTTGGAACCCTGCCCAGTTTTGATGGAAGCGTGTTTGCAGGGCCCGGGCCGAAGGTTGTGAATTTCTGGGCCAGTTGGTGTGCGCCTTGCCGGGTCGAGCACCCCTATATCATGGAACTGGCCGAAACCGTGCCTGTCTATGGGATCAACCGTGACCGCACGCCAGACCAGGCCGAAGGGTTTCTTGCCGAATTGGGCAACCCTTATACCGCTGTCGTGGCCGACCCCGGCAACCGCCAAAGCATCGAATGGGGCGTTTACGCCTTGCCCGAAACCTTTGTAATTGGCAGCGATGGCACCGTTTTGGTGCATGTGCGCGGGCCGATCAACGAACCCCTGTTGGAAAACCGTATCAAACCAGCGCTTGCCGCCGCTTTAGCCGAATAGCCAAAGCACCATCATCAGGACAAGCCCTGCGGCTTCTAGTGGTGGAAGTGAAAACGGCATGGCGCGTGCAATAACGCGCAACTTATCACTGGCAGAATGCATGCGAGGCCCCAGAACTCATCAACCCGCGCAGGCTGGCAGATTTGCTGGAAAACACAAGGCATTCCTTGGAACTGGTATGTTTCCAAAGCGTTAATCAAGGCCGCGAAAACAGGAAAGGCGCACCACTTGGGCGCGCCTTTTCAGAATGCTGGTTTGGCTTACGCGGCTTGCGCAAGGTTCCTGAGAACGTAATGCAAGACACCGCCGTGTTCGATGTATTCAATCTCGATTGCGGTATCGATCCGGCACTTCAGTTGGATGTCTTTGGTGCTGCCATCGGGATAGGTGATGGTGCAAGGCACGTTTGACAGCGGCACCAGATCGCCTTCCAGCCCGTGGATCGACACGCTTTCGTCGCCCGTCAGGCCCAAGGACTTCCGTGTATCACCGCCGGTGAATTCGAACGGGATAACGCCCATGCCAACCAGGTTTGACCTGTGGATCCGTTCAAAACTTTCCGCAATCACGGCTTTGACGCCCAACAGTGCCGTGCCTTTGGCCGCCCAGTCGCGCGAGGAACCGGCCCCGTACTGTTCGCCGCCGATCACAACAAGGGGAATGCCGGCATCCTGATAGGCCATCGCAGCCTCATAGATCGATGTTTCTTTGCCGCCCGGCCCTTTGGTATAGCCGCCTTCGACACCATCCAGCATTTCGTTCTTGATCCGGATATTGGCGAACGTGCCGCGCATCATGATTTCGTGGTTGCCGCGACGCGACCCGTAGGAATTAAATTCACGCACCGGCACCTGGCGGTCAGTCAGATACTGGCCGGCGGGCGTGCTTTCCTTGAAACTGCCTGCGGGGCTGATGTGGTCGGTGGTGATCATGTCGCCCAAAAGCGCCATGATGCGCGCGCCATTGATATTGCTAATCGTGCCCGGTTCTTTGCCCATACCCTGGAAATAGGGTGGGTTCTGAACATAGGTGGACGTCGCAGGCCAGTCATAGGTTTCCTGTTGGGGCACCTTGACGCCCTGCCACTTGTCGTCGCCCTTAAAGACGTCGGCGTATTTGGACAGGAACGCTTCGCGCGTGACGGTTCTTTCAACCAGTTCGGCGATTTCAGCCTGGCTGGGCCAAAGATCTTTCAGGTAAACATCGTTGCCGTCCTTGTCCTGACCCACCGGTTCGGTCGTCAGGTCAATGTCCATGGTGCCGGCCAGCGCATAGATCACCACCAAAGGCGGCGAGGCCAGATAGTTCGCGCGTACATCCGGCGAGATCCGGCCTTCAAAGTTGCGGTTGCCTGACAAAACTGCGGTCGCCACCAGATCGCCTTCTGCGATGGCTTCGGACAGTTCCGGCTGGATTGGGCCCGAGTTGCCGATGCATGTGGTGCACCCGTAACCGACAAGGTTGAAGCCGACGGCATCGAGGTCGTCTTGCAGTTCGGCGGCTTCCAGATAGGCTGACACGACCTGGCTGCCCGGGGCAAGCGAGGTCTTCACCCAAGGCTTGCGGTTCATCCCCAATGCGGCCGCCTTGCGGGCCACAAGGCCAGCCCCAATCATCACATAGGGGTTCGACGTGTTGGTGCAGGATGTGATCGAAGCGATCACGACCTTGCCCGATTCCATCGCATAGTCTTCACCTTTGACCGCGACCTTCTTGCCCATGGGGCGTTTGAATGTCTCGGCCATTTCTTTGGTGAACGCGGCTTTTGCGTCGGTCAGGGCAACAAAGTCCTGTGGGCGTTTCGGGCCGGAAATGGCAGGGACGATGGTGCCCATGTCCAGCGTCAGAGTGTCGGTATAGATCGGATCATAGTCGTCGCCGCGCCAGAAACCGTTTTCCTTGGCATAGGCTTCGACCAGCGCGATGCGGTCTTCGTCGCGGCCTGTATTCCGCAAATACCGCAGCGTTTCGCCATCGATCGGGAAGAAGCCACAGGTTGCACCGTATTCGGGTGCCATATTGGCGATCGTCGCGCGGTCTGCCAGCGGCAGGTTATCCAAGCCCGGGCCGTAGAATTCGACAAATTTGCTGACCACACCTTTTTCGCGCAGCATTTCGACGACTTTCAACACCAGATCGGTGCCGGTCGTGCCTTCCATCATCGCGCCTGTCAGTTTGAAGCCGATGACTTCGGGGATCAGCATCGAAATCGGTTGGCCCAGCATGGCCGCTTCGGCCTCAATCCCGCCGACACCCCAGCCCAAAACGGCCGCACCATTGACCATGGTGGTATGGCTGTCCGTGCCGACCAAAGTGTCGGGATAGGCAACCTCGCGACCGTTCTGGTCGGTATCGGTCCAGACGGTCTGCGCCAGATATTCCAGGTTCACCTGGTGGCAAATGCCGGTGCCAGGCGGCACAACGCGAAAGTTGTTGAATGCGGACTGGCCCCATTTAAGGAAAGTATAGCGTTCCATGTTGCGTTCGTATTCGCGATCAACATTCATCTGGAACGCGCGGGGATTGCCAAATTCATCGATCATAACCGAGTGGTCGATCACCAGATCGACAGGGTTAAGCGGGTTGATCTTTTGCGGGTCACCGCCAAGCGCCTTGATGCCGTCGCGCATCGCGGCCAGATCGACAACGGCGGGAACACCGGTGAAATCCTGCATCAGCACGCGGGCCGGGCGATAGGCGATCTCACGTGGGTTCTTGCCGCCTTTGTCGCCCCAGGTTCCAAACGCCTTGATATCATCGACGCTGACCGTCTTTCCGTCCTCGAAACGCAGCATGTTTTCCAGCACAACCTTCAGCGCAGCTGGCAGTTTTGAGAAATTGCCAAGCCCCGCAGCTTCGGCGGCAGGAATCGAATAATAATCAATAGACTGGCTGCCAGCGGTCAGGGTTTTGCGGGTTTTGGAAGAATCGTGGCCAACGGTGATGGGCATATGGCTACTCCATTATGGCAATGCAGGAAGGATTGGCGCTGCAATACTCCCTAGGAAACAAAGGGGCAAGACAATTCTGTATACCATTGTGTACATATTGCGCCCCGGACAGCAGTTGCGAATTGTAACGCAGACTCGCAAAACCTTGATTGGTGCGGATCAAATACGTCGCGTAAGCATTATCGGGGATACATGAATAGGTGACGAATATGCGTTTGGTAAGCTTGATATCTGCGGCCTGGGTGGCCCTTGCAGGATTTGCGCAGGCCGAGGAAGTCGTGGTGGTCGAGCTGTTTACCAGCCAAGGCTGTTCGTCCTGCCCGCCCGCTGACAAGATACTGGGTCAATTGGCCGAAGAAGACAACGTCGTCGCTTTGGCGATGCATGTGGATTACTGGGATTATCTTGGCTGGAAAGATGAATTCGCCAGCCCAGACCACACCAAACGCCAACGCGCCTATGCCCGCGCCAAAGGCGAACGGACGATCTATACACCGCAAATGGTTATCGGCGGCACCGACCATGTGGTCGGTTCCCGCGCCATGAAAGTCAGCAGTGCGGTGCGCAAACATGAAAACCGCAAATTGCCGGTTTTCATTGATCTGGCACGCAACGGCAATCAGGTTGTCATCAGCGCAGATGCGCGTGGGAATGTGCCGGACATGGTTGTGCAGGTGGTAACATACATGCCCGAAGCGACGGTCAAAATTCGGCGCGGCGAGAATGCCGGTCGCACGATCACCTATCACAACGTGGTGCGCGATCTTGTGACACTTGGCTCGTGGAACGGGCAGGGCGAATACAAAGCCACAGCGCGTGTTCCAAGTGACATGCCGGTCGTGGTGCTTGTTCAGGCCAAAGGGGCCGGGCCCATCATGGGGGCGTCTCGCCTGAAATAGCCTGCGCCTCGGCGCTGAGTTTCCAGCGCTTGTGAACCCAGAACCATTGGTCCGGATATGCCCGGACCATGGTTTCAACCACATCATTATAGCGTTGCATCATCTCGCCCGGGTCACCGTGGTCAATCGGCACATCGACGTGCAGCCGGAAGCTGAGACCATCGGGCTGGCGCAGCCCAAAGATTGGCACAAGTAGCGCGTTATACTTGACTGCCCATTCAGCCGCAGAAACCGGTGTGTGGGCGGGTTTGTCAAAGAACCGCAAAAGCGGTGCTCTGCGCGACCCGACGTCGGCAACAATGCCCAGGACACCGCCCTGTTTCAGGTGCTTGATCAGCGCAACGATACCTTTGTTGTCGGTCGGATAGACCGGCTCGGCAATCGTGCTGATGGCTTTCAGGTAATGGGCATGAAAAGACGGGTTCTTCATGGGCCGATAAAGCGCCGCCATTGGAAAGCCTTCGCGCGTCAGCTTTGACCGGATTGCGTCGTAATTTCCCAGATGCGCCGTGACAAAAACAATCGGGCGCCCGTCGGCGCGCGCGGCTTTGACGGCATCCCACCCAGGCCCTTCAACCGGTGAAGGCCGGGCGCGGTCAATAAAGGCCTGCCCCGAGTAAATCTCGATCAGGGTGCGCCCGACATTATCTGTAACCTTGCGGGCTATGCGGCTTTTCTCGGCTTCGGGCATATCCGGATAGACATAGCCCAGATTGCCTCGCACCCGTTTGCCCCATCCTGCCAACGGCGCAACGAACGTGGAAAAGACACGCCCGACGACCCGCACCCGCAGCGGATAGGGCAATAAAAGCGCACCGCCCAGAACAGTGCGCGCTGCGATGTTTTGCAGCTTGTCCTGAAATGTCACAGGGTCGTTCATATAGGCTGATTGGCAGGACTGCGGCGTGTTTGCAATGGGGCAGGGGGACCGGTTGCATTCGCGGCAATTTGCGCCGTGTTGCCCCGGATTTGCGAGCAGACCGCGAAACTCCTTGCAAAGCCCGACAACCTGTCCTATTCCGCGCCCACTTCACAGGCAGAGCTTGGGCCTTTCGGGGAGACATCCCGTCAGGTCCGCCGGTTGGGACAATGTCCCTCATGGCTCTGCCGAGGCGCAAACCGGAAAGGAATTTGGACATGGCGCTCCCTGAATTTTCCATGCGTCAGCTTTTGGAAGCTGGCGTTCATTTTGGCCACCAAACCCAGCGATGGAACCCGCGTATGCAGGAATTCATCTATGGCGACCGGAACGGCATTCACATCATCGATCTGACACAAACCGTGCCCATGCTGGACGCGGCTTTGAACGTCGTGCGCGAAACGGTCGCCAAGGGCGGTCGTGTTCTGTTTGTCGGCACCAAACGGCAGGCGCAAAAGCCAATCGCCGACGCAGCCGAACGTTGTGCCCAGTACTATATGAACCACCGTTGGCTCGGTGGCACGCTGACCAACTGGAAGACTGTGTCGCAGTCGATCCAGCGTTTGAAAGCCATCGACGAAAAGATGGTGGACGGGGCAGAGGGCCTGACCAAGAAAGAACGTCTTGGCATGGAACGCGAGCAAACCAAATTGCAGGCGTCGCTGGGCGGCATCCGCGAAATGGGTGGTGTTCCGGACCTTCTGTTCGTCATCGACGTCAGCAAGGAAGACCTGGCGATTGCCGAGGCCCGCAAGCTGGGCATTCCTGTTGTAGCTGTGGTGGACACAAACTGCCCGCCAGATGGTGTCGACTATATCATCCCCGGCAATGACGACGCGGCGCGTGCGATTGCGCTTTATTGTGATTTGGTCAGCCGCGCTGCCCTGGACGGCATGAGCGCTCAACTGGGTGCAGCCGGCGTCGATATGGGCGCGATGGAAGATGCCGTCGAAGAAACGGTTGAAGAGGTTGTCGTCGAAGAGACAGCGGCCCCAGAAGCCGCAGCGGAGCCCGCTGTCGAAGGCGAAGCCGCAAAGGCTGAATAAACCCAACATTGAAACCGGACCTAAGTGCGCTTAGGTCCGGCACTTCCAGTAATCAGGAGAGCCAAAATGGCAATCACGGCAGCACTTGTAAAAGAGCTCCGCGACACAACGGGCGCGGGCATGATGGACGCCAAGAAGGCGTTGACAGAAAATGACGGCGACATGGAAGCAGCCATCGACTGGCTGCGGACCAAAGGCTTGGCGAAAGCCGCAAAGAAATCGGGCCGCACGGCCGCAGAAGGTCTGGTTGCAATCGAGGTGTCAGGCGGCACGGGCGTTGCGGTCGAGGTGAACTCGGAAACAGACTTTGTTGCGAAAAACGCAGAATTTCAGGACATGGTCGGCGGCATCGCCAAAACGGCACTGGGCGTGTCGGATGTCGATGCCTTGGCCGCAGCTGACTTGGGCGGCAAATCGGTGGCCGATACGATCACCGACAAGATCGCAACGATTGGCGAGAACATGTCTTTGCGCCGTATGGCCAAGGTCGAAGGCGATGTGATCGGATCTTACGTGCACACCGCAGCCGCACCCGGCATGGGTAAAATCGGCTGTCTGGTGGCGCTGAAAGGCGGATCGGATGATCTGGCCAAGCAGATTGCCATGCATGTGGCCGCCGCTGACCCACGCCCACAATCGCTGACCGAGGCTGATCTGGACCCGGCAATTGTCGAAAAGGAAAAGCAGATCCTGACCGATCAGGCCCGCGAAAGCGGCAAGCCGGACAATATCATTGAAAACATGATCAAAGGTCGGATGAAGAAGTTCTTTGCCGAAGTGACGCTGGTGAACCAGGCTTTTGTGATGAGCCCCGATGGAGATACCGTTGGTAAAGTCGCCGCCGATGCGGGCGCCGAGATTCTAGGCTTTGTACGCTTTGAAGTCGGTGAAGGCATCGAGAAGAAAGAAGAAGACTTCGCGGCCGAGGTCGCCAAAGCCGCCGGCGGCTAAGCCATACTTTCTGAACGGATTGCAAAGGCCCCGGTCGCTGTGACCGGGGCTTTTTTCATCGCCAAAAGCCTGGCTGAAAAAAATCGACGCTTCCGCCGGGATACGACATCGCCAATCAAGATTGCCACACCACACGCGTCCAATGGCGATCAGGAAATGTCGCGCGCTTTCTACGCATCGGGGATAGGAAAGCTGTGGCGGGGTTTATCCGAAGGTTTTGGGCAGGGAATGCACAGGATGAGCAGGTAGCGTTCATTCATCAATGCAAGCTATTGTTATATAGTCGAATTACATTTTTAACATAATAACGATTATACGAATTAACCCAACGCATATCCGGCACCGCGCACTGTGCGTACCGGGTCTTCCCCGCCGTTCTGACGCAGCGCTTTGCGCAGCCGTCCGATGTGGACATCGACCGTTCGCGTATCGACATAGATATCGCGGCCCCAGACGCGATCCAAAAGCTGTTCGCGGGTCCATACGCGGCCGGGTTTGTCCATGAATGTGGACAGCAGCCGAAATTCAGTCGGCCCCAGCTTGATCGGATGACCCGCGCGGGTCACGCGGTGGGTTTCGGCGTCCAGCTGGATATCGTCATATTCCAGCTTTTCGCCTACGCTGGCCGGGCGCACACGGCGCAGCTGTGTGCGGATGCGCGCCATCAGCTCGATCACCGAATAGGGCTTGACGACGTAATCATCGGCGCCGGTTTCCAGCCCCCTGACCCGGTCGGTTTCTTCGGTGCACGCAGTTAACATAATAACGGGAATATTGCGGGTTGCCTGACTGGCCTTCAACCGTCGGCATATCTCGATCCCCGAGATGCCGGGAAGCATCCAGTCCAGCACGATCACATCTGGCGGGGCTTCGGTGACTTGCAACACAGCATCATCACCGGTTTCCGCAAGGCTGACCTGATAACCTTCGGCTTCCAGATTATAGGTCAGAACGTCGCGTTGCGCCGGTTCGTCTTCAACCACCAAAACCGTCGGCTGGTTGGCCGGCATGTCAAAGCCCCTCGTCCGTCATGTAAGGCGTTGCGTCTTGCTTGTTGCGTCCGTCGTCAGGCATGCTGCCGGTGACAAGATAGACCACCTGTTCCGCGATGCTGGTGACGTGATCCCCCATGCGTTCGCAGTTTTTCGCAACGAAATGCAGGTGCATACAAGGGGTTATGTTGCGCGGGTCTTCCATCATATGGGTCAGCAACTCGCGGAACAGCGCGTTGTAGATCTGATCGACATCTTCGTCCCGTTCGATCACCTGCATCGCCAGGTCGGCGTCGCGCTGAATATAGCTGTCCAGCGCGTCTTTCAGCATCAACTGCACCTCGCGCGCCAATTTGCGGATCGAAACCGATGCCGAGCCGACGGGCGGCGTTTCGGCCAGAACGGTTGTGCGTTTGGCCATGTTTTTTGCGTAATCCCCGCAGCGTTCCAGATTGGCGCTGATCTTGATCACGGTCATCACGGTGCGCAGATCGCTGGCCGTAGGCGCGCGCAACGCGATGACACGGGTGGCTTCTTCGTTCACCTGTTCTTCCAGCCGGTCAATGGCCTTGTCACCCGAACGGACCTTTTCAGCCTTATCGAGATCGCGGTGTTCCAGCGCCTCGGCCCCTTCGAGAATGGCGGTTTCGACAAGTCCGCCCATTTTCATCAGCATGGCTTGAATGGTTTCAAGATCGCGGTCGAAGGCAGACGCAATATGCGGGTCAATCATGGGTTTCTCCCCTACCCGATCCGGCCGGTGATATAGCTTTCAGTCCGGCTGTCTTCGGGGTTTGTGAAAATCTTTCCGGTCTCGCCGTATTCAACCAGGCTTCCCAGATGGAAAAAGGCGGTCTTTTGACTGACACGCGCGGCCTGTTGCATCGAGTGTGTGACGATCACGACGGAATAGTTCTGTTTCAGTTCGTCGATCAGTTCTTCGACCTGCGCCGTGGCAATTGGATCAAGCGCCGAGCATGGTTCATCCATCAACAGAACCTCGGGTTCGGTCGCGATGGCGCGCGCAATGCAAAGCCGTTGCTGCTGGCCGCCGGACAGACCTGTGCCCGGTTGTTTCAGGCGGTCTTTGACCTCGTCCCAGATGGCACCGCGACGCAGGGATTTCTCAATAATTTCATCAAGTTCCGCTTTGTTCTTCGCCAATCCATGAATGCGGGGCCCATAGGCCACATTGTCATAGATCGACTTCGGGAACGGGTTCGGCTTTTGGAAAACCATGCCGACCTTGGCGCGCAGTTGGACCGGGTCCACCTTTGGGTCATAGATGTCTTCGCCATCCAGCAGAATGTCACCGGTAACCTTGCAGATGTCGATCGTGTCATTCATCCGGTTGAGGCAGCGCAGGAAGGTAGATTTCCCACAGCCTGACGGCCCGATGAAAGCCGTGACAGTTTTGTCTTCGATTTCAACCGAGACGTCCTTGATGGCATGGTTGTCGGCGTAGAACACGTCAACGCCATTGGCTTGGATTTTTATATCGTTCATGCCCTGCGTCCGTTGCAAAAGTCTCATGTCATTCATGGCTGCCCCCTACCAGCGCCGCTCAAACCGCCGACGCAGAATGATGGCCAGAATGTTCATGGCCAACAGGAACAGCAGCAGGATGATAATCCCACCCCACGCTTTTTCATAGAACCCGGCATCGGCGCGCGCCGCCCAGGTGTAAATTTGTGCGGGCATGGCCGAGTTCGGGTCGAGGAAACCGGAGACGACACCGTCAGGATAGCCGCGCGCAACAAAGCCCACCATGCCTATCAACAAAAGCGGCGCGGTTTCCCCAAGCGCTTGTGCCAGGCCGATAATCGTGCCGGTCAGAATGCCTGGCATGGCCAGCGGCAGGACGTGGTGGAAGACTGTCTGCATTTTGGAGGCCCCTACCCCAAGGGCCGCTTCGCGAATGGACGGCGGCACCGCTTTGAGCGAGGCGCGGGTCGAAATGATGATGGTCGGCAAAGTCATCAGCGTCAGGACCAGCCCCCCCACAAGCGGCGCAGATTGCGGCAGGTGCATGAACTGAATGAACACTGCCAACCCAAGGATACCGAAGACGATGGATGGCACGGCGGCAAGGTTGGAGATGTTTACCTCAATCAAGTCGGTGAAGCGATTTTGCGGTGCAAATTCTTCCAGATAGATGGACGCGGCTACGCCGATGGGCAAAGACAGGACCAAAACGACCAGCATCATAAAGAACGATCCGATCACCGACGCGCCGATGCCCGCGCCGCCCGGATTGTCGACGCCTGTGTCTGCGCCGGTGACGAAGTTCCAGTTGAACACGGTTTTGATCACGCCTGCGTCCACCATCGCATCGACGATATCAAGATCGCTGACCTGCAAGAAACGGCTGTCGACCAGCGTGTCGCGGGTGACGCGGCCTTTGAAATAGCCGTCAACACGCGACGAGGCCGGCAATTCGAAACTGACGGGTTCACCCAGTTTGTCAGGATTGGCGCGGAAGAACTCGCGGATGGTGCCGCCGGTTTTGCCAAGCAAGCGTTCAATGGCTTTTTCATCAAAGGCAACGTCGAAATCTGCGGCTTGCAACCGTTCGGCCAAGGCGGCGTTGAAGAACCCTTGATAGGCCTTGGTCTTGAAAACCGTACCTTCGGCTTCGTCAAATTGCACTTCGGTCAGGGTGAACTCGATATCCACCACCGCGCTTGTGAAAGCAGGCAGACCCGAGCGCACGATGGTGACGGCCAGCACGATCAGAAAGAACAGCCCCACAGCGATGGCTGCGATGCCATACATGCGAAAACGTTTTTCGGCCGTTTCGCGACGTTTGGTACGCGCATCTGACGCAAGAAGTGACGTTTTGGGGGCGTGCGCCGGGTTGTTCGTGCTGGCTTCAGACATCAGTCATATTGCTCCCGGTATGTGCGCACGATGTAGAGCGCGACAACATTCAGTATCAGCGTCAGAACGAACAGCGTCATCCCAAGTGCAAAAGCGACCAGAGCTTCGGGCGAGGCGAAATCACTGTCGCCGGTCAATTGGCTGACGATCTTTGCGGTCACTGTGGTCATGGCTTCGAACGGGTTCAGGTCAAGCCGCGCCGCCGCCCCTGCCCCAAGCACAACAATCATCGTTTCGCCAATCGCGCGAGAAGCGGCAAGAAGGATCGCGCCGACAATGCCCGGCAACGCTGCGGGCAAGACAACTTGCTTGATGGTTTCCGATTGCGTCGCCCCAAGCCCATATGATCCATCGCGCAGCGCTTGTGGGACCGCGTTGATGATGTCGTCTGAAAGTGAGGACACGAAGGGAATTAGCATGATGCCCATAACAAGCCCTGCGGTCATCACCGCGCGCCCCCCGCCTTGCCAGTTCACACCCAACGCGCCACCTGCGCCAAAGACACTAACCAAAAGCGGACCCACGGTTAAAAGCGCGAAAAGCCCGTACACAATCGTCGGGATCCCCGCCAGTATTTCAAGCAAAGGCTTGGCAATGGCGCGGGTCGTGGGCGTGGCATATTCAGACAGGTAAATCGCGGCGAACAGCCCAACCGGCACTGCCACAACCAAAGCCACAATAGAGATGTAGAACGTGCCCCAAAGAAGCGGGATAACGCCCAACTGGGATGCCCCGCCGCGGCCGGAAAAACTGGGTGCCCATTCCAGACCGAAGAAGAAATCGCTGGCCGGATAGAGGCGAAAGAATTCGACCGTGTTGAAGATCAGCGACAAGACAATGCCAAGCGTTGTCAGAACGGCAATCGACGCCGCCCCGATCAGCAGTGCGCGGATGCCTTGTTCGACCACATTGCGCGCGCGAAAGTCGGGGTGTGTTTCGCGCAACGCCCAAAGCGCGCCCACCGTCGCCACCAAAAGTACCAGCGCGCTCATCCCCAGATAGCCTTTGCGGCTGACCTCGCGATACGCCTGCGCCGCCGTCATAACGGGGGCTGTCAGTGTTGATGTCACCACCGCCCCTGCTGATTTCAGCGCGTCGGTCAGATCGTCGACGCTTGTGTTGCGATTCTGGGCTGTGGCTTCTGTTATCTCGCCCGCCGCAACCGCCTGGTTTAAGCCTTTGGCGGTGCGGACGACTTCGGTCATGACAAGACCGCGCGACGACCCGAACGGGATTTCATTGTCGGGTATCATGCCCGAAACGGCGTTGCTGACAAAAATCGGCTGAAGCAACAGCCAAAGAATGGTCAATCCAAGCGCCGGCACGATACTTTTGAGCACGACATTTAAGCCGTAGTAACTTGGCAGGGAATGAAGCCTGCGCAAATTGCCGCCGGCGCTTGCCATGGCGCGGCGGTGGCCCAGCACATAGCCAATGCACGCAATGGCCAGCACCCCCGTTATCAGCCAGAAAATAGGCATATCGGTCCCCACACCGGTTTGGAAAGTTCCTAAAAGAGTAAAGGGGCGACGAAATATGCCACCCCCTGTCAAACAGTGGTCTAGAAGTCGCCTTCTATGACTTCTTCTGCCGCGATTGTAGCCTGTGTCACCGACAATTCAGGGTCGGCCACCAGACCATAATTTGCAAGCGGGCCTTCGGGACCTGCCAGATCATCCAGCGTGAAGAATTGTGCAAATTCTTTCAGACCCGGGATCACCCCGATATGCGCCTTTTTGATGTAGAAATAGAGCGGGCGCGACACCGGATATTCCCCTGTTGAAATGGTTTCGGTTGACGGGAACACCCCCGCCATGGTCGCGACCTTCAGCTTGTCTGTGTTGTTTTCATAAAACGCCAGACCGAAGACCCCGATACCGTTCGCATTGGCGTCAATCGAGGCCAGCGTTTCGGTATAGTCACCATCGATATCGACCGAACGGCCGTCAGTGCGGACTTCAAGGCAAGCATCTTCGGCGTCGTCTTCTGACATGCCTGCGGCCACCATAGCTTCGAACGCACCTGTGGCTTCACACCCGGCGGCGATAACTTTTTCTTCGAAAACTTCACGGGTGCCGTGTTTGGTCCCTGGAATAAAGGCCAGAATTTCAGCATCCGGCAAGTCGCCGTTGAAGTCGGACCATTTGGTATAGGGGTTGTCGACCAAAGCCCCGTCGACCACGACTTTGGGCGCCAGCGCGTTGAAAATATCGGATTGCGTGAATGCGGTGTAATCGGGGCCGTTGATCTGGCTGGCAAAAACGATGCCGTCATAGCCGATGCGGACTTCGATGATATCTGTCACGCCATTTTCGGCGCAAGCTGCCAATTCTTTTTCACGGATTTTTCGCGACGAGTTGGCGATATCCGTATATTCGGAGCCGACCCCCTGGCAGAATCGTTTCAAGCCTGCTGACGAACCGCCCGATTCCACAACTGGTGTCGGGAAGTCGGTGTTGTCACCGAACAGTTCGGCCACAATTGAGGCATAGGGCAACACGGTGGACGATCCGGCGATCTGCACCTGGTCCCGCGCGGCTGCGGTTGTTGCGGAAACTGCAATGATCGCCATGGCAGAGACGGTCAGTTTTGCGTTCAGCATTTGGAAACTCTCCTGTTTGCTTTGAACCGCCCCACGCGGTTCTTGCCGGCTGATTAGGCGGCACGCGCTATGGTTTTGTGACAGCAACGTAACAGTTTTATGACACACACGCCAAGACGCGGGTTCGGTGGTTTGATCTTTCAGGCGGCGGGCAGAATGACAGTGAAAACACTGCCGATTCCTGGTGTGCTTTCGATGCGCAACCGACCGCGATGGCGGTTGACGATATGTTTGACGATGGCAAGGCCCAGCCCGGTTCCGCCCATTCCGCGCGAACGATGGCTGTCGATACGATAGAATCGCTCGGTCAGGCGGGGTATGTGAACAGCAGCAATGCCGTCACCATGGTCGCGGATGGTCAGAATAATCGCGTCGCCGCGCAGCATGACGTGGTTTTCATGACGGCTGAGCGTCACCTCGACCGGGCCAGAGCGGCCCGCGTATTTGATCGCGTTTTCAATCAAGTTGGTCACGACCTGACTAAGTTGATCATCTTCCCCCGCCAGGTTGAAACGCGCGCCTTGTTTTTGAAACACAAGATCGGCTTCGGTGCTGTCGATCAAAGGCTTGAGATTATGCAAAACCCGTTCGACAAGCCGGGCCATGTCAACCGTCTGGGTTGGACGCACGCGCTCATCGGCTTCGACTTTGCTTAGCGACAGAAGGTCGGCTACCAGTCGGTTCATGCGCTGTGCTTCACGTTCCATCGTGTTCAGGAACTTGTCCCGCGCCGCTTTGTCGTTCCGGGCGGGCCCATTGAGCGTTTCGATGAACCCAAGAATGGCCGTCAAAGGCGTTCTAAGTTCGTGGCTGACATTTGCCACGAAATCGCGGCGCATTTGGTCCGCGTCTTCCATAGCGCTTCGATCTTCGAAAGACAGAAGGACACCACCCGGCGCAAGCGGCGCGCAGGTCACGTACCATGTCACGTCACGGCGGGCTTCGGTTGTCAGATATTCGGCCTGAACTGTTCCCTGCCCCGTTGATGCACGCTCGACCGCATCCAGCAGCGCCGGTTGACGCAACACCGTGATGTGGTGGCGGCCTTCGATGGCATCTCCAAAAAGCGCAGATGCGCCGTGATTGGCGCCAATTATCCGCCCGTCCGACCCCAGCAAAAGTGCCGGAATGGGCAGCGCGTCCAGAATGTTGGTGTCGTTTGGCATCATCGCAAACCCGTATCTGTGCGCCGGGGGTACCGTGAAATGAGAACGGGAACCAGAGAGCGCAGAGTCCACACCCCGAATGCGCAGCTATTTCCAGACAGCTGTGCCGCGCCCAAACCTGCGGCAAATTTTCATTGGACGATCCAAAATTTTATTATAAGTTGAATTTTGTGTGCAGCAACAACCTAAGCATGCAGTAGGGGTCTAATGTCTAAAAACGCTTTGTTCCTAAACGAGGGTTCGTTCACCTCGGTCGATCGCGAAGGCGAACATTCTGTCAAAGTTCTGGCTGTTGGCGAGTTGGAAGATTGGCGGGGCCAGGGAAATTCGTTTCCAAGTGGCGGCCTGGCTTTCATTGCGTTTCATCAGGTCACGCAGGAAAACCTGGAGCATTTTGACCCCGAGATGGTCTGCTCGCCGGTTTTGGCACGTTCCTTTGATTGCATCGAGTTGGCCGTGCTTTTGCACAATCTGAGCTATACCGGCATGTACACCGCTTACGGCAACGACCTGCCAAAACCTGATCTTATAGAACGCGAAGTTCGTCAGCTGTGCCCGCGTCTGGATTTTCGCATGGCGCAGCGCGACAACTAGCCCGGCACGACGTTCAGTTTATCGCGGAACAGGCGCATTCGGGTCTGATAGTGTTCGGCCGACGCGATGTTTGACGCGCGTTGTTCATCTGTCAGTTCACGGATCACACGGCCGGGCATGCCCATCACAAGACTGCCTGCGGGTATGTTTTTGCCTTCCGGGATCAGGGCCCCTGCCCCAACCAATGCGCCCGCCCCAATGCGCGCACCGTTCAGTATGGTGGCCCCCATGCCGATCAATGCGCCGTCTTCAATCATGCAACCGTGCAACATGGCCTTGTGGCCGATCGTGCAGTTCTTTCCGATGACGCAAGGGTAACCGGGGTCTGTATGGACCACGACATGTTCCTGCAAGTTTGATCCTTCGCCGATAACGATGGGTTCGTTGTCACCGCGCAGTGCTGCGCCAAACCAGACCGACGACTTGCTGTGAAGGGTGACATTGCCGATCACCTGCGCGTCCGGGGCGATCCAGACATCGCCATCTGCTGGCAATACAGGGCCTTGCCCGTCCAGCGCATAAAGCGTCACGGCTGCGCCTCAAACTCGGCCTGAAGCTGGCGGACGTGATCAACAAGCGACGGTTGTTGGCTGCCGCGCAACCGTTCGGCGGTGACGATGGTTTTCACACGACTTTCGGTGTGATCAAGATCATCGTTGATCAGCACATAGTTGTAGCCGTCCCAATGGCTGATTTCATCCCAACTTCGGTTCATGCGTTTGGCGATCACCTCGTCACTGTCCTGACCGCGCGATTCCAGACGGCGGCGCAGTTCCGAGATTGAGGGGGGCAGAAGGAAAATCGACAGGACGCTGGACGCCAGGGGGCTTTTCTGGATTTGCTGTGCCCCTTGCCAGTCAATGTCGAACAAAACGTCATGGCCGGTTTCAATTGCGTCCGACACTGGCCCCAAGGGCGAACCATAGAAATTGCCGAACACATGGGCATGTTCCAGCATTTCCCGGTCGCTGACCATGCGTTTGAAACTGGTCTCATCAACGAAATGGTAGTCTTTGCCATCTGTTTCGCCAACGCGCGGCGCACGCGTGGTGGCTGAGACAGAAAAGCGGATATCCTGATCCCAGGCGCGCAGACGTTTGGCCAGCGTCGATTTTCCGGCCCCCGAAGGCGACGATAAAATGATAAGAAGGCCGCGGCGTGTCATTCGATGTTTTGCACCTGTTCGCGCATCTGTTCGATCACCGTCTTGAGGTCTAGCCCAATGGCTGTCAACGCCGCCGATTGCGCTTTGGAACAGAGCGTGTTGGCCTCGCGGTTAAATTCCTGCATCAAAAAGTCCAGCTTGCGGCCCACCGGACCCTTGGTTTGCAAAAGATCGCGCGCCGCCGCGACATGGGCGTCCAAACGGTCGAGTTCTTCGGTTACGTCGGTTTTCACAGCAATCAGCGCCAGTTCGTGTCGCAGGCGGTCTTCGTCTGGAACATCGGTCACACCCAGAAGGCGTTCCAGGCTGCGGGTCAGCGCGACTTTCTGTGCCGTTTCGCGGTCGCCCACCGCGCCAAGTGCGTTCTGGGTCAAGGTTTCGATCCGGTCGACCTGTTCGCCCATGACAGCGGCCAGTGCGGACCCTTCGCGCGCCCGGTCGGCGACAAACAGATTAAGGCAGGTTTCGACCGTTTCGTAAACAATTCGGGTCAGTTCTGCTGAATTGTCTTCGGTGTCCCTATCGGTGATTTCAATCACATTGCGCATCGAAGCCACATCTGATGCAGATGTCGGCGCAAGATCGACCCCGGCTTGGGCGGCCTTGAACTGGATCGCCTGAAGATGGGTCAGCGCTGCATCCAGAGCTTGTGGATTCAGGACGGTTGTGGCCGCCGTATCGCTTTGCTGAAGCTTTACCAGAACCGAGACATTTCCCCGCCCAAGCCTTGTTTGCAGGGCTTTGCGTACCTTTGGCTCTAGCCCATCAAGGTCCGGCAAGCGCAATCGAAGGTCCAGGGTTCTGCCGTTTACGCCACGCATTTCGACCGTCCAGGTCCAGCCTTCATACCCCCCTTCCACCGAGGCAAATCCGGTCATCGAGAGAACAGTTTCGGCCAGCACGCGATCTTTCATTCGTTAACCTTCAATTCAGTTTCTGAAAGCAATTGCGCCCATTTTGTGGCAGAAATTGGTTCGTGGGGAAAGTGAGAGGCGGCCAAAGGGTCGAAACGGTGGATTGTATGAGTACGGGTGGTGACACTTTCAAGGATGGCAACATCATCTCGATGCAGGGACGCCCTGCGCGGGCGCAGCAAATCGACAGGATTGAACACTATTGGAACACGGTACGCGGCAACCGTTTGGTGCCGTCGCGGTGCGAGATTGACCCGCGCGGTATGGAAGGGCTTTTGGGGCACGCGTTTATCCTAGAGCGGATTGCAGGCGGTTTGGCGCGTTTCCGGATTGCTGGGTCGCATCTGTCCGAGCTGAGCGGGCTGGAACTGCGTCAAATGCCCTTGTCGGCGCTTGTCTTGCCCGGCTCGCGCGAGCTGTTGTCTGATGCTTTGACGGCTGTGTTTGATGAACCCTCTGTGGTTCGGATGGATATAGCATCGCCGTCCGGGATCGGACGCGGCCAGTTGCATGGTGAGCTGATCCTTTTGCCCTTGCGCAGTGATCTGGGGGATGTCGACCGTGTTCTTGGCGGCATCGTTCTGGAAGGCAAAATCGGACGGCAGCCGCGCCGGATCGATATTCTTTCCCAAACGCGCCGGTCGCTTACCGGCTTTGCAGGCGCAGCACCCGTGGCCGTTCAGCAAGCAGGGCTGGATACGCACGCGCCCAACACGAACCGCAACCCCAACCGTGGCCATTTGCGGCTGGTCGTTTCAAACGACTGAACCCGCGCTTGGTCTATTCGGCTGCAATCGCCGATGGCAGGTTGTTGAAGCCCCGGTCCCGATACCCAACAGTTTCGGATAGGCGGACCGGGTCAAACAAGGTGAGCTGGCGACGGGTAAGCGCCACCTCGCCTTCGCGGCGCAATCGCATCACCTGTCTGTTCACATGCACAACGCTAAGCCCAAGCGCATCGGCCGCCACCGTCTGCGTGATTGGGAAATCCACCGTCCCTTCGGACATCGTGCTGTGCTGGCGGAAAAAGATATCAAGGAACAGACTGACAACCCGTTCATAAGCCGTCATGCGGCCCAACCGGACGGCCTGATCACAGGTGCGCGCGATGTTACGTTTCAAAAGGTACTGGATGCCATCGGTGATGCCGGAAGATTGAGACGACAGGCGATGCAGCGCGGTTTGGTCCACCTCGGCCACTTCGCAGGGCGTCAGCGCGATCACATCGCTAAGTGCCTGTCCGCGCCCGTCGACGTTCAGTCCGACAACGTCGCCCGGCAGCAGAAAATCCAGGATTTGACGACGATCCTTGTCGATGGCCGAACATCGAACCGCCCATCCTTTACAGATCACCTTCAGCATTGTGACATCTTCGTTTTCGTTCAAAAGATGCCGCCCGCGGCCCACAAACCGATGGACGCTGCGCAGCCCGCCAAGCAACAGCCAATCTTGATCGGTCAGCCCCGGCATACTGTTTCCCAAAAGCTCGGCTGGTCGGTCTTTCTGGAAGTGATGCGGGTGGGCAAACTGTTCTGTCATTGCGAGGCCTCCACGTTCTTTATTAGTAAACGCGGCGCTCGGTTGGTTTGTTCCACCGGTCGGCTAAATTTCTTTCTTGTCGAACAATCCCGTCAATGCGCGGCGCACAATGCCCGTCACACTTGGACGTTTCGTGGCGCTGAATGCCATGGGTCGACAAACCTCCATCGCGGCGATGCCGACACGCGCCGTTAACGCGCCGTTGACCAGACCTTCACCGAACCGCCGTGATATCTTGCTAAGCAACGTGCCGCCGCCCAGCGACCCCAACAAATCATCCCCGACCGCAACTGCACCGGTGGCGACAAGATGGGTGATGACCGCGCGCGTCAAACGCCAACTGCCCAGCGTGCCTGCGCGTCCGCCGTACACCTCGGCAATGCGCCGGATCATCCGAACATTCGCGGTCAGGGCGGCTATCACATCAGCAAAAGCAAGCGGGACCAGCGCTGTGACCGTCGCGACCTGCCGGGCGGCGGCTTCAACTTCGCGCTGGGCCTGCGTATCCAGTGGCAACAAAAGCGTATCTTCCAGCGATGTCAGAACTGTATCCACGTCGAAACTGTTGGTCAGCGCATCGGTCAGTTTGCCCTGCCCCCAGGAAAGATCAGCGCGGCCCTTGTAAAACCGTTGCAGGTCTTTGGCGAAACTGCGTGCTTGATCGATATTGTTCGCATCGCTGATCGCGGCGGCGCGGATTTGAAATCCATCGACCCTTTTCAGCCGGGCCAGAGCCGCAAGCTCGCGGATGACAAGCGCCAGACAGACCAGCACGAACGCCGCCAACAACAGGGTGACTGCATAGCCAAGCACCGGATTGCGCGCGACAAGGCCGGTTACGAAATCCCAGAAAAACAAGCCCGAGACAAATACAACCAGCGCCAGCAAAAGACGCCAGAACCAACGCCCAAGCACAGACCCTCGGCGGGCGGCCAATGTGGCCATGCTTTGCATCGCCTGCCCAGTGGGCAAATCCGTCACCTCGGCCACAGGGGGGGCGTCTGCCGGGCTTGGCCGTGGCCCTGTGTCATCGATATCGATAATGAGCGGGGCGTCTTTACTGTGATTTGTCATGGGCTTACCTCAGACGATCCCCGATCAGAAACTCGGCCGCGCGGTCCAGCCGGATATGCGGCGGGCCGTCCCCGGGTTTCAGGCTGACATCCTGAGGAGCGAACGACATGATACTGTAATCGGCATCTAACCACTGGTCTGCCCCATTTCGGGCAGGCTCCAGCAGCTTTGACGGATCATTTGGCAGTTGGCCGGGGTACATTGCCACCGGCTTGCCCGAAGATAGCAACCGTCCTTTGACGACATTCAATTCGCGCCCGTCTTTCGAAACCGTATCTTCAGTTGTGGTCCGCAGCGCCGCCAGAGACATGGCCGAGGTTTCAGCACCTGCAAAATCAGCGCGCGCGCGCGCCTGTTGCAACATCGCTTCGGCTATAGCCGTCAAAGCGCCGTGCTGGGTTTGGTGCAGGTGATCGGCTTTGGTGGCCGCGAACAGGATCTTTTCAACGCGCTTGCCCAAAAAGATCTGGCTGAGAAACGCGTTTCGGCCGGGGCGGAAGGCCGACAGAATGCCCGCCATGGCCTGGCGCATATCTTCGACCGCTTGCGGGCCCGCATGGATAGCACCCAGCATATCGACCAAAACCACTTGGCGGTCGATGCGTGCGAAATGTTCACGGAAGAAAGGTTTCACGACTTCACGCTTATAGGCTTCGAAGCGGCGCTCAAACTCGCGCGCAAGCGACCGGCGCGGCGCGCTGCCGGGCGGCAAAGGCGCGAATGTCAGCACGGGCGAGCCTTTCAGATCCCCCGGCAGTAGAAATCGGCCCGGCGTGCAATCCGACAGTCCTGCGTTCCGAAGCGCGTTTAACGCCTCGGTATAGGCCGCCGCCAGTGCTTTTGCCTGTGGTTCTTCAAGGCTGGCGGCAGGGTCGGTCGCAGCCAAAAGGTTTTGATAACCTTTCATTTCCTGCCGGTCACCAAAGCGTTTGAAAACCGCGTCCGACCAGCCGCGAAAGTCGGTTTCCAGAAGACTAAGATCAAGCAGCCATTCGCCCGGGTAGTCGACGATATCAAGATGGATGGTTTGCGGGCCGGTCAGACCGGACAATAACCCGCTGGGACGCACACGAAAAGACAGCCGTAACTCACTGATACCTTTCGTACTTTCTGGCCAAATCAGAGACGTTCCGGTCATTGCATCAAGATGCGCCTCAAAGTCAAAGCGCGGCACCGTGTCGTCGGGTTGTGGTTGCAGCCACACTGCATCAATCCGGCCTTCGGCAGCGGCGCGCAAACCCGGCATGCGACCCCGGTTGATCAGATTGGCCACCAGCGACGTGATGAACACCGTCTTGCCTGCGCGGGACAAGCCAGTCACGCCCAACCTCACGACGGGTTCAAAAAATACACCGCTTACGGTTTTGACCGTGGTTTCAACGCCTCGCGTCAAACCGTCTGCAATATCACCTATGATCACTGCGGCCCCTTTCAGTCACCCTTACATAGATAATCGCCGCGGGCAGTACCATAAGGGGGAAAAATGGCGCATATTTTGCAGTGTTTTCCGCACCCGAGTTCTTTTGACTTCCCGTTCGCACACGCAGTTCCTATAAGCCGCCGCGAAGGAGTGGACCTATGCGCAAGACCACAATCACGCGGAAAACAGCCGAAACAAATATTTCGGTCGAGATCAACCTTGATGGGACCGGAGCCTATGACAACGAAACAGGTGTTGGGTTCTTTGATCACATGCTTGACCAGCTTGCGCGCCACTCGCTGATTGACATGACGATCCGGGCGACCGGTGACCTGCACATTGACGACCACCACACGGTCGAAGACACCGGCATCGCATTGGGTCAGGCTTTGACCGATGCTTTGGGCGACAAGCGCGGTATCCGGCGCTATGGCGCGTGTCTTTTGCCGATGGATGACGCGTTGGTGCGCAGTGCTCTGGATCTTTCGGGCCGGCCTTTCTTGGTCTGGAATGTCGATTTTCCAAACGCTAAGATTGGCGCGTTCGACGCAGAGCTTGTGCGCGAGTTTTTTTAGGCGTTTTCGACGCACGGCCAAATCACCCTGCATGTTGACGCGCTGCATGGGCTGAACAGCCACCACATTGCCGAGGCAGCTTTTAAATCGGTAGCCCGCGCGCTGCGAAATGCCGTTGAGACAGACCTGCGAAAAGCCGAGGACATTCCGTCAACCAAAGGCGCCCTGTGACGTGCTAACCGTCTTGATCGACTATGGCGCGGGAAACCTGCATTCAGCTGAAAAGGCGTTTCAACGCATGGCGCGCGAGACCGACGCTGGCGACGTGATGGTCACGTCGCGCGCCGAAGATGTTGCGCGCGCAGACCGGATTGTTCTGCCGGGAGACGGGGCGTTCCCGGCGTGCAAAAGCGCTTTGACGGAAGACGCCGCTTTGTTTGACGCCTTGATTGAGAGCGTCGAAAAAAAGGGCAAGCCGTTCCTGGGTATTTGCGTTGGCATGCAATTGATGGCGCGTTCCGGCCATGAGTACGAAACAGTTGCGGGGCTGGGCTGGATTGATGGCGAGGTTCAGAGAATCGAACCATGCGACAGGTCACTTAAGATCCCGCATATGGGCTGGAACGATTTGGTGATCGAGACCCACCACCCAGTGCTTGCTGGGTTGGACACAGGTGACCATGCCTATTTTGTCCATTCGTATCAAATGGACGTCGCCCAGCCGGGTCAGCGCTTGGCATTTTGCGAATATGGTGGGGAAATCACCGCGATTGTTGGACGCGGAACGATGATCGGGACGCAGTTTCACCCTGAAAAAAGTCAGTCGGCGGGTCTGCGGCTGATTGCGAACTTTTTGAAATGGACGCCTTAGCCGTTATTTCGCTTTAGAATAATGGGACTGGACAGAAAACGAGAGAGATCTCAAGTTTTCACTGAAATTGACCCAGCTTTGGTCACAGTCTTAATCCAAACGGCGAACGTCGTCCGAATCCCGTCCAAACAAGGCTTCTGAAGCAACCGCATTGCAAAGAACCAGAGTGCCGGTAAGGGAATAAATGGCGAAAGACAAAAGGATAGAGCCCGTCGACATAAATGTCGTGAGCGCCATATAGACCGCCGTTACAATTCCAATCAACATATAGGCCATATCAAACCTCTCTCATTGCCGATGAGATTAAGCTTGAGAGGTTAACAAGGCGGTAATGCGGCAGATTTCTCGTGAAATGTGGCGCTGAGCGGACATATTTGTAAGATTTTAGCTATTTTCCGCCCATGACCACGGCCGCGTGAAGCCACCAAGCGTATCTGTCACAGCAGCGTCGTCAGTGCTGGACCGGCCGCTAAGATGCGCCACAAGACCGCGTTTCTTGTCTTCAACGACATTCACAACCCGCGCATCCAGACCTTTTTCAGCCAATGCAGCGTTGTAGATGCGCGTGATCGCGCTGCGGCGCAGGTCTGGCTTGAACACTTTGCCGACGGCGGTTTTCGGAAGTTCTTCAATGATCTCAATATATTTGGGGAATGCAGCCCGTTCGTGGATATGCTCAGACGCGTAATCCATCAGTTCCTGTTCGGTCACCGTCGCACCTGCGACCAGTTCAACATAGGCGCATGGCAGCTCACCGGAATGGGCATCGGGTTGACCAATGGCGCCTGCCATCGCGACGGCGGGGTGTCCGGCCAGCGCTTCTTCGATTTCAGCGGGGTCAATATTGTGCCCGCCCCGAATGATCAGATCCTTAGCCCGACCGGTGATCCACAGATAACCGTCTTCGTCCAAACGACCCAAATCACCCGTTCGGAGAAAGCGGTCATGGTGGAACAAATCAGCATTCTTTTCATCTTGTGTGTAAGTATGCCCCGCAAAAACGCCCGGGCTGGAGACACAGATTTCACCAATCTCGTCGGTAGCACATTCGCGCACGCCATCGGCCGTGCCCATCAGTATTTTCACATCCGTATAGGGGAACGGAATACCGATCGATCCAATCTTCTTCACGCCCCCAATCGGATTGATGGACACCAGACAGGTGGCTTCTGTAAGCCCATAGCCTTCGATCACTTCGACGCCGCAGGCTTCTTCAAAGCGCTTGTATAGTTCCACCGGCAGAGGAGATGACCCACAAAAAGCTGTTTTCACCGTCGAGATATCGGCATCGACCGGGCGTTGCATCAGCGCCGAGAACGCGGTTGGCACACCGATAATGAATGTGACTTTCCAGCGTTCGAGCAATTTCCAGAAATTGTCGAACACACCATCGCCCCGGTATCCTGCAGGGGTCGGGAAAACGACATGCGCGCCTGATTGGATCTTGGCCATCAGAATGACCTGGACCGCAAACACATGGAACAAGGGCAGCGGGCACATTGATACGCTGTCAGGCTCAAATAAAAGCGATGCTCCAAGCCAGCCATTGTAGACCATGCCCGAATGTTTGTGCTGAGCCACCTTTGGCATGCCAGTGGTGCCACCTGTGTGGAAATAGGCGCCGACGCGGTCATTGGCCGGCTCTTCGAAGGTCAGTTCGGTCGGTTGCTTGGCCATCTCGGCCACAAGGCTTTTGACCGTTGCATTGTGTGTTACCGGGTTTTTTGGACGCACCAGCGGTACGATCCAGGACTTTGGGGGCGACAGATAGCGCAAAAGATCAACTTCGAGCACCGTCTTGACGTTCGGCGCAAGTGCCACGGCTTCGGCCGCTTTCTGCGGCACATCGGTTTTGGGGAAGGCTTTGAGGGTTACCAGCACTTTGGCGTTCGTTTCGCGCAGAATGGCCGCGATCTGATCGACTTCAAGAAGCGGGTTGATCGGATTGACGATGCCGGCAGTCATGCCGCCCAGCAAAGTCAGAACCGTTTCATTCGCGTTCGGCAACAGGTACGCGACAACGTCGTTTTCCCCAATGCCAAGGCTGCGGAACAGGTTCGCAGCCTGCGCTGTCTTGGCGCGCATCTCGGCCCAGTTCAGTGTTTCAGCCGGGTCTTTGACGCCGGACAACAGTTGAAAGCTTACGGCCGGGCGGGCACCATGCTTGGTCGCAGTCGCTTGCAGCGCCTGATAAACGGTCGGCGGCAAATCACGCTGATCCCAGGGCATTTGTTGTTCGATAGCGTCCCGTGCTGCGCGCGATGACAAATCCATGCCGAAACTCCTCTTCCATGTCTCCCACTTCAATTTGTGCGCCATTCACCCCGCTCGGGCAATAGTGCGCCGAAATTGAAGACGCAGCGTTACTCTGCGGCCAAGCCTTCGGTAAATTGCAAGCGGGCGAGCCGCGCATAAAGTCCGCCATCGGCCACAAGACTGTCGTGAGTGCCGGTTGCGACGATCTTACCGTCATCAAAGACAAGGATACGGTCTGCCTGTTTAACTGTTGCAAGACGGTGCGCGACAACAAGTGTTGTGCGACCAGCCGACAGACGTTCGACCGCCTGCTGCACGGCGCGTTCGCTTTCGGCATCCAGCGCGCTGGTGGCTTCGTCCAGCAAAAGGATGGGCGCATCCCGCAGGATGGCGCGGGCAATGGCGATCCGTTGTTTCTGACCGCCTGACAACATGACACCCCGTTCGCCGACTTCTGTGTCATATCCATCAGGCAACTTGGACAAAAACTCATGCGCGGCGGCGGCGGACGCGGCGGCCTCAACCTCGGCATCCGTGGCAACGGGACGGCCAAAGCGGATGTTTTCGCGCGCTGAGGTGGCGAAGATCACCGGTTCTTGCGGCACAAGCGCGATGTGCTGCCTGAAATCCGCGCGCGACAGTTCCGTCAAGTCGTGACCATCAATGCGGATACGCCCGCTTTTGGGATCATAAAAGCGAAGAAGCAATTGAATGACCGTTGATTTTCCCGCCCCGGATGGGCCGACAAGTGCGACCGTTTCGCCCGGCTCGACGCAAAACGCCACATGATCCAGCGCGGCTTGTGTTGGCCGCGTGGGGTAGTGAAAGACGACATCTTCAAATGCGACGCTGCCTTTGACCGGCAGGGCAATTGGTGCTGCGTTTATCGGGTCTTCAACCGTATCGTCCGCCTCAAGCAGTTCGACCAGCCGTTCTGTCGCGCCTGCTGCGCGTTGCAATTCGCCCCATATCTCGGACAAGGCGCCGACCGCACCGGCGACCATGACGGCATAGATGACGAATTGCACCAATTCCCCCACCGACATATCGCCCGCACGCACATCACGCGCGCCGATCCAAAGCACCCCGACAATTCCAACGAAAACAAGCGAAATAACAACGACGGTCATAACGGCGCGCAGACCAATCCGCTTTTTCGCGGATTGAAACGCCTGTTCGGTCACATCACCGAATGTCGCACGGCTTGGGCCTTCGTGTGTGTAAGCCTGTACGGCCTGCACCGACAAAAGCGCTTCGGATGCATTGCCGCTCGAGTTGGCAATCCAGTCCTGATTTTCGCGCGACAGCACCCGCAAACGCCGGCCCATCACAACAATTGGGATGATGATCACCGGCACCAACAGCAGCACAAGAGCTGCAAGTTTCAGCGACGTGAACAAAAGCAGGATCATGCCGCCTATCAGGATCAGCACGTTGCGCGCAGCGACCGAAATAGACGAACCGATAACGCTGAGAATGACGGTTGTGTCCGTGGTTATGCGCGACAGGACTTCGCCGGTCATGACCTTTTCATAGAATGCAGGGCTCATCCCGATCATGCCGTTGAAGACGGCTTTTCGAATGTCCGCCACGACCCGTTCACCCAGTCGCGTCACCAGATAGTACCGCAGCCCGGTGCCCACGGCCAAAAGCATGGCAATGATCAGTGCAGCCGAAAAATAGCTATCCAACAGCTCGACCGCTGAAGTGTCGAATCCATCGACGACGCGGCGTACGGCAATCGGCAGGATCAGCGAAATAACGGCGGTGGAGACCAAAGCCAGGATCGCCGCCAGAACCATCAAACGGTATCGTGCTACAAACGGCCAAAGCGCGCGCAACGCCCGGACGTTTTTTGATTTCTCTCTGTGTTCAGTGGCGGCGTCAGCCATATCGCTTCCTTGTCTTGTCGCCACTTAAGCCAAGCGCAACAGAATGCACAAGCCACTGACAAGACAACAAACAAAATCGAAAGAAGCTTTTGGAGCGGGCGGCGGGAATCGAACCCGCGTCATCAGCTTGGAAGGCTGAGGTCTTACCACTACACAACGCCCGCGATAAGCATAAGTCGTCTAGGCCATCGCCCGTTTTCCGTCAACCCGGTGGCACGCTGTGGTATCCGCCTGCCCGCCTAGACCCGCTGCGTTCGGTCGTTTACCGTTTTGAATTATTTCATCAGGTGGGAACCGCACATGGGCCATATCGCAATATTGGGTGTCTTCGTCGCTGACACCACTTATCGCGCGGACCGCGCGCCGAAATTGGGCGAGACGGTTCTTGGCAATGATTTCGCGCTGGGCCCGGGCGGCAAAGGATCGAACCAGGCGGTTGCGGCGGCGCGTGCCGGGGGCAATGTGCATTTCATTTCTAAACTTGGTCGGGACCTGTTTGCAGATATGGGGATGCAAATTTGGCAAGAGGCTGGTGTGACACCTGCGGTTACCCACCATGAGGATGGGGCGACCGGCGCAGCCTATATCTTTGTGGAAGAAGCAACCGGACAGAACGCTATTATCATATGTCCGGGCGTTGCAGGTACCATTTCAGCCAAAGACGTCGAAGCGCATGCAGATCTTGTCGGTTCGGCCGACGTGTTCATGACCCAGTTGGAACAGCCATTGGCTTCCGCCATTCGCGGGCTTGAGATTGCGAAAGCGGGCGGCGCCACAACAATTTTAAACCCAGCACCCGCCGCGGATCTGCCTGCGGCGGTTTTTCCACTTTGCGACTACGTCACACCCAATGAATCTGAGGCCGAAGCGCTGACAGGCTTGCCCGTCACGAATATTGAGACCGCCACAAGCGCGGGAAAACAACTTTTGGACATGGGCGTCGGTGCCGCCCTGCTGACATTGGGCGACAATGGCGCGCTGTTGGTGACAAAGAGCGATGCGATCCATGTGCCCGCATTTGACGCCGGACCGGTCGTCGAAACAACAGGTGCGGGGGACGCGTTCAATGGCGGGTTCGCCGTAGCATTGAGCGAAGGTCAAAGCCCGGTCGAAGCCACCCGGTTTGGGGCAGCGACGGCAGCACTTTCGGTGACGAAACCGGGCACCGCACCCTCGATGCCGAAACGAGATGAAATTGACCTGTTATTGCGCGCGGCCAAGGCGACTTGATGCTTGGCACGCGCTTTTGCTGCAATGGAAACCTGTGGAAGCGGTCGGGTTTAGCGATGCAAACCTGACCGGTTTTGCATCACTTCGGTAAGAGATTGCCAATCTGACAGGCAATGATACGTTGATTGCTGAACCAGAGTGGGACTGGTTTGACGCGACTGGTTAGTCGCCAAATATCCCCATGTGAGAACAAAGTCTAACCAAGGAGACATTCACTTGCTTACCCGTGCATTTCTGGCCGCTGCTGGCCTTTTTGCTGCAAGCGCGGCTTTCGCCCAAACAAAGGTGCCCTTCGCACTTGATTGGAAATTCGAAGGACCGTCCGCGCCATACTTTGCGGCTATCGACAATGGCCATTTCGCGGAAGAAGGGCTGGAAGTGACGATCGAAGCCGGGTCCGGGTCAGTTCAGACTATTCCGAAAATTGCCACCGGCGCATTTCCAATCGGCTTTGGCGACATAAACAGCGTTATCAAGTTTCTTGATCAGAACCCGGGCGCGCCGGTCACCGCCGTGATGATGGTGTACGACAAGCCACCGTTTGCAATCGTTGGCCGCAAGTCGCTGGGAGTTTCAGGCCCCGCTGACCTGGAAGGCAAGGTTTTGGGTGCTCCGCCACCGGATGGCGCTTGGGCGCAGTGGCCGGTTTTTGTGGACGAAACCGGGATTGATGCCAGCACCGTCACCGTCGAACCCGTCGGTTTCCCAACCCGCGAGCCAATGTTGGCCGAAGGCAATGTGGCCGCGATCACCGGGTTTTCCTTTTCGTCGGTTGTGAACCTAAAGCGTCTTGGCGTGCCGGGCGACGATATCTCGAATATCTTGATGGCTGATCACGGGCTTCAACTTTACGGTAACGCCATCCTTGTGAACACGGATTGGGCGGCTGAAAACGGCGAAACGATTGAAAAATTCTTGCGTGCCGTGGCCAAAGGCTGGCAAGATGTGAAAGCCAATCCTGCGATGGGCATCGAAGCGCTTGTCAAACGCAATCCGGCCGCTGATCCGGCACTCGAACAGGAACGCCTGCAGATGGCACTGGACCAGAATGTCGCGACCGCATTCGTCATGGCCAACGGCATGGGCGACATTGACGCCGCACGAATGGACGCCGCACTGGGTCAACTGGCCAAAACCTATGAGTTTCAGAATGAACCTGATGCATCGCTCTATTTCACCGATACCTATCTGCCGGATGGTGGGTTCAAGCTGAATTGACAAAAGGCGTCGCCAACAGGCGGCGCCCTTTTGGGGAGAGGCGTTGCCTTTCCCCTGCCCAGCCATTTCACCGAGAAGACGACCATGAGCGACGCGTTGATCGAGATTAAGTCTGTGCGACATGCGTATCAGACCGCCAGCGGCCCCCTGCCTGTTCTGGATGGGTTAGAGGTGTCTGTGCCCGAAGGCGGCTTCGTCGCAGTTGTCGGACCATCCGGGTGTGGCAAGTCCACCCTGACGCGATTGATCGCTGGCTTGATGAAACCTGACGAAGGCGAAGTTTGGTTGCATGGCGAACGCGTGAAAGGTCCGCGTTCAACAGTTGGCATGGCGTTTCAGAACCCTGTACTTTTGGAATGGCGCAGCATTTTGAAAAACGTCATGCTGCCTCTGGAGATTGTCAAAACCCCCATGACAGCAGCGCAACAGGAAGCGCGGGCAAGGGAGCTTTTGGCACTTGTGGGGCTTGAAGGGTTCGAAGACAAACGGCCCTCGGAATTGTCAGGCGGTATGCGGCAACGCGCCTCGCTGTGCCGGTCGCTGGTCCACAAGCCCGAGGTTTTGATACTGGACGAACCTTTTGGCGCGCTTGATGCTTTTACGCGCGAAGACTTGTGGCAAACGATGTTGAAAGTCAAAGAAGAAGAACCGTTCACCGGCGTCCTGATCACCCATGATCTGAGGGAGTCCATTTTTCTGGCCGATCAAGTCATCGTTTTGTCCGGTCGTCCGGCCCGCACGCAATACGTGATGGATATCCCGACAAACCGCACAAGAACGCTGGATGATCTTTATACGCCCGAAGCCGCCGAACGACTGAACATTTTGCGTCACCAGATTGAGATTGCACAAGGCCGTGCGCCTGCCAACGGGGAGGCCGCGTGATGCTCAGCAAGATTGCTGTACCTCTGGCTGCGATGTTGGTTTTTCTGGTTCTTTGGGAAGCGATTGTCTGGATAAACGATTGGCCGAATTACATCATGGCCTCGCCTTCGGATCTGCCAGCGGCTTATTCAAAATTCTGGAACCTGTTTCTGATCATGGGGTGGCAAACACTTTGGCGTACGGTGCTGGGCTTGATCCTGGCCATCGTCTTTGGCGTGGTTTTGGGGATGGTCATGGGATTTTCGCGGACAATGCGCGATGCGCTTTACCCGCTTTTGGTGGGGTTCAACGCAATACCCAAAGCGACGATCGTGCCGATCGTCGCGCTGTTGTTCGTTGGCGCGCATGATTTCAACACGGTGCTGATTGCATTTATGATCAGCTTTTTCCCAATCGCTGTTTCTGTGTCCATCGGGCTTTCTACGCTAGAGCCTGAATACCGCGACATCCTGCGGTCCCTTGGAGCATCGCAATCGACGATCTTTTGGAAAATTGCGCTGCCGAAAACTCTGCCCGAATTTTTTGGTGCACTGAAAGTCGCGGTGACGCTGGCATTTATTGGCACGAACCTTATGGAAATTGTCAGCCCTCATGGGCGTGGGTTGGGTGCATTGTTCGACAGCGGAAAAACCAATTCCGACTATCCGCTGATGTTTGCCGTACTGATCGCTTTGGCACTGCTGGGGATTGTTTTGTATTACATTGTGGTGTGGCTTGAGAGAGTTTTTGCAGGCTGGGCTGAGCGGCAGCCGACCTAACGTGCGCGCCGAGCCCAAAGCGGTGGCAGATTAACAGGCGTTGGCCTTGATACCGATCACGGTTTCCTCTTGCGCATTAGTCGCAAACGTAACTTCTGTGTTGTTGGTTACAAAATCAGCCAATAGTTTCGGGGATGCAGCGGGCGGCCGGCCTTGTGGTTGGAATTGGGCAAAGGTGAAATGCTGACATTATATAGCTATTCGCGTTCAACCACCTCTTACCGCGTGCGCATTGCACTGGGCCTGAAGGGGATTGTCTACACCATCCGACCGGTCAATCTTGTGGCCGGGGAACATCGCAAACCGGATTATGCCAGACTGAACCCCGTCAAACGCGTGCCGACTCTGGTGCTTGAAGACGGGACCGTTTTGACCAAATCGATTGCCATTTTGGATTATCTGGATCAGGTGGTCCCATCCCCCCGCTTTTGCCAAACGACGACGCTGTTTTGCGCACGCAAGTGCTTGGCGCTGGCGGCCTTTGATGCGGCCCGGCCCGAGAAACAGATGGATGCCACATGACTTTGAAACGTTCCTGGGTCGCTTCGGCCAATCACGCAGACACGCCATTCCCACTGAACAACCTGCCCTATGGTGTCTTTTCGCTGGGCAGCGGCCCATGCCGATTGGGCGTCGCCATCGGGGATCAGATTCTTGACGTCGCCAAAATTGCTGATCTTTTGCCCGTTGAACCGTCCTTGCTGGAAGACGCGCGCGGTTGGAACGCGGTGATGGAACAGACGCCGCAAGTTTGGGCTGCATTGCGTGCGGCGTTATCGAATACGCTGGCCGAAGGCGCAGATGAACGCGCAGGCGCGCTGGTGCCACAGGCCGAAGCTGTCATGCATATGCCGTTCACCGTCAGCGAATTTACTGATTTCTATGCGGGCCAGCACCATGCCACGAATGTCGGTACTATGTTCCGCGGTGCCGAAAACGCTCTGCCGCCGAATTGGTTGCACATTCCAATCGGCTATAACGGCCGTGCGTCTTCGGTGGTGGTGTCTGGCACGGATGTTCGACGCCCTTGGGGTCAGTTGAAGGGGCCTGATGATACAGCACCTCGATGGGCGCCTTCCGCGCGTTTTGATATCGAACTGGAAATGGGTGCGATCGTCGGTCGTGCCTCGAACACGCCGCTTAACGTAGATCAGGCGGATGCGAATATCTTCGGCTATGTTCTGCTGAACGACTGGTCAGCGCGCGACATACAAGCCTGGGAATACCAACCCCTGGGCCCGTTTCAAGCCAAGGCAACGGCGACCACTATCAGTCCCTGGATTGTGACGAAAGAAGCCTTGGAGCCCTTCCGATGCGCCTCACCCATGCGGGAGAAAGATCTGCTGCCCCATCTTCGGGACACAGGCCCGATGCTGTATGACATTCCCCTGTCCGTCACATTGAACGGTGAGACGATTGCCAAGACGAACTATCGTGAAATGTATTATTCCGCCGCCCAGCAACTGGCACATCACACCACATCGGGTTGCCCCATGCGCGTGGGCGATTTGCTTGGGTCAGGCACGATATCGGGGCCGGAACGCGAAAACCGCGGGTCTTTTTTGGAATTGAGTTGGGGCGGAAAAGAGCCACTTGAAACAGCGTCCGGACCGCGCAGTTTTGTCGAAGACGGCGACACTGTTGGTCTGCATGGCGCAGCCGAAGGCGACGGGTATCTGATTGGGTTTGGCGATTGCAGCGGCACCGTGCAGCCGGCGTTGAAGGATCCATTTTCGACTTAAGGCACTCAAATGGTTGTCAGGCAAGCGCGGTCGACGAACACCTTGAGGATTGCGCGTTTAATTAATCCGTTCAATCAACGCCCGTTCCAGTATGGCATAAGACTCGGCGGTCAAATGAATGCCATCATACGTCTGCATGTCCCAAGGCAGGTCAGAAAGAACTTGGGTGGTGTCAATGTAGTCTACCCCGTCTATCTGGCGCAAAACGTCATTCATCGCCGATGCTGGAACGTCTGAATTGTATCGCCACACATCCAGAGGGCCTTCTGGCACGCCAACAACAACAATTTTAGACCCGTCATAGGCTGAACTCAATTGTGCGATATTTGTGCTGATTGCGGCTGAAAACTGATCGACACTTTTGATGTCGCGCAGCAGTTCGACCGTGCCGAACACGACGACAATCGCGTCAAATTCGATGGCTGGTAAGGTGTGGATCACCTCCAACGCCGCCTTTGCCGTCATACCTTGACGGGCGCAATTCACAGGAACTGACCTGCGAAGCCGCCAGTTGTGATCAAAGGCCAGACTGTTGCCCCAAAACAGAACCTTTGGGCCATTCGCCAATTGTTCGGGCGCAGAGGGGCGGCAAACCGCCTGTGGGTTCTGAGCGGGCACGGAGGCTGACAGAAAGGTCGCAACCAAAACGCCCAGACCGAACCCGAAAATGCCAAGGATCAATGCAAACGAACGTTTCATCTTAGCGGGGCGACTTCAACAACCAGCTGGACGGATCATCCTGGATCATCTTTCGTTCAACAATGATGTGCAGAACAATATCCGCGTCCAGCTCTGCCGCCTGATCGGGGTTGGCAGCATCTTCCCAGATGAACTCAACGTTTTGGAAATGCTGCGCGACGAAAGGGATAGCGGATACACCGAACGAGTCATTGAAAATGACCAGTTTCGTGGGCAACCCATCAGGTGATCCACAAGAAAACCGTTTCGGCATGATTGGATCAATTGTGATGATTTCCATCTCATTGCCGTCGGCATCAGTGCAGGCCCAGGTTCTTGGCAATTCCGGCGCGGTTGCTACCTGCCTGCCCTGCAGGCCGATCATCCGCGACAGATCCCCGGCGCGGGGCAGTGTGGCGACTTCAAATTCGGGGACCGGCAAATCGACCCCTAGCGCAGCAAGAGCTTTTTGCGTGGCAAGGGCTGCCCCAAGCTCGGTCCAGTGCGTGTCGGTCGGGTGATAGAGTTTGTCGTTACCATAGTCGCCACGCGCTGCGATCAAGGCCTGCCGTGTGTCGACGAATGTTGCCCCAAACACAGTCTTGGCCACAGTCATGACGTCATGCGCGCGGGTTTGGTCCCACGCCACCGGTCCCACCCATTCGGGCAGGTTTTCGGGGAAAATGGTATGTTTGTTTGGACCGATTATAAGTCCGTATTGGATACCACGCGCGTCGAAAGCGGTTTTCAACTGGCCGAGTGTTGCGGTCCAATCGGCAGTTTCATCTGCCCGCAACCGGCTTTGGCCCTGGCTGATTTCGATTGCGCCCTGACTGGACAGATAAAGATACCCGTTTTGTCCCAACACCACATTCGGGGCCGGACTGCGGTTGAAGCCGACGTGGTTTACAAGACCATTCCAGGCCACAAAACTATCCTTCAAGGCATAGCGTTCGCCGACATACAATCTTGATTGGGCGAGAAAGCGCGGGATGCCGCCTGCGTCTTTCGGGACGTCAGGTGTTGCCGCAACCCTTTCCTGTCGTTCCGTCCCCGGCCCGTCCAAGATATCAGCAATCGTCAAAAGCCCGAGCCCCCCAAGAAGAAGCATCGCCAAAAAAACCGAAACATATGAAACAGGACGCGTCATTTAGAACCTGAAATAGATGAAGGGGCTATACGAGGCAGCACCGACAGATATGAGCGACACTATAAGAAGCGTCCAAAAGTAAACCTCGCGTCCGATCATGACAGACGTTTCGCCTTCTTTGGTGGTCCATTTCGCGCGCAACCATGGGCGAAGGCCAATCGACAAAACCGTGGCGAGTGCCAGAATGAGGCAGGTGTAAAGGTCCAGATACCGTTCTATTGGATAGTTGTTGGCCATCGCCCCCCGTTCCATCAGGAACATCGATTGATAGAGCGACCAGGATTGCGCAAAAGTTTCGGACCGGAACATAACCCACCCTATCAACACAACGATAAGAAGATAGGCATGCCTGACAGGGCGTGGGCAATAGCCCAAGGCGCGTGCCAGTCCAAGCCGTTCAAGGATCAGGAAAAGACCGTGAAACGCGCCCCAAGCCACAAACGTCCAAGCCGCCCCGTGCCAAATACCGGTGGCCAGAAAGACAATCCAAAGGTTCAGATACGTCCGCCCTGCCCCGGTACGATTGCCGCCAAGCGGGATGTATAAATAATCCCGAAACCAAAACGACAATGTCATATGCCAGCGGCGCCAGAACTCGGTCACCGACTGTGCGGTGTAGGGATAGTCAAAGTTTTTCGGAAACCGAAATCCGAAAATACGCCCCAAACCGATAGCCATGTCTGAATAGGCCGAGAAGTCGAAATAAAGCTGGAACGCATAGCAAATAGCCCCAAGCCAAGCGGTTTCAGGGCTTAGACCCGCCGCCGGAATTGCATAGATTTGGTCCGCCACGAGCCCCATGGGGTCAGCCACAAGCGTTTTCTTCGCAAGGCCCCGCACAAATTGGTGCACCCCCTCGGAAAAGTCGCTGCGAGTGGTTTTTCGATCCGAAAGCGCAGCTTCAACCTCTGAGTAGCGCACGATCGGACCCGCAATAAGCTGCGGGAAAAGCGAGATATAAAGCGCAAGCTTTAGCGGACTTTTCTGCACGTGAACGCGGTCGTAATAGAGGTCGACAAGATACGAGAGCGCCTGAAATGTGAAGAAAGAAATGCCGATGGGCAGTGCGGGCGCATTTTTCGCCGCTTCCAAAAGGCCAATGTTTTCAAAGAAAAATCCCGCGTACTTATAGTAGCCCAACAGGCCCAGATTGGCAGCAATCCCGCCCCAAAGCGCCCATAGACGGTGCGGACCGCGCGCCCGGTCAATGACAAGCCCCGCCACATAGTTCAAGGCGATCGACCCGATCAAGACCAGTACAAAAAGCTCTTCGCCCCACGCGTAGAAGAAAAGACTTGCCCCCAAAAGCAGGAGGTTCCGCAGAGCTTTCGGGCAAAGAAAATAGGCCAGCAGCGTCGCAGGCAAAAACAGAAACAGGAAAACGGGATTAGAAAAAACCATATTCAGTGGCCCTCACCTGGCCATCGTCCTGCTGTCTTGTTTGCACGCAAAGCGAACACCGCTTTGCAATGTAGACAGATTACCAACTGGCGTGGCTGAAAAATGGCAGATCTGCGCCGTTGTGCCAGCATGTTGTCTTTGTGTTCTATTTGCTACGCTCTGGTTAACACCATATCTGGCCGCGTAGCTGATGCCATACTAAGGTATCCAAGATTGAAAATGGCCAAACCAGACAGATAATCGCTAAATTGACAGTTTCCTGCCATGATTTGTCCCGTAAGTCGCGCCACAATAAGCCGGTTCGAGTTTGTTTTTTCGTTTTTTTCACATAGCTAGCTACCGCAGAGGCATTTTGTACCAAAGCAAAAGCAATAGTGGCGCAACCATCGCTATGATCCGTGCTTTCGTCACGTTGAGCAGTCATTTACGGCTGTCAAAAACGTGCGAGGATCTCAACGCGACGCGTCAAACCGTGCGGCGTCATATCAACGACCTTGAACGCATCAAAGGCGGAGCGCTTTTTGAAGTAGTCGAACGCCAATATCACCTGACTGATTTCGGCAAGGACTGTCTGGAAGATGCGCGTTCCCTTCTTGTCCAATTTGACGCTTTCGCCGGACAATCCTCGCTTAGCCGCAGCTTGAACGCTGGTCTTGAATACAATCGTTTTGTCGATAGCGACGGGCGCGAATTTTTCTCGCAGCAACACTCGGTTTCCAAGGTTGCGACCGGCGGCTTGACCCTTGCCCGTGAAGCATTGGCTGCGTGGGGTGACGCTGAAACGCGCATTGAACACCCATCTTTACAAGCGATCCGTCCTTACACCGTTCTTTACCGGAAAGGACCGCAAGGTTGGGTCTTTGTCGATGTGGGTCCCGAATCTGCTTACGCCAGATGGTTCGGTTGGACTTGGTCCAAAAGTGCCATTGGCAAACTGATGAACGAAGACAACGTTGGCGATGAGTTCAACGAATTTATCTCGGGCGCGTATTCCCGCATCTACGACGAAGGCGGTATTCGGCTTGACCACCTGTATGCGCATCTTCCAAAAGACGGTGAAGACCCTCTTCCCGTCACATTCCAGCGCCTCCTTTTAGGTTGTGTTTTCCCCGATGGGACGCCCGGTTTGACAGTGTTGGCCCTGATCACCAATAATGTCGAAATTGATGCCATCAAGAACATGCCTCAACCGGTTCTTCCAAAAGACATTTTGATGGACGACTTGTCTAGCCACATGCATTCGAACCTGGACAACAGCGTACGCAAAAGCGCCTGATTGGCGCTATCTGCCGGTTGAAAAAAAGAGCTTGCACAAATGTGACATTTTCATGTTACACTTTACACGAGTGGGGACTCTTAAGTCAGTGGGTGGAATGTCTGTACGCAATCTTTTCGCGATGACACGTCGTGTGTCTAATCTTGTCAGCCAGATGGAAGGCGCCGGCATGCGCATTGAAATCGGCGACGATTTTGCCAGATATCGTGCGCTTCGCAACGCAGATGGAAAACGTGCGTTGCTATACCCGATGTTTGACGTGACAAGTTCATATGTTGACGCCACAAATGGGTTTTGGATTTGCGGCTACAATCAAGAAAATCAGGTTGTCCACACGCAGGCTGCGCGGATGCTCGAATTGGGCGACACAACGCTGAAACAACATCTTGATGTGCATCGACACAAGTACATTACCCCCGACACAACGCCTGACCCGGACAAAACATATTACACCGGCCCGCAGGCGTTGATGAAAGTCACTGGAAAAGTGTGCTATCACGGGGACTTCTGGCTGCCTTCGCAAGGATTGGGCGGATTGCGCAGCCAAGGTGCCACAGGACTTTTGTCGAGACTTCTATTCGAGATGGTCCTACACGCTTGGTCACCAGACTATATGTTCGCCCTGGTCCCGAAACGTTTGGCCGCGAAAGGCGCGCATTTGCGCTATGGGTACAGTCATTGTGAACCGGGTCGCTGGATTGGACCGGATAAGCAAGTTACGGAAGAAGACCATTTGATATGGATGAGCAGACAATGCATGGTCCACCACATGAATGAACAGCCAGTCGCGATGCCGGTGCCAAAGCCGATGACCTCTGTTGCGACAACCGATGTGAAACTGGTCTCGCGCGGTTGACGCTGTGCCGCACAACAACATAGTTTGAAATTATAAATGCCCGTCGTATTTGTTGGGCGAGAAACTTTTTAAGAGCAGTTATTTGTCATCCCAACCAACTATATATGGCGCAATCGCGGTAAGCGTCGCTTTTGTTATGGAACTGACGCTGGTTCCGTTGCTTTTACCTCTGATTCAAAATGCGTTCGATTTGACAATCGGACAGCTGGCCTGGCTTTTTAACTCCTATGGCATCGCGGTTGCAGCTGGCGTTTTGATTGGTGGAGTCTTGGGCGACGCGATCAACGTCCGACGCGTTTTCGCAGGCGGCGTTCTGGCCTTTGCCTTGGGTTCACTTTTGGTCGCTGCGGCTTCTTCGTTTGAAATGATGATTGCCGGGCGCATTGTCCAAGGTGTGGGTGGGGGCGTTTTCTCGCCGTTGATCCCCATTCTTCTGACCCGCGCCTCGCCTGACCAACCGGGCAAGGTACTGATTATCTGGGGCAGTATCGCAGGCTATGTTGCGGCTTTCGCGCCGCTTTTGTTAAGCGGTCTTTTCGCCATATCGAACTGGAATTTGGCGTTCCTGGGCTTTGCAGTGATTTCGCTTCTGGCACTGGTCGTGGTGCATCTGGGCGAAATTGATCCGGCATCCACCACACGGGTGAAAACCACGCAATCTCTTTTACGGATTTTCCGGACCTCAAAGCTGTGGCTAATGTACGGCTATGTTTTCTGCACCTATGGTTGCATCACTTACTTTTTGTTCCGCATGCCGCTTTGGCTGGAAGACAGCGGCTATCAGATTGTAGGGATCGGGCTGGTGTTGTCATCCATGTGGCTAAGTTTTTCGCTGGTTGGAACCGTGATGCGCAACCTTGTTGATAAACCTGCGGTCCGTCTCATTCTGGTTCTCGCGCCACTGTTCATTGCAAGCGGCTTTCAGTTGGCCAATCTGGGGGATGAAATGATCCTTTTGATATTTGCGTCTATCCTGATCGGGTGCGGCTTTGCATGCAGCAACGCCCCGTCGACCCAGTTTATCCTGAGTTTCGCCCCCAAAAGCTCGAGCGCTTTGTCGGCCAGCCTGGACATAACTTTCGCGCGTTTGGGCGGCGTTTTTACCGTCGCTGTCCTGGCGCAGTCTTCGATGGATGTCGCGGTTTATACAACACTGGTTCTTTCTGCCATTGGAACGCTGTTCGCTATACTGGCCACGCGGCGGACGGCTGGTTGATCAGCTTTTCAGGCTAAACCCGTCAAGCTGGATTAGCGGGGGTATCGCCCCGGTCGCAGTCATGCCGGATAAAGAAGCACGCGCGGTGGCGTTCGCCAATCCCAACGCGTCCATCGGCGCCATGCCTTCATGCACAGCATAAATCAGGCCTGCACAAAACGCGTCGCCCGCCCCAAGGTTGCTGGCGATTTGTTCTGCTGGCACAGGGTTGATGTCGACAACGCTTGCCTGTCCATCGCCCCCAACCCAAACGGAGCGTTCAACTGAGTGCAAAACGACGGCTTTCCGAACGCCCATATCAAGCACGGCCGCGGCCATGTTCTTCATCGCCTTTGCTTGGGTGGACGGCGTGTGACCAGTGGCAAATCCAGCCTCAATTTCATTCGCAACCAGATAGTCGATAGATGGGGCCGCGCTTTGCACGATCTGTCGAAATTGGGGATGGTGCATCGACACAAGATCGACGCAGGTGGTCAGACCCGCTGCTTTGGCGCGCTCCAAAACCTTGGCGGCATTCGTTGCACCGCCGGCATCGCGAACATCAAGCTCGCCCAGTAACGTTAGGTATCCAAGGTAAAAAATGCGGGCTTTGGTGTCAGTAAATGTGCCTTTTGGGAAATCATCAAGCCCAAGCACGTCATTCGCACCACCCTGATAAAAGAACGTGCGGCTTTGACCCGCGACCGACATGACATGCGTATGCGCAGTGGCAATGCCGGGCTTTTGCACAAGCCCGGCAACCGGCAGACCCAGCGTCTGACATTCGGCCAAAACGAAATCGCCATGCTCATCATTGCCGACCGCACCCATCGGGAACAGCGGCAAGCCGGTTTGAAGCCTGGCAAGCGCGCTGAGCACGTTGGCGGCACCACCACCTATGCCGCGTGTTTGTTGGCCGATGCGGACAAGTTCACTTTCATTGGGCCAGCGGTCGATGTCATGGACCAGATCAACGATCCAGTTTCCAGCACAGATCACACCGCGTCGCCCCGTCATATCGGGTAAGCCACATCTTGAACGGTATTGGTCATGCCAGCCTGCAAAGCAGCGGTCAGGATTGCGTGCTGATCCGCCGCCTCGCCCGGGGTCACGCAATGGAACCCGTTTGCATCACCACCCGCCAATTCATCGACGAATGCAGCCCACATCTGTTGCAGTGCATCCGGGAACCCGAACTCAAAAATGGCGCCGGTGATCGCGGGGAAAAGGCTTTGGAACCCAAGGTCTTCGACCTGCCAAATTTGCGCGCCGCCGTCGTATTCCATAAACTGCCATTGGCGTGGGTTCTTTGTGCTGAACATCGCGCTTCGACGTGTCCCCAAAACACGGATGCTCCATGTATTGGAATTTCCGGGCGCGACGCGCCAGGTTTTTAGAACTAAGGGAAACCCACCATGATCTGACACATGGCCAGTGATCGTGGCATTGTCCCAGGTTTCGCTCGCAACCGTTCCGCCTTTGCCGTCGGGTCGCGTGGGAAACCGGTTCACCAACGATGCCGAAACCGAACTTGGCTTCCAACCAAGACGCAAGGGCACATGCAGAACATGCATGCCCAGATCCCCCATGCATCCATAGGCCCCATTCACATCAACCATGCGTTTCCAGTTGATTGGCTTGTCAGGGTTAAGGTCAGATGAATGCAGAAATGCCGCTTCGACTTCGATGACTTCGCCCAAATCACCTGACCGGATAAACTCGATCACCTTCTGCGCGCCGGGAAAATACGGAAGCTCGGATGAACAACGGACAAAGCACTTGGGATGCGCATCAATCGCTGCTTGGATGCGCGCATTTGCGGCCGCATCCATCCCAAACGGCTTTTCACCCAAAAGATGTTTCCCGGCGGCCAGAATGTCAGGATAGATGGTGTCGTGCAGATTATGCGGAACGGCGCAATAGACGGCGTCGACATCCGGGTTGGCGAGCAACGCATGATAGTCCTGTGTCACCTGCTGCACGCTTGGCACGTTAGATGAAAACCAGTCTGTCAGTGACGTGTTCAAATCACAAACGGCCACGATTTCGGGGCGCGCGCGGGTGTTTTCCAAATGCAGCCACCGCGCGGCTGAAGAGGCAAATTCGCGCCCCATCAACCCACAACCGATGACCCCAAAACGGATAACGCGCGTCATGCGATCATATCCAGCGCCTGGCGAACGGACACACCGTCATGGACAATCGCCATCAAAGCCTTGGTCATGCCGGCGGGGTCGGCGTGGTGAATGACATTGCGTCCATAAACGATGCCTTTCGCACCTTGGGCCATCAGTGCGGCCGTACGGTTTAGAATTTCTTCATCCGGCACCTTGCCACCGCCCCGCACCAGAACCGGCACGCTTTGAGCTGTTTCCACCACGCGATGATATTCTCCAACGTCGTCACAAGGATCAGCCTTTATGACATCCGCCCCCAGCTCCACCGCCTGTCGGACAAGTGGCAGGATCTTGTTGATATCGCCGTCAACCATATAGCCACCTGCCTTGGCATTGTCCTGCATAACCAAAGGTTCGACCATTAACGGCATACCTGTCGCGTCACAGGCGCGTTTCAGACAGTTGATATTTTTGATGCACGCTTCATGCACCTCGGGCTGGTCCGGGAGCATCAACAGATTGACCACAACACAGGCCGCGTCCAGCAACAGACCTTGTTCCACCGCTTCCTCAATCACAACTGAAAACAAGGATCGTGGCAGTGGGTTGCCGTAGACGTTTGCAATATCCGTTCTCAGAACCAAAGCTGGCCGGGTCTTGCCCGGGATGGCCTGCAAAATGGGGGCTGTACCGGGCGTCAATTGAATGGCATCCGGCGCGGCAGCGGCAACCAGACTGACCGCCTTGTGCATATTTTCAATGCCCCCCAGAAAGCCCGGCTCGTTGAACATCCCGTGGTCGATAGCAACATCAAAACAATGTCCAGACGTGCCGAACAGCCGGTTCATGCGTGCGATTTTCATGATTGTTGAAACCCTCTCTTGACCTAAGCAATTAAACACAGGTCTGATCATCCCCAAAGCCCGTTTCGTCTGTCGAGGTTTACTGAATGATCACTGTCGATGCGCACCATCATTTCTGGCACCCAGAACGTGGGGATTACGGCTGGATGCCCAAAGACAACCCGGTTCTATCGCGGCCCTATGGGCCCCAGGATCTGAACGCGGCCCTGACGGCGAGCGGCGTGACACAAACGGTGTTGGTACAGGCGGCCCCAACCGTCCACGAAACCGAATACTTGCTGGGCATTGCGGATGCTTGCCCCCATGTAACCAAGGTTGTCGGCTGGATCGATTTCGAAGACCCAAGCCAATTGGACACGCTGGCCCGGTTGGCCCAACACCCAAAGTTCGCAGGCGTTCGCCCAATGATCCAAGATTTGCCGGATGACAGTTGGATGCTTCAGGAAAATGTCGACTGGGCCTATCGCGCATTGGTTGACCTAAATCTGACGTTTGACTGTCTTGGCTTCCCACGCCATCTGGACAATTTCCACACGTTATTGACCCGCTATCCCGGCCTTCGCGCGGTTGTGGATCACTGTATGAAGCCGCAGATCGGCGACGGCACTGATGCCAGCTTTGATGAATGGGCCAATGGCATTGGACGCCTAGCCGACGATACAGGCGCATATTGCAAGCTTTCGGGCCTTGTGACTGAAACGGCTGAGGATTGGTCGCACGACGCGCTGTGGCCTTACGTCGATCACGTGCTGCGCGTTTTCGGCGCAGACCGTGTCATGTGGGGCAGCGATTGGCCGGTGGTGAGATTGAAAAGCGAATACGCTGATTGGCACGCGACGGCCCAAGAACTGACGCAACATCTGGCCGACGACGAAAGACACGCGGTTTTTGCAGGCAACGCGCGCAAGTTTTATCAGTTTTGACGCGCCTTACGGCACAACAATCGCCCGCACGTCGCCCGGCATAGGCGGGGTGGCAATCGCTTCCGCCGCATCTTCCAGGGAAATCGTCCGGCTGATCAGTGGAGCCACATCAATGGTGCCATCCGCCACCATCTGCGCTGCGCGACCGTGTGTAAACGGGTTCAAAAAACTGAAGTGCATTTGCACTTCGCGAAACAACATATCAAACGGCTCAATCGGGACCTCTTCGCCTTGCGGCAAGACGCCCAGGATCACTACACGCCCGCCCGTGCGCGCCAGTTTGGGGGACTGCGCAACGGTCGATCGGACACCTGCGCATTCGACAACCAGATCAGCACCATCGGGCCATATATCGCGCAAGGCGTCTTCGCCCCCAACCGCAAAGTCGGCCCCAGTGCTTAAGCCCAACGCCTGTTTTCCGGCGCTGCGCGTCAATAACATGACTTCAGCGCCAGCCAGCTTAGCGATCTGCAACGCCAACAATCCAATAACACCGCCACCGATTATCAACACTTTTTCGCCGGCACGCGCACCACCGATATCCATACCATGAAGCGTGCAAGCCAAAGGCTCGCAAAACGCACCATACAACGGATCCAGATCCGCCGGCAGAACAACGGCCTTGGACGCGGGGAATGTACAATATTCGGCAAAGCCACCGTCGCGGTGGATACCGGTTGCCACGTTGTTTATGCAAAGATTGACACGTCCGCGCTGACACTGATCACATGTGCCGCACCAGGTGTTCGGATCACACGTGACCCGCGTTCCTTTCGGAAACCCGGCAACATTCCCTTCAACAACGATGCCTGAAAATTCGTGACCCAAAGTCTTGCCCGGAACTGATGGGAACTCACCTTTGAAAAGATGCCGATCAGTGCCGCATATCCCCGAGGCTTCGACCTTGATCAGAACCTCGCCCGGCCCGGGCTCTGGGATTGGTACGTCCATGGTGCGAATATCGCCTATCCCAAGCAGCTGCGTTGCGCGCATCATATGCCTTTCACTGCGTCGATCTGAGAGATGACGTCGATGGTTTCATCCTGTGTCAAAAGCCCAAGCCGCATATCCATACGCCAGGTTTGCCCGCCATCCAGCACATGCACCCTGCCCTTCGCTTTTTCGACGCTATACCCTTCGACCCCCGATGTTGACGGGAAAGCAACGCCCAGCCCGTCTTGATCCGGTGTTCGGCAAATCCAGCGCGTGCAAAGCGGGGCCTGATCCGGACGGCACCGCATGTAATCTGCCGTGCCATCGGGATGCTTTTGCAGTGCATGCGCAAAGCCATCGGCATCACTATCCATATCGATTTCAAAGACCACTTCGGGGTCGAAGGCGATCCCCGGTGTCAGCACATGATGGCCGGTGGGGTCTTTGGCTAGTTCGGTCAGAAACTCCGCATAACCGGGCTTTGGCGTGACATGCGCAGGGATCGAACGGCGCACCCGAACCGCCTCGGGCGTATGCGGGGCGCTATAGTGCAATTCGCCAAAGTCGACCGGTCTGAAATTGGCATGGCCCAGATACATCAAATCCATCGGTGTCTGTTTAAGGTTTTCGACCTTCACAGCGACATCCAGCAATGCAGCGTCCAAGGTCAATTTTGTCTCGATCGCCGCACGGTAGTTTGTCGAAAACGCCAGCGTGTGTTGATAGCTGCCACCGACCGTGACCGTGCCAACATCCACGTCCAGCCAAGCGGATTGAAACGGTGCGTTCGGCAATTCGCCATGCAAAGGGTGCGTATCGTCTGGCCCCGGCGCCCCAAGCCCGGCCAACCCGCAATGGATCAGAAAACCGCCATAGGTTTCCAGATAGGACCGCGTGTCTTTCGGCTGGTCGAACATCGAACGCATGGTCAGTTCGCGTCCATCAAAAAAGGCGCGCCAAATCTGCTGACCTTGAAACGGCAGCATAGTGATCTCGCCACGCGAATTCTGAACACGCAAACCCGCCACGCCGCTTTCGAAACGGAACGTCGCGACCTTCAACGCGCCATGGGCATACAGCACGCGCTCATTTTCGCGGAACATGTCCGGGTAAAGCGTGATCCGCATTTAGCGGATCCGCTGGCCGTTGTTTTCGTCAAAGACGAACAGATGATCGCGCGGGATCACCACACCAATCTCATCGCCCTGATCGCCAGAAAAATCTTTGGGCGCCTTGATGGCAATCTGATCGTCGCCCCAATCCACCGTGACCAGCGCATGATCACCAATCAACTCATTGGTGAATATCGTACCAACCAGCGTGCCATCAGTAGGAGCCGCGATAGAACAGTCTTCTGGTCGAATTCCCATGACTGCCTTTTCGGCCTGACCCGACACATTGGTTTCCACCACCACACCGTTTGTGGTGAATTGACTGCCCGCGAGCCTGCCGTGGATCACGTTCATAGGTGGTGAGCCGATAAACTGCGCGACGAACAAATTTGCGGGGTCATTATAAATTTCTGCCGGTGTCGCAAGCTGTTGCAACACGCCCTTTTCCAGAATGGCAACGCGATGCGCCAGCGTCATCGCTTCAATCTGGTCGTGGGTGACGTAGATGGTCGTGATCCCCATCGACTTTTGCATATGCTTCAGCTGTGCTCGCATATGCCCGCGCAATTTGGCATCCAGGTTCGACAGCGGTTCGTCCATCAAAAAGACCGACGGACGCCGGATGATGGCGCGGGCCAAGGCCACTCGCTGGCGCTGACCACCCGACAGTTCGCGTGGATACCGGCCAAGAAGATCTTCGATTTGGACTTGTTTCGCGGCATCCAAGGTCGCCGCATCCATGTCGGCCTTATCCATTCCCCGTACTTTGAGCGGAAAGCTGATATTTTCGGCCACTGTTTTGTGCGGGTACAGCGCATAGGATTGAAATACCATCGAGATGTCACGGTACTTTGGCAGCACGTCTGTGACGTTTTCATCATCGATATAAACTTCGCCGCCCGACGGCGTTTCAAGCCCCGACAGGATCCGCAGGGCAGTGGTCTTGCCCGACCCGGACGCGCCCAAAAGCACCACAAACTCGCCCGGTAGAACTTCAAGATCGAAGTCACGCAAAACCTTTACGTCGCCAAAGCTCTTTTCAACGTTTTCGAACCGGACCGAGGCCTGATTGCCGAAGTCTTTCATGCCTAGCCTTTCACCGCGCCCAAGAGGACGCCTTTCGAGATAAACCGAGTCAGCAGGATCGCCATAAGGATCACCGGGATGATCATCACCACGATCACAGCACACATTTCCCACCAAAAGATGCCCTTTTCACCCGTGTTCTTGGCGGCCACCATGATCGGCATGGTTTGAACTTTCACCGTCGCCAGAAACACGGCAAACAAATATTCATTCCAGGCCAGCACCAGGATCAGCAGCGTCGTGGCCGCCAACCCGGGGCGCGTCAAAGGCAGGACGATCTCCCAGAAAATCCGGGGACGTGTTGCCCCATCCAACTGCGCAGATTCTTCCAGCTCGACCGGCAGATTTGTAAAGAAATCATACATCAGCCAGACAACGATCGGCATATTCGCAACCGCGTACAACAGGATCAGCGCCAGATGGGTGTCCAGCAGCCCAACCGCCTGGAACATCACATATATCGGAATCACCACGACAATCGGCGGTAAAATCCGCTGCGAAATGATCCAGAACAAAATATCCCCGTTCTTAAGCGATAACTTGAAATACCCTTTCAACGCCCGGACCAAGAAAAAGAAGAACGCCAGCGCGACACTTGCCGAAGCCCACCAAGGTGCACCCGCATAAGTCGTCGCGACAATGACACCCACCAGCAACAGAACGAAGATCAGAATATTGCCGAACCGAGGCGCATATTGAATACGTGCCAAAGCATAAGCCGCCATTGCCCCTACAAGCACGCAAAGCCCAGTGGAAAAAACGCTGATCACGATTGAATTTGTGAACGCCAGGTAAATCTTACAGATTTGCGGCTCCATCGGTGCCAGCTCGACCACCGGCGAAACCACCCAAACGAACGAATTGTACCCCAACAATCCAAATTGTCGGACAATGGCTGCAAAGTTACAGAACGGATCTTCGGTAAACTGAATGCGCCAGGCATCAAGCGTCGGCTGAAAGTCCACGAATGGAAGATAGAACGGCCCTTCATTGACCGAAGCCGCGTCCTTGAACGACGTGATAATCACCCAATAGATCGGGAAAAGCACAAACAACGACCAGATCGCCAAAAGCGAATAGGCAACGAACTTGGACGCAGGTGACATTTTGCCAATCGCAGGCGCCTCAAACAGGCGTTGCATCAATGTCCGTTCGGACTTGCGAAAGCGATAGGATGACGCGTCGCTCATGCCCGAACCTTTCTGACTTGTCCCAACACAACGTAGTTGAAGAAGGATGCGCAGACGACCACCGTCAGGATCAGCAAAAGATAGGCAATCGCCGCCGAAGACCCCAAGTCATTTGCGCGCCAGATATACATTGAATGCAGCGTCATGGATTCCGTCGCCGACCCAGGCCCCCCTCCGGTCATAATGTTCGGCAAATCGACAATCTTGAATGCTTCGATCATGCGGATCAGCAAAACCGTAACCGCAACCGGCAAAACCTGCGGCCAAGTGATCTCGCGGAAAATCTGCCAGCTGGACGCGCCGTCCACCTGCGCGGCTTCAACATGATCACGGGGAATGTTTTCTAACGCGGCCAGCATGCAGATGAAAATAAACGGGATCCATTGCCAACTGTCGCTGACCACCATCATGAAACGTGCAGACCAGGCATCAACGGACCAGACCCAATCTGACAGCCCCATGAATTGCAGAACCGGCTCCAATGGCCCCTTCCCCACATCGGCCACCATGCGCATGGCATAGCCCACGCCAAGAGGCGTGATCATCAATGGGATGAAGAACACCACCCGAAAGAAGTTTTTCCCCGAAATCGGTTGTGAACACAGAAACGCCAAACCGGTGCCGATGAAGAACTGCAGCGCGCAACCCACGAAGACGTAGAATAGTGTCGTGTACAACGTGCCGATTGAGTTGCCTGACAGAAGAGATGCACAGAGGATCCACGACAGAAAAATCGCCATAGCTGCCGATATCGTTCGGCCAATCATACCTACCCAGGTTGATATCTTGCGCGACCGCCAAAGCCAGACCAGCACAGCCACAACAATAACGGCAAACACAGCATATCCAAACAAACTGACAGGGTCGGTTCGGCCCAAAAAATGAACCTCGCTCGATCCAAAGAACTGCTTAGAGAAATTGCGGAACCCGACAAAGCGAAAGCGCAGACCGTCGCCGGTGAAACGCACGCGACTTAACGCGAAAAAGATCGAATAGATCGTTGGAAAAATTGCGAAAATCAGAATCAGCGTCACGCAGGGCGCAATGAAAAAGGTGCCCGAATGCCGGTCTACCCATTCAGCAAAGCGCGTGCGCCTTGACGTGCCAGCCGGGATCAAACCCGGCTGGCGCATGTCGTCATAAGTTGCCATCAAACGTCAGGCTCAGTTGCCAAGCGCCAGCGCCTGGGCTGCGACCTGTTCGTCACGTCCGAAATCTTCGGTGATTTCTTCCCAACCTTCTTCGATATTGGCCAGGGCTTCTTCCACCGTGATTTCATCGGCCAGATAGCGGGCAAGCTGGGTATCCAACACAACAGCGGTGTATTGTTGCGCGCCAGGGATCTTCATATCCGATGCCATGTTGGGGTTATTCAATGCCCCGTTGATAGCACCCAGATAATTCTCGGCCAGTTCGCGCGGCATGCCAGCTTCGACCCACAGGTCGATATTCTCAAGCTGCGAGATCCGGTAAGGGTTGTAACCCGTTGCGCCGATGGTGACGTCAATACCCGACTGAGCAGCCTGGTTCATGTAAGACAAGAATGCGTAAGCCGCCGCTTTGGTCTTGTCATCAGCCGCTGCGTTGACAGCACCGGCCCATCCGCCAAAAGCGGCGAAAGGTGCATAGTTGACGCCGTCAATAGCATGGGGTGCGCTTTCCGCCGAAACTGGAACCAGCTCGCCTGTCTCGCGGTCCAGTACTTCGGTCGAACCGATGGCCGAAATGGCGTACATTTTGCCTTTGATGGCCGATGCGTCGTCATCCAGCTGCAACGTACCTGGATCACCCCATTCGACAATCAAGCCACACCGACCCGCTTTAAACAAAGCGCGCGTGTCGCCAATGTCGAGGTTCAGCTCATCTGCCGGACCATATTTGCCGGTTTCTTTGTAGAGCTCGAACGCTTTCTTCCAGCCCGCATTGTTCACGATAGGGGCCATCGAAGAGTTGTCGAAATGGAAACCTTGAGCGGTGCCTTGCGTCTGCACAATCGGTGCAGCAAAAGTCTGGATCGCAAAGTAAGACTGCGCATTCCGCTTTTTGAAGATACACGAGCCATAGTCAGCTTCGCCATCGCCATTCATGTCCTGGCCGTGAATCTTGGACGCAACGTCAAGATATTCTTCCCAGGTGCTCGGCGGCTCTAACCCGGCTGCTTCCAGAATATCAGTCCGGTAATAGACCATCTGGAAATCGCCATCGACCATCAGCAGCTTGGTCTTGCCACCAACCTTTTGACCGAACTCGCGGAAGTAAGGCGCGATATCGTCAAGGTCGATCTTGTCGTCATTAGCGATATAGGGGTCGAGGTCTTCCAAAAGACCGGCGGCGTCCAGTTCAACGCCCCAACCCGCGGCGAAGACGCCCACGTCAATCGAGTTTGTGCCCGTGGCCCAGTCATTCTGGATCTTCGGAAAAATCTCAGCGAATGGTACTTCGGTGACGACGATTTTGGCACCGGTCAACGCTTCAAAATCTTTGCCGCGCTCGGCCAGAGGACCAGCGATCACATAGCCCGGACGCGTCAGAATATCGACGGTGACGCCGGAAAATTCCTGAGCAACAGCGGGGATCGAAACAGTGGTTAAAGCAGCAGCGCTTACGGTGAGCGCCGCGAGATGTTTCGCAAACATCAAATTCCTCCCATGGATTTACAGGCGTTTGATCGCCCGGTTTTTAGTAGTCGTGGTTTTACCCAACTCGCAAAAACTTAGGGCGACCATGCGCACCTGACCAGAAATTTTTGCACTGCGGGCGAAAAATTAATTTTTTACAGGCCAGAAATTCGGAGCCTTGCCACCCGTGGCTGATGCGACACCTGCCAAACTCTCCTTGTGCTGTCCCTCAAACCGCATTTCTTTCGGTCGACACCGCGCCCACCATCGGTAAACTTCGCGCAAACAGGTGCGAGGAGAGTTTGCCGTGCAAACAGGATTGAAAGACAGACCCATTCTTGTAACCGGGGCATCCGGCGGCATCGGCGCAGCGACTGTCCGGCGGCTGACTGAAGAAGACGCCAAAGTCATCGCCTCGGGCCGCGATCAGGCGAAACTCGACGCGCTCGCCACAGAGACAGGTTGCGACACGCTTGCCTTTGACCTGACCTCGGAAGACGAGGTAAAATCAGCGCTGGCAGACATCCAGATATATGGCGTGGTCAATTGCGGCGGATGGGGCGGCGAAATCGCAACGCCGATGGACACCGACACAGCCGTTTTCGACAAAGTCATCGACATCAATGCGCGCGGCACATTGTTGGTGACCAAATACGCCGCGCAAAACATGGTTGCAGCCGGGAATGGCGGTGCAATCGTCAATGTGTCCAGCCAGGCCTCGCTTGTTGGGCTGGCAGGCCATATTTCCTATGCGTCATCCAAAGGTGCCGTCGATGCCATGACGCGCGTTTCAGCCCTAGAACTTGGCAAACACAATATCCGCGTCAACGCCGTTAACCCGACGGTGGTTATGACGCCGATGTCCGAATGGTACTGGGGGCGCGACGACATAGGCGGCCCGTTGATCGACGCAATGCCGCTGCACCGCTGGGCCACCGAAGATGATTGCGCACAACCCATTGTGTTTCTTTTGTCCGACGCGGCTTCGATGATTTCCGGCGTGTGCCTGCCCATCGACGGTGGGTTCACCGCTGTCTAGACCGGCACATTCGCCTCCGCGCGCAAAAGCCCCTTGGCTTTCAGCGCAGCCCAAAACGCGACCGGAATATCGACGTCAAACCATTCCACGATTTGGTCTAATTCATCCGTGTTGCGCGGGCCGGGGATGACGGAAGACACCAGCGGGTCGCCCAGCGGAAATTGCAACGCGGCTGCGGCAAGTGGAATATCAAATCTGTCCGCCTCCTCGCTCAAAGCGCGGGCCTTATTGACGACCTCTTTGGGTGCGGTCGCATAGTTCCACATGTCGCGCCCAACCAGAATGCCCGAGTTAAACGGCCCGCCGCAAATGATCGAGGTGCCTTTGTCCCGGCACGCCGGAAACAGCGTATCAAGCGCCGTTTGTTCCAGCAAAGTATACCGACCAGCCAACAAAAACACGTCCCAATCACCAATACCCAATGCGTCCAGACAAACCTCATTTTCATTGACCCCAAGACCAATTGCCTTGATCTGCCCCCCACGCCGCAGTTCATCCATTGCGCGATAGCCGCCTTCGGCCAAGTCGCGAAAATGGGCCGCGTTTGCGTCGCCGTGGGTAAAGGCACCGATATCGTGGGCCAGCAGAATGTCTATTCGATCCAGTCCCAGCCTTTGCAGATTGTCTTCAAAAGCCCGCATGATCCCATCATAGCTATAGTCATAGATCACATTAAAAGGCAGCGGATCGACCATACCAAAGGCGCCCGGATCATCGACCGCACCTGGCAACAGCAAACGCCCCACTTTGTCCGACAACACATAGTCACCACCCCGAAGCGCATCGCCCATCACGCGTTCAGACCGGCCAAACCCGTACCAGGGTGCTGTGTCAAAATAACCTATGCCCGAAACTTTCGCTGCCCCGATCAGGGCGTGCGCATCGGAATATGCGATATCAACGAAATTCCCGCCCAGCGGCGCCCCCCCCAGCCCCAACACATCTACTGAAAGATTGGTATTCCCGACCTGTCGCTTTTCCATTTCCGTCCACCCTGTCCGTTCAAAACGCCTGTTGGAAGACTGGATACAACGAAAAAACGGACCCGCCCAGTGGCACAGAAACGGGTAAGCCAAACGGACCGGACGCCTCGACCAAACGGAAATGACCTTGTCCGCCCTGTTCGATCCGATAGGCTTTGCATCAACTTTTCCGATCGATCGATGAATTATGATCAAAAGCCAGATCACTTTCAAACAGCTCGAAGCATTCGTCTTCGTCGTTGATACTGGTACGTTTCGCGCCGCTGCTTCGGCGCTTGGCACAACCCAACCCAATATTTCGGCACGGATCGCAGCGCTTGAGGCTGCGCTGAACGTGTCGCTCTTGATGCGCGATGCAGGCTCTGTTCGCCTGACGGAAGATGGGGAAAAGTTACTTGAGAAGACAAGAAATGTCCTTTGGGCGGGCGAGGCGCTTATTGAAGAAGCCGGACGGCAAGACCTGCTTGAAGAAACTCTAAGGCTGGGTGTCACAGAACTTGTCGCCTGCACGTGGCTGCAAGGGTTTCTGCGCCTGATGAAAAACGCGTATCCAAACATTCGCATCCAGCTTGAAGTTGATCTTTCAACCAATATCGACGCGAGGCTGATGCAAGGGCAGCTTGACCTGGCACTACAAACCGGACCCTTTAAATCGAAGTCATTCGCAAGCGACGCCTTGGGGCAAGAACAGTATTGCTGGGTCGCAAACACCGAGTTGTTCCAGCATCTCAACAAACGCCCAACCTTGGCACAGTTGTTCGAGCTGACGATCCTGACGCATGCAAAACACACCAAGGCCTGCGCAGCCCTTCACGCGGTCGCCGCCGAACGCGGCCTGCGCGCCGAACGGATAGTTCATTCAAGCGCCCTATCCGCCTGTCTGCCAATGGTGCTGGAAGGTTTGGGCGTCGCGCTTTTGCCGGAACGTCTTGTCAGGTCTGGCATTGCGTCGCGCGAGCTGCATTTGATTGCACCCGACTGGTTGCCCGATCCGCTGTCTTTTTTCGCACGCTACGCACCGACACGGTCGGCGCTTTATATTGAAAAGGCCGCAAAGATTGCGAAGACCGCCATGCACGCGCAATAGATTGCTTAGATTGATCAGGGTGAGCAATTTAATCGATTTGATTTCCTTGCACCTTTTCGTTCACCTGCAAGCTGAACCCTTTGCAGGAGCATAAGATGCCAGCACGTTCTGTCCGCCTTGGCGTCGATATTGGCGGCACATTTACAGATGTTGTTCTGGAAAAAGATGGCGTGCCATTTTCGACCAAAGTTCTGACGACCTATGCGGCCCCTGAAAATGCGATCATCGAAGGCATGCATCAAGTCTGCGCCGAAGCAAATGTTGCCCCATCAAAGATTGAACAGATCATCCACGGCACGACGTTGGCGACAAACGCGTTGATCGAACGGCGCGGCGCGAAGACGGCATTTATCACCACAGAAGGCTTCCGCGATGTGATAGAAATGCGCACCGAAAGCCGATTTGAACAGTATGATCTGAACCTGAACCTGCCCGACCCTTTGCTGCCCCGTCAGATGCGCTTCACGGTCGCGGGACGGGTGGATGCGAACGGTGCTGTTTTGGTCAATATCGACCGTAAAGAAGTCGAAGCGGTCGTTGATCAAATTGCAAAGGCCGGTTTTGAAAGCGTCGCCGTTGGTCTGATCCATTCTTATCTAAAACCTGCGCATGAAGAACTGGTGCGTGATGTGCTGGCCGAGAAACTGCCAAATGTCGCGGTGTCCATTTCATCCGAAGTGTCGCCCCAGATGCGCGAATACGAACGGTTCAACACCGTCGTCGCAAATGCCTATATCAAGCCGCTGATGGCATCGTATCTGGGCCGCCTGGAAGAACGCCTGAAATCGGAATCCGTGCAATGCCGCATCTTTCTGATGCATTCAGGCGGCGGAATAATCTCTCTCAAAAACGCCGCGGATTTCCCGGTTCGCCTGGTAGAATCCGGCCCGGCAGGGGGCGCTGTCTTTGCCGCTCATATCGCCGCGCGCTATGGGCTGGAAAAAGTGTTGTCCTTTGACATGGGGGGAACAACTGCCAAGATTTGTTTGATCAAGAACCAGACCCCTAAAACCAGTCGCGTCTTCGAAGTGGCGCGCACTTATCGGTTCAAGAAGGGCTCTGGTATGCCCATTTCCATTCCGGTGATCGATATGGTCGAAATCGGTGCGGGCGGCGGGTCTTTGGCGCATGTGGATGCAATGAAACAAATTCGTGTCGGCCCCGAAAGCGCCGGGTCCGAACCTGGCCCTGCCTGCTATGGCCGCGGCGGCACGCGCCCCAGCGTCACAGATGCTGATCTTGTTTTGGGCAAGTTGGATCCTGACAATTTTGCGGGTGGCTCGATCAAACTGCACGCCGAACAATCGAGCTATGCCTTGTCTGCTCATGTGGCGGACGCGTTGGATATGGACACGATAGAATCCGCTTTTGGCGTGGCCGAAGTCGTGGATGAAAACATGGCGAATGCCGCGCGGGTCCATGCGGTGGAAAATGGCGAGGACCTTTCCGAATACACCATGATTGCCTTCGGGGGTGCAGCCCCCCTGCACGCGGGCCGCTTGTCAGAAAAGCTGGGTGTTGAACGTCTTTTGGTGCCCCCCGGCGCGGGTGTTGGATCGGCAATTGGGTTCTTGCGCGCGCCGTTCAGCTTTGAAGCAAACCGATCCGTCTATATGAAGCTCAGCGATTTCGATCCAGAGCGGATCAAAGAACTGCTGAGCAATCTGCAAGCCGAAGCAACCGCGTTTGTCCGAACCTGCGACGACGTCAGCCCGATCTTGTCAGAGTTCAAAGTCTATATGCGCTATACCGGGCAAGGTTGGGAAATCCCGATCGAGATCACCGAAGCCCAAGCGATGACCCCGGACGCCGCAACCTTTGAAACGCGTTTTATCGAAGACTACACCAAACTATTTGGACGCCCTGTCGATGGAATGGATATCGAAATCACTGTCTGGTCCGTGAACGCGACCACGCCGCCTGAAAATGTCCAGCGCATCAAAGAAACAAAAGGCACCGCGCTGGTGGAAACACATAGGCGCCGTGCGCTGTTTGACCCCGCCGCTGGAAAATATCTTGACGCAGGGTTGGTTGATCGATCCGATCTGACGACGGGCGCGCACGTACAAGGGCCGGCCGCGATTGTCGAAGAAGAAACCACGATTATTGTCCCGGCCAGCCGCGATGCGATCTGCCAGCCTGATGGATGCATTGATCTCATCCTGAAAGGGACCGCGAAATGAGCAGCAACCACTCGAAAGTCGCCCATCAGGTCATGTGGAACCGCTTGATCTCGGTCGTAGAAGAACAGGCACAGGCCTTGGTGCGCACCGCGTTTTCAACGTCTGTGCGCGAAGCGGGCGATTTATCGGCGGGCGTTTATGATGTTCAGGGCAATATGCTGGCGCAGGCGGTCACCGGCACGCCGGGGCACGTCAATGCAATGGCCGATGCTGTCGCACATTTCATCCGCCGGATCGGGCGCGACAATATCCTCGACGGCGACATCTATATCACCAACGACCCATGGGAAGGTACTGGCCACCTGCATGACATAACGATGGTGACCCCTTCGTTTCACAAGGACGCACTGGTCGGGTTTTTCGCTTGCACTGCGCATGTCGTCGACATAGGCGGGCGCGGGTTTGGGGCGGACGCGAACAGCGTCTACGAAGAAGGCCTTTATATCCCAATCATGAAATTCGCCGACAAAGGAACGGTGGACCAGACATTGACCCGGATTATTCGCGGCAATGTCCGCGAACCTGATCAACTGATTGGCGACATCTATGCCTTGGCAAATTGCAATGAAATCGGCCATCGCCGCCTGATGGATATGATGGATGAATTCGGACTTGATGTCTTGGACGGCATCGCGGCTTTCATCCTCGACAACTCGCGCCGCGCGACCATCGAACGGATCGCAGCTTTGCCGCAGAAATCAGCCAAAGGCGAAATAACAATGGACGGCTTCGACCATCCCATCACGCTGAAGGTCAAGGTCAGCGTTTGCGGCGACAGGATCATAACCGATTTCGCCGGCTCATCCGGCGTCGACAAAAAGGGCATTAACTGCCCGCTTGTCTATGCCAAAGCCTATGCCTGCTATGCGCTCAAAGTCGCAATTGCGCCCGAGATCCCGAACAACGCGGCCTCACTTGCCCCGTTCGAAATAAAAGCACCAGAAAATACTATTGTGAACGCATTGCACCCTGCCCCCGTGGCGCTCCGCCATATCGTCGGGCAATTTGTACCGGATGCTGTCTATGACGCCTTTGACAAGATCGTGCCCAACCTTGTGCCGGCCGAAGGCGCGGGGTGTCTGTGCAATTTTCAGGTGTCTTTGCGACCACGCACCGACCAGCCAGCGCCTGAAACTGCCCGCCGGTCCGAGGTGTTGACGTTCAACTCTGGCGGCTCCGGCGCGCGTCCGCTGCACGACGGGCTAAACGCGACGGCGTTCCCATCGGGTGTGATGACCATGCCGATTGAGGCAACCGAACATGCAGGCCCGGTAATCATATGGCGCAAGGAACTGCGCCCCGGCTCAGGTGGCGCGGGCAAAACCCGTGGTGGACTTGGTCAATACATGGAAGTGGGCGCGCAAGACGGGCACGAGTTCGACATTCAAGCTATGTTCGACCGTGTAAATAACCCGGCCCGCGGCAGACGCGGCGGTGGGCCCGGCGCCCCCACAACTATCGCGCAGGACGACGGCACGCCCATGAACGGCAAAGGGAAACAATTCGTGCCGCATGGCCGCAAGGTCGTCATGGCCTTCCCCGGCGGCGCTGGCTATGGCAATCCGTCTGAACGCCCGGCAGACTTGGTGAAACGAGACCTCGCGCGCGGGTATATTTCGGCCGAAACTGCCGCGACCGATTACAACCTGTCCGCAGAGGACATCGCAGACGTAACAGCCGCCGTTTGCCGAGGAGACCCATTGTGAAATCGCAAACACCACAGCACGCGTCCTATGACATTGTCATCATCGGGGGGGCCATGATGGGCTCGTCCGCCGCCTGGTTCTTGTCGGATGACAAAGATTTTGATGGTCGCGTACTGGTGGTCGAGCGCGACCAAACCTATAAAAACGCATCGACCACGCACACCAACTCGTGCATGCGTCAGCAGTTCTCGGGTGAATTGAATGTGCGTATCAGCCAGTTTGCCGCCGACTTTGTCAAAAACCTGCGCCGCTATATGGGCAATGACGACCGCGTGCCCGAACTGTCGATCCGGTCCTTTGGCTATATGTATCTGGCTGACAACGACGCCTTTGCCGATGTGCTGCGCGAAAACCAAAAGGTTCAATTGGCTTGCGGGGCCGCAACGCAACTGATGACCCCCGAACAGATCATCGCCGCCTACCCGTTCTACAATGTGGACGACATCGTTTTGGGGTCGATCAATCTGGTCGACGAAGGGTTCTGGGACGGAACCGCTGTGTTCGATTGGTGGCGAAAGTCGGCGCGCGAACGCGGTGTGGAATATGTCGAAAACGAAGTTGTTGAGGTCACAAAAAATACTGCCGGCACCCGCGTTGAAAGCGTCACGTTAAAATCCGGCGAGGTGATTGCCTGTGGTCAGGTATTGAACGCCTCGGGCCCGCGCGCAGCGCGCACAGCGCGGATGGTAGGGATCGACGTGCCGGTCGAGCCGCGCAAACGTTTTTCATGGGTCTTTGCGGCAGAGAAACCCTTGGACCGCGACCTGCCGCTTACCATCGACCCATCCGGCGTTCATGTGCGCGAAAACGGCGGCGGCACGTATCAATGCGGCGGCCATTCGGATATCGATCCGGCGGTCGAATATGACGATTTTGCCATGGATCACGACATCTGGGAAAGCCATATATGGCCGGTTCTGGCCACCCGCATCCCGCAGTTTGAAGCGATCAAGGTCCAATCCGAATGGGCCGGTCACTATGCCTACAACACCTTCGACCACAACGCGATCATGGGCCCGCACATGGAGATTGAGAACTTCTTCTTCCTGAACGGCTTTTCAGGTCACGGGTTGCAGCAATCCCCAGCAATGGGACGCGGCACCGCCGAGATCATGGTGCATGGAGCCTATAAATCCCTGGATATGTCGTTGTTTCATTATGATCGCATACCAGAGGGCCGCAAAATCATCGAAAAAGCGATTATCTGAGCCGTTCTGCAACGACACAGAACGTGAAGGGCACGCGACTTGCGCTAGCCCCCGGCCTTCAAACGCGCGCAAAAAGGCCCCCACGAAGTTAATCGCGGGGGCCAATTGTTCTAGACCGTTATCAGATCAACGTCACATCGACATCTTCGCTGACAACCAGCGAAGCCGTGCCGCTGGTATAGATGTCAAAGCTCTGGCCACCGATGTCACGGTCGTCACCGCTGTCGGTGAACCC
>CALDUK010000014.1 GCA_937924905.1 uncultured Paracoccaceae bacterium | reverse complement strand
TGTGTACAAAAGTTTGTGGATCGCAGCGAGGCTCATGACACGCTGTTGAACGCGCTGCAGCACTGTCTTGGCATCTGGCGATTCAAGCTGTCGCAGTTGCATGTTCAGGATCGACGCAATCAGTTGCAGGTTGTTTTTGACCCGGTGGTGGACCTCTTTCAAGAGCAACTCTTTTTCTTCTGCGGCTTCTTCCAATGTGGTCGCGTCCAGCGAAATTTGGTCCAGCAACGCATTGTAGCTTGCGCCGATGTCCGAAAGTTCGCTGGGAGCACCTTCAAGCCGTACATAGCTAGCGTCAATGTTTTCGAGGGAAACGTTTCGCATACCGCGCCTAAGCGTCTTTAGGTGTCTTAGCACCAAATACTGAATTGCGAAGATAGCAACGAACAAGCTGGCCAACCACATTGCAATCGGAAAAAGAGGTGCAGCCGTTCCCAGGGTCGAGACCGAAAGCGGATTGCTTCCGTTGGACCAGCTGCCGACGATGAACAAGTCAAAGGGCCTTAACGGGATAACGGTTGCCGCGGTGTATCCGTCAATATCCACGACCATTCCTTGATCAGGTATGTCCAAGGCGCCTGGCGCAAATCCAGCGGTACCGGCGAGCGATGCCCCGAGTTTATCGCCACTTACCGACATAACCGCGCCTGCCGTATCGGTTAGAGCAACATCCACGCCTTCGATTTCGTTGGCCTGCAACAAATCAAGCAAGTCGTGCGGTATCGAGATGGAAGTCGACCCCAAGAACGCACCGGCTTCGTCAAACGCCGGCATGTTCACGATCAATACGGATAGACCCGATGATGCCCCCTCGCGGTTGATTACGACGTTCGGGCGCGGGTCGGCGCTAAACTCAACCCAACTTTCCCAACTGGAAAAGTCGACCGGATCGCCGCCGCTGACACAACGCATGTTCCCGCTGTTTTCGATGAACCCTGCAAAAATGAAACCTGCGTTTTTGCGCGTAAATCCTTGCATTATGTTGTTGCAGGCTGAAGTTTCTGGCCCGACTTCCATAACTGCAGCGGACAAGGCGGTGGCGGCGCTTTGTGCACGCCCAATAAGATCGACCTGTGCCTGAGCAACTTCCGACGTTCGTGCAACCATGTCGCGCTGTGACAGCGTCCCGGCCTCAGACACGACATTGTAGGTCTGGAATACTGCGATCAAGCCAAGTGGGAGCAGCGCTATGGTCAATAGCGCAGCCAGCTTGGCTGTCAGTGAGCGTATAGAATTCCAGCCGACCATATCAGTCAGGCCGCTGGTTTGCTGAGAACAACACCCAAAGTCACTGCGTCGGTCATCATTGGCATTTCACCATCAGCGAGGTTCAACAGTTCTGCCAAACGCTTGCGCCCCCGGCTGGCCCGACTTTTTATGGTGCCTGGCGCGCAGCCGCACATCTCGGCTGCTTCTTCGACACTGAATCCAGACGCACCAACGAGCAACAGCGCTTCGCGCTGTTCGTCGCGGAGTTGAGCAAATGCCACTTTAAATTCTTTTAGCGCCATATGACCGTCATGGGCGGGCTTTTCCGACAGTTGCGCTGCGTAGGCACCGTCTTCGTCGCCAACCTCGCGTTTTTGTTTGCGCCGTTGGGTGTAAAAACAGTTACGCAGAATAGTGAACATCCAGGCACGCATGTTCGTCCCAACCTGAAACTGATCAATGTTCGCCCAAGCGCGCATGATGGTTTCTTGCACCAAATCATCGGCCTGAGGCCGGTCACGGGTCAGCGACATTGCAAACGCACGTAGCGACGGAAGATGCTCAAGCATCTCGTCCTGAGGGTCAAGCGCCATCGGACTTTGCTTTCTTCTCCGCCTTGAGACGCTCAATCATCTCAATGAATTCACTAGGAATTTCCTCTTGAAGCGCTTCTTCATAAACGCGCTTTAGATTCTCCGTAATTTGTTCATTGGCATTGGACTTTTTTCCGTCTGACACCATTTTCATATCCGTTGTCGGGAACCGTTTCCTTCTGTCTAACTTATCATAGGGCAAAAAGGTTCCGAAAAAAATGAAAGGGAGTGTGGATGTCGTCCGATGAACTCAGCCAAAAACTCGTTTCTAACCTGCCGTTCCTGCGACGCTACGCCCGGGCTTTGACGGGTTCCCAGGGCACGGGGGACAGATACGCGCTGGCTACGATGGAAGCTTTGATTGCTGCTCCTGACGAGGTTGATGAAAGTTCGGTTAAAATCGACCTTTTCCGCGCCTTTCACAAAATTTGGTCGACGTCCGGACAACCTGTCGAAAGCGACATCTCTAAAGTCGAGGGTCGGCTGCGCGAGACTCGGGCACATGAACGCATTTCCGCGCTTATGCCAAACACGCGTGAGGCCTTGCTGCTGCATGTTGTTGAGGGTTTTTCAATCGGTGATCTGTCAACAATCATGGACGTGTCCCCCGAAGAAGCCGAGAAGTTGGTGCAGCATGCCATCAAAGATTTGCGCGATATGGTAACGGGCGACATCATGATTATCGAAGACGAAGCTGTCATCGCGATGGATCTGGAAGCTATTGTTGCGTCGATGGGGCATGCGGTGACAGGTGTGGCGCGGACGAAAACGGCGGCTATCGAACTGGCTGAGCGGCGGTTGCCCGACCTAATCATGGCCGATATTCAACTTGCAGATGGCTCTTCTGGCATTGATGCGGTGAACGCCCTTTTGAAGGAACATGGTGATCGTCCCGTCATCTTTATTACGGCATTTCCTGAACGGCTGCTTACGGGTGAACGGCCCGAACCGGCGTTCCTGATCACCAAGCCGTATTCGGAAGAACAGGTTCGTGCAGCTGTCAGTCAGGCAATGTTTTTTGCCACGACAGAAGAGTTGAGCCCGGTTTGACAGATACAACGCCCCGCGAGCCGGGGCGTTTATCCGTTGGCGATTGTCTACGAAGCCGCGATTGCACGCAACATCCAAGCCGCCTCTTCGTGGAACGCCGATCTCTCGGTCGCAAGGTCTTCAGTCACCGGGTCGCGGTGCCTGCCTGACAGGTCGACAAGCGCATGCAGTCGGTGCGCAAGTTTCTCATGATCTTTGGCCAGTTCTTCGACCATGTGCCCTGCACTTGGAAGTTCATCCTGATCCTCGATGTGCGAGCGATCCATAATGTCGCTCAATCGGTAAGGAGCAAGCTGTCCCAAGGCGCGGATACGCTCGGCCAGCTTGTCTGCGGCTACGAACATATTGTTGTAATGCTCGTCGGTCAGTTTGTGAACCGAATAGAATGTCGGCCCGGTTACGTTCCAATGATAGGCATGCGTTTTGAAGATCAGCCGATAAGTGTCAGAAAGGATGTCTTTCAATCCCTCGGCAACCTTTGGTGCGTCTTTCACACCTGTGTTGATGTCGTCCGCTGTTGGAACGACTTTCAAGGCGTCTGTCATAGCTTTCTCCTGATTTTGAGACGACGGAATGGGCTTAGAGTTCGTCCTGAACCTCGTTCGAGACATTCGAGATTGCCTCTCCGCCGGATTGGACGTCGCGCCCAAAACCGTCGGCCGTTTCACATGCGGCCAAGAAGAGAGGGGACAGAAGAAGAAGTACTCTGAAAAAGGGCGTCATTGCTAGCTCCAATTTTTTTGTATGTGCCAGTTGAACATCTTTGAAGACGTTTGGTTCCAATTGAATTGGGACGTCTGGGTAGGCAAATTTCTTCGTGGGAACCAATTGGCTTGGAATGCATTGATCCCTGACAGAATGAATTAACCGGAGACACATCATGTCAGCGCCCGACACTCAGATCGAACGACAGGCCAAGCGACACAGACCGTCCCTTCTTGGCATTGCCACTGCAGCAGGCGCTGTTGGAATTGTCGTCTTGGTGCTGTCTCTTTGGCCGCGCCCACTGGCGGAAGACCCCGAGCTTCCAGCGACGACCACCGAGGTTCAGGAATGACAATTTCTGTCGGTGATCAAGTGGAATGGGCATGGGGTTCCGGAACCGCCGAGGGCAAAGTCATCGAACGCTACACAGCAAAGGTGACGAAGGAGCTTAAAGGGACAGACGTTACGCGGAATGCATCGGACGACGAGCCTGCATTCCTTATTGAACAGGACGATGACAATCTTGTTCTGAAGTCAGTGACAGAAATCAGCGAAAACTAGGAGTGATCATATGAGCATGGAAGTTGGTGGATTTTTTGGTTTAATCCTGTTGGGGTTGAACATTTGGGCCGTGGTTTCGATTGTCGGGTCGTCAATTTCGGCAGGTAAAAAAGCCCTATGGATCCTTTTGATTGTGATCCTGCCGTTGGTTGGTTTTGCGATTTGGCTGATTGCCGGACCGCGTGGGGAAATGGGCACGACCTGAAAACACCCGTGCCCGACGCAGGCACCTAAATAAGGGGCCGCTTTCCCGAGGATTCTTCCTCAAACATCGCAATTTTCTTGGCACGGTGATCGTCCATCACGTGCAATTCACCATCGTGCCAAGACAAGACCTGCTCGTTCCGTAATTTCATCAGCGTTTTGTTGGTATGGACCAACGACAAACCCAACGCATCCGCAAGGTCTTGCTGTGTAAATGGCATCCGACATTTTTGACCATCACCTAGGCCTACACGTGCGCAGCGCTGCAGGAGCCGTAACAAACCCCAGCATAGTCGTTGTTCGGCGCTCATCTGGCCAATCGACGCAAGCTTTTCACCCAGAAAATGCTCTTGCATGGCAGCAAGCCACGTCAAGTCATATGCGCGCTCGGGTTCCTGCTTGAACAGAGTCCAAAGACCTGCTCGGTCGAAGACACACAACACCATATCAGTTGTCGCATCGACCGAGTGTTTCATCTCTCCCATAACTCCGGCCTGGAGACCTAAAAATTCGCCGGGAGTGACGAAATTTACAACTTGTCGCCTGCCGTTCGGCAATACGATATATCTGATCCCCATGCCTTTTAGCACTGTGTACAGCTGCGGGCTCTTCGCGCCTTGCATCAAAAGCGGTGTTCCTTTGTCCACCGAAAGCTCACCGACTTTGAACTTTTGCATAAAGGCGAGTTCGTCGCCTTCCAGCCGGTCAAAAGTTTCAAGCTTGCGAAGTGGGCAGTTCGAACAATCCGTGACCATGGTTCCCTCACGTTAGTATGTCACAGTTTAATGCGCCAAACAGTCGTTGGTTCCATGATCATGCCTTTCGAGGGTGGTTTGGAGCAGACTATGAACAGCGCCCCGTTGATGCGCCGCTTTCTTGTCGCGACACCCAGCGCGGTTATAAATCAGGACCTGCGCGAAGCATTGGAGAGCTATGCGGACGCGCATGTTGACGTGTTCTTCCCCTTGCCTGGACTTAGCCCGGATTGCTACGAACTTGCTATTTTGGGTATGCCGATTGATCAGGTCATCAGCGATCCGTTCGCGCGTGCTTTGCGCAAGGCTGGTACGGCTATTGTTGTTCTGGACAGTCGATTGGATTCATCAGCGTTGAAAGGGACAGGTGTTTTTGTGCTTGATCAGCCATTTTCGACCGAAGGGTTAGAACGTCTGCTGGCGGAAATAGGCATTGTGGCATCCCAAAAAGGCTAAATTTCGGAACCAACAAAGCACTCCATGGTTGTCATGCTGTAACCAGAGGAGAATCAACATGCTTGGATGGGCACTTACTTTTTTCGTTATCGCGCTGATCGCAGCAGTATTTGGGTTCGGAGGCATCGCAAGCGCGTCTGCCGGAATCGCCCAGGTACTTTTCTTCGTGTTTTTGGTGCTTTTCGTGGTCGCACTGATCGCGCGGGCTGTACGGAAAGTCTGATTGAACAGCCGCACGGGCGCGGGCACGCTTGCACACGCGGCGTGCCCGTTTGTCGCCAGAACGTATCCGCATCGTGAGAAGAACTTGCAACCTTGGTTGAGGTTGCTTGGTGTTTTGTCCCGTCAAAAGTAGCTTCGTACAAGCGCGCCGCTGACAAGGCTCCACCCATCAGCAACGACAAAGAACGCCAGCTTGAAGGGAAGGGACACAATGACCGGTGGGACCATCATCATACCCATGGACATAAGGATTGCCGCAACTGCGAGGTCGATAATCAGGAACGGCAGGAAAACCAGAAATCCGACCTGAAACGCGCGCTCAACCTCGCTGAGCAAAAACGATGGTACAAGCAACGAAAGCGGGGCGCTTGCGCTGTTCAGATCGGCGGTTTCGGGACGAAGATCAGCAAGAACGGCCAACGTGTCTTCGTGCACCCTGCCGATCATGAATGTCCGAAATGGCTCGACGACAAAAGGCAAACCGTCTTCGACCGTCAAATCGCCATCGACGATTGGCGATAGCCCGGTATTCCAGGCTTGCTGAAAGACGGGTTCCATCACGAAATACGTTAGGAATAAGGCCAGACTGACAATCAGCATGTTCGGCGGAGACTGCTGCAAACCGATGCCCTGTCGTAGAATTCCCAGAACTGTCACCATGAAGGGGAAACAGGTGAACATGATGGCAAGGCCGGGCACCAGGCTTAGAACTGTCAAAAGGGCGATCAACTGGACGGATCGTGCCGTAAGACTGCTGTCATCACCGATGGAAAAGGTCACGTCTTGTGCGTATGCCGCGCAGGGGGCAAGCAGCGCCAAACCCAGCGCCGCGGCGCATATTTTGAATGTGCCGGGAAACATCATTCGGTGAGCACTAAGTTGGTGCTTCGACATCGACAGATTTGACTTCAGTGATGCGTACGCCCAATTTACCCGAACCTTCGCCATCGATTTCTTCCAGCTGTCCAAGCGCAATAAGTTTGTCGCCGACATAAAGTTCGACCGGGTCTTCAAGTGTTCGGTCAAGCGGCAAAACCGCGTCTTCATCGATTTCGACGAGGTCGCGAATAAGCGGTCGCGCCGCCCCGACAGAGATAGTGATCTCAATCGGGACGTCGCCGAACCGGGATGCGCCCAGGTTGTTTAAGGCCGTGCCGTTTTCTTCAGGCATGTTGCAAATCCTCTTGTTGATCCGGAACACTGATGGCGGCAAGTTGATCGCGCAGCTCGGTGATTAAGGGCGCGACATCCAAAAGTTCTTCCGATGTGCCAAAGTTCAAAAGCACCTGCCATTCTGCCAAGGACGGATCCTCGACGACTTTGATGGATGCGTTTGATCCTACTCCGTCCATGTCATCTACGACTGACATCGCGTTTTGCGCGATGCGGATTTCCAGGGTCTCGTTGGTTTGGCCGTCGCCAAATTCTGTAAGTTTTGAGGTAATATGCGCACGCAAAATATCGGGCGTGAGGTCCGGTAAAACCTGACCCACCAGGCTGGACAGAAACCCGTGAAGCTCGGTTCGAACACGATGCAAAGCCTCGTTATAGGTGAAATTCAGATTTTGGATGTTCCGCTCGAATTCCGCTGAAACGCGCTGGTTCGTTTCTTTGTCAGAGGCAACGGCATCGTCCCAGCCAGATTTGTAGCCGGCTTCATATGCATCGGCGAGACGGCGTTCGACTTCGCTTGATGAAACCGGGGCGCCGATCTTGGTTTGCAGGGTGTTCCCGTCAAAAGACTCGAGAAAGTCGTGCTGGGTCACCGCCGGGCCTCCTGAGGGTCGCCCATCCACTGGCTGAGCACCTCGACAGTTTCGTCCTGTTTCTCTTCGATCAGTTCGCGCAGCCGCGCAGCGGGGTCGGTGTTGGCGTTGATGCTGTCAAAACTGGGCAGTTCGCCCAAAGGGGCAAAACCACCGTCGATTTCGCCATCAAGTGCCGGCAAGCTTGGAAGTTCGCCCGGGCTTGAAGCGTCTGCTGGCGCCAATGATGGGTCGGGTGGTGCAAGAGCTGCGGCAGTTTGTGCCGGTGCGCGAAGCAAGATTGGCCGAACCACGAACAACCCCAGAACAAGAGATACAACCGCCAAAACGGCAAGCTGCGCCATGCCCATAGCATCGAAGGATAGCCGTGCCAAAAGCCCTGGTGGTTCGGGGGGATCAAAGGCAGGCGGTGGTTGAAATTGCATCGAGCGGATAGTGATCTGGTCACCGCGATTGACATTGTACCCGATGGCAGACGCAACCAATTCGCGCAGGTCGGCAAGTTCTTGTTCACTTCGGGCTTGCCATTCGGGTGTGCCGCCTTCGGATTGTGTTGTGACACCGTCAACCAGCACGGCGACGCTTATGCGCCGGATGCTTCCCGGTTCGCGAATAACGGCGCGCTGGGTTTCCGAAACTTCGAAATTCACCACCTCGCGGGTGCGGGTTTCGTTGCTTTGCGACGAACTGTTCGCGCCGCCCGCATCGCCGTCGGGCAGGTTGGAGGCGACAGTCACACCACCGCTGCCCGTACCGCTTGAACTGGTCGTGGTTTCTTCAGAATCCGAACTGATGGGCACGCGCCCATCCGGATCAAAACGTCTTTCGGTGAATTCCTCGCGTTCTGTGACCGGATCGACCGTTACTTCGACAACAGCGCGCCCCGGGCCGACACGTGCTTCTAGCAGGCGGGTCACACTATTTCGCAACGCTTCGGCCCGGTCATCCGATATTCCGGCCGCACGCGAAGCAGGGTCAGTCCCATTTGAGACGAGGCCATTCACGCTATCTATGACCGAGACATTTTCGGGTTCTAAACCAGCGACTGCCGAAGCAACGAGATACCGAATTGCCATCGCCTGGCCGGGCGTCATGCTGCCTGAAGCCATCGTGACCGAGACTGACGCAGCTTCGACCTGTCCTTTCCGGAATGGATCGCTGGCCGGGTTTGAGATGTGGACGCGTGCGGCAGAAAATTGATGGTTGGCAGTGATTGTCCGTGCAAGTTCGCCTTCTTTGGCGCGCCAATAGGTGGCGTCAAACATTTGTGCTGTGGTCCCAAAGCCGGTCAATGCATCCAGCAATTCATACCCCTGCGCACCGTTTCTGGGCAGTCCTTCGCCCGCGAGCGCAAGTCTTAACGCATCGCGTTCGGCTGCATTCACGTAAATAGCTGGGCCGCGCACTTCGACCAGTGCGCCTTTTGCTTCCAAAGCCGTTACGACTTCGCCGGCTGTGCTGGCATCCAGCCCGGCGTAAAGCAGCGCCATGCGGGGTTGCGTTGCCGCCTGGGATAGAAAGTAGACAGCCGCAAACATGCCCAGTGTGGCTGCAACCACAGTGGTGCGCCGCGTTGTATCAAGCCCTGCCCAGACCGAGATCAGTTGATTCACGGGGTTCTCCGCGCTTCCACGTATTTGATCTTAACTGGCAGTCCGGCCTTAACATTCGGTTAGTCAGAATTGCCTAAAAGAAGGAGAAAGGAGCTTTGGATGGCAGAAGACGGCGAGGCGGAAGACGACGAGCCCAAGAAAAAGGGCAAAGGCGGATTAATTATCGGCCTGGTGTTGGCTTTGGTGGCCGGCGGGGGGGCATTCGCCTTTACGTCGGGCATGCTTGCTGGGTCTGAGCCTGGAAAGCCCAAGCCAGTTTCCCTGTCAGATGATCTGGCCTTTGTACCGCTTGAACCGATGACAGTTTCGATTGGGAACCCTTTGGACCGACGCTACCTGCGGTTTCGTGCCGAACTGGAAGTCGGATCGGACGCGAAATCCGACATCGAAAAAATGCTGCCGCGCGTGATGGATGTTTTGAACACCTATCTTCAATCGTTGGAAATGCAGGACGTTGAAGATCCGTCGTCGCTTTTGACACTTCGGTCACAAATGCGCCGCCGGATCGATCTGGTTGTCGGGGGCGACCGTGTTCACGACCTGCTGGTCATGGAATTTGTGGTGAACTGAGTGAACCTATGGAACTAGTTGCCGACATCCTTTTAATCGCGGGCGCCTTGGGGGCAGGGGTCTATTGTGTTGTTTTGTCACGACGGTTGAACCGCTTCACCAACCTTGAAAATGGCGTTGGCGGCGCGATTGCTGTTTTGTCATCGCATGTCGATGACATGACCAAGGCTTTAGACGTTGCACGAACAGCAACATCATCCTCCGCAGAATCGCTGGAATCTCTGACCGGACGGGCAGAAGGGGTGGCGCAAAGGCTGGAACTTTTGGTGGCTTCTATGCATGACCTGCCTGTGGACAGCCAAAAACCGAACATGACGCCGGAGGAAGAAACCGAGGTCATCGGCCTGGACAAGACAGTGTTCCAATCGCGCCGGGTCGTTCGGGAAGCGGCCGAATGAAACAACCGGGCGAACGAAAAATCAGGGCAAAAAAATGGTCGTCTGGCCGGGGCGCTCTTGCCCTTGTTGCGCTTTTGTTGATTGGTTCCGGTCTGACGCGGTTCGCATCTGGGTCTGGTGCAGCCATCGCGCTGGAAATGAAAGAAAAAGTCGAGCAGGCCTTGTCTGCGACCAGCCAGTCAAATGGTGTGGATACCCCGCTCGCTGATGTGACACCCGAACTTTTGTCACTTTTACGGCAGGCAAAAGAAAAACAGGCTGCGCTTGATCTCAGGGAAGCCGATCTTGAGGTGCGCCTTCAAAGCCTTGCATTGGCAGAACAGGCTATTCAGGACGATATCGCCAGATTGGAGCGGGCCGAAGAGACACTGCGCGCAACCATGTCGGAGGCGGATCAAGCTGCGGAAAACGACATCAATCGTTTGACCGCAGTCTATGAGAACATGAAGCCGGATCAGGCGGCGGCATTGTTCCAGTTGATGGAACCCAGCTTTGCGGCAGGATTTCTCAGTCGCATGCGTGCCGATGCCGCTGCCTCTATCCTGGCGGGCCTTACACCCGACCTTGCATATTCGATCAGCGTTGTGCTGGCGGGACGGAATGCAGACGTTCCCCGCGAACCGGTTCCGCTTCCAGCCGGGCAAACCGCAACCGAGTGACGTGATGTTAACGGGTGTCTGCCAAGACAGCGATGAGAGCAGTTGTAAGAGGTGACCCGGTCGTGATCGGCATCGTTGGGATCATTATCATTTTCGTCATGGTTTTTGGTGGCTATCTGGCCGCTGGCGGCAAGATGGGAATCATTCTCAAGTCACTTCCATTCGAAATGATGATGATCGGTGGCGCGGGCTTGGGGGCGTTTTTGCTCTCTAACTCGGGCGCTGCGGCGAAACATACGGTTGGGGACGTTGGGAAAGTCTTCAAAGGCGCCAAATGGCGTGCGGAAGACTATCGCGACCTTCTGGTGTTGTTGTTCGAATTGATCCGATTGGCCCGGCAGAATCCGGTTGGACTGGAAGAACATATTGAGGATCCGGAAAGCTCTCAAATCTTTTCGTCCTATCCAAAGATTCTTGCCGATCACGAAGCGATCGAGATTATCTGCGACACTCTTCGATCGGCTTCCATGAACTACAATGACCCGCATCAGGTGGAAGAAGTGCTGGAAAAGCGGTTGGAAGCCAATTTGCACCATCAACAGCACTCAAGCCATGCCATTCAGATGTTGGCTGACGGTCTGCCAGCACTGGGAATTGTTGCCGCTGTGCTGGGTGTCATCAAGACGATGGGTTCTATCGACCAGCCGCCTGAAATACTGGGAAAGATGATCGGCGGCGCATTGGTCGGTACGTTTCTGGGGGTATTCCTTGCGTATGGTTTTGCAGGCCCAATGGCCAGCCGTTTGGGCGCGATTGCGGAAGAAGATCATCATTTTTACCAGCTTATCCGTGAAGTTCTGGTGGCCAATCTTCACAATCATGCAACTGCGATCTGTATCGAAGTCGGACGCCAAAATGCGCCGCATCATGTGCGCCCGACATTTTCGGACCTTGAGGATGCAATGAAGAACACCAAGCAGGACGCCGCATGACCAAGCGTGTTCTCTGGCTATTCGGATTTTTGGTTTGGGCCTTCCCGGCTTTTTCGGAAACCGTAAAAGTGAACGCGAATGAGCAAGCTAGTCTTACACGAATTGCAATTGCCTTCGAACAGCGTCCTAAATGGACTGTCGAAAGGATGGGCAGGCGCCACAGGCTGCGGTTTTCGACATCGTCTGTTTTTGGGTTTGACCTGTCCGCAGCCTTTCGAACAATGAACCGTGAACGCATTGCGGATATCAGGGTGTTAAGCGCAACGACACTGGAATTCGATGTGTCTTGCGATTGTGGGTTCGATGTTTTCGGAAATGCGTCTGGACATGTTATTGTCGAAGTTGCGGATCGCTTTAGTGGCAGCGAAGATAGTTCAACTGAGGTGCCGGTTTTTGCGCCGCCTCACACCGACACTGATATGCCGAAATTGCCAAGTTCGTCTGACGGTGCAGTTGGAAGGCCGAACGGTGCGAACCCTATGCTTCCCGATAGAGATCCGGTGTTGAATGTCCTTAAGCCCGAGGTGGCCAGCTTGCCATTCCTGATTGGCGAGCTGGACCTGCAGAACCAAATGACAGATCAAAGTGTCGCGGTTGGATTAATCGGACGCGCATTCTCGCGCGCCGCTTTGCAGGGCTTGGTTGCCGCTGACGGAAATATTGTTCCGCGTTTGAACGCAAGCCAATTACCGACCAATATATCAGTCGCACGGCGGTCCAACCTATCAGTCTCCACCGCTTTCGACCCGATTGAAATCCCCGAAACCCGGTTTGTGCCACCCACGCCCGCTGGTTCAGTTTGTATTTCTGATCGGGATATCAATGTTCCCTTTTGGGGCGATATTGATGACCTAAGGCGACTTGGCCGTCTTCGTCTGCGAATGATTGCTGAAGATGGAACAATTGACCCGAAAGGGGCTTTTGAATTGGCGCGGCTTTATATTTGGATGGGGTTTGGCGCAGAAGCAGACGACGTGATGTCATTTTATCCGCCGGGGCCAGACCAAGAACTGATCAATGCCTTGGCCGAACTCATGGACTTTGGCGGCACACAGGCCGAGGTGCTTTCCGGTCAGCTACACTGTCAGGGCGCAATCTCGCTTTGGGGCGCACTCTCAAAGGAATTCACTCCGCAGGAAGCACCTGAAACTGCCAATCACATATTAACAGCGTTCAACGCCTTACCCGCCCACCTTAGGACGCATCTGGGCCCAACATTGTCTGAAAGATTGCATGCGGGTGGGTTGGAAAACGCGGCGCAAACAGCCCTCAACGCAGTTGCCCGCGGTGGCAAGGAAACTGACGAAAGCACACTTGCAACGGCCCGGCTTGATCTTGGAACGTCGCGCGCGACCGAAGCCAGAGGTTCGCTTGCTGACTTGTCAAACGGAACAGACGTGACTGCCGCATCTGCGTTATTGGAACTTCTCCAAGACGCAGAACGCCGCGACATGCCGCCCAATCCTGCATGGGTGGACGATGCACCAACATTGGTCGAGGCGTTGGAAGGAACGCGGGAAGCCAAAGATTTAAATGTGGCAGGCCTTCGTGGTTTAATCTCGCTAGAGCGCTTCGATGAATTTCGGGCGGCTGTCGTCGAAGACAGCCCGGGCCTGACGGGCCAAGTTCGCATGGCGCTTGCCGAATATGCGCTTGAAGTGGCCGTTATGAGTGACAAGGAAGACGCATTCTTGCGGCTTGAGATCGCAATGTCTAAGCAGCTGAAACCAACGGACTTGTCAGATCGCTTGAAACAAAATTTGGCCCGGCGTCTTGTTGACTTGGGCCTTCCCGGTCGGGCTTTGCGCTATACAGAAAAAGAGCCCCAATCCGAACAAGAATTGACGAACATTGCGGAAGCGCTTGAGGCGCTTGGCCGCCGAAATGAAGCCGTGGACTTGCTTCGTTCGACGGCAATTGAAGGTCAAGATGTACTGTTGGCGGATGCTCTCTATGCCGCAGGCGATTTTCGCGGTGCTGTCGAAGCATTTCGCGGTGTTGGAGAAGATGAAAGGGCGGCACACGCGGCTCTTCGCATCGGTGATTGGGATTGGATTGAACGCCACGGATCTGATCAGATCTCTATGGCGTCAAGACAAATTCGCGCCGATCCCCCAATTGCCGAAATTGAAACGCCAAATGGTGCACTTATTGAAAATTCGCGCAGCTTGCGTGAAAGCGTGAATGCTCTGCTAAACGCAACGCAGCCCAAAGATACTTCCAACACATTCACAAATTGATAGGACGTCCCGTCTAACCTGCGTCTTACAGAAGATAATTGACGGTTAGACAGAATGTCTTGGAACACATTTGATCGCACATTTGCAGCGATGATTTTGGCGCTGCTTTTGATGGGTGCTTTGCCCGTGCAGGCCAAAGATAAATCTGTCGCGCTGATCTGTGACAATGCCGCGGAATTTGTTGCGCGCGAAACGAATGTTCCACTGGATGTGTTGAGGACAATCTCGCTTGCCGAAACGGGGCGAACATCCACGACTGGATTTCATCCCTGGCCATGGACAGTGAACATGGAAGGTGTCGGTAAGTGGTTTGACGACTTTGGCCTGGCTTTGGCCTATGTCGAAAAACACTTCTCCGGGGGCGCTCGCAGTTTCGATGTTGGCTGTTTTCAGATCAATTATCGATGGCATGGCCATGCGTTTGCATCCATCGAAGACATGTTCGATCCGATTACGAATGCCCGCTATGCGGCGCGATTTCTTACGGAACTCTATCAGGAGTTCGGAGACTGGACGCGGGCCGCGGGGGCGTATCATTCGCGGACGCCAAGATTTGCCAACAAATACAGTGCGCGGTTTGACCGAATTCGCGCGAATTTGCCGGAACCAGACGTGCCCATCGAAGGGATCGTTGAGCCTGATCATGCGCCACGTATTGTATCCCGCGGCGAGGTGGAAAACGAATTTCCGCTTTTGCAGTTTGCTGGCGAGATGTCTGGCGCGTCGCTTGTGCCCCTTTCTGCTAGTACGCAGCCGTTTCTATCAGGACGTGGCGCCCAGCCTTTGGTGGTGCACCGATGACGAAAAATCCGTTCAGCCCAACGGTTCTGCTTTCGCTGGCCTTGATGGGTGTCATTGTCATGATGATCCTTCCCATGCCAGCCTGGGTTTTGGACATAGGATTGGCCGCGTCGTTTTCATTTGCCATCCTGATTTTTACAGTCACTCTTTTTGTTGAGAGACCGCTCGATTTTTCGTCATTTCCAACGGTTCTTCTTGCGTCGCTCATGTTGCGGCTGTCTTTGAACATTTCATCGACAAAACTCATCATCGGTCAGGGTCATACAGGGCCGCATGCGGCCGGCGAAGTGATCGAGGGGTTTGCCAACTTTATAATGGGTGGCAGTCTCTTCCTTGGTCTTGTTGTTTTCGGTGTCCTTCTGATCGTCAACTTCATTGTGATCACGAAAGGCGCCGCCCGGATGGCTGAAGTGGGCGCGCGGTTTGCCCTGGATGGCATGCCGGGCAAACAGTTGGCGATCGACAGCGATATGTCAGCAGGCGCGATTGATCATGAAGAAGCCAAAAGACGCCGCGAGATTGAGCAATCGGAAACCACGTTTTTGGGTTCACTGGATGGGGCGTCGAAGTTTGTCAAAGGTGACGCGATTGCTGGCCTGTTGATAACGCTTCTGAACCTGATTATGGGCGTTTTGATTGGGGTGATTTTGCATGGGATGGCATTTGGACGCGCGTTTGAAACCTATGCGATCCTGACGGTCGGTGACGGTCTGGTCAGCCAAATTCCGGCCGTGATTATTAGCATCGCAACGGCGTTGCTTTTGTCGCGCGGGGGATCGCGCGGCACGGCAGATGTCGCGATGGTCGCGCAGCTTGGCAAGTATCCGTCAGCCATTGGCACTGTTGCGGTGCTGATGGGCCTGTTCGCACTTTTCCCCGGATTGCCCTTCGGCCCATTTCTGATCGGCGCTTTGGTGCTTGGCTTCGTTTCGTTTCGAATTGCCCGATCACCCAAGTCGCCCGAGGTTTCGCCGGTTGATGACGTGCCCCTTCCAGCAGAACAAACCATGGGGGATGTTCTGGATCTTGATGAAATTCATGTCGAATTTGCTCCTGATTTGGTGCCGATGATCCTTGACCCCGCGACGGGTCTTGATGCGCGCATCAAAAGTATGCGCCAACATGTGGCTGTGGCATTCGGCATTATCCTGCCTGACATACGGCTGACGGATGACGCTTCATTGTCCGATGGCGAGTATTTGATTCAAGTCCAAGGCGTCGAACAGGCGCGCGACAGTCTGGAGCCAGCACGTGTATTGGCGCTTTTGCCACCCGAAACGACCGAAATGCCCAACGGTCGCGACGTTCGCGAACCCGTGTACGGCGCTCCGGCAAGGTGGTTGGCGCGGGCCGATGCGGACAGCGCGGCCTTGGCTGGTGCAACCGTTGTCAGCCCGGCCGAGGTTATGGCGACGCATTTGTTGGAAGTCATCAAAAGCAACCTGCCGCGCATTATTGGGCTTAAATCTCTACGCCGCTTGTTGGACGAATTCTGCAGTCTCAGCGATGAACAAAGAAGTGCTGCGAACCAGCGTTTGTTCGACGAATTGATACCAGACAAGGTGCCTGTGGATCTGTTGCTGTCGGTGATCCGTCTTCTGCTTGAAGAACGTGTGTCGATACGAAATCTGCCATTGATCGTCGAAGCTATCGCCGAAAGCCGGGGCGCAGCGGCAACACCGGAAACGATATGCGAGCACGTACGCCAACGGCTTGCCTTTCAGATTATAGCCGATGTGCGCGAACGCGATGGAACAGTGCCGCTTGTTCAACTTGCATCAGATTGGGAAGAACGTTTTAGCGAATACCAATTGGGCGATGCGTTGCATGGCGATGTTGCTTTGCCACCGGATCTCTTTCAGAAATTGACAGGCGGGGTCGCGGAGAAACTGAACAAGGCTGGCGAGAGTGGCCACTATCCAGCGATCATCACATCGGTCCACCGGCGCAGATTTCTAAGAACCGTCCTGGCCGCCAAGGGGATCACAAATCCGGTCCTGTCCTTCGACGAGTTAGGGTCTGAAGGTCGCCCATCGCTTGTCGGTCTCGTTGCAGCATGAATTTGGCCCTTAGCGCCTTGCTAAATGTTGCGCCGGATATCCTTGCGCAGTTCTTTCTGGTTTTCCTTCGCGTGTCTTCGGCCTTGTTCGTGTTGCCCGTTTTGGGCGAAACCATGGTGCCGAATAGGGTTCGGCTGGCCGTTGCGTTCGCTTTCAGCTTGGTTGTCTACCCAGCTGTTTTGCCCATGTTTGATTTTGGCGAGCCGGACCGAACCTATCTTGCAAGCGGATTTGGCGAGATCTTGACCGGTTTGTTGATCGGCTTGATGCTGAGGCTTCATGTGATGGCAATTCAGATTGCTGCCAGCATAGCCGCGCAAACCACATCTTTGTCACAGCTACTGGGCGATACAAGTATCGATCCCCAACCGGCCATGGGCCTGGTTTTGTATCTTGCAGCACTTGCGTTGGCGGTCGAGCTGGGGCTGCATGTGCAATTCGCACGTATGTTCATATTTTCTTATAACACGATCCCGTTTGGCCAGCTTGTCTCGGCCGATGTCGCAGGGACCGTGCGCGATGCTGTTTCGGTCGCTTTTCGTTTTGGCCTGGCATTGGCCGCGCCGTTTGTGGCGGTGTCTTTGCTCTATAATCTGGCGCTCGGCGTTATTAACCGCGCAATGCCCCAGTTGATGGTTGCTTTCGTTGGCGCCCCGGCCATCACCTTTGGCGCACTTTTGCTGCTGGCTTTGACGGCGCCCTATATTTTGACGGTTTGGGTCAGTGAATTGCAGAACCGCATTCTTGATCCGTTCGGAGCGCGCTGATGGCAGATGAAGAGGAAGGGTCTGAAAAGCCCTTTGAAGCAACGCCGAGAAAGCTGGAGGACGCCCGCAAGCGTGGAGAAGTGCCTGTTTCGCAGGACTTGATTACATTTTCGGTCTATTTGGGCGTGCTTATGGCGGGGGCGATTGCCGGATATTGGTCCGTCAATGCAGCGGGCCTTGCCCTGACACCTTTCCTTTCGATGCCTGATGCGTTGGCGCCGGTTGTATTTGAAGGCCAGGGAAAATTCCCAATCGGGATGATTGCGGCCGGTTTCGCGTCTGCACTTCTGGTATGGTTCATATTGCCATTCATTGCTGCCTTGTCGGTTTCCTTTCTTCAAGGCGCACTTGTTTTTGCGGGTCAAAAAGCACAGCCGAAATTGAATAGACTGTCTTTGCTGAAAAACGCAAAACAGAAGTATGGCCCGGACGGTATTTTCAATTTTCTGAAGAGCTTTTCTAAATTGGCAGTATATTCAGTTGTTCTTTCTTCGGTCTTTATGGCCCGAATTGATGAGATCCTGACTATGCCATATCTATCTTTGCCCGACAGCCTGGGTCTGATGGTCAGTTTGTGCTTTCAGTTTTTAACGGCCTCCTGTGTTGCAATCTTTGCCATCGCCATCGCGGATTACGTTTGGCAGAAATCGCAGTTTCTGAAACGCCAGAGAATGTCCTTAAAAGAATTAAGGGATGAATTGAAAGAAACAGATGGTGACCCGCACACCAAACAGGCGCGACGACAAATGGCACAAGACATCGCGACCAACCGAATGTTGGCGGATGTCCCAACGGCCGACGTCGTGGTCGTGAACCCGGAGCACTATGCAGTTGCATTAAAATGGGCCCGTACAAAAGGCTCTGCCCCAACCTGTGTCGCCAAAGGGTTGGATGCTGTTGCGGATAAGATCAGGGAAATCGCGATCGAGAATGCAGTCCCGATCTTTCGCGATCCGCCGACGGCCCGTGCGTTGTATGCATCGGTTGAAACCGGTGACGAAATTCAGGTTGAGCATTATCAGGCCATCGCAGCAGCCATTCGTTTCGCTGACGCGATGCGAAAGAAGGCGAAACAGGGCAGATGAAGCGGTATCCGCCAGTCAAAGATTTGCGCGCGATGGTATTGTTAACCGCAGCTTCGGAGATGTCGAAGAAATCAAAAGCCTTCACAAGCAAACGTCGACTTGACCAAGCAAACCAACACCTAGAGACTTGTTTGCAAAAGCTAAAGTCGCCCGTTCAGCCGGATCAATTTGCCGAGACTGAAAATTGGCACGGATGGCTTAGGCGGCAGAAAAATCACCTGGAGCGGGCCAAGACAGAGTGTTCGGTCGCATTTCAGAGCGATGCGTCGGCGGCTGGCAAGGCTTCGGCCGAACACGAGGTGTTCAAAAAACTATTACGGGACGCCGAGGTTAAACGACGGAAAGAAACGGGCAGCCGGTCTGATTAGATTTCCTGTCTGACAATATCGGTAATGACAATGTCACTTACGATGGAACCGACGACAGACTGGATGGCTTCCAGCAAAGCCATCTTTAAAACCGATAGCCGACTGCTTTCGGTGAAAGCCCCGTTGAACCCGCCGATATAGGCGTGGTCGAACAGCACTTGTAACAGGACATCGCGCAGTTTTGGTTCGCGGCTGAAAAGAGTTTCGGTGTGATCCTGGGTCGTTTCCAAAGACAGTGAAACCACGACCAAAGACTTGACGAGTTCATCGCGTATAACCGGAACGACGAATTGGTTTTTCATCGAGTGATAGTATTTTTCGTCCTCATCCTCGGCGGGTTCGGTCATTTCGGGGTCTACGACGGCTTCGTCGCATTCCATCGGATCTTCGCACCCAGAATCTGGGTTTGGCTTTAGGAAAACGCCGGCTCCGCCGCCGATTGCGCCGCCCAGAACGATTAAGATGATCGGAAGTAACTTGCCCATGACGTGACCTAGAAAGGCAGAACAATGTCTGCGATTTGCTGCCCGTATCTTGGTTGCTGAACATCTGAAATTTGTCCGCGACCGCCATATGAAATGCGGGCTGCCGCAATCTTTTCATAGGTGATTTCGTTTCGGCGCGAGATGTCTTCCGGACGGACGTATCCGGTCACCAGCAGTTCTCTCAATTCGAAGTTCACGCGAACTTCCTGACTGCCCTGAATACGCAGCACGCCGTTGTCGAGAACATCTGTCACAGTCGCTGCAATCTTGAGTTCCAGCGATTCATTGCGACTGACCGAGCCTTGGCCAGCGCTATTGCTGGATGAATTGGCATCAGCGGCATTGGCCAAGGAAGCGTCGCCAGGCAGGAACCTGTCAACAACTTGGGGGACACCCAAAAGTTGCGGCACAGCGACCGATTCCGAGCCAGAGCGAGATCTGGATGTGGAATTAGAAATGGATGCGCTGTCATTGATTTCGATAACCACGGTTAAGATATCGCCGTGTTGGCTGGCGCGCCGGTCTCCCAGAAGCGAACCACGTCCACCACTCCAAAGTGATGCCTCATGGCGCGACGCGGTTGCGTGCCCGCTTGGTTGAATATGCGTTGGGTACGCCATCGCAGTAACCTCGGCCGCAGTGTCTGCGGGGGTAAAGTCAGGCGTTTTGCCCACATCTTCCATTTTTCCGCACGCAAACAAGGATAGCGCTGATGCAAAGACCAGTCGTTTCATCAATTCAGAGCCCTTTCGAACGGCACTTGGACACTGCCATCTGACATGACACGTCCGCTAATGGTGTTCTTGCTTTCCAGGTTCATCATGCGGACGGTCTCGCCCGCCGCCGCTCGTGACAACGCGCGTGCTTCAATCTCAATTGTCAGTCCGCCTTGTCGATAAAGCAGTCTGACAACCTGGTTGCGTTCAATCAAAGCGCGCTCGCGAATTTGCGACGCAAGTATGGGGCGCCCGGGATAGAGCGTAACTGTTGCTTCCATCCCCACGATATTGGCGTCGCTGGACAAGGCGCCAGGAATAGCGTTGTCGGCAATCGCGATGTCTTGGTGTTCGATGATAGCGTTCGGGCGAATGACCCGTGCGGCGATCAAACTTTCTGCCAAGACAGGCGAAGCAAGGACTGCGATTGCGACCGACAGTTTTATCATCGGATTTGTACGGTCGCCCCAAGGATCTGATCTGCCGCAGAAATGACCTTGGCGTTCAGTTCATACCCTCTCTGCGCCTCAATCAATTCGGTGATTTCTTTCACCGGATCTACCGAGCTTTCTTCAAGATAGCCCTGGCGCAAAGTCCCCAAGCCATCTTCACCGGGCGCAGTTGTAAGAGGCGTGCCAGAGGCCGGTGTTTCAAGAAACAGGTTTGATCCGATCGCTTCCAAACCCATCGCATTCGGAAAGCCAGCCAATGTGAACTGGCCCAGAAGTTGCGGCTGAATCTGATCGTCAAAATCCGCATAGACTTCTCCTGCGGCATTGATTGAAATTGACCGCGCATCGTCGGGAATGGTGATATCCGGAACGACAGGATACCCGTCTGACGTTACAATCTGGCCTTCGCCCGATCGTTTCAGACCGCCGTCGCGCGTGTAGGCCGAAACGCCCGATGGCAGTGTGACTTCCAGATACCCACCGCCTTCGATGGCGACGTCCAAATCTCCACCGGTTGCCCGGCTTGATCCTTGTTGGATGGTCATCGAAACGGCTGTCGGTCGCACGCCCAAGCCAAGCTGTACTCCGGCTGGAATAACAGTGCCATCCGTTGCGTTAATGGTGCCGGGTCGCGTTGCCTGTTGATAGTGAAGATCCGCAAATTCAGCACGTCGAGCATTATAGCCCGTGGTGCTCATATTCGCGAGATTGTTTGAGATGACTTCAACCCGCGTTTGCTGGGCGCTCATGCCTGTTGCCGCGATAGAGAGTGCGCGCATTTTCTACCTCTATTGTCCGATTGTTCGAATTGTTGCTCTGACCCGTTCGTCTTCGCGGTCAAGGAACGTGCTGCCCAGCTCGTAGGCGCGTTGAACCTCGATCATTCGGGCAAGTTCTGTGACGGCGTCCACGTTAGATTGTTCGCGGAAACCCTGAAGGATGCGGCCACCGTCGACTGGCACAGGTTGCCCGCCCGTCGTGAAACGGACACCTTCTGAACGTGTCATCTGGTTGGGATCGCCTGGTAGCCAAAGCCCGATCTGCGCCAAAGGTGCGCCATCTGCCGATAGTGTACCATCTGCCCCAAGCGAGATATCGGCGACGCCCGCAGGCACAAAAACAGGCGCACCGCCCGCATCCATCAAAGTGGCGCCATCGGGCGCAACAAGGATGCCTTGGGCAGACGGCGTGAACGTGCCGGCCCGCGTAAGCCTGTCGCCGTCGGGTGTGTTGACAAGGAAGAAGCCAGAGCCCTCAATAGCAAAGTCGAATGTGCCATTGGTCTGTTGAAGCGCGCCTTGCGACAAATCTGTCTGGCGACCACTTGCGTTTGCGACAGAGATAGAACCTTCTTGATCGCCGGTGTCAAAAATATATTCCGCGAAAACAACACCTTCCCGCCGATATCCATTGGTGGAAACATTTGCGATATTCTGTGCAACCGTTTCCAATTCTCTCAGCAAACCAGCCTGGCGGTTGATCGCAACATATCCGGCGTTCTCCATGGCTTAGAGACCCGCAATCAATGGTATGATCGTGGCCTTGAAATAGTCGGTAAGCGACCGGGTCATGAAACTCATAGACGCCCAAAACGCGACCAGCATTGCGCCCATCTTGGGCACAAAGGTTAGCGTCATCTCCTGAATAGACGTCAGCGCCTGGAACAAGCCGACGATAATCCCGGCGACCAAGGCGATCGACAAAAGGGGTGCTGTCATGGTGACCGCGACCCAAAGCCCTTGTCGCAATGTGTCAAAGAAGACAGTCTCGCCCATCAGACCGGCATCCTGAGAATTTCCTGATACGCTTCGACGACGCGGTCGCGGACAGTGACCGCAGTTTCGACGGCCAGCTGCGTGTTGGCCAAGGCTTCAACCAAGGCATGCGGATCAGCCTTTCCGACCATGGCGTCTTGCGCAACCGATTCTGTTTGGCTGAGAATGTTGGTGAAGTCTTGCGCAGCACGCCCGACCAGCGACGGTGTGCTTGACGGATCGGGTTTGATTTCTGATTTGGCCGCGCCATAATTTCGCAGCGCTTGCGTCAGTTTGACGTCCATCTTTTTTCTCCGTTAACGCCGCAGGAGTTCGAGCAAGCTTGACCGCATTTTACGGGCTTGATCGAACATTCTGAGGTTTGCCTCGTAGCTGCGCTGCGCTTCGCGCGCATCCGCGATTTCGACAATCAGCGAGACATTCGATCCCGTGTGATAGCCGCTTTCATCAGCAAGCGGATGCGCGGGTTCGTAGACACGCGCCAGCTCGCTTTGGTCCAGTTCAACCGGACCGGATCGAACCTGACCGGTGACCCGGCCTTGGTCCAAAACAGTTTCGAACGATGTGATCTTTCGGCGATAGCCGGGTGTGTCCGCATTCGCGATGTTTTCGGTGATGAACCGAAGTCGCGCGGCCTGTGCCTGCATGCCGCTGGCCGAAATGCCTTTGCTTTGGTGAAGACCATCCATCAATTAGCGCCCTTTTCCAAGTGATGTGCGCAGGATGTCCAAAGACGATTTGTAGACACTGAGCGCCAAATCATGGCTGGATTTTGCATCCGTGCCACGAACCATTTCCGCTTCTATCGCTACGGTATTTCCGTTCGGAGAAGCCTGGCCGCCAAGATCAATTGTATCGAACCGCGGTCGCGATACCTGGATTTCCATATGGGCTTGGCGGGTCGAGCGAAGCTCAGTTCTTGTTTTGGACTGCTGATAGGTTTCTGAGAATTCGACAAGATCTCGGGCGCGATACCCCGGTGTGTCCGCATTCGCGATATTCTTCGCAATTTGAGCTTGGCGCGCGCCTGCGTGTCGGGCAAGGCTTTGCGCCATCTTTAACAGATATGGTGCGTCAAGCATCGGGGCTTCTCCCTCGATCGGATGCACCAAGGCTTAACTGTGATTCCTTTAGAAACGGTTTCATTCGAATGAGGCTCAAAAGGAACCGTATATGCGTAGTATCGATATGTTGAAGTCCGCCTCTGACCGGCACCCAATTGCCCAGAAAATTGGGCGTGTTGAACAGCTTGGTGGAAACTCGGTCACAGTTTTTGGCTTGTCCGACGTGGCCAGCATCGGGCATCGGGTGGATTTTCCGTCTGTTCCGATGGTCGGCGGAGAGGTGGTTGGTGTTGAAAAGAGTCGGGTTCAAGTTCTTGTTGACGGTCCCACGGCGGGCTTGCGTCTAAATCAGCCTGTTGTGCATCTGGGTGAAACGGTCGTTCGTCCTGACGCCGCTTGGCTGGGACGGGTCATTGATGCCAATGGCAAACCACTTGATGAACGGCCATTGGTCCAAGGCGTCAATCCGTACGCCTTGATGTCAGCGCCACCCATGGCAGCACGACGCAGATCGTTGGGTGACCGCATTCCGACGGGCTACGCGCTGTTCAATACAATATTGCCAATTGTTCGTGGGCAGCGCGTTGGGCTTTTCTCGGGGTCTGGTGTTGGCAAGTCCACGCTTTTGGCAAAATTTGCCCAGGATATGAAAGCGGACGTCATTGTCATTGGTTTGGTTGGCGAACGTGGTCGGGAAGTCAATCATTTCGTAAAAAGCGTCCTTGGGCCCAAGGGGTTGGAAAGATCCGTAGTCGTCGCCGCTACGTCTGACCAATCGGCACCCGTCAGGCGAAGGGCCGCCTTTACGGCTATGGCGGTTGCGGAGTATTTTCGGGACCAGGGTTTGCATGTCTTGTTGATGCTAGATTCAATCACGCGCCTCGCCGAAGCACATAGGGAAATCGCAATATCATCAGGGGAAACGGCAGCGATGCGTGGGTTCCCGGCGTCCATGGTTACAATGTTGGCCGCGTTTGCCGAACGTGCAGGTCCAGGTGGCTTTGATCAAGGAGACATTACGGCCTTATTTACCGTGCTGGTCTCGGGGTCTGATATGGATGAGCCGGTTGCAGACACTTTGCGCGGCCTGTTGGACGGACATGTCGTGCTGACCCGAGAAATTGCGGAACGGGGTCGTTTTCCGGCGGTCGATATCCTTCAATCCGTGTCCCGATGTCTTCCAGAAGCGGCGTCAAAAGATGAAAATCACCTGATCTCAAGCCTACGATCACAACTGTCGATATACGAAGAATCCGAGATCATGGTGCGTTCAGGTCTGTATCAGGCAGGCAGCAATCCAGCTTTAGATATCGCCATTTCCAATTTTCCTGCCATTGATGCCTTTGCATCCGCATATTCAGACGAGATCCACACTGCGCTTCAACGATTGTCCGAGTGCATCCCGTCAACTGAAACAAACGAAATGAATAGCCCGTAGTTTCCTAGACACCTTCTTGGTTGTTGTTGCACTGTCTGTTTTCAAAGTCGACGGGCGACAGCATGCCGTTTCTGACATGTTTACGTTTCGGGTTATAGAACATTTCAATGTAGTCGAAGATGTCCTG
>CALDUK010000013.1 GCA_937924905.1 uncultured Paracoccaceae bacterium | reverse complement strand
AACCTCTATCTGCAAGACCGGACCGCGGGCAAAACGCCCCGGGCGCGCGGGATCACATTGGTCCATGAAATGGTGGACCGGGGGATCAACGTCAGTTTCGCATCGGACAACACGCGCGACCCGTTTTATGCTTATGGCGATCTCGACATGATCGAAGTGATGCGCCAGGCCACCCGGATCGGGCATCTGGATCACAGCCGCACGGATTGGAGCAATGCCTTTGTCAGCAACCCGGCCCGCGCCTGTGGGTTTGAAGACAACACCTTGTTGCCCGGTGCGCCTGCTGATCTGGTGATCGTCAAAGCCCGCAACTGGACCGAGCTGTTCGCCCGCCCACAGACCGACCGCATGGTGATCCGGGGCGGGCAGATGATCGACACCACCCTTCCCGACTATGCCGAGCTTGACCACCTGATGGAGCCTGCCTGATGCAAGACAATGTCGCCGCCGCCAAAGCCGCCCTTTCGCATTTGGACATCGACACAAGCGAGGCTGCCATCAAAGCGAAAAGCCGCGACTTTTTCTGGTACTCACCGGTTCTGAAAGACCGGCTGGATCATGTGGTCGCCGATTTTGTCGTCTCGCCCAAAACCGAAGCCGAAGTGATCGAGGTTTTGAAGACCTGCTATGCGCATGATTGTCCGGTCACAACGCGCGGCGCGGGCACGGGGAACTATGGTCAGGCCATGCCATTGGCGGGCGGCTGTGTCATGCATTTGCGGCACATGAACAACGTAAAAGATGTCTTGCCGGGTCGGGTGATCACGGAACCCGGTGTTTTGCTGAAAGACCTTGATGCGGCTTGCAAAGACCACTCGGGCCAGGAAATCCGCATGTTCAGCAGCACTTGGGCCACGGCAACCATCGGGGGCTTTATCGCCGGTGGCAGTGGCGGGGTCGGATCCTGCACCTGGGGGTCGCTGCGCGATCTGGGCAATATCATCCGCCTGCGCGTCGTCACGATGGAAGAAGAACCGCGCGTGCTGGATTTTACCGGCGAAGAACTGGCGCGGGTGTCTCATGCCTATGGCACGAACGGGATCATCACCGAGATCGAGATGCCGCTTGCGCCCGCTTATAACTGGGTCGAGATGTTTGTTGCGACGGATGACTTTATGGATGCGGTGACCTTTGCCGAAGAACTGGCAAATCAGGACGGTATCCTGATGAAGCTGGGCACCGTTTTCGAAGCCCCCATTGCCAAAGATTTTTTCCAGCGCGTCGCGCCGTATGTCGAACCCGGCACCAATCTGATCGGGCTGATGATCGCGCCGCATTCGATGGACGGGTTCCTGACGTTTCTGAGCCGGCAGCCCGAAGCGCGCCTTATCTATCGCAACGACGACCACAACTGGGCGCGTGATCCGGGCCCGGTCTTTGAATACGGCTGGAACCACACGACGCTGCGGGCTTTGAAAGTGGACCCGTCGATCACCTATTTGCAGGTGCGCTATGGGTATCCACAGCACAAGGCGCTGATCGCGCAAATGCGCGACGCCCTGTCGCCCGAGGTGTTGCAGCATCTGGAAGTGCTGCGCGAAGGCGGAAAGGTGATGTTTGCAGGCCTAAGCCTTGTCAAATTCACAACCGAAGCCCGGTTGGACGAAATCGTAAAGATGCACGAGGATGCAGGCGCAATGGTGTTCAACCCGCATCGCTACACATTGGAAGAAGGCGGGCGGCAAACGGTCGACGACCGGCAATTGCGGTTCAAGCGGGAAGCCGATCCAAAGGGGCTTTTGAACCCCGGCAAGATGATCGCCTGGGATGACCCGGATTGGGGCTATGATCGGATGTATGCTTATCCCAAGCTGCAAGCGGCAGAATAAGGGGCGCAACACATGAAAGCCTTGGTGCTTTTTGCCCATCCCTGCGACGAAAGCTATGGCGCCGCAGTACACCGTCGGGTCGTAGACAGCCTAAGCGCCCGTGGCTGGGATGTGGATGATTGCGATTTATATGCCGAAAACTTTCAACCGGTTCTGACCGCCGAAGAACGCCGCCGTTACCATGACGAACCGGATAATTGCGGCCCGGTGCAACCTTATGTCGATCGGCTGCGGGCGGCCGACGCGCTGATCTTTTCGTTTCCGGTTTGGAACTTTGGCTATCCGGCCATACTGAAGGGGTACCTTGACCGGGTCTTTCTGCCCGGTGTGTCGTTCAAGATTGAAGACGGTAAAATTGGCCCGAACCTGCACAACATTCAAAAGCTGGCCGCCGTCACCACCTACGGTGGAACCCGTATGCGGGCCTTTGGTGCTGGCGATCCGCCACGCAAGCATTTCACCCGCGCCATCTGGCACGTGACCCGACCCGACAAGATGCGGTATCTGGCGCTGTACGGGATGAACCGCGCGACCGACGCCAAACGCGCGGGTTTTCTAGACAAGGTTGACCGCCAGATGCGGACGCTTTGATGAAAGCTTTGGTCGTCTATTGCCACCCGAAAGACAGCAGTTTCACCGCTGCCGTGCGGGACTGCGTGCTTGCCAAGCTGACGGCCGCAGGCGCGGACATTCGGCTACGGGATCTCTATGCCGAAGGGTTTCAGCCTATTCTGACGCCAGACGAATGGACAGCTTATGAGGATCGCCCGACCAATATTGAACCCGTCGCGCGCGATGTGGATGATATTCGCTGGTGCGATACGCTGATTTTTATCTATCCAACCTGGTGGTATGGCCTGCCGGCGGTTCTGAAAGGCTGGCTTGATCGCGTGCTTTTGCCCGATGTCGCGTTTCTGATGCCCACACCCCAGCGCAAGACCATAGCGCCCGGGCTGGCCCATATCAAGCGCGTTGGCGTATTCACCACTTGTGGTGCGTCACGATGGCTGACGTTCTTTGTGGGCGCGCCAGGCAAACGCACATTGATCCGAGGCATCGGTCTTTTATGCGCAAAACCACTGAAGACAGCCTTTGCGGCGCATTACCTTATGGACAGCTCGACCAGCGAAAGCCGCAAAGCCCATCTTGACCGGGTGGCCCGGACCATGGAACGCTTTCTGAGATAACTGCGCCGTCCCTTTCCACCGCCGACCGGCCCTTTAGGCCAAGCGGCCTTTTCCAAGAAGATCACAGCATGACACGACGACTGGACTGGGCAGAGTATCGGACAACCGAATACGACGAGATTGACCCCGACAAGACCATCGCCATTCTGCCAACGGCGGCGATTGAACAACACGGCCCGCATTTGCCAGTGGGCGTCGACACGATGATTGCCGAAGGCATGTTGGCCGAACTGCGCGACGCCTGCCCCGACGATCTGGATATTCGTATCCTTCCTGTGCAAGCGGTTGGCAAATCAAACGAACATTTGCATGCCAAAGGCACGTTGACCCTAAACGCCGAAACCGCGCTGCGGGCCTGGACCGAGATTGGCCTGTCTGTGGCGCGCGCAGGTGTCCGCAAAATCGTGATCGTGAACAGCCATGGCGGCAATCTTGATCTGATCTCTATTTTGGCGCGTGAACTGCGGGTGCAGGCAAATATGTTCGCTGTGAAGTGCCAGTGGGGGAATTTCGGCGCGCCCGAGGGGCTTTTTTCTGACCGTGAAACGGCTTACGGAATCCATGGGGGCGACCGCGAAACATCGCTGATGCTGTATTTCAAACCTGCACTGGTGGATATGACCGCCGCAGAAAATTTCGCCTCGACCGCCGAATCAGCAAGAATCCCACCCATTGGGCCGGTGTCATACGGCTGGATCGCGTCGGATTTGAACCCCGATGGCACCGTGGGCGAGGCCCATTTGGCCACCGCCGAGAAGGGGGCGATAGCCGCGAAACATCAAATTTTGGGATTTTTGCAACTTTTACGTGATGTGGAAATACAACCTATACGCGAATTTTCGCCGGAATAGCCAAGTTCAGGCTCACTTTTGTGACAGTCTGTTGACAATATCCGGCGCTATGTCGCCTACTGTTCTGACAATTGGGACAAACAAAGGGAGCGGGTAAACCCGCTGGGATCAAAATGGCGCTTGGAGCAGTTCTCTTTAGTGTACCGTTTGCATTGGCCGTGTCGTTGTATGGCTCGATTACATCTGGTTTGGCTGCTGGCCACACCATTGGATTTTATGCGATTGTCGGGACGGCGATCCTGACCTCGTTCACGATCGTTCACGGCATCCGCCTTGACGATTTCCGTTAGTCCGGCTTAGCGGAAATTTCCCTTCGATATTGACAAGTTGTGCCTGCGGGTCAGAACTTTGACACGGTGGCCGCCGATGCGGACACCGTCATCTAAACTTGGGGGGATACCATGAAAAATAGCGTGCGCGACGCTTGGGCAGACGGACAGACCGCCATCAACGCCTGGCTGAACATCGGGCATCCCTTTTCGGCCGAGGTGTTGGCCGCGCAGGATTTCACGTCGCTGACCATCGATTGTCAGCATGGGCCCAGCGACTATTCCAACGTACTGCCGATGGTTCAGGCCATGACTCATTCGGGGAAAACGCTGATGGCGCGGGTGCCATGGTGCGACCCGACCTGGATTATGAAGTTTTTGGATGCGGGCGCTGCTGGCATCATTTGCCCGATGATCAATACACCCGAAGAAGCGGCGGAATTTGTCAGCTATTTGCGCTATCCACCATTGGGTCAACGAAGCTGGGGACCGACCCGGGCAACCTTTGCCTATGGCGGGTATGACAAAGACACGGCCAATAGCTCAGTCATTGCCTTTGCGATGATCGAAACCGGCACAGCCCTGTCGAACCTGGACGCAATTGCCGCCACCGCCCATCTGGATGCGCTTTATGTCGGACCGTCGGACCTGTCCCTTGGTATGAGCAACGGCACCCTGAAACCGGGTCTGGACCGTGAAGAACCCGAAGTGATCGCCGCCATCAAGCAAATCTGCGAGGCGGCGCATGACAATGGCAAACGCGCCGCGCTTCATTGCGCGACACCGGACTATGCGGCGCGCGCCGTAGAGTGGGGGTATGACATGGTCACCTTGGCCACCGACAGCGTGATTTTGGCCACCGGCGCCACTGCCGCCATCAACAGCTTTCGCGCAAAAACAGACAAGGCCGCCGCTACCGCTGCAGACACGCCAACGGCCTCGGATCTGTATTGATCCGAAGGGTGCTGTATCTGGACTTAGGCGGACATCAACACTGGTCCTAATCCATGATGCACGCGCCGCCTAAATAGGACAGGCGGTGGCTCTCGCACGTTGCGGGCAAATTTGGCATAATCACCTGCGGGAGGAACGATACGGCATGTCCATCAACCTGGATACATCGCCCAAAGTCTCGGACGAGGTGCGGAAGACGACGTGCTATATGTGCGCCTGCCGCTGCGGCATCGATGTGCATCTGAAAGACGGCAAGGTTGCCTATATCGAAGGCAACCGTGATCATCCGGTCAACCGGGGCGTTCTGTGTGCCAAAGGGTCATCCGGGATCATGCAACATCTGTCGCCCGCCCGCCTGCGCGCGCCGATGAAACGGGTCGGGCCCCGCGGATCGGGTGAATTTGAAGAGATCTCCTGGGACGAAGCGCTGGACATTGCCGCCGGCTGGCTAAAGCCGTTACGCGACACCGACCAATCCAAATTCGCCTTCTTCACAGGCCGCGATCAATCGCAATCCTTCACCAGCTTTTGGGCGCAGTCCTTTGGCACCCCGAACTATGCGGCCCATGGTGGATTTTGTTCGGTCAATATGGCGGCTGCCGGCATTTATACGATGGGCGGCGCGTTTTGGGAATTTGGCCAGCCGGATTGGGACCGCACAAAGCTGTTTATGATTTTCGGCGTTGCTGAAGACCACGATTCAAACCCGATCAAAATGGGCATTGGCAAGCTGAAAGCGCGCGGGGCCAAAGTGATTGGCGTCAACCCGGTGCGCACCGGGTATAATGCCGTGGCCGATGAATGGGTGGGCATCACGCCGGGCACCGATGGTCTGTTCATTCTCAGCCTTGTGCATTGCCTGATCAAGGCGGGCCGGATTGATCTGGATTATCTGGCGCGCTTCACCGACGCCGCCTGTCTGGTCAACGAAGACCCTGACAGCGATGAACACGGGCTGATCCTGACCAATGAGGCGGGCAAAAAGCTGGTCATCGACCGTCGCACCGGCAAAACCGAAGCGTTTGATACACCGGGCGTGCAGCCCGATCTGGCAGGCACATTGCGCCATGCCGGCATCACCCATCGCCCGGTCATGCATCATATGGCCGAGACCTATCTGACCGACACCTATGCGCCGGAAACCGTCGCCGACCGGGTGGGCATCAGCGCCGAACGCATCCGCGCCATCGCCGCCGACCTGGCGCGCGTCGCCTTTGACGAAGCGATCGAGCTGGACCGCGAATGGACAGACTTCCGGGGCGACAAACACGCCAAAATGATCGGGCGCCCTGTCGCCTTCCACGCAATGCGCGGGATCAGTGCCCATTCCAACGGGTTCCAGACCTGCCGCGCGCTGCATTTGTTGCAGATCATCCTGGGCAGCGTCGAGGTGCCCGGCGGCTTCCGGTTTAAGCCGCCCTATCCAAAGCCGTCGACCATTCACCCCAAACCACATGCGGGCGTGACCCCGGGCAAGCCGCTGGACGGGCCGCATCTGGGTTTCCTGCACGGCCCCGACGATCTGTTGATCCACGAAGACGGCACACCCAAACGTATCGACAAAGCGTTTTCATGGGAAAACCCGATGAGCGCGCATGGTCTGATGCATATGGTGATCTCTAACGCCTATGCGGGCGATCCGTACAAGATCGACACCATGATGCTGTATATGGCGAATATGTCGTGGAATTCGTCCATGAACACGTCCGGTGTCATGAAAATGCTGACGGACACAGATGAGACCGGCGAATATGTTATTCCGCGCATCATCTATTCCGATGCCTATTCATCGGAAATGGTCGCCTATGCCGACCTGATTTTGCCCGACACAACCTATTTGGAACGCCACGACTGTATCAGCTTGCTGGACCGGCCCATTTGCGAAGCCGAAGCTGCGGCCGATGCGATCCGCTGGCCGGTTGTTGAACCTGATCGCAATGTGCGCGGCTTTCAATCTGTGCTCTGCGAACTTGGCGCCAAGCTGGAGCTGCCCGGTTTCGTCAATGAGGACGGCGGCCAGAAATACGCGGATTACGGCGATTACATCCAGAACCACGAACGCAAGCCAGGCATCGGGCCATTAGCGGGCTTTCGCGGCGATGGCACGCAACATGGGCGCGGCCCGTCCAATCCGAACCAGATCGAGAAATACATCGAGAACGGCAGTTTCTGGATCAGCCATATTCCCGAAGACGCCGAGTTTTATAAGCCCTGGAACAACGCCTATCAGGACTGGGCGGTCGATCTTGGTCTGTTTGATGCGCCCCAGCCCTATCTGTTTACACTTTGGTGCGAACCGCTGCGCCGGTTCCAACTGGCGGCCGAAGGCAAGCACCGGCTGTCACCGCCCGATCATCTGAAGGCACGCTATGCCGAAACCATGAGCCCGCTGCCAACATGGTACTCGCCATTCTCGGAAGCTGATGATGCTTTCGACGTTCACGCGCTGACGCAGCGCCCGATGGCCATGTACCATTCATGGGGGTCGCAAAATGCATGGCTTCGGCAAATTCATGGCCGGAACCCGCTTTATGTCCCGACCAAGATTTGGAACGCGAACGGTTTCAACGAGGGCGACTGGGCCAAGGTCACCTCGCCCCATGGTGAAATCACCGTGCCGGTCGCGCATATGGCCGCATTGAATGACAATACGGTCTGGACCTGGAACGCCATTGGCAAGCGCAAAGGGGCCTGGGCCCTGGACAAAGACGCGCCCGAGGCCACCAAGGGCTTTTTGTTGAACCACATCATCCATGAATTGCTGCCGCCCAAGGGCGATGGGTTGCGGTGGGCAAATTCAGACCCGATCACGGGCCAGGCCGCATGGTTCGATTTGCGGGTAAAGGTCGAAAAGACCACTGCACCAACCGAAAGCCAGCCTGCACACCCGGCGCAGAACAGCCCCGTGGGCACGGGGCCGGCCACCGTCAAACAGAAGCTTGGCACATGACATCCCTACCGCAACATACCGAGAAATCGCTTGGCCTTGTCATCGACCTGGATACCTGTGTCGGCTGCCACGCCTGCGTGACCGCGTGCAAAGGTTGGAACACTGAAAACTATGGCGCACCGTTGGCAGATAAGGATGCCTATGGCGCGAACCCGGTTGGCAGTTTTCTGAACCGCGTGCATTCCTACGAGGTTCAGCCCGAGCAAGGCCCGGCGCAGCTGTTTCACATGCCGAAAAGCTGTTTGCATTGTGCAGACGCGCCTTGCGTGACCGTGTGCCCGACCGGTGCCAGCTATAAGCGCGTGGAAGACGGTATCGTTCTGGTGAACGAAAGCGATTGCATTGGCTGCGGACTTTGCGCCTGGGCCTGCCCTTATGGTGCGCGCGAGATGGACCCGGAAGAACAGGTGATGAAGAAATGCACGCTGTGCGTTGACCGGATTTACAACGACAACCTGCCAGAAGAAGACCGTCAGCCTGCCTGTGTGCGCACGTGCCCCGCCGGGGCCCGGCATTTCGGTGATTTGTCTGACCCCGAAAGCGACGTTTCCAAACTGGTCGCCGAACGCGGCGGGATTGACCTGATGCCGGAACAGGGCACATCGCCGGTCAACCAGTATCTGCCGCCGCGCCCGCGCGACGAAGCGCCCGAGTTCGACGTGCTCGCCCCCTATCTGGAACCGGTGGCCGAAGAACCAACGGGCTTTCTTGGCTGGCTTGACCGTACATTATCGAAGGTGTCCTGATGCATCCCGCCCCATCGATCATCCTGTTCACCACGCTGTCGGGCCTGGGCTTTGGCATGCTGGCTTTTCTTGGCCTTGATGGCCCGGCCCCGCGCGGATGGACCGCCTTCTGGTTCTTTCTGATCGCCAATGCACTGGCGGTTGGCGGGCTGTTGTCGTCGACCTTTCACTTGGGTCACCCGGAACGCGCGATGAAAGCGTTCACCCAATGGCGGTCATCCTGGCTTAGCCGCGAGGCTTGGCTGGCGGTCGCCACGCTTGTGTCGATGGGGTTTTACGCCATTGGGCTGGTCTTCTTTGACACCCGGTTCAGCCTTCTGGGCATTGTCGGCGGACTGCTGGCGATTGCGACCGTGATTGCGACCTCGATGATCTATACCCAGATGCGCACGGTGCCCCGGTGGAATCACTGGTCAACACCGATCCTCTTTTTGGCTTATGCGATCACGGGTGGTGCGCTTTTGACAGGCCGTGTCGCACTGGTGCAGGCGCTGTTGCCGCTGTTGCTGATCCTTCAGCTTTTCGCCTGGGTCGATCAGGATCGTCGCGAAAAAGCGGATGAAAGCAATATCGGAACCGCCACCGGCCTTGGCCCCCGTGGCAAGGTCAGCGCATTTGAGGCCCCGCATACAGGCGAGAATTACCTGACCAAAGAAATGGTATTTCGGGTTGCACGCAAACACACCAGTGTTCTGAAAGCCGCCGCCGTCCTGTTTGGCATCATCTTGCCCGCGGTTCTGCTGTTTCTGCCCTTTTCGCACATGTTTGCCGCACTTGCCGTCGTTCTGCATCTGGCAGGCGTTCTGATTCAGCGGTGGGTGTTTTTTGCCGAAGCGCGACACGTCGTCAGCTTTTATTACGGGCGATAACCGCATAGCGGCTATACCGGTAACGCGGCATTCTGCGCATTGCCTTTTTTCGGCAGATCAATACATGAATGCTGCAATGCAGAAACATTGCTTCTGAGGAGGAAGCCATATGACCAATGTCGTTATCGCCTCGGCCGCCCGCACCGCAGTGGGCAGCTTTAGTGGAAGTTTTGCGAACACCCCCGCCCATGATCTTGGCGCCACCATGCTGGAAGCATTGGTCGAGCGCGCGGGCATCGACAAAGCCGATGTGTCGGAAACCATTCTGGGTCAGGTCCTGACCGCTGGCCAAGGCCAGAACCCTGCACGGCAGGCTCATATCAATGCTGGTCTGCCAATTGAAAGCGCGGCCTGGGGCCTTAATCAGGTATGTGGCTCGGGCCTGCGCGCGGTTGCCTTGGGCGCACAGCATATTCAGCTGGGCGACGCATCCATCATCGCCGCTGGGGGCCAGGAAAACATGTCGATGAGCCCGCATGCCCAAGCCATTCGCGCGGGTCAGAAAATGGGCGATATGAAACTGATCGACACGATGATCAAAGACGGTCTGTGGGACGCCTTCAACGGCTATCATATGGGTCAGACGGCCGAGAACGTTGCCGAAAAATGGCAGATCAGCCGTGAAGCCCAGGACGAATTTGCGCTGGCCAGCCAAAACAAGGCCGAGGCCGCACAGAAGGCCGGCAAGTTTGATGAGGAAATCACGCCGTTCACAGTAAAGACCCGCAAGGGCGACATTGTCGTCGACAAGGACGAATACATTCGCCACGGCGCAACCATCGACAATATGACCAAGCTGCGCCCCGCCTTTGTACGCGACGGCGGCACGGTGACGGCGGGGAATGCGTCGGGCATCAATGACGGTGCGGCGGGCGTTTTGCTGATGAGCGCCGACGACGCCGAGAAACGCGGCATCGAACCGTTGGCGCGGATCGCCTCTTATGCGACTGCTGGTCTTGACCCGTCGATCATGGGCGTTGGTCCGATCTATGCCTCGCGCAAAGCGCTTGATAAGGCCGGCTGGGCTGTTGGTGATCTTGATCTGGTCGAAGCAAACGAAGCCTTTGCCGCACAGGCCTGTGCTGTGAACAAAGACATGGGCTGGGACCCCGAGATTGTGAACGTGAACGGCGGCGCGATTGCCATAGGGCACCCGATTGGCGCATCCGGGGCGCGCGTCCTGAACACGCTTTTGTTCGAGATGAAGCGGCGCGATGCGAAAAAAGGTCTGGCCACGCTGTGCATCGGCGGCGGCATGGGCGTTGCGCTTTGCGTTGAACGGTAAGTGACGTTTCGCCGCCTTCGGCGGCGACCCGCGGGGGGCCAGCCCCCCGCACCCCCCGGGATATTTACACCAGAAAGAAGGTGACCCGGTCAACGAATGTAACTGGAGGACTGACAATGGGACGTGTGGCCCTTGTAACGGGTGGCTCTCGTGGGATCGGTGAAGCGATTTCAAAAGCCTTGAAAGCAGACGGCTATGATGTTGCTGCGACCTATGCTGGCAATGACGAAAAGGCTGCGGCCTTTACCGCCGAAACCGGCATCAAAACCTATAAGTGGAATGTTGCGGATTACGACGCATCCGCGTCGGGCATCGCCGCTGTCGAGGCTGATCTGGGCCCGATCGATACGGTGATTGCAAATGCAGGCATCACCCGCGACGCGCCGTTTCACAAGATGACGCCAGAGGCCTGGAATGAAGTTGTCGCCACCAACCTGACCGGGGTGTTCAACACGGTTCATCCCGTTTGGCCTGGCATGCGCGAACGCAAATTCGGTCGTGTTGTCGTGATCAGTTCGATCAACGGACAGAAAGGTCAGTTTGGTCAGGTGAACTATGCCGCCACAAAGGCGGGTGATCTGGGCATTGTGAAATCACTGGCGCAAGAAGGCGCCCGCGCGGGCATCACGGCGAACGCGGTTTGCCCCGGCTATATCGGCACCGAAATGGTGCGTGCGATCCCCGAAGACGTTCTGAACGCGAAAATCATCCCGCAAATCCCGGCAGGACGTTTGGGCGAGCCGGAAGAAATCGCGCGTTGCGTGTCGTTTCTTGCATCCGAAGACGCGGGCTTTATCAACGGGTCGACAATCTCAGCCAACGGGGCGCAGTTCTTCGTCTAGTACCCGGGTTTACCAATGACAAAGGGCCGGTCCTTCTGGACCGGCCCTTTTTGCATCCGCCGTTCTGCGCCGATCAGCGGAAAACGCGAAACATCCGTGCGAAGGCTTGCGCGCGTTGCTGGTGCGCCGTGCGAAGGGCGTCGCGGGTGCGGGTATTTGCAGTAGGTTCATACATTTGGAAATCTCCGGTGCTTTTGAATTTCTGACTTGATGAGAATATGGGGCGATACGTCCAAGCACACAAACGAGACTTTACGCCACTTCAGATTAGTTTTACTTAACTGAAGATGTCTGATCGCCTGCCCCCGCTGACCGCTTTGCGCGCCTTTGAAGCCGCCGCGCGGCATATGTCATTTGCAAAAGCAGCCGACGAGCTGTTCGTAACCCCCGCTGCGCTTTCTTTCCAGATCAAGGCGCTGGAAGACCATCTGGGCCAACCTGTTTTTCACCGGCTGAACCGCGCGGTTACCTTGACTGAAATTGGCGCATTGCTGGCCCCCGGTCTTCATGGGGGGTTCACCGAAATTGGTGCAGCCTGGTCTCGCGCGCGGCGCTTTGCGGATCAGAACATCCTGACGGTGACCGCAGGGCCTGCCTTTACAGCACTTTGGCTGGCACCGCGTCTTTTTTCCTTTGCGACGGAACATCCAGAGATCGAATTGCGGTTCTCAGCCAGCCTGAAAGTGATGGATTTCAACCGGGACGATGTTGATCTTGCCATCCGGTTTGGGCCGCGCCCCGATGATGATCTGTATTCGCGCGCCCTTGCCGATGAATGGGCGACACCAATGATGTCACCGGCGCTGGCCCGCAAGGTCACGACGCCCGAAGATCTGACCCATATTCCGCTGTTGTCGGACGAGGTTTCCGACGCCCTGCACCCACGCATCGACTGGGCCGCCTGGTTCGGGGCCGCAGGCTTGCGGCCGCCCGAAATTCATGGCGCGCGGTTCAATCAGGCCGATCACGCGGTTGGCGCTGCCCTTGCAGGCACCGGAGCCATCATGGGGCGCGGGTCATTGACCGAAAGCGCGTTGACGGACGGTCGTCTTGTCATGCCGTTCAAACTGTCGCTGAAAACCAGTTCAAAATATCGGCTCGTCTGTCCACATGGGGTCGAGACGCGACCACATGTTGCGGCCTTTATGGACTGGATAGATGCGCAGGCTGAAAGCCTGCGCGCTTTGTCGGCAGATAGAATATTTGCCGATGGAAAAGACGCTAATGGGGGTGGCTAAGCCGCTCGATCTCTTCCTTAAGTTTGAGTTTTTGTTTTTTGAGCGCTGAAATCTGAAGATCATCGAAAGCCGGGCAGCGCTGCGCCTGTTCGACTTCGGTAGACAGATGTTGGTGTTTCTTGCGGAGTTCTTGAAGGTGTGAACTCAAGCTCATTGTCGTCCTCCTAAAATGGTTGGCAACACATTAAGTGCAGCACGTATTTTGATTCGTGTCACGCATACAGTGCAGGCTGGGGACAAATGGTTGTCGCTTGATTAATCCATGGGCGGTAATGCGTACGCTTCGCGCAGAACCTGTTTCGCGTTTTGCGAGTAGCTGTCGCCGTCTTTTTCGTGGCGTGTTCCGTCGTGCAAAATGAAAGGCGCAGAAAGCGTCACACCGCTTTTCCCACCTTTTTTCCCTTTTAAAACAAACAGTTTTGCAGGCCGCCCGACCCGGGGTGCCAGCGGCAAAATATGGATATCGCCCATACGTTCGGCCAGATGCCCCAGACATACGGGCAAACTGTCGATGCGGTTGACCAGATGCAAACAGCCGCCCGGCTTTAACCGTTTCAGCCCTGTGTCTAACCATGTGGACAGTTCCGCTGTCAGGCCGCGCCCTGTTTCCCGCCCGGGATCAATGGCCGGATGCCCGGATTTTCGGTTAAAAAACGGCGGGTTCATCATCACATGGTCATAGCTTTCGGTCCGAATGCTTTGTGGCAGGGCCTGCAAATCGCCCGCAGTCAGATGCGCGGCGTGCCCGTTTTCGGCAAAATTTTGCTGGGCCAAGGCAATCAGGGCGGGTTGAATATCGATGCCCGTGACCTGAATGTCAGCCACGCGCGCTTTCAGGCAAAGAAGTGCCACCCCCACGCCGCAGCCCAGTTCCAGCACAGTTTCGCCGGGTTGCGCCGCGACGGAAGCGGCCAGAAACACCGGATCGGCGCCTGCGCGATAGCCATGTTTCGGCTGCAAAACCTGCAATCGCCCCCCCAGAAACGCGTCACAGGTTGTCTCCATCACTCGTCGGCCAGCAGGCCGTTGTCTCTTAGCACGGCGCTGGCACGAAAATGGTCTGCGTCACGCACCATCAGACGGCGCGGCAGCACCCCGATCGAGCCTTCAAGGACGCTCATATGGACGTCCATCTCGAAGCAGTCTATATCCTCGCCCTCAAGCAGAGCTTTGGCAAAAGCAATGGCTGTTGGGTCGTTGGTACGCATAAGCTCTTTCATGTGAACGACTTAAGCGGCAGACGATGGGTTTGTCGAGCAACCTGACAGGCATGTGATGGGTTTGGACACGAACGCACCGGCAAAGCCGCATGAACGGTTGGCAAAATACCTGCAAACCGACATGGCCGCGGTTGATGTTCTGATCCGCGAACGTATGGCATCCGCGCATGCCCCCCGCATTCCCGAAGTGACCGCCCATCTGGTCGACGCCGGTGGCAAGCGGGTGCGCCCGATGCTGACGCTGGCAGCCGCACAGATGTGCGGGTACCAAGGCGACCACCATCACAAGCTGGCTGCCACAGTCGAATTTATTCACACAGCCACGCTTCTTCACGATGATGTCGTTGACGAAAGTGGACAGCGGCGAGGCCGTCCGACAGCCAATCTTTTGTGGGACAACAAATCATCGGTGCTAGTCGGCGACTATCTTTTTGCCCGTTCGTTTCAGTTGATGACCGCGACGGGATCGTTGCAGGTTCTAGATATTCTGGCCGATGCCGCGGCAACGATTGCCGAAGGCGAGGTCTTGCAACTGACGGCGGCTGCCAACCTGGACACAACCGAAGACATCTATCTAAAAGTCGTGCGCGGCAAAACCGCCGCCTTGTTCGCCGCCGCCACAGAAGTCGGCGGTGTGATCGCCGACGCGTCGACAGCACAGGTCAACGCATTGCGAGCCTATGGCGACGCGTTGGGGATTGCGTTTCAGATTGCCGACGATCTGTTGGATTACGGTGGGGACACCACGGCGACCGGCAAAAATCTGGGCGACGATTTCCGCGAACGCAAGCTGACCTTGCCGGTGATCAAGGCTGTGGCCAAAGCCGATGGTGACGAACGCGCGTTTTGGAAACGGACCATCGAAAAGGGCGAACAAAGCGACGGTGATCTGGATCAGGCGCTGGCGATTATTGCGCGTCATGGCACGATGGCGGCCACGCGTGACCAGGCGCTTGGCTGGTCAAAAACCGCAAAAGACGCGTTGGATGCTTTGCCGGACCATGCGTTGAAAGACATGTTGCGCGATCTGGCCGACTACGTGGTCGCGCGGATCAATTAGCGCCAGACGCCGCGTCATCATCCCCGAACGGTACGGGCCAGCCCCTGGCTTTTTCGACCCACCAATCAGGGTGCTCTTCGACCAGCCTGCGGACGTTCGGGACTGTTTGAAACAGGCCAAAGCAGGTCGCACCCGACCCTGACATTCTAGCCAAACGACACCCATCCAGCCCACGCAACGCGTCCAGCACATTTCCAATAACTGGAAAGTCGGCAATCGCTGGCGCTTCAAGATCGTTGCGTTGCGTGGCCAGCCAAGTCAGCCAATCCTCATAGCTGCCCGGATCACCGGGGCGTGCCCGAAACGCATGCATCGGCGCGTTCGTCTTGCTGGACAGCGCGCGAAAGACGTCTTGTGTCGGAACGGCAACGCCGGGGTTGATCAGCACGACATGAAAGGCGGGGGTTGACCCAAGCGGGGTCAGTTCTTCGCCCACCCCCTGCATGCGGGTCAATCCGCTTGCCATACACACTGGAATATCCGCACCAAGCAGCGCGAGTTCGTGCGCGTCGGGCCAGGGCTTGTCCCACAATGCACAAAGCGCCCGGATGGTTGCGGCCGCATCCGCCGAACCACCGCCGACACCGGCGGACACAGGAAGCTGCTTGATCAACTCAATCTCGGCCCCCGGCCCGCCGCCCAAAAGACGCGCCGCGCGCAGCACGAGATTGTCATCACCTGTTGGAACTTGATGCGCGAACGGGCCCGACAGCCTTAGCGAAAGCGCATCGGCAGGCGTGACAGCCACTTGGTCGCCTGTGTCAACGAACGCCACAAGACTGTCTAGCAGGTGATACCCATCGTCCCGGCGACCGGTGACGTGAAGCGTCAGATTGATCTTCGCTGGCGCAAAGACCTTAACCGTCGTCATTCACCACTCGCAGAGGTTCGGCGCCTTCTTCTTCCAGCACCTGATACAACCCGACCTCCAGCTTGCGGCGGATGCGGTCAGGGTCGATATCGTTCAGATCCGTGTCATCGGTGACAAAGGACAAGGCGCGGTGCCATTGAAATTCCGCCTCGCGGTAACGGCCGACGGCCCAATACACATCGCCCAGATGATCGTTCACGATGGGATCAATCGGCATCTTCTCGACGGCGTTTTCCATATGCCCCACCGCTTCCTCATAGCGGCCCAGCCGGAACAGACCCCAACCGAGAGAATCGATGATGAACCCGGATTCAGGCTCCAGCTCGACCGCACGTTCGATCATGGCCAGCGCTTCATCGTAATTGGTCTGCATTTCCAGAAAGGAATAGCCCAGATAATTCAGCACCTGCGGCTGATCCGGGCGCAGTTCCAGCGCTTTGCGAAAATCCGCTTCGGCCTGTTCCCACTGTTTGGTCCGCTCGTACACAATCGCGCGCGAGAAATAGACAACCCAATGGCGCTCTTCGGGGGTTTCAATCAACGACAAAGCCATGTTGTAAGGCTCCAGCGCTTCGTCAAACCGTTCCATCCCGCGCAGCGCATCGGCCAATGTGACATGCACAAGCGGCAGTTCGCCATGGCTTTCGGCCAGTTGTTTCAACACTTCGACCGCCGCATCTTCGCGTCCCTGACGGCGCAGCGCATCGGCGCGCCCCAGTTCAGCCGCGTGATAAAACGGATCATCGCGTGGCACTTTGTCATACGTGTCGGTCGCCAGATCATAGCGGCGCAGCGTTTCCAAAAGTTCTGCGTTCAAAAGCAACGCATCAATGTGACCTTCGCGCAAACCTGCGGCCATCCGCCCATACAAAAGCGTATAGGCCGGTTGAGCCTCGGTTCTCAGCGCGTTGGCGATGGAATAATACACCTCGGCCACACCGTCTTTGGGCGAGGTCACCGTGTTGAAAGGCAGCGTTTCGCTGGCCTCAAGCCGCATGCGAAGGTCTTCAAGATAGGGGTCCAGCGATGTGCCAAAACTCTGCTGAATCAAATCCAATGCTTCAGCATTGCGTTCCAACTGGCTTAACACCTCGGCATAGGCCACGATGCCCCGTCGCGACAGGCGCAGCGTGGTTCCGGTGCCCCCCGACAAAATTTCGGCGGCACCTTCAAAATCACCGACCGACCCAAGGGCAAGGGCCTTGTGATACAGCCCAAAGGCCTCGACGCCCGCATTTTCCGAGACCGTGTCAAACGCTTCCAGCGCGCCCGTCATATTGCCCGACCCGACCAGCGACCAAGCGCGCACCAAACCGTCAAACAACGGCCCAACGGTCAGGCCCGCATCCAGGTTCGCGCGCAACTCGTCCCAATCGCCGTCCTTCGCATTGGCGCCCATCAGGATCAGACCACTCAGCTGGCCGGTTCCGCCAGCCGCAACCAGACGCCGTGCAATTTCGGATGACCGGTCCAGATCGCCCAATCCCAGATACGCCGTCGCCGCGCTTTCAAGAAGCGCCAGATTGCCGGGGTCGCGTACCAAAGCGCGCGAATAATACTGCGCTGCTTCGCGGTAGTCGTTGTCGACCATGGCGGCGCGGGCAGCAAGATAACTGCCGGAATCCGCCAAAGACGGCCCTGCCTGCAACCCCATGGCCAAAGCCAAGACAAACGTCAGTCTGGAAATACGCATATACGAACCCTTTTCAGCTTCCCGAAAGCCTAGTGCGCCACCGGACCTCAGGCAATCCGAAGGGTCAATTTAGCCACACCATCTGACGCAAGTGTTACATATTCGGATAATTCGGCCCGTCCCCACCCTGCGGCGTCGTCCAGGTGATGTTCTGGCTTGGGTCCTTGATATCGCAGGTCTTGCAGTGGACGCAGTTCTGGAAATTGATCTGGAACGCCCGTTCAGCGCCGTCACCCACAAATTCATAGACACCGGCGGGACAATAGCGTTCGGACGGTCCGTGATATTTTTCCCAATTGATTTTCACCGGAACCTCGGGGTCGCTCAGCCGCAAATGCGCAGGCTGGGTTTCTTCGTGATTGGTGAACGAAAAACTGACGTTGGTCAGTCGATCAAAAGACAGAACCCCATCGGGCTTTGGATAGTCAATCGGCTTGTGCTGCGACGCCGGTTCCGTTGATTGCGCATCGGTCTTGCCGTGACGCTTGGTCCCGAACAGGCTGAACCCGCCGAACAATGTCTGAAACCACATATCGAACCCGCCCAGCGCCAGACCGCCCAACGGGCCAAACCGCGCATTCAAAGGGGCCACGTTCCGAACGCGTTTCAGATCTTTGCCAATGGGTCCATGACGCAGGTTATAGTCATAGCTTTGCAATGTATCGCCGGACCGGCCCGCGCGAATGGCGCCGAACACCGCTTCGGCTGCTTCGATGCCGGAATGCATCGCGTTGTGATTGCCCTTTATGCGCGGCAGGTTCACCAGCCCCAGCGAACAGCCCAGCAAAGCACCGCCCGGGAACGCCGCTTGCGGGATCGACTGGAAGCCGCCTTTGGTCACAGCGCGCGCGCCATAAGCCACGCGTTTGCCGCCTTTCAGAACCTTGGCAACTTCGGGGTGATGCTTGAACCGCTGGAATTCCATATAGGGGAACAGATGCGGGTTCTTATAGTTCAGATCGACGATATAACCGACGTAGACCTGATTGTTATCAAGATGATACATGAAGCTGCCGCCCGACTGCTTCCATCCCAAAGGCCAGCCCAGCGTATGCAGGACAAGACCTTCGTCATGTCTGTCGGGATCGACTTCCCAGATTTCCTTCATGCCAATGCCAAATTTTGGCACATCGCATTCGGCATCCAGATGGTATTTGGCGATCACTTCCTTCGACAGCGACCCGCGCACACCTTCTGACAGCAGAACATATTTGCCGTGCAGCTCCATCCCCGGCTCGGTATTTTCGCCATAGGTTCCATCGGCTTCCAGACCAAAGACGCCGGCCACCACACCTTTGACCTCGCCCGCATCGCCATAGACCAGTTCCGAACACGCCATGCCGGGGAAAATTTCGACCCCCAGGTTTTCGGCCTGTTCTGCCATCCAGCGGCAGACGTTGCCCATCGAGACGATGTAATTGCCGTGGTTGTTCATAAGGGGCGGCATCAGGAAATTCGGCAGCCGCATTTTGCCGGTCTGACCGAGAACAAAAAACTTGTCTTTCTTTACCTCGACCGTGACCGGTGCGCCTTTGTCTTTCCAATCGGGCATCAGACGGGTCAACCCGCTGGGGTCCAGCACAGCGCCCGACAGAATATGCGCGCCAACTTCCGAACCCTTTTCCAGCACCACAACGCTCAGTTCGGCATCCAATTGTTTCAGGCGGATCGCTGCCGACAGCCCCGCCGGGCCAGCGCCCACGATAACAACATCGTATTCCATGCTCTCGCGTTCGATCTCGGCCATGAAAATGTTCCCTCTTTTCCGATACGTATCTGCCTATAAGCGAAAATATATCCGGTCAATTGCAACCCTGCGTCCTGTCTTTCGTCGGGTTGGCAAAGGATGCCGGCACCATTGCAAAGCCAAACCTGGGCGTCCCGGCCATTAACGACACCGCAAGCGCCCCCCCTTGCGCCCCCCCCGGCGGGGGCGTTAGAACCCTTCGATAACCTCGCAATTCGAGTATGTCTCATGGACAAAATACCGCTGACCCGCGCGGGCTATACCGCGCTCAATGAAGAATTGAAGCATCTCAAGTCCACCGAACGCCCGGCCATTATCCGCGCGATTGCCGAGGCGCGTGAACACGGGGATCTCAGCGAAAATGCCGAATATCATTCGGCCCGCGAGAAACAGAGCTTTATCGAAGGCCGGATCAAGGAACTGGAAGCGATCGTTTCGCTTGCCGATGTGATCGACCCTGCCTCGCTTTCCGGCACAATCAAGTTCGGCGCAACCATCAAGATTGTCGATGAAGATACGGATGAAGAAAAAATCTATCAGATTGTCGGCGAACCCGAGGCGGATATCGAAAACGGCAAACTGAATATGAAATCACCACTGGCGCGTGCGCTGATCGGCAAAGACGAAGGCGACAGCATCGAAGTACGCACCCCCGGCGGTGAAAGAGCCTACGAGATTCTAAGCATCACTTACGTCTGACAGGCCCTAAATGAGCGACACACGTCCACCTTCTTCGGTCGATCTCGGAATATACGGAAAGCAACCCGCGTCTGACGGGTTGCACCATATTGACCGTCTCGCATTGGTGGCAAGCGGTGCCTGGTTTCTGGCCACCATCGTCTTTTTCAGTGTCGCGGGCACTGGTGCGGGCAGCACGCTTGGCCCGCTTCGGTTTGTGATTGTCGGTCTGGCCATATTCATCCCGATTGCGCTGATCTGGATTGCGGCCATTGCGCTGAAAAGTTCACAGGTCATCCGCGAGGAAAGCGCGCGGTTGCAGACCTCAATGGATGCGATGCGCCAGATATATGTCAGCCAGGCACAGCTCTCGGCCACAACGATGGGGCCAAATGTTGAACGCAAGATCGATGAAATCGTCAAGGCCCAGCAACGGGCCGAACAAACGCTGACGCATTTTGCGACCCAACGCCCGGAAGACGGCGAACATCAGGGCGACGCGGAAGATCAGGCTGAAATCCAACCCAATCTCGACATGGCCGAGCCACCGGTGCCCAAGCTTGCCACGACCGATTTTCTGGCTGCGCTCAATTTTCCGGAAACCGCCGATGACACCGCAGGCTTTGCCGCACTTCGCCGCGCCTTGGCCGACCCGCGCGCATCCGTTCTGGTTCGCGCCAGCCAGGATGTGCTGACACTGCTCAGCCAGGACGGCATTTATATGGATGATCTGTCACCTGAACGCGCGCGCCCCGAAGTCTGGCGCAGTTTTGCGGATGGAACACGCGGGCCGACCGTCGCCAGCATCGGCGGCATCAGGGACCGTTCGTCCCTGGCACTTAGCGCCGCGCGCATGCGACAGGACACAATATTTCGGGACGCCGCACACCACTTTTTGCGGACCTTCGACCAGACATTGTCGCAGTTCATATCAGGGCTTAGCGATCAGGATCTGATCATACTGGCCGAAACGCGCACCGCGCGCGCGTTCATGCTGCTTGGACGAGTGACAGGCATCTTCACCTGATCACCGCGCCTCAGACGAACAGGTCGTCGACCTCGTCTGATCCGTCATTGACGATATGGTCGCACATGCCGACGCAACCACAGGGGTTCGCGATCTGACCAACATTCACGGTTGGCATATCCGCCAGAAACGTGTCCGCAATATAGACAGCATGCGAAACAGTGCCGTCTTCGTTCAGATGAAGGTGATCATGCGCATTACCGGCAGAATCGTCGGCGTCTTCCGCGCCTTCATTGTCCGTCACTCGCCCCGCTGCCATTGCGACAACCGCCCCGGCACCCCCGGTAAATATACCTGCAATCAAAGCGACCAGTCCCAACAACAGGCCCAAGACAATGCCGCCCGAGCTTGAACCATCGGCATCGTCCGCGTCTGACATCGGGTTCACCGGCTGCACCGGGTCGACCGGTTCGCCGACATCAACCACTTCGTCGCCTGCATCCCTACCGTAGAGATACTGCGCACCTTCGATGTCACCCGCGCCCAGATCATCGACAAAGATTGTGGAATTCATAATCTGGCTTGCGTCACCCGGATGATCCAACCCAATGATATGGCCAATCTCGTGCAGGGCGATTGCAAAGAAGTTCGTGCCATCCGTACCATCGGGCGACCAAAGCAATTCGTCCGCAAATTCGACGGTGCCTGCTGTCACTTCGTTCAGTTGGCCGGGAAAGTCCGGTTCCCAGGTGGCCACACCCGCAACAAACGGGTCACCGTCCATGCGGTCTTCGTTCAGGGACGCGGCGCTGACAACAACGTCGCCGCCCGAATCCACCTGCTCAAAGTCAATGGCAGCCACATTTTCCCACCGGTCAAACGCCGCGGCCAAAGCCGCATCAATATCGGCATCCGTGGTGCCTTGTGACAAAACAAGATCGCCACCCAGTTCATTTGACCAGGTGATCGTGCCGCTGGGCTCGCCAAGCGTCGGCTCACCCCATTTGGTGTCTAAGACCGCAAACATATCCCACCCATGTCGCTCGCAGATTGTGCACCTTGCCTAAGTGAGCGGGACAGCCAAGACAACCGGCACCCGCACAGCCTGCGCCGGACAGGCGGGAAATCTCTCAACCGTGTTCTTTTAGCAGCCGTTGTTTTTGCCGGCTCCAGTCACGTTTGGCCTCGGTTTCGCGTTTATCGTGGGTTTTCTTACCCTTGGCCAAACCGATCTTGATCTTGGCGCGGCCCCGGTGATTGAAATACAGAACCAGCGGCACCAACGTCATGCCCTTGCGCTGCGTCGCATTCCACAGATCAGACAGTTGCTTTTTTGAAACCAGCAATTTGCGACGCCGCCTGTCCGGGTGCCCGAACATCGCCTGTTCGTAAGGTGCGATATAGCTGTTCACCAACCACAACTCGCCATCTTCAACCGACGCATAGCTTTCAGCGATATTCGATTGCCCAATCCGCAGCGATTTGACCTCGGACCCCGTCAAGGCGATCCCGCATTCAAGATCTTCCTCAATGGCATAGTCGTATCGCGCGCGCCGGTTTTCAGCGATCACCTTATAGTTTTCGTTGTCTTTTTGATTTGCCATGACCGGGTCGAGATAGGGTCTTCAACCGGCCCTGTCTAGGCTCAGTTCAAAAGGCCGGCATGCACCATCGCATCTTTGATGGCCCCCTTTGTGCCATCGCTCAGCGGCACATGCGGCAAGCGGACCTCGTCCGAACACTTGTCCAGAAGCGACAGCGCGTATTTCGCGCCTATCAATCCGGGTTCCAGGAAAATCGCAATATGCAGGGGCATCAGACGGTCGGTTACGTCCAGCGCCGTCTTGTAATCCCCGGCCAAAGTCGCGTTCTGCATCTGCGCACACAAGGCAGGCGCAACATTGGCGGTGACGCTGATGCACCCTACGCCGCCTTGCGCGTTAAAACTGATGGCGGTCGCGTCCTCGCCCGACAACTGCACGAAATCGGTGCCACAGGTCATGCGCTGTTTGGCGACCCGGCTGATATCGCCTGTTGCGTCCTTGACGCCAACAATACGCGGCAGCTCGGCCAGCCGCCCCATGGTTTCAGGCGACATATCGACCACGCAACGCGGCGGAATGTTGTAGATGATGATCGGCAGGTCCGCTGCGTCATGCATGGCCTTGAAATGCTGATACAGCCCTTCTTGTGTAGGCTTGTTGTAATACGGCGTTACAACCAAAGCCGCGTCTGCGCCGACCGATGCGGCGTGTTTCATCAACCGCACACCTTCGGCGGTGTTGTTCGACCCTGCACCGGCAACCACCGGCACCCGCCCGCCGCAGGCTTTTGTGACTTCTTCGATGACCATCTCATGCTCGGCATGGCTAAGCGTCGGGCTTTCGCCGGTCGTCCCCACAGGCACCAGCGCACGGGTGCCGCAGTCGATCTGCCAGTCGACCAAAGATTTCAGAGCATCGACATCAACGTCGCCATCTTTGAACGGCGTTACCAACGCAGTCATAGAACCCTGAAACATTTTTGCATCCTCCGCAGGCCGACATTGAGCGGGCGGACACTATATGCGACCAAGAGAATTGCCAAGAGAGGGGTATCTGTGCTTTCTTTGCAAAGCTGAGGGGCAAAGGATGGACGGAACGCTGCCAATGTTCAGGGCCCTCTTCGCGGCTTCCCTGCTGTGCGCGACAAGCGCCTTCGCCGAGACGCCTGTCCGTGTCGCGGACAGTACGCGTGGCCCATCGCAAACCCAGGCGCAAATCGCGGCCGAGGCAAAGCCAGTTTCCATGTCCGTTCGCCGTGACATCGCGGAATGGCAACGGCTGAGATCCGGCACGGGCAATTTTGATGCCGCGCTCGCCTTTCTGGACCGCAAGCCTGATTGGCCCGGGCTCAAACGACTGCGCCGCGAAATGGAAGCGACGCTGCCCATTGGCCAGCGCCCGGATGATGTGCTGCGCTTCTTCGGTGATGCTTCGCCGCAAACCGGGCGCGGGGCACGCGCGCTTATCGCCGCGCATCGCGCCCGGGGCGATTTGAACACCACCCATGATCTGGCGATTCTGACTTGGCGCACAATGATCATGACCCAGGCCGATGAACGCGCGCTGCTGAACGCATATGGCGCCAAATTGGCCGACCACCACCAAACCCGGCTTGATATGCTGCTTTGGCGGGATGCGCCCAAGGCTGCTGAACGCATGTTCGCCTATGTCAGCCCCGGCTGGCAGAAACTGGCCCGCGCCCGCATGGCCCTGCGCGATGACAAGAACGGCGTCGACACATTGATCGAAGCGGTGCCGCAAAGCCTGCAATCCGATCCGGGCCTTGCGTTCGAACGCATGCAATGGCGCGCCCGCAAAGGCCGCAGCGCCGAAGCGATGGCGGTGATCTATGCGGCCAGCCCCGACGCGCTTGGCCAGCCGCAAATGTGGGCCGGATGGCGCCGCAGCTTTGCGCGGTCAGAAATGCGCGCGGGCCGCACCGTGAACGCGTATGAGCTTGCGTCTGAACACGGGCTGACCGAAGGAGCGCATTTTGCCGATCTCGAATGGCTCGCGGGCTATATTGCCCTGACCTACAAAAAAGACGGCGCAACTGCGGTTCAGCATTTCCAGCGCTTCCGGGGCGCAGTTGAAACACCGATTTCGCTGGGACGCGCCGGATATTGGGAAGGCCGCGCGCATGAAGCACAGGGCGACGCAGAAAGCGCCGCGCTGGCCTATGCGTTCGGGGCCGAATATCAGACCAGTTTCTACGGCCTTCTCGCCGCCGAACGTCTGGGTCGCACCCACGACCCGGCGCTCGCCCAGCGCGTTGCGGCACCGCATTGGTCCGACACCCCGCTTGGCGACAACTCGGTCTTTCAGGCCGCGCGCTATTTCGTGCAAATCGGCGACCAGAACCGGGCCGAACATTTCCTGCGCCACCTGACCGAAACCTTGCCCAAAGAATTGATCGCCAGCCTCGGCGATTTTGTCCTGTCACAGAACGAGCCGCATCTGGCGGTGATGATCGGAAAACAGGCCGCCCGGCGCGGCATCGTCATTCCCCATGTCTATTACCCGGTGACCAGCCTGGGTCAGGTCCAAGCGCCGATCGAACGCGCGTTGTCGCTTGCCATCGCCCGGCGCGAAAGCGAATTTGACCCCGGCGTGCAAAGCGGGGCCGGGGCGAAAGGGCTGATGCAACTGATGCCCGCCACTGCGAAAGCCGTCGCACGGGATTTGAACATTCGCTATGAACACAGCCGCTTGCTGACCGACCCGGCCTATAACGCGCGGCTTGGCAATGCCTATCTCGACGAGCTGATGGAAACCTTCGACGGCAATATCATCATGGTTGCCGCTGGCTACAACGCAGGCCCCGGTCGCCCGCTTCGCTGGATGGATCGTCTGGGCGACCCGACACGCGGCCAGATCGACATCGTTGACTGGATCGAACACATGCCATTTGACGAGACGCGCAACTATGTCATGCGTGTCTCTGAAAGCCTGCCGGTTTACCGCGCGCAATTGACGGGCAAAATCGCCAATATATCGTTCCGCGACGAAATCACCGGCCGCCCGGGCCACACGCGTACCGCGACAAAAGGCAACTTTCTGCGGCCCAAAGCGCGCCCAACGGCCCGGTCTGCGGCCCCGGCGACCGAAACTGCACCCAGCCGCCGCCAAGCCCGCCCGCGCCCCCGTGTTCAGCCCGGCAACGACGGGTCGTCCACTTGATCAGCGCAAGGCACGCCCTTTGATAATGGCGTCCGATCCGAACTTTTCGCGAATTTTGTCCGACGCCCGCTCGGCTTCGGCGCGCGTCCTGGCCTGGGGGTCCAGCAAATCACCGCCGGTGTCCGCCTCGCCCGCCGCCACAAGATGGGAAATGCCGACACCAATCAGCCGATAGGGGCCCTCATCACCAACCTGATCAAACAAGGCCCGCGCCGTGCGATAGATCCGGTCGGCAATCTGCGTGGCATCGGTCAGGCTGGACTGCCGCGTCAAGATCCGGTGGTTCGCCCGCTTCAATTTAAGCGTCACCACCCGCCCCGCCAGATCTCGCGCTTTGGCCCGGTCGGCCACGTTTTCCGCCAGCCGCCAGATATGCCCATCCAAAAGTTCTGCGGCATTGGTGTCTTCGCCAAATGTCGTCTCGTTGGAAATCGACTTCACCGGCGCATGCGCGCTGATCCGCCGGTGATCTTCACCGCGGGCCAGATGCCAAAGGCGCTCGCCCATCGCGCCAAAACGCGCGACCAGATCAACCTTGTCCCAGCGTAACAGATCGGAAAACGTCCGCACGCCGGCTTTGTCCAGTGCCGCCTGCCCCTGTTGACCGACCCCCCAGATCAACCGCACCGGCTTGTCCTTCAGAAACGCCGGTGTCTCGGCTTTGCCGATGATCGAAAACCCGCGCGGCTTATCCAGATCCGAGGCGACCTTTGCCAGAAACTTGTTGTGGCTCAGGCCAATAGACCCGGTCAGCCCCAGCTCGTCCTCCATCCGATTGACCAGACCGGCCAGCATCGCAGCCGGTGGCTTGCCGTGCAGACGCGCTGTGCCGGTCAGGTCTAGAAACGCTTCATCCAGCGACAAAGGCTCGACCACCGGCGTCAGGTCATCCATCATCGCCCGTATCGCGCGGCTGGCTTCGGCATAGGCGTCCATCCGACCTTTGACGACCACCGCTTCGGGGCAAAGCTTAAGGGCCTGAAACATCGGCATGGCAGACCGCACACCTTTCACCCGCGCAATATAGCAGGCCGTCGACACAACGCCGCGCCGTCCACCGCCAATGATCACAGGCTTGTCGCGCAGCTCCGGATTGTCGCGCTTTTCAACCGACGCATAGAACGCATCGCAATCCATATGCGCAATCGATAGATCATTCAGTTCAGGATGCGTCAGCACACGAGGACGCCCGCAGGCCGGGCAGCGCGGACCCGCGTCAAACATATGCAGACAATCACGGCAAAGCACGGGCATCGGAAACCTCTAAACCGGTGCCCGCCAGTCTATCCTGTCCAGGCTAGAACACCAACCGCCGGTCGGTGCGCGGCACAATCCGCCTGGTCTCGGCAGATGGGCTTTGATCCCGCAAAACAGGCTGGATCGTCTGCGTCACACCGGTTTTCGCGGCCTGCTCAATCGCCAGCAACACGCGCATGTCCGCAAGACCTTCCTGGCCATCGGGCACAGGCGCCGTACCGCTTAGGATACAGTCCGAAAAATACGCAGCCTGACCGCCGAAGTGATCGCTGTCAGGCACGTCGATCTCAACCCGGTCGCGCCCCTTTGACAGCCAGACACGCGGCGTCAGGTGAAAATCAAAACACTGATCCACCGTGATCTCGCCCTTGGTACCAATGATCCGAAAAGTGTCGGTGTCATCGGCCTCGAAACTGAACAAAAACTGCGCCAGTTTCTCACCCGGGAAGGCCAGCGTCACCGCCATCGACCCTTCGACCTCGCGAAACCGCGCATCGCCGTTCCCGTGGCTTTTGATCGCCATGACGCTTACGGGTTCATCGCCAAAACAATGCCGCACCGCATTCACGCAATAGACGCCAATATCCTGCAACGGCCCGCCCCAATGCTTGGCCAGCAGGCGGTGATTGTCGTCGCCTGACTGAAACGAAAACGTGCAGGCAAAATGTCGGGGTTCGCCAATCTCGCCGGCGCGGATCAGCTCCAACACTTTGACCGTTCCAGGCTCTGAATGCAGCCGATAAGCAGTCATCAAGAACACGCCCGCGGCGTCCGCGGTGGTAATCATCTCTTCGGATTCCGCGATCGACACAGCCAGCGGTTTTTCCACAAGCGCATGTTTGCCCGCTTTCATCGCCCGGATGGCGTAATCGGCATGCATCGAATTGGGCAAGGCCACATAGACCGCATCCACGACATCCGCCGCCAACATCGCGTCATAGTCTTCATAGGCATAGACATTGGGAATGTCGTAAAACGCGGCCAGCTTTTGCGCCCGGTCCGGACTGCCCGAAACGATTGCCGTTACCACCGAATTTTCGACCTGAGGGATCGCAGGCAGAAACGCCTCCTGACTGATCCACCCGGCCCCGACAACCGCATATCGCACCGGTCCTGTCATCACACTATCCTCCTATTCAGCCGCATCTTGCACCGCATCCAACCCGCCAATCTCGACCAGATGGCGCAAAACAGGCGCGACACCTTCGCCATGGCGCAAAGCGGTAAAGACAAAAGGCCGCCCGGCACGCACCCGCGCCGCATCCCGCTCCATCACCCCCAGATCAGAGCCAACATGCGGCGCAAGATCCGTCTTGTTGATCACCAGAATATCCGACTTTGTGATCGCAGGCCCGCCTTTACGCGGAATCTCTTCGCCGGCGGCCACATCAATCACATAGAGCGTCACATCCGCCAATTCGGGGCTGAACGTCGCCGACAGGTTGTCCCCCCCGCTTTCGATCAACACGATCTCAAGCGCGGGGTGCCGTTTCACCATCTCGGCCACAGCCGCCAGATTGATCGAGGCATCCTCGCGGATAGCCGTGTGCGGGCACCCGCCCGTTTCGACACCGATCACACGGTCGGATGGCAGAATTTGCATGCGCATCAACGCTTCAGCGTCTTCCTGAGTGTAAATGTCATTGGTGATCACACCAATCGAATGGCTCTGCTTCAACGCTTCGGCCAGCCGCGCCGTCAACGTGGTCTTGCCCGCCCCCACCGGGCCACCGATCCCGACACGCAAAGGTCCGTTCATGACTGAAAACTCCTCGGTTGCAGGGTTTCGTGCCGCATCGCTGCAATATCCGACAGAAAGGCCGCGTTTTCCAGATCATCAAGCGTGAACTGCGACGCCTCCCGCGCCAACGCGCCGCAGGCAACGCTCAACCGGGCCAGCACCGCCTGCCCTTCGGTTTGCCCCAAGGGCACCAGACGCACCGCCGCCGACACCAGATTGGCCAGAAACCCCTGCGCATAAAGCGCGACCGTGTCGTCCAGAGGCAGCCGTCGCAAGCCAGCCGCATGGCCCACCGCCACCGGGTAGAGCGCGTCTCCGACATCCAGGGCCCAGACATCCCGGACCGTCCGCGCGAAAGCGGCCCCCAGCTGTTCGGCCTCGCGCAACCGCTCGGACGATGGCTGAAACGCGCGGGCCACAAGATCGACCTCGCCCACATCCCCCCGATAGGCCGCCGTCAGCAAAACCGCATCCGACCGGGCCGAGCCTTTGTTGATCACATCCTCCAACCACGCTTCCAATCTGGCGGCATCCACCACCTGACCCGCCCGCACTGCTGTTTCCAGCCCGTGCGAATAGGCAAACGCCCCCACCGGAAACGCAGGCGACAACCATTGGGAAAGCAGCAAAAGATCCTTCATCTTGCCTCAAATACGCAGCGCGACTTGGCCCCGCCAAGGCGCAAAACATCAATCACCATGCGCTGTGGCCCCGTGTTCATGTGCATGCGTGCGGCCATGCCCATAAGCCCCGCCTTCCGGCGCAAAGGGGGCAATGATTTCCTCCAGCGATGCGCCCAAATGTTCCAGCATATGCCCGATCACCATATCCCGCTGGATCAACAAACGGTCGGTTTCAATCTGACAGGGGGTGTGCCGATTGCCCACATGCCAGGCCAGTCGCGGCAAATCCGGACCGGTCACGGCAAACAGGGCCTCGGGCGCGGCCCGTACTTCCACAAAGCGGCCATCAGACAGCTCGAACGCATCGCCCGCATTCAGCGACGTCGTCCGCTCCAGATCGCAGACAAAGCAAAGCCCGCCCGCGCCAATCAACCGCTTGCGGCGCAAAAACCGGTCGTCATAGCTTAAAACGCAAAAATCCGCGGCCTCGGCCCAATCGCCAAAACCACGGATTGAATTTGACACCAAACCGGTCATGCCGCGCCCCCGCGGCACTTGCTTACACGTAGTAAAGATCCCGGAACACGTGACGCACGATTTCGTCGCGCGTCAGACCGCGTGCGGCCAGATCGGCATCGCTCATCGCCTGCAGCTTTTGCACCTGGCGAAACCGGGCTTCGTGATCGCGATTGACCGCAAGCGCCGTGAAAAGCGAAACGAAAAAAGACTGAACGGATGCTGCAATTTTGTGGCCAAAACCAGCGTCGATACGTTCGGAAACATGTGCCATGGGAAACCTTTTCTAAAACCTGACCCGGGACACCCCCGGTATCAGACAAATAGGCATTCCAAGCCCCCAAGACCACTGGCACACCAGAAAACCCGCTATGCATCAGACGCATATCTCACTCTCAGCTATTTGGGTCAAAACAGAAAATACCGCTGCGCCATTGGCAATTCCTCGGCCGGCGCACAGGTCAGCAATTCGCCATCCGCACGCACCTCATAGGTTTCGGGATGCACCTCGACCTCGGGCGTCGCGTTGTTCAGCTTCAGGTCTTTCTTGCCGATCCCGCGCGTGTTTTTCACCGCCAGCGTATCCTTGGCCAGCCCCAGCGACCCGCGCAGATTTTCGGCAAGCGCCGCCTCGGACACAAACGTCACCGCAGATCGTTCGACCGACCGGCCATAGGCGCCAAACATCGGGCGCGAATAGACCGGTTGCGGCGTCGGGATAGACGCATTCGGATCCCCCATCTGAGCACAGGCAATCGTGCCACCCAACAGCACCATCTCGGGTTTTACGCCGAAAAACGCAGGCGACCACAGACACAGATCCGCGCGCTTGCCAACCTCGACCGAGCCGATCTCATGCGCGATCCCATGCGCAATTGCCGGGTTGATCGTGTATTTCGCCACATAGCGCCGGACGCGGAAGTTGTCGTTATCCCCGGTTTCCTCGGCCAGACGCCCGCGTTGCTTTTTCATTTTGTCCGCCGTCTGCCAGGTGCGGATCAGAACTTCGCCCACCCGCCCCATCGCCTGACTGTCGGATGCGATGATCGAAAACGCACCCATGTCGTGCAGAATATCTTCCGCCGCAATGGTTTCACGGCGTATCCGGCTTTCTGCAAAAGCCACGTCTTCGGGGATCGACTTGTCCAGATGGTGGCACACCATCAACATGTCCAGATGCTCTTCGATTGTGTTGACCGTGAACGGACGTGTCGGGTTTGTTGATGACGGCAACACATGATCTTCGCCGCAAATCTTGATTATGTCCGGTGCATGGCCCCCGCCTGCGCCTTCGGTGTGAAAGGCATGAATGGTCCGGCCCTTCATCGCCGCCACAGTATTTTCGACAAACCCGCTTTCATTCAGCGTATCGGTGTGGATCATCACCTGCACATCCATGGCATCCGCAACCGAAAGACAGCAATCAATGGCCCCGGGCGTCGTGCCCCAGTCTTCGTGCAGTTTCAGCGCACAGGCGCCTGCCTTTACCTGTTCTTCCAAAGCCGCCGGCAAAGACGCATTGCCCTTCCCCGCAAAGGCCAGATTCATCGGAAACGCATCCGCGGCCTGCAACATACGCCCAATGTGCCAGGGCCCGGGCGTACAGGTCGTCGCCAGCGTCCCATGGGCAGGGCCGGTTCCGCCCCCCAGCATCGTGGTCAGGCCGGAATGCAACGCATCTTCAATCTGCTGCGGGCAAATGAAATGGATATGGCTGTCAAACCCGCCTGCGGTCAGAATGCGGCCTTCGCCCGCAATCGCCTCGGTACCGGGGCCGACAATGATATCAACACCGGGCTGCGTGTCCGGGTTTCCCGCCTTGCCAATCCCGGCAATCCGCCCGTCCTTCAACCCGATATCGGCTTTGAAAATACCGGTGTGATCGACCACCAAAGCATTGGTAATCACCGTATCCACAGCGCCCTCGGCCCGCGTGGTCTGCGCCTGCCCCATCCCGTCGCGGATCACCTTGCCCCCGCCGAACTTGACCTCTTCACCATAGATGGTGTGGTCGCGTTCAACCTCGATGATCAGATCAGTGTCGGCCAGCCGCAGCTTGTCGCCCGTGGTCGGGCCAAACATCGCGGCGTAATCGGTACGGGATATTTTAGCTGGCATATCGGGTCCTCAGATCGCGATTTGTTACGGCGCTTACGAATGGCGTTCGCAGGTCGAAATATTGAAACGGGCGACCAATCTCCCCCGAATTCAGACATTTGGACAGCTGCGCCGCGCGAATGACCAAGACGGCAAATCGCTCAATCAAATAGGGAAAGCGCCTGTGTCCCATACCTGCTTCTGACTTCGTTCCCCCGCCGTCACCCTCTTCTCGGTGGTCATCCTCGGCCAATACTGTGGCGGGTGGTCGCCCCACCCCAATCCGTCTGGCATTGACCTTGACGCCCGTTAATCTTGACGCGCCCGGCCCACCCGTTCTTTCTGGCCCAAAGTCCCCCGGCATCACAACGCCCCCATGACAAGCTGATTGAACCCAAACACCCGCCGCGCCCCGCCGATCGGGATCAGGGACACCTCGCGCCGCTGCCCCGGCTCGAACCGCACAGCGGTGCCCGCTGCAATGTCCAGCCGCATCCCCCGCGCCATGTCCCGGTCAAACGCCAAAGCGCTGTTCGCCTCGCCGAAATGATAGTGACTGCCCACCTGCACGGGCCGGTCACCGGTGTTGGCCACCATCAACACCACCACCTCGGCGCCCGCGTTCAGCTCAATCTCGCCATCGGCCACAAAATATTCACCTGGGATCATCTGCACGCCCTTTTCATCTTGCTCAAAATACGCAAGCGGCTCACCGGATCGGCTGGTGAACGGTCACCAGTTTTGTACCGTCCGGAAACGTCGCTTCGACCTGCACTTCGGGGATCATCTCAGCGATCCCATCCATGCACTGTTCGCGGCGGACCACATGCGCGCCCGCATCCATCAGGTCCGCGACCGACCGACCGTCACGCGCGCCTTCAACCACGGCATCGGTGATCAGCGCAATCGCTTCGGGGTGGTTCAGTTTCACACCGCGCGCCAGCCGTTTGCGGGCCACCTCGGCGGCCATCGCCACAAGCAATTTGTCGCGTTC
>CALDUK010000012.1 GCA_937924905.1 uncultured Paracoccaceae bacterium | reverse complement strand
CCGGAAATCTCAACAACATCGCCTGCGTCACCAAAGACAATCAGTTCATCTGTGGCCGTGGCAAGATCAACAAGATCGGCCAAATCAAGCGCCAGCGTGTTGTCGCCGCTGCCTGTCAGATCAATCTGCTCAACCTGCGTGATATAGGCGTTGTTCACCTCGGTCAGATCCAACGTGATATCTGCGCCATCCAACTGGATTGTGTCGGTGCCGACGTTACCGTCAATCCGGCTGGTCGTTGCATTCTGCAATGCGTCCACATCGCTGGCTTCGATGACAAACGTGTCGTCGCCTGCATAGCCGTAAAGCTGGCCACCGCCGCCGCCCGAAATCAGAACGTCGTCGCCCGCATAGCTGTAAAGGTAGTCAAAGTCGGCACCACCATCCAGCGTATCCGCTCCGTTCGCACCATAAAGGCGGTCTACGCCAGCTTCACCGTAAAGGACGTTCGAGAAGTTGAGGTCCCAATTCAGATAGACCGCGCTCAGGTTGTCATGGCTGCCAAAGATGTTGTCGTTGCCTGCACCACCGTACAGCGTATCGCTGCCTCTGTCGCCGACCACGCGGTCTGCACCGTCGCCGCCATAGATCAGGTCATCTCCGTCCCAACCGTTGATGTCATCGTTGCCGCCCATGCCGAAGACAACGTCTTCGCCGACATTGGCCTGTATGATGTCATTGTGCTGCGAACCGATGATCAGGTCATCGCCAAGATAACCATTGAGAGTAACGCGCGCGGCGGCCCCCCGGGCATCGATGAAGTCATTATGGGCACCACCGACGATATTGTTGAAATGTCCATTCAGCCCGGTATGCACACCATTGCCGCCTGCATCTTCAACGTAGTGGCCGCTGGCGTCGATATTTGAGGCATCGATATCTTCGACCCCAAGAACGCCATCTGCCATCGCAGCTGTATAGTCGGCAGCTTCCAAGGTTGTACCGTTATCGGATGCGTCGACAAACGAGATGTCGAGCGCAGCGCCAGCATGCCGGAAGTCCAGCACGTTGCCTGTGTCACCACCGGCATCAATGACGTCGAAGTTGGTGACAGTGCCAGTGCCGGTAGCGGTATCGCCGTCATAGTCGAAGCGCGCATAGATATAGTCTGCACCAGCGCCACCGCGAATGGTATCCATACCCAATCCACCATCAAGCGTATCGTTGCCGTCACCACCGATCAGTGAGTCCGCGCCAGCATAGCTGTACAGGCCGTCATTTCCGGTACCACCGTCCAGCGTGTCCATCCCGGCTCCACCGCGCAACTGGTCATTGCCCTCTTCACCGTAAAGATAGTTCTCGGCAGTAACGGCATCGCCCGCATTGTTATTTGCAGCCGCATACAGAACGTCGTTGCCCGCGCCACCATAGATGGTGTCGTTGCCGGCATCACCCTGAATACGGTTGTCATTGCCGTCGCCTGCATAGATCAGGTCGTCGCCATTGCCGCCCAGCATTTGGTCGTTGCCGCCCATGCCGAACATGGTGTCGTTGTCATTGTTGCCCCAGAGATAGATATCGTTGAAGTCTGACCCGATGATCAGATCTTCACCATTACCACCCTGGATTTGCACGCCGAAGTCTGCATCGCTGGCATCAAAAAAGTCATCATAAACACCGCCGATGACGTAATCATAGTGCCCATTCAGGCCAATCTGATCGCCATTGCCACCAGTTTCTTCGACATAGTGGCCGTTGGCGGCAATATTGCCTGCAACATCAAAGGCGCTGCGTCCGATTATCCCGTCGGCCATGCCAAAGTCATAGTCAACCTGCTGAAGCGTGACGCCATCGTTCGAGGCGGACATAAAGTTGATGTCCAGTGCTGCACCGGCACCATAAAAATACAGGTTATTGCCTTCGTCATTGCCCGCATCAAGGATGTCAAAGTTGGTAACAGTGTCCTGACCAGTGGCAGTGTCACCGTCATAGTCAAACCGCCCGATCAGCGTATCTTCGCCAGCGCCACCGCGCAGGGTGTCCATGTCCAGACCACCATCAAGGAGGTCGTTGCCTTCGCCGCCGATCAAGGAATCAACGCCACCGTAAGTGTAGATGGTGTCGTTACCGACCCCACCGTCCGCTGTATCCATACCAGCAGCCCCGCGCAGGGCATCATTGCCTGCTTCACCGTAGAGATAGTTCTCGTTGGTGGCCGTATCACCGGTAAGGTTGTTCGCACCCGCGTACAGCACGTCATTGCCAGCGCCACCGTAGATGGTGTCGTCGCCCGCATCACCCTGGACACGGTTGTCGTTGCCATCCCCGCCATAGATCAGGTCATTGCCAGCCTGACCCAGGATTTGGTCATTGCCGGCCTGGCCGAAGACGATGTCGTTGCCGTTTCCGCCGAACAGATAAACGTCCGAGTTGTTGCTGCCGATGATCAGGTCATCACCATCGCCACCATTGATATCGATCGAGTTATACTGCGATCCACGTGCGTCGATGAAGTCGTTGAACCGGGACCCGATAACGTTGTCATAGTGATCGTTCAGGCCGATATGCGTCCGGTTGATTTCGTCCCCGTTTGAATACTGACCATTGATCGTGATGTTGTCGTTTCCAATCGACCCGACACCGATGATCCCATCGCCAACGGCGTTTTGGTAATCTTCCAACGTGATCGAACGACCATCCAGCGACGCACCTGTGAACGAAATATCGACCGCCGCATCAGCGAAGCCAAAGTTCAGATCGTTGTTGTTGTCGTTACCGGCATCCAGAACATCGAAATCTGTGACTGTGCCAAGACCGGTTTGGGCGTCGCCGTCATACTCAAAGTCAGCATACAGGTAGTCCACGCCAGCACCGCCCATCAGCGTGTCGGTTCCAGTACCGCCCCACAGGTTGTCGTTATTGGCCAGTCCCAATAACAGGTCGTCGCCACCATTGCCGCGCAGCACGTCATTGCCGTTGCCGCCATCCAGCGTATCGTTGCCGCCCGCGCCGGTCAGGTTGTCGTTGCCATTATCACCGAACAACATGTTTTCCGTGCCAAGGTCACCCTGTCCGTTGCTGTTATTGGCGCGCACCTGGTCGTTGCCTTCGCCGCCACGAACGGTGTCGTTGCCTTCACCGCCCTCAAGCTGGCTGTCATTGCCAAGGCCACCGTCAATAAAGTCATCGCCGGCCTGACCCCAGATACGGTCGATGCCGTCCTCGCCGAGAAGCGAATCGTTGCCTTCGTTGCCGTACATGGTGTCATTGCCATCACCACCATAGATGGTGTCATCGCCCTGGTTGCCGTATAGCCAATCGACGCCGCCGTTGCCGTAAATCAGGTCATCAAAGCTGCCGATCTGAATGATCTGGGTTTCTTCTTCCGAAATCGCAATCAGCTCACCGTCGCGCGCTTCCTGACTTTGCGCGGTCAGATGGATCTCATAGCTGTTTCCGATCAGCGAAACATTGGCCAGAATGTCGATGCCGGCGTTAATTTCTTCGGTCGTGAACCGGAAAACCGAGTTTCCAAGGTCTTCGCCCACAGCCACAACCGGATCGTCCCATTCAAATGGATCCGACCCATCTTCTGGGTTGGTCCCCGAACCTGTGGCGACGAACCGTACATCCGCCGGAAGATCGGCAATATCGACGTCGATAAACTGCAGCAGAGTTTCCGAACCATCGTCATCCACCAAATCGGCCATCCACGCGTCAATATCCCGACGCAAATAGCCCGAGTTGGTCAAGTTCGCCTGATCACCGTACAAGGTGTCGTTGTTTCCACCACCTGTGACTGTGTCATTGCCGTAACCAGCCTGAATGATACCAGCGGCCGCGTTATTGAATGGCGTCAACGGGTTGTCATCGTTGTCGGCGCGCGTGGTTATGGCCAGATTGTCGGCACCTTCTTCACCCCGGTAAAGCGCGGCATTTACGTTGCCTTCGGTGTCGCCAAAGATATCGGTAACCGTTACCGCTTCGGCATCCGGGCCAAGACCCACATTAATGAACTGTGTGGTCGCAGGATCAACAACCGGCGCATCCGGAACAGCGGTCACTTCAACCTCGCCAGTGTCTGACGCGGTGGTCACAGTGCCAGCGTTGTCTTCTTCGGCGCTGACCGTCAGCGTGAAATCATCATCCGAATTTTCTGCCGGATCAATCAGCAACACCATCCCGTAGAAATAAGAGACAAGCGTAAAGTTCCAGGACGCGATATCGACCGAAGTTTCGGTATCGGTTGCGGTAAAGCTATTGCCACTGCCATCGCTGATGGTCGTGCCAACCGAAATGTCCGACACGATGACTTCGTTCAACGTTGCCGCGGGGTCGCTGACCGCCACAACAAGGTTCGCGCTTTGCTGCGTGTCTTCCACGCCTGTCGTGTCTGCCAACGTCACTGTCAGGAAACCTGTCAATGTACTTTCGGACGCATCTGAAACGTTGCCAATCGCATCGGTCGCCGTGACAGAAACCACGGCATCACGCGGCATGTCGTTGATCGGATCGACCGACCAATTGCCGTCACCATCCGCTTGCACGGTCAGGGGGTCAACCAGACCCGGCACCGTGATTTCAATCGTGGAATACGCCTCGGCTGTCCCGCTGATAACATCCACATTCGATGTCTCAATGACCGGGGCCGCAGGTGGAGAAAGATCGATATCATACGTCGCGGTGCGGCTGGTAAAGCCGTCATCATCGCTGGAAATCGCCTCGATCGTCTGACCTTCAGTCAAGATCGACCCGGTTGTGACCGTCCAGACGCCGTTTTCATCGACGTCCACAAAAGTTGGCGCGCCTCCATCGACCGACACCGAAATGGTTGTGCCGCGCTTTGCGATACCCGAAATCGTGGTGCCACCAGCAGCCGTGAAAGTTGGCGTTTCAAGGAAATCCTGACCGCCTTCGTTGTCATAGGGCTCAGCCACGTTGTCTTCATCGAAATCGACAGGTGTCAGACCTTCGCCCGCGCCCGGTGCGCTTTCATAGGCGTCGTCCAGACCATTGCCATCACTGTCGGTGCCTGAAGGCGCGATATAGGACTGGCCATATTGCGCTTCAATATTGTCACCAATGCCGCCGCCATCGCTGTCGGTGTCCAGGCTGTTGACGATCCCATCGCTATCGGTGTCATCATTTGGAACACTCGATCCGTTGACGGAAAGGACCAGATTGTCGACCGAAAGATTGTCGACCGAACCGGTTTCTTTATCGAGGCTGAAGACCACGCCCAGATCTTGACCAATCAGGTCACTATCCGCTGGAACGTCCAGCTCGATAACCCAAGTCATCAGGTCGCCTGTGCCGCCTGCACCTGTCGGAGCCGAAGTCGGCCGGGGACGCTCGACCACTGTTGCAGGAACCTCAACCCCATCAGCGGTGAAGGTAAAAGTGATGGCTGCATCATCTGGGAAAGGCGCGCTGTTCAGGTCACCGACATGAATTTCTGCGCGATACAGGTTTGCGCCGATTTCAACACCGGGATTGTGTGTCGCAGTTCCTGGTGTGGAGTTCGACGTGTCATCTTGAGACATTTGCAGAATATGGGTGCCTGCGGTTAGAGGGACACCCGCAACTTCACCGCTTTCGCCGACCGGAATGCTGTTGATCCCTTGAAGGCTCAGACCAGGCGCGCCGGGATCCAGAACATTGCCGATAAAGGCTTCGTTCGTGTCGATAATCCCATCGCCGTCGTCATCAATATCAACAGTGTTGGCAACGCCGTCTCCGTCGGTGTCGAATTCAACCGATTGATCAGCCGTGCCGGTGTTGCCCGCAATATCGGTCTGGCTGGCCGTGATTTCGGTGCCTTCGTCAAGGGGGCTGTCCGGCGTGAAGCTCCAGTTGCCATCGGCATCTGTTGTGGTCGTGCCCAGCGACAGGCCGTCGCCGTCAAAGATCTCGACCTCGGTGTTGGCTTCGCTCGCGGTGCCTGCAATCGTGGTGTCGTTGCCGGTCACAAAATCATTGATCGTGACCACAGGCGCTTCGCCGTCCACAATCGCAACGGCCGGCGTCGAGGTATTGCCGGCGGCATCGGTTTGTGTGGCAACCACAAAGATACCGTCCGCAATGGGCGCATTCGGAATGTCAGCTTCCGCCAATGTCCATTCACCTGCGCCATTGACAGGCACGGTGATGGGCGCAGCAAGACCTGGCCAGGTCAGCGTCACAGTCGCGCCGGCTTCGGCCGTACCGGACAAGCTGCTGCCATTCGTCGGCTCAATCGTCGCAGCCGCAGGTGCATCGGCGTCAATGTCGGATGTCGCAATCTCGCTGGCATTCCCTGCCGTGTCCGTTTGCGTGACGCTGACAGTCACACCATTGGCGACATCGGGTTCAGGGTTCACGACCCAGTTGCCCGACGCATCAACCGTTGTGGTCAATGGCGTTGCAAGGCCGGGGTATGTCACTTCGATTGTCGCGCCGGGTTCACCGGTGCCCGAGACCAATGCACCATTGCTTGGCTGAATGACCGGCGCATCCGGGTTTTCCCCGTCAATCGTGACGTCGACGTCTCCGCTTTCATTGCCCGACGGATCGGTTTGAGTAGCCGTCAGAACCGAGCCGTGCGGCACAGGCGTGGACGGCGTGATCGAAAACACCCCACTCGGATCAACTGTCGTGGTCAGTTCAACCTCGGGCGATCCATAGACAACAGTGACCGTGGCACCGGGTTCACCGGTCCCTGTAATTTCTGTGCCATTCGACGGATCCACGCTGGGCGCTACGGGCGGCGTTCCATCAACGATCTGCGTCGCAGGCCCACTTTGGTTGCCGATTGCATCGGTTTGTGTCGCAACCAGGGTTGTGTTCTCGGGGATTTCACCGCCTGGAATATCACCATTCGGGATCGACCACGCGCCATCACTGCCAACAACCGTGGTCAGCGTGACCGCAGGATCACCATAGGTCAACGTCACCGTCGCCCCGGCTTCGCCGGTGCCGGATACGCTGTCACCACCTGACGGGCTGATCTCGGGCGCACCAGGTGCACTTGCATCAACAACCTGACGCGCAATGTCGCTGGTGTTGTTCGCAGAATCCGTCTGAGTAACAGACAACTCAACGCCGTCGGCCAGATCAGGCTCGGGGTTGATGAGCCAGTTACCCGAAGGATCGACTGTCGCAGTAAGCGGTGTCTCAAGACCAGGATAGGTCAGTTCGATGGTCGCACCGGGCTCGCCCGTACCGCTGATCGTCGTGCCATTGGTCAATTCAACAACAGGCGCTTCCGGCGGGTCGCCGTCGATAAGCACTTCGGTGGCCCCGCTGATATTGCCGGCCGGGTCGGTTTGCCGGGCGGAAATGGTTGTGCCATCGGCGATTTCTGTTGTGGGCTCAAAGCTCCACGCACCGGTCTCGTCGGCCATAACCTCAACCGGGTCTTGGCCCGGAATAGTCAAGGTAACCGTCGCAAAAGGTTCAGCGGTACCCGCAATCTCTTCGCCACCAGTCGGGAAGACAACAGGCGCAGACGCATTGCTGTCGGCTGTGGTCGTCGCTTCTTCGCTGACATTGCCAAGAGCATCTGTTTGCACAACGGAAATCTCCGTGCCGTGCAGCAATTCTTCCTCCAGTTCGATGGACCAATTGCCTGATTCATCGACAATAACCGTGATCGGTTCGTCAACGCCTTCAATCGAAACAGTCACGGTGGCTCCAGGCTCGCCTGTCCCCGAAACGCTTTCGCCCATGGTCGGATTGACGACAGGCGCACCCGGCGCTTCCAGATCGACAACAACAAGCGTTGACACGCTCGTTCCGCCCTCCGCCAACGTTTGGGACACCGAAACCTCGGACCCATGCGCAATATCGCCTTCGACCGTCCAGGTGCCCTCTTCGGTCACAACAGCCGAAACGTCCGGCTCGCCGTCATTGTTCAAATCAACATTGACCGTGGCCCCCGGAATACCAGCGCCAGAAACAGACATAGCTGTGGTCTCGGTCACAGTTGGCGCAGGGACAGCATCGCCGCCCGAACCACCAATGGCCGCGGCAGCGCCACCCAGACCAAGCAACCCGCCAATGCTGCTCAACAGTGGCGCACCAACAAGACTTGAGGTCGCGATTTCGCCAGTCGCCGCCGTCGTCGTCGTGTTGGACGCGGCATTTGAGAAAGTTACTTCGGCCAGACCGGACCCGCTGTCAATCAACAGCTGATGCGCTTCGGCCCCTGCAAATTCCTGAAAGAACCCTTCAAGAACAATCTTTTTTCCGTTTGAAAGCCGAAGGATAAGGTCGTCGCCCACACGTGACGTGGACGCAACAGACGCGCCATCAAGATCGATTTCAATGACCGAAGCTGCATCTGTTGGCAGAACGAAATTGGATGCTGATGAGTCTGTTGCCAGACTGTTCTGAGCCGAGTTTGTAACTGTGGTCTTTGCCATCTGATCTTTCCTTCAAACGAGAAAAGAGGCGGTCACAAAGAAATAATCGAAACTGGGAAATAGCCTCAAATTTATTCAACTTGAGGACATCAAGCCTGAAAATGCGACACAACTTTGTCCGGATACAGGCGGATCAGGGGAAAATTGCAAAAAACGGTAGTTTTCGACATGACGTGACGTCAAGCATGGAATGGTGCGGGTGGCAGGTTGGGTGTGGTGCAGCATTGGTGGAATATTGAATGCTGATCACTCGGGAACTGTGAGGCGCCCCTAGTTTCCTAGACGCCTGCTGACCTGCCCCCCGAAACTTCCCTCGGTTTGATGTAGAGTTTGCTCAACCTTTCGAAGGAGCAAACGAATGCGAAAGAGCCGATTTGGCGAAGCCCAGATTATTGGGATGATCAAAGAGCAAGAAGCTGGGATGCCGACTGCGGATGCGTGCCGCAAGCACGGCCTCAGTCAGGGGACGTTTTACAAGTTCAAATCGCAGTCTGGCGGCGTGGAAGTGTCCGATGCGGCGGAGCTGCGGGCAATGACCGAAGAGAATGCCAAGCTGAAGCGTTTGCTGGCTGACACGATGCTGGACAACGTCGTCCTGAAGGATTTGCTGGGAAAGAACTGACAACGCCAAACGAGCGGCGAGAGGTAGCGCTTAGGGCGATGCGGGATCACTATATCTCGCAGCGCCGAGCCTGCCGTCTTGTTGGTGTTGATCCCAAAACTGTCAGGCGTGATCGTCCACCTGACAATCCTGAGATACGTGCCGAGATGAAGGCTGTAGCGCACAAGCGCCGCCGGTTTGGGTATCGGCGGATTGGTGTGATGCTGGAACGCAAAGGCATATTTATGAACCACAAGAAGCTTTACCGCCTCTACACAGAGGAGAAACTGGGCGTCCGGCGACGAAAGGGGCGAATGAGAACGATGTCAAGTGGCACTACGTTGATCCGGGAAACCGCAGCAGAACGCCTTCATTGAGTCATTCAACGGCAGCCTACGCCTCTCTCGGCGGATTTGCTTTGCAAATCGCC
>CALDUK010000011.1 GCA_937924905.1 uncultured Paracoccaceae bacterium | reverse complement strand
CACGACTTGGGTGTTCGATCTCGACAACACGCTTTATCCACCCGAGGTCAGGCTATTCGATCAGATCGAAGTCAGGATGACCGACTGGGTGATGCGCACGCTGTCCGTTGATCGGGGCGAAGCCGACCGGTTGCGCAAGCTGTATTGGGCAACATATGGCACGACATTGGCCGGGTTGATGCGTGAACATGACGCCGACCCGATGCCTTACCTGACGGATGTCCATGACATCGACTTTTCGGTGCTGACGCCCGACACCGCCCTTGTGTCGCATATCGGGAAACTGCCCGGTCGTCGGATTGTCTATACCAACGGGTCGGCCCCATATGCGCGAAACGTGCTGGCCGCCCGGGGGCTGGACGGGCTATTTGCCGAAATCTACGGAATTGAGCACGCGGATTTTCTTCCGAAGCCGGAAGATACGGCCTTTCACCGCATTATCGCGCGTGACGGATTTGACCCGGCACAAGCGGCCATGTTCGAAGACGATGCCCGCAACCTGGCGGCCCCTCACCGCCTGGGCATGACCACGGTTCATGTCGCGCCCAGGCCCGCACAAGAACCATTCATTCACCACCACACCAGCGACCTGACCGGGTTTCTCGCCCAACTGGTCTGAGACAAGACGCCGCCTACCACCTTTGGACACCCAAGCTACATGCACTCCATGGCTAGACGCGAAACAGATATTTTCATCTCGGGCGGTGGCATTGCCGGATTGGTCGCTGCGCTGTCTTTTGCATCGTCGGGGTTTCAGGTCGTTTTGGCAGACCCGACACCGCCCGCGTTGGATATGACCGACAGCACATCGGATTTACGATCAACCGCTTTTCTTCAGCCAGCGCGCGCGCTTCTGGAAAACGCCGGTCTGTGGGATGGGCTTGCGTGCCACGCGACACCTTTGGAAACGCTTCGCGTGATCGACCTGGACGGGGACCCGCCTGTCCAGAAAACCGAACGGGCCTTTTACGCCAGCGAACTTAACCAGCCTGCCTTCGGGTGGAACCTGCCCAACTGGCTGACCCGCAAACACCTGATCGAGGCGGCCACAAAGGCCAGCGGGTTGGAACTTCGACTGGGCACCGCGTTTGAGAAAATCCTGACCCGCGAAGGCGAAGCTCTGGTCAAACTTGACGACGGCACCCGCCTGTCAGCGAGATTGGCCATCGCGGCAGACGGGCGCAATTCGCCCTTGCGCCAAGCGGTGGGCATCCCGGTTGAAACTGCGCGCTATGGGCAAAAAGCACTGGCTTTCGCCGTGAGCCATCCTGTGGCACATGGCAATGTCTCAACCGAGCTGTATCTTGAAGGTGGCGCTTTCGTGCTCGTGCCCTTGCCCGACCATGATGGACAACCGGCCTCGGCCGTTGTCTGGATGCAAAACGGGCCCGAAGCCGCGCGTTTATCAAAGCTCGACAATATCGCTTTTGGTGCTGCAGCCTCGGTACGGTCCGCCTGTGTTCTTGGCGAATTGACACCAATCTCACCCCGTCGCGTCTGGCCGGTTGTTACCCAATGCGCCGACAGTCTGATCGGCGAACGCGTCGCGCTGATTGCCGAGGCTGCCCATGTAATGCCGCCCATCGGGGCGCAGGGACTGAACACGTCACTTGCCGATGTACAATCGCTGGTCGAACTGGCCCAGATTAGCCCGGGAATGCTGGGCAACGCCGAGTTTCTTACAGCTTATGAAAAAAGTCGGCACACCGACATCCGGGCACGGGCCAAAGTGATCGATGCCTATAACCGCATCTGCAAAAGCAATGCCCCGCCGGTGCAGGCGCTTCGACGGACGGGTCTGCAATTGGTGCACGACATTCTACCTTTGCGCCAGGCGATCATGCGCGCCGGCATGGGGCAGTGATCAGGCGGCCACCTGATCCAGCGCATTTTCCAGGCGCGCAACACTTGCATCCACATCGCGCAGCTTGTCCAAACCAAAAAGCCCAAGGCGAAAACTGCGATACCCGTCGCCTTCACCCACCATCAACGGCACGCCAGCGGCAACCTGAACGCCAGCTTGTGCGAACGGCTTACCCGATTGCATGTCGGCATCATCCGTAAAGACAACGACCACGCCCGGTGCCTCGAAACCCTCTGCGGCGACCGACCGGAACCCGCGTGCAGCCAAGGCCGCACGCACTTTCTGGCCCTGATCCCACTGTGCCGCTTTCATCGCGTCGAACCCAAGCGCCTGCGTTTCCAAAATCGCATCCCGAAGCCCGCGCAGCGCATCGGTTGGCATGGTCGCGTGATATGCATGCCCGCCTGCCTCGTACGCTTCGGTGATCGCCAGCCATTTGCCCAGGTCAACGGCAAAACTGGACGACTTGCGTGTCTTGGCCACTGCCAAAGCGCGGTCCGAAAGCATGACCAACCCGGCCGAAGGCGAGGCTGACCACCCTTTTTGAGGGGCCGAGATCAGCACATCGACGCCAAGCGCTTTCATGTCCGCCCAAACACAGCCTGACGCAATGCAGTCCAGCACAAACAAGCCGCCTGCTTTGTGAACCGCATCGGTGACCGCGTGGATGTAATCATCTGGCAAAATCATCCCACTAGAGGTCTCGACATGCGGGGCAAGCACAACGGCGGGTTTTTCGGCCGCAATCTTTGCGACCACGTCTTCGACTGGTGCGGGTGCAAACGGCGCATCCGGCGCGTTCCCCGTCCGCCGGGCCATCATCACATGTTCTTCAGCGGGCAAACCTGTGCTTTCAAAGATCTGGCTCCACCGATACGAAAAATAACCATTCCGGATCACCATCACCGTCTCATCTTCAGCAAACTGACGCGCCACTGCTTCCATCGCATAGGTGCCACCGCCCGGGATCAAAGCCACCGCTTCGGCATTGTAAACCTCGCGCAAAAGCGACGTGATATCGCGCATGACGCCCTGAAACGCCGCGCTCATGTGGTTCAGGGACCGGTCGGTAAAAACGACCGAAAATTCAAGCAGACCATCAGGGTCGATATCATCGCGCAAGCCGGGCATAACAGGTTCTCCTTTAAGCAAGCCGAGATAGACACGAACCCTCGCCAGAGGCAAAGCATATCTTGGCTTTGCGACAGAAGGGCCCACACCCGGCGGGCCCAAACAGGCAATTGGTCCAAACTGTCCAAACCGTCATATCCCTTCGTACAGGCCCCGAACGCTCCGGCACAGCCGCAGGAATATCGTCAAAAGCCCCATCGACACGTCCGAAACCAACCCAGGAAACCCGCGCGCCCCATTGCATCCCGGTCCAATTTCGCTAGAAGCGCGTGAGTTTTGAGAACAGACGAACAGAGAGGGACCGGACCGATGCGCGTATACTATGATCGCGACTGCGACATTAACCTGATCAAGGATAAAAAAGTGGCCATCCTGGGCTATGGCAGCCAAGGACACGCGCATGCGCTGAACCTGCGGGATTCAGGTGCAAAGAACCTTGTCGTTGCTTTGCGCGACGGCTCGCCCAGCCAAAAGAAAGCTGAAGGCGAAGGTCTAAAGGTCATGGGCATCGCAGAAGCCGCCGCTTGGTGCGACTTGATGATGTTCACCATGCCTGACGAATTGCAGGCAGAGACCTACAAAAAGTACGTCCATGACAATCTGCGCGACGGCGCTGCGATTGCGTTTGCCCACGGCCTGAACGTCCATTTCGGCCTGATCGAACCGAAGCCCGGCGTTGATGTGATCATGATGGCCCCGAAAGGCCCCGGTCACACAGTACGCGGTGAATACGCCAAAGGCGGCGGCGTGCCATGCCTGGTGGCCGTGGACAATGACGCCTCGGGCAAAGCGCTGGAAATCGGCTTGTCCTATTGCTCAGCCATCGGTGGCGGGCGCTCGGGCATCATTGAAACCAACTTCAAAGAAGAATGCGAAACCGACCTTTTCGGCGAACAGGCTGTTCTTTGCGGTGGCCTTGTCGAACTTATCCGCATGGGCTTCGAAACACTGGTCGAAGCAGGCTATGCGCCTGAGATGGCCTATTTCGAATGTTTGCACGAAGTGAAGCTGATCGTGGACCTGATCTACGAAGGCGGCATCGCCAACATGAACTATTCGATCTCGAACACGGCCGAGTACGGCGAATATGTCAGCGGCCCGCGCATCTTGCCCTATGAAGAAACCAAGAAGCGCATGAAAGACGTACTGACCGACATCCAGACCGGTGTGTTCGTGCGCGACTTTATGACCGAAAACGCCGTTGGCCAGCCGATGTTCAAATCGACACGGCGCATCAACGATGCCCACCAGATCGAGGAAGTCGGCGAAAAGCTTCGCGGCATGATGCCTTGGATCTCGGACGGCAAGATGGTCGACAAAGAGAAAAACTGACGATGGACGGGGCATGACCGATATCGCGATTGCCCCGACCACACCGGCAGATTTGCCGCTGATACTTGATCGCGCGCACAGCACGTTCAAAACGCACCAAAGAACCAATCCGCGCGCGTTTCCAGACGGATTGTTCCGCAAGATCGAAAAGGCGCACACCAAAGGCACCGCGCCCGACGCCGCGACCCACGCCAGCTTTGTTGCCGAACAAGCAGGTCGCTTTGTCGGCCATGTGCTGATCAAATCGCTTGGGCCGGCGGGCATGATATACGACATTGGCGTGATCGATAGCGGCCAGAACAAAGGCGTCGGCACAGCACTTTTGCGCCAAGCCCGCGCCCATGCTCTGGCGCAAGGATGGGACGTCCTGATAGCCATTGTTTGGGATGGAAATGACGCGTCGCATCGTCTTTTTCAAAAAGCGGGGTTCGCGGCAAACAAACGCCCTTTTGGCAAGATTGCACGCCACTTTCCGAAACAGCGCAACACCACTTACAGGCTAAGACTGTGCTCAGAATGAAGGTGATCGCTTGAAAACCAATCCGGCCATGTCGGGCGCCTCGGGGCTGGGACACCCAAAAATTACCGGTCAAAGCTGGGCGATGGTCGCCTTCCTTGCGTTCATCTGGGGCGGCTCGTTTCTGTTTGTCGAGCTTGCACTGACCGGCATAACTCCGTTCTGGCTTGCGGCCTCGCGCATTCTTCTGGCCGCAGTGGCCACAACGCTTGTCTGGGGCCTGCGTGGCTTTGCCTTATACAAGACACCCGAAAGGGCCAGCACGTTGGTGATCCTTGCCGTAAGCGCGCTGTCTTCGACCATCCCGTTTGTACTGTTGTCCTGGGGCCAGCAGTTTGTGACAGCAGGGTTTGCAGGCGTGTCCATGGCGGCGGTCGCGCTATTGGTTTTACCGCTGGCGCATTTCTTTGCAGACGAACGTTTGACACCCCGAAAGATTGTCGGCTTCCTTATCGGCTTTCTTGGCGTCGCGGTCCTTATCGGCCCAGAAGCGTTTCGATCAACGGGGCTTGCGGGCGAAGTGCCGGGGCGCGCCGCCTGCCTTGCCGCCGCCGCCTGTTATGCGGTGGCGTCTATCCTGACGCGTCGCATTCCGCCGGCCGATCCGGTGGGGTTGTCTGCCGTCACGCTTTGGATTGGCGGTGCATTTGTCACAGGCGCGGCGCTTGTCGTCGAAGGTTGGCCCGGCTGGCCAGCCGGCAGTGTTATCGCGGTGATCATCATGCTTGGTCTCGTTCAAACAGCACTGGCCAACCTGATGCGGATTTCGGTGATCCGCACCGCCGGTCCCACCTTTATGTCGCTGGTCAATTACCAGGTCCCGATCTGGTCGGTCATCATGGGCGTCGTATTTCTGGGTGAGGCTGTCGAACCATCGCTCTTTCTTGCCATGGCTCTTATTCTAATCGGTGTGGCCTTGTCCGAATGGCGCGCACTTACGCGCCTTTTCGGCGGATCAAGCCATTAGGCACAAATCACGCTTGACCGGCAATCGCAGCCTCGCTATCTGCCTGCGAGCGGGTTTTTCAAAGCCCGTCTGTGGGCGACAGGCCGCAAGGTGTGGCAGGGGACTGTAACTCCCTCGCGGAGACGCACGCCTGGTTCGATTCCAGGGTCGCCCACCACTTTCCCAATCCCCGAAACCATCTAACTGACCTGCCGCAATGGCACGGCGCTTACGTCAAAACGACGCCCCATTCCGCGTTGACCTGCGCAATCCATCCAGAAACCTGCTGAAAAATGGTGCAGTCAGGCGGTGCAAACTAGAACCGCGGACGCTCTCATCATTTCTGAAAAACGACTGTCGCCCAGTACGTTGGTCGGATGTTGCGCGTTTCTATCGAAACGATTTTGGTGCGGTCGAGAAGACTCGAACTTCCACGGGAGTTACCCCACAGCGACCTCAACGCTGCGCGTCTACCAATTCCGCCACGACCGCACGCCCCGGCTTCGGGTGGACGCGGTGTAGCGCCATGGAACCGCGTTGTGAAGAGGTAATCTGCGATTTCAACGGCCTCGGCCCTGGCCCGATTGTGCGCCACTCTGGCAAAGGTTAAATACCCAATATGCCAGTCGAATGGATCACCAGCACAGCCCCGGTTGCCTATCAGACCGCCCTGACAGCGATGGAGAGCCGCGTCGCTGAGATAAGGGCCGGAACGGCATGCGAGGCGATCTGGCTGCTGGAACACCCTGCCCTTTATACCGCCGGCACATCAGCCGACATTACCCATCTTAGGGAGCCGAACCGCTTTCCGGTTATACAAACCCGACGCGGCGGGCAGTATACCTATCACGGGCCCGGCCAACGGGTCGCATATGTCATGCTTGATGTGGCCGCGCGCGGGCGCGATGTGCGCCGGTTTGTCGAACAATTGGAAACCTGGGTCATCGCAGCCTTGGGCGAATTTAACGTCAACGGAGAAATCCGCGAAGGACGCGTGGGCGTCTGGGTCACACGGCCGGACAAACCCGCCATGCCCGACGGGTCGCTATGCGAAGACAAAATCGCGGCAATTGGCGTACAGATGCGGAAATGGGTCAGCTTTCACGGGCTGTCGATCAATGTCGAACCAGATCTCGGCCATTTTGACGGGATTGTGCCCTGCGGCATCGCCGACCATGGGGTAACGTCGCTTGTCGATCTTGGGCTGCCAGTCGACATGGCGGACGTTGATGTGGCGCTTAAGAAAACCTTTGCGCGCGCGTTCGAATAGCCAGACCCGAACAGCCCCGCCCGCAGGCGGGACGCCCCACTCTTTACATGGTTTCGATCATCACCCGGCGATTGGCCCGTTCGGGCGCTGTCGTTTCGACCATTGGAAAGGCCTCGCCATGCGATTTGATGACTTCAAACCGGTCTTTCGATACCCCAAGCTCTGCCAGGAACGCCGCAACACTTTCAGCACGCACTTGCCCCAGGGCCGAGTTATAGCTTTCAGGGCCGGTCAAATCCGTATGCCCAAAAATCCCGATCCGGGTGCCTTCATTTTCGACTAGAAACCGGGCGACCTGTTCCAACTCGGCCTTCGCAGCCGCATCCAGTGTTGAAACATCCAGTTCAAAATTCACCATCCGGTCAAATTCGACAGCTTCGGCATTTGCTGCAACATCAACCCCCGCAGGCAAGGATGGTGCGGGCGGCTTAGGCGTGCCCCGGAACAGTTGTGCGTCAATTTGGGCGGCAACCTCGGGCAGCTTGTCGATAAAGCCCGACACATTCGCCATGATCTCGGGCGCTTCAGGCAGGCCGACATCGGTCAGGGAGAAATCCTGCACTTTTTCGTTCAGCTTCAGTTCGGTGGGGGTTGGCAGAAACCCTGCAGCCATCAAAATACCGCCGCAAGTCAGACTAAATAGTATTTCTCGATACGACACGCGAACACTCTTTCACTGTTACAGACAACCGGCATCCAAACAACGGACACCAAACTTCGTTATGTCCGAAATATGACAGAGATGGCGGGGTTTTGTCGAATTTCAGCGGATATTGACCCGATGCGGGAAACAGCGTTGGAAAAAGCGCGGAAATGTTTCCGCAAATGCAGATAATGCTGCGCCCATCACAACTTAGGCTCCAACCAAAGGCACCCGTTTGCCCGGCTGGATCACGTCGGGATCGTGAGGCACGCGGTCAAACACATCGCGCACCATCGGCGCGAAAAACGCCAGCGGCTTCATGTCATAACCCGGATCGAAACTGGATTGATCCCAACGCTCGCAAAACACTGTGCAATCCTCGAAATACGGATGGTCCTTGTGCGCCTGACGCTTTTCGGGGTCCGCCCCCACGTAATGCCCAAAATACAAAAGCTGAAAATCGCCGTGCTTTTCCACCACCCATGCGCATTGTTCGCGCACAAACGGGCGCAGGATCGCGGCGGCATATTCGTCGTGGTTATACGGCGCGAAAATATCACCCACATCATGCAGCAAGGCCGAAACGACCCAATCCACATCTGCCCCATCCCGCCAGGCCCGTGTCGCGGCCTGCAAGGAATGTTCCAGCCGCGTCACCTGATAGCCCGACAACCCTTCATCCAGCGCCTCAAGCGCACCAAGCAACCGGTCAGCTGTACCCTTGGCAAAGGCTGCCTCGTGGTGACCCAGAAAATCGTAATCCTCTTTGTCCCCATCTTTCATCGCTGTGAATTTGACCTGATCCATCGATGTGGCCCCTTTAGCTGTACATCTCAGCGCTTTTGGCCGCGCCTTTCATCATGGTTTTGGCCTGTTCGGCGCGTATGTCTTCGTAAAGCGCCAGACTTTCTTGCGAAAACAGCGTATGCGGGCGCGGCACATGGACGAAATTCTGATGGCGGTCCTCGCCGCGCGCCGCCATCACGAAATCCCGCGCACCCACCGTCTGGGCCATGTCCGGGCGGATATACCGGATCACACAACCAATTCGGCGATCTTTGCTGGTATTCGGCCCCGAGCCATGGATCGTCAGCCCGTGATGCAAGCTCATTTCACCCGGTTGCAGCTCTATCGCGGTTTTATCGGCTTGATCGACATCCACCTTCACTTCCTGCCCCCGGCTCAACAGGTTGTTTTCGTCAAACGTGTCTTCATGTTCCAGAATGGCGTTCTTGTGGCTGCCGCGCACAAAATCCATGCACCCGCTGGCCTGCGTGGCCGGCGACAGGGCCACCCAGGCGGTGACCATTCCATCAATCGCGCCAAGCCCCCAATAGGTCAGATCCTGATGCATGCTAACAATTTGCCGAGTCTCGGGCTCTTTTGTAAAAAACTCAGCCGCATAGATCAGGATATCGGGGCCCAATATCCCTTCGACCACATCCAAAATGGCTGGGTTGCCCGCCAGGTCGGCGACAAACGGCATCACCACAGCCGCATTCACCCGTTTGTACGTATTCAACGGCTGCGGCAGATCGGCGCCCCGCCAATCGCGTTCGACCGCTTCGATTTCAGCGCGGGCGGCAGCCGCCAGGTTGGTATCCAGCACCCGGATCGGAAACAGGAACCCATCGTCCCAGTAAGACTGCACTGCGCTTTCGGGCAAACGTCCGTTTTCCAATGTGATCGTCATCGCGTCGTATCCTGTCGCATTTTTACCAAGTCTGACCGCGTTCCATAAATCAATGCAAGAGTTGCAAGCGACAAATACATGGCGAAAATAGAATAGGTTAGCCTGAGACAATTTGCCGACCACCCAAGGCAAATCGCCCATTGCGAGACGCCTGACGCGGCTTTAGAACATCCGTCAAGCGCCCGAGATCCGTTCGGGCAAGGGAACGATACGGAAAATCCAGGAGGCAACCTAGATGGCAGACGCCGCCGTACAGGGACATGACGACCATCACGAGCGTGGCTTTTTCACACGCTGGTTTATGTCCACAAACCACAAAGATATCGGTATTCTATACCTGTTCACCTCGGCCTTGGTTGGTTTCATCGCCGTTGCGTTCACCGTTTATATGAGGATGGAACTTAAGGACCCCGGTGTCCAATACATGTGCGAAGAAGGCGCGCGCCTGATCGCAGGCGAAACCTGTGCGCCGAACGGGCACATCTGGAACGTTATTGTCACCGCGCATGGCATCTTGATGATGTTCTTCGTGGTCATCCCGGCGCTGTTCGGCGGGTTTGGCAACTATTTCATGCCGCTGCAGATCGGTGCGCCCGATATGGCCTTCCCGCGGATGAACAACCTCAGCTACTGGCTGTATGTCGCGGGGTCATCGCTGGCCATCGCCAGCGTGGTCAGTCCGGGCGGCAATGGTCAATTGGGCTCGGGCGTTGGCTGGGTTCTGTACCCGCCGCTATCGACATCCGAAGCAGGCTTTTCCATGGACCTTGCGATTTTCGCGGTTCACCTGTCTGGCGCATCGTCCATCCTGGGCGCAATCAATATGATCACGACTTTTCTGAACATGCGCGCACCGGGCATGACCCTGTTCAAAGTGCCACTGTTTGCTTGGTCTATCTTCGTGACCGCCTGGCTTATCCTTCTGGCTCTGCCGGTTCTGGCGGGCGCCATCACAATGCTTCTGACTGACCGGAACTTTGGGACAACCTTCTTTGATCCGGCCGGTGGTGGTGACCCTGTGCTTTACCAGCATATCCTGTGGTTCTTCGGCCACCCCGAGGTTTATATCATCATCCTGCCAGCCTTTGGCATCATCAGCCACGTAATCGCAACCTTCGCGCGCAAGCCCATCTTTGGCTATCTGCCGATGGTCTGGGCGTTGATTGCGATTGGCGCGCTTGGCTTCGTTGTTTGGGCCCACCACATGTATACAGTCGGGATGTCGCTCACGCAGCAAACCTACTTTATGGTGGCGACAATGGTGATTGCGATCCCGACAGGGGTTAAGATCTTTTCGTGGATTGCCACGATGTGGGGCGGCTCGATTGAATTCAAAACGCCCATGCTTTGGGCTTTCGGGTTCCTCTTCCTCTTCACCGTCGGCGGTGTCACCGGCATCGTTCTGTCGCAGGCGGGCGTCGACCGGGCCTATCACGACACTTATTATGTCGTAGCCCACTTCCATTATGTGATGTCCCTTGGGGCGGTGTTCGGCATCTTCGCAGGCATCTACTATTGGCTGGGCAAGATGTCGGGGCGCGCATACCCGGAATGGGCGGGCAAGGTGCACTTCTGGGCCATGTTCATCGGCTCGAACATTACCTTCTTCCCGCAGCACTTCTTGGGCCGTCAGGGCATGCCGCGCCGGTACATTGACTATCCAGAGGCGTTTGCCTACTGGAACGAAGTCTCAAGCTGGGGCGCTTTCCTGGCCTTTGCATCGTTCCTTTGGTTCATTGGCGTGATCTTCTACACGCTGCTGGCAGGCAAACGGATCACCGCAAAGAACTATTGGAACGAACATGCCGACACGCTGGAGTGGACATTGCCCACCCCACCGCCAGAGCATACGTTTGAAACGCTTCCCAAGCAGGAAGAATGGGATTGGCAAGATGGCCATTATCCCCGCAAGGAAGCGATCTTGGGCGACTCATCCAAGTAAATTCGACCGAAATTGCGAAAAAGCCCCGTCTTCGGCGGGGCTTTTTCTTTGCCCAGCCTCCACGTTTTGGAAACACTGACAGGGCTACACACCAATCTGTCTCTATTTTGCCAGCGTAATGTGGTAAAAATCGGTTGGATTGACGAAAATTAGACATTTCGAACCCATTTGAGGTACCAATTTGTTCAAGCGATGTGGTTCGTGTGGCGAACCAGTTGCGTTGTGTGAGTAACCTTGGCGTCAGACGCGCCATGTAAAAAAACCAGAAAGCAGTGAGTATGTTCATGTCTTCAAAATCCCCAAGCGTAGCCATCGCGCTCGCTCTCGCATTGACACTTCCCGCTCCCGTTCTCGCCGGTGCTTATGGCAACAGCGCTGTCAGCGCTGACCGCGTTGGGCAGACCGCGTCCGCAGGATCAACCGTATATTGCCCGCGCGTCGGTGCCGAAGTCCCTCAGCGGCTTGCGGCTCAGATGGATTGCGGCACGGCCACAGCGACGCCGCGCGTCCTGTCCAACCGCGTCACCAATAACGGTGGCTTTTTCGCGCGGTTCAGGCACCAGCCCGGCGCTGGCATTCCTGAACCCGACAGCGATTCAGACAACCGGCCAACAGCGCCACGCGTCGTCGTGACAACCGATACAGGCACACCCAGTACGCCAACACCGGTTCCGACACCATCGGCACCAACGCCAACACCAACGGCTGGCCCGACAGACGACACACCGACACCAACCAGCGGTGCGCAGTCGAAATATGACCGTCTCAGTGAACTGGGCGTCACCAGCGAAGAAAACTACCGCGAACAAAGCGAAAGTTTCCGCAATCAGGTGAATGACTATCGCCGTGAAGTGGGCACTGGTGGCGACTGGTCCGGGTTCAACCCGACGTCAGAATAACCCACGCCACACCGGCTTTTTAAACCAATTGCATCCCGGACCGCAGACGTGGTCCGGGATGTCTTGATGATGGGGGCCCCCGCCCTACACCTAAACCATGCCCTACCAATGGTCTGAAACTCCGACAGAAACCCGCCTTACGCTTTGGCCGCACCAGTCTATGACCCGGCGCGGCTTTGTCTGGTTCATCGGTTGTACCGCAATCATGCTCAGCCTGCCGCTTTTCGCGGTTCTGGGATCGGCCGTGGCCTGGGTGTTGTTGTGCTTTTTTCTGCTGGCCATCGCCGGCATCTGGCATGCCCTACAAACCAACCAACGCGCGCGCAGCACCGAAGAAGAACTTGTGCTAACGGGAACCCGGCTTGATCTTCGCCATACACCGCCGCAGGGGGCGCCGCTGATCTGGGGGGCGAACCGATATTGGGTGACCGTTAATCTTCGCAATGACGGCCCGGTCGAGAAATATCTGACATTGCGCGGCGGCGGGCGGGAAGTGGAACTGGGCGCGTTCCTGACATCAGACGAACGCGAAACGCTCTATCGCGACCTGACGGCCCGCATCCGCACCGGTTAAGCCACCCTATCCCAGCTTTGCCTTTACCATCGGCCCGACAGCCCCAAAATCCATCTGACCGGTGTATTTGGCCTTAAGTGACCCCATCACTTTGCCCATATCGCGGATCGAATCCGCGCCGGTCTCCGCAATCGCGGCCTCAACAGCCTGGGCCGTTTCGGCCTCGTCCAACTGCCGGGGCAGAAAATCCTCGATCACCACAACTTCTGATCGTTCCTGTTCGGCCAATTCCAAGCGGCCGCCTTCTTCATAGGCGCGTGCAGATTCCTGGCGCTGCTTCACCATCTTGCCCAGTATTTGCAAGATCTCGGTTCCGTCCACACCGCTATCGGCCCCATCACCGCCTTCGCCGCGCTTTGCAATATCGCGGTCTTTGATTGCAGCATTGATCAGCCGCAGCGTTGACAGACGCAATGTATCCTTCTCGCGCATCGCAGTTTTCAGCGCATCGCCGATTTGATCTCGCAATTCCATCAAGGTCTCATCCCATGGTCCCAGAGAGTCGCGACATTAACTTGTCCTTACCGGCGTCGCAACCAGACGCTCTGGCGCTAAGGCATTGAAAAATTTGTATAAGCGAAATTTCCTATTGCCTTGACGCCCCTGCCCACAGGCCGTACACCCGGGCCGTTTATCAACATATGGGGGATCTCAAGCATGGCCGACACCACATCGAAACCGACGGCCTGCCTGGCCCTTGCAGATGGCACCCTGTTCTTCGGTCAGGGCTTCGGCGCAACCGGCCAAAAGGTGGCCGAGCTTTGCTTTAACACCGCCATGACGGGCTATCAGGAGATTATGACAGACCCGTCCTATGCCGGTCAGGTCGTGACCTTCACCTTCCCACATATCGGCAACACAGGCGTGAACACAGAAGACGACGAAACCGCAGATCCGGTGGCCGAAGGGCTTGTCGTGAAATGGGATCCGACCGAACCATCGAATTGGCGCGCGCTGGAAAACCTGTCTGACTGGCTGGCCCGGCGCGGCCGCGTCGGCATCGGCGGGGTCGACACACGCAGACTGACCCGCGCGATCCGCCAACAGGGCGCGCCTCATGTCGCCTTGGCCCACAATCCCGATGGCAAATTCGACATCGAAGCGCTGGTCGCGTCTGCCCGTGCCTTTCAAGGGCTGGAAGGGCTTGATCTGGCGAAAGAGGTCACCTGCGCCCAATCCTATCGCTGGGATGAAATGCGGTGGGCCTGGCCCGAGGGTTTCACCCGGCAGGAAAATCCAATCCACAAAGTGGTCGCCATCGACTATGGCGCGAAACGCAACATTCTGCGGTGCCTTGCCAGCGTCGGCTGCGACGTCACCGTTCTGCCGGCCACTGCAACTGCCGAGGATGTTCTGGCGCTTAAACCCGATGGTCTGTTTCTGTCAAACGGCCCGGGCGACCCGGCGGCGACGGGCGCCTATGCGGTGCCGATGATCAAAGGCGTCCTCGATCAGGCCAACATTCCCGTCTTCGGCATCTGTCTGGGCCATCAGATGCTGGCGCTTGCCCTGGGCGCGCGGACCGTCAAGATGAACCACGGCCATCACGGCGCAAACCATCCTGTTAAGGATATGGAAACCAACAAAGTCGAAATCACCTCGATGAACCACGGCTTCACCGTCGACAGCCAGACCTTGCCCCAGGGCGTCAAAGAAACCCACGTGTCCCTGTTCGACGGCTCAAACTGCGGCATCCGCATGACCGACCGCCCGGTGTTTTCGGTGCAATACCATCCCGAAGCAAGCCCCGGCCCGGTGGACAGTATGTATCTGTTCGAACGTTTCGCAGGCGCGATGGCAGACGCCAAACAGCCGGCCTGATCAAGGCTCGGGCTTGTCCATATCCCTCTGGTTCACCCGGCGAATGGCTTCGTCGGTGATATCAATCCGGTCGGCTGACAAAAACACATCGCGCCGGTCAATCACCACCAGCGCCCCTTGTTCGCGCACGATCTCGGACAGAACAACGGCGATTTGATTGAAAAACGTCGCCCTTGCGTCGTCTTCGTTTCTGTTCAAAACCCGTGCCTTGTCGTCTTGCGCCGCCCGCAACGCCTGAACGCGCGTGTCAAACGCATCGGCCAGGGCGCGAAACTCATCCGCCGGCAGGGTTGCACGCCGGTCCGTAAGGTCTTGTTCTTCGGCAATCAAATCAGCCTCGATCGCGGCGTTCTCGGCCGCCAACTGTTGAGCCTGACGTTCCAACTCGGCCAATGTCTCGGCCCCAAGACGCGTTTCGGCAAACAACCGGTCCTGATCAATCGTCAGAATGGCCGAGCCTTGCTGCGCCATTGCGCCCAACGGCCAGGCCGCCAGCACGGCGACCAGCAGCAGCGCTTTAAAAACGAGTGGAAAGCGTGATATCAAAGGTGTTCTCGTCATCGAGAGGGTTCGATTCAAGCGGACGGGCAAAGTTCAGACGCAGCGGCCCGATGGGCGTGGTCCAGAAGATCGAAAAGCCTATCGCGGTCCGCAACTCAAAATCATCATCCACCAGCGCAAGACCGGCGGTGTTATCAAGGCTCCAGAGCGACCCTGCGTCAAAGAACACGCCACCCGAAATGCCGTATTCCTCGGGCAGACCCAGCGGGAAGTCCGCTTCCAATCGCAGCGCGAAATAGTTGTTGCCCCCCAGCACATCCGCATCCGCCGCACCTGTATCCCGAGGCCCGACCCCCCGCGAGGAAAAGCCCCGCAATTGCCGTGCCGACAACGAGAAGCGATCGATCACGCGCGTTGTGCCGCCCCCCAAAGCACGGATGTTTCCGCCCTCCAGAATGGCGCGCAGTGTCACTTCTTCGTTGAACACATCGCGCTGCGCCACAAGCGTAGCGGTCGACCGCAAGAACTCGGTATCGCCGCCCAGACCGGCCAGTTCCTGGCTGAAGGTCAGACGAATGCCACGGCCCGGGTTCAACCCGCCGCGAATACGATCCAGCGTATAGGTATACCCGATCGAGCTTTTGATCTGACTGCCAGCTTCCGCATCCAGAATGGGCGAGGCATCGGGCGAGACGTTGAAAATCTCTTCCCGTCCAATTTCATAGAAAAGACGCAGCCGCGCATTATCGGCAACGGGAAATGCAATGCTGGGCGAAAAGCTAAGCGTTTCGGTCTCATAGCTGGCGTCATCAAAATCGGTGACCGCGAAATTCACATCCAGCCCAAAGGTCAGATCACGGCCCAGAAAGGCCGGCTCGCGGAAGGACAAGACCGCGCGCCGGTCTTCCCCGCCCGATACGATATCGACCGACAGCAACTGACCACGCCCCAGAAAGTTCCGTTCGGAAAATCCGACCGCCAGGGCAAAGCCGCTTTCGTCGCTGAAACTGCCGCCAAAGGTCAGGTTGCCGGTTGGCTGTTCATCGACTTCGACATCAACCACCACCTGATCTGACGCCGACCCTTCGCGCGTCTGAACATCGACGGTTCCGAAAAATCCAAGCGCGCGTATGCGTTCCGCCGCATTGCGGATCTCGCGCGGATTGAACGGGTCACCTTCCACCGTATCGAATTGACGGCGCACCACCCGGTCAAGCGTGGTTTGGTTGCCTTCGATATCAATCCGTTCAACGAACACACGCGGGCCGCGCACAATCGCGAAATCCACGTCCAGCGTCAGCGCGCGGTCATTGCGCGACACCAGCGGATCAACACGCGCAAAATCAAATCCCTGTCGCGTCGCGAGACGTTCCAGCCGGTTGACCTGTTCGTCTATCAAACTGGGCGACCAGGTTTCACCCGACCGGATACGCAGCGCGCCCCGATAGTCATCCAGGTTCATCGTCGGAAAGTCGCTGCTTACGGTGACGGCGCCCACATCAAAAGATTGCCCTTCACGCAAATTGAAGGTCACAAAGGTCGCGTCGCGTTCACGGCTTAGCTGTGTGGTGACATCCAGAACAGTGAAATCCACATAGCCGCGCGAGCGATAGAAATCGGTCAAAAGCTGTCGATCAAAGGCGATCCGCTCGGGCACGAACGTGTCGCTGTTGATCAATTGGCGCAGCAGACCCGCTTGCTTGGTCTCGATCACACGGCGCAACCGCCGGTCCGAAAACGCCCGGTTGCCGACAAAGCTGATCCGTTCGTTTTCAACAACCCGGCCTTCGCTGACCTCGAACACCACGTCAACGCGGTTGTCAGTCCGCCGAATGATCCGGGGCGTCACAACGGCGGCCAGACGCGCCCGTGCGGTATAGAAATCCGACATGGCGGCGGCATCCGCCTCGGCCTGACGCGCGGAATAAACCCGGCGCGGGCTCAGCTCAATCAGCGGCAGCAGGTCTTCGTCGTCGATCCGCTGATTGCCTTCGATGCTGATCCGGTTGACCGTCGGGCGTTCAACCACAACCACGCGCAATCCACCCGGCACTGGCACGATCTCGGCCGTTTCAAACAGGCCCGATCCCATGATCCGCTGCGTGGCATCGTTGATATCATCGGCGCTCAGAACTGCGCCCGGGGCGGCGTCGATCAAACGCACAATCGTTGTAACGGGAATACGTTGGTTGCCATCGACCGTGACTGTGTTCACCCGCGTTTGCGCGCTGGCCGAAGACAGACATGTCACCAAAAACACCACCGGCGCAATGACCCGGATCATGCGAAAGAAACTGCCCATAATGCTGCCCGCCCGTCAGTAATGTCTGAACGTGAGGTATCGGGATTCTATGGGGGTGTCAAAACGGACGGCCCGCCAAACGCCGGCGGACAGGCTGCCATGTCGTGCGGCGAAATCACAAGGCGTGGTCAGCCACTGCCCAGATAGGCGCCAAGACAAAGCGCGCCGAACATGATGGATGCCACAAAAACGCGGTCAGCATTCAGCAAAAGCAAAAGGCTAAGTCCGCGATATCCTTTTTGAAGAACAGCCATAGCGTCAGTCCTAAGTTTACAACTGACGTGGTGATACCTTTAGAATATGTCGCGATTGCGGCGATCCTGGGGCGTGATCAGGCCGCTAGGGGCAGACCAGGTCATTGCCGACCGAAAACAGCATCAACGCCAGCATCAAGGTCAGGCCGCCGGCCATCAAATACCGCAGGGCTTTATCGCTGGGCGGTCGGCCCACGATGGCTTCGAACGCATAGAAGACAAGATGCCCACCATCCAAGACCGGGATAGGGAAAAGATTGATCAACCCAACCGCTGTCGACAAAAGCGCGATGAAATAGATGAACGTGAACCAACCCTGACTTGCCGCCTGCCCCGAGGTTTCGGCAATCCCGATTGGCCCCGACAGATTACAGGTCGAAATCTTGCCGGCGATCATATGGTACAGGCCCGAAATCGACGATGTGATGATGAACTGGATCTGATCGACCCCGTAAGTCATCGCCTCGCCCAGTGATGGCGTAGTGGCCGCTGGTTCGAACACCAGCCCACCGGTCAGGCCAATCAGCCAGCGCGTCTCGAAACCACCATCGGGCAGCGGTAAATCGCGGCGCGCGGGCGTCAGATCAAATTCCAACGTCTCGCCATCGCGCCAGACATCCAGCGTCAGCTGTCGCCCGTCGGATGCGCCGACCACGTCGCGCAATTGCTCAAAGTCGAAAATCGACGCCCCATCAATCGCAGTAATCACGTCACCGACCTGAAGCCCGGCATCATCTGCGGCCCAGTTGGGTGTGATTGAAGAAACATAAACCGGATAAAGCCAAGGCCCCGGCACATCGACCACCTGCCCGTCGCGCTCAACCCGGTAAGCCAGTTCAGGCTTCGGCGTCAGCGAGCGACCAAAAGCACCGAATTCATCTGTCGGCGGCACAGGCTGGCCTTCGATTTCCAGAATAACATCGCCCGATTGCAGACTGTTCGTCGGCGTGCCGGGCAGGACGTAAAGCTCATCAACCGCAATCGGATCAGCGGGCACACCCCGGAACATCAACAGCGACGCAAAGATCAGAAAAGACAGGATAAAATTGAAAACGGGCCCCGCCGCCACGGTCAGCGCGCGCGCCCACAAAGGCGCGCCATGCATGCTGGCGCGTCGTTCATCGCCCGACATGGCGTCCATCGCTTCGGTGTCTTTGTCAGATGCGGCCCCGGCATCGCCCAGGAATTTGACAAACCCGCCAAAAGGCAAAGCAGCGATCTGCCATTTTGTGCCATGCCTGTCGGTGCGCGAGGCCAGAACGGGTCCGAAGCCGATTGAAAACACTTCGGCCTTGATGCCAGACCAGCGCCCGACGATGTAATGGCCATATTCATGGATCGCGACGATCACGGACAAAGCCGCCACAAAAGCAGCAATGGTCCAGATAATATTCCCGAAAACCGGGATCAGCCCTGCAATGTCCACGCGCTAACTCTTTCTGTCGATCAAAGATCTGGCCTCGTTACGTGCCATGTGGTCCGCTTCTGTCACGGCTTCAAGCGTAATCGCGGCGTTTCCATGACTTTGCGGCGACATAATTTCGATCACATCCGCCACAACCTCGGCCATCTTGGTAAACCCGATCTGCCCGTCAATAAACCCGTCCAACGCGGTTTCTTTCGCGGCATTGAACACGGCGCCCGAAAGCCCGCCTGTTTCCATGACATCGCGCGCAAGTCCCAGGGCGGGATAGCGCGCAAGGTCGGGTTCGCGGAACGTGAACTGGCCGATTTTCGCCAGATCAAGCCGCTCAACCGGCAGCGCTTTGCGGTCGGGGTAATGCAGGGCAAACCCGATCGCGTGGCGCATATCAGGTGGCCCCACATGCGCAATCAAGCCGCCGTCCACATGGCCCACCAGCGCGTGCATCAGGCTTTCGGGATGCACAACCGTTTCAATCTTGTCTTGCGATATGCCGAAAAATTCTTTTGTTTCAATAAGCTCCAGGGCTTTATTGAACATACTGGCGCTGTCGATGGTAATCCGTTGGCCCATATCCCAGTTCGGATGAGAAGACGCCTGCGCGCAGGTCGCGCTGGCCAGTTTTTCGATCGGCCAATCCCGGAACGCGCCGCCCGATGCGGTGATGATCACCCGTTCGACGCTGTCGATATTTTCGCCCTGAAGTGCCTGGAACACGGCGGAATGTTCGCTGTCGACCGGCAGGACCCGCGCGCCGAATTTGCGCGCCGTTTCCATCAGCAAAGGTCCGGCGGTAACCAGACTTTCCTTGTTGGCCAAGGCCAGCACTGTGCCTTGTTCCAAGGCTTTCAGGCCAGGTGGCAGGCCAGCGGCACCGACGATTGCGGACATGATCCAGTCTGCGGGGCGTTCGGCCGCTTCCAAAAGAGCGGTTTCGCCTGACGCGGCTTCGATGCCCGTGCCGGACAAAGCGTCTTTCAATGCGGGCAAACAGTCGTTGTACGCTGTCACCGCGACCTCGGCATCGAAAGCTTTCGCATCGCGCGCTAAGGCATTGATATTACGGCCACCTGTCAGGGCGACGACCTTGAACGCGTGCGGATCACGGCGGATCAGATCAAGGGTGTTCTGCCCAATGGACCCTGTGGCCCCAAAGATTGAAACACGTCGCGTCATAAGCTAACCGGCGGAAATTCAATGATTTGTTCCACCAGCAACAAGAACAACGACGCGCCCAGCATAGAATCGAACCGGTCAAACATGCCCCCGTGACCCGGAAATATGGATGAGCTGTCTTTGACCCCGACCGCGCGCTTCAACGCGCTTTCGGCCACATCACCCATTTGTCCCGCAATGGCGATTGCGATGGAAATGCTAATGATTTCAAAGCCCGCATAGCCTTTGACCGCATAGACAAGCCCGACCAAACCGGCCCCGATCCAACCTGCAATCGTGCCCGACCACGTTTTTTTCGGGCTGACCTTTGGCCAGAACTTGGGACCGCCGATCACCCGGCCTGCGAAATAGCCCAGAACATCGGACAAAATGACGACCAGCGCCAGCCAGAGCATCCAGATGAAGCCGAAGTCTTCGCGAAGCGTAAATAGACCGATCCCCGCGATAAGGATTGCCGCAGAAAAAAGACTGAACCGGGCGCGGTGGTCATTGAGTTGCGAGACGCCGACCAAAGCAGGCAGGAAAATCAAAGGCAAAGCCATGCCTGTGGGCAAAAGCGCAAGGGCAACCATGACGCCCGCGGCCAGCGCACCCAGAAGGATCGACAGCCTTCCGGTGCCGACCATGCGCGCCACTTCCCAAACCATGATGCCAACGATCGCCGAGATAAGCAGTTTGAAAGGGACGCCTCCAACCCAGGTCAGCCAGAGGCCAATCCCCGCTGCGACACCGCCTGACGCCAGACGTTGCCAGAGATCCCCCCATTTTCCTGACGCAGCCGTTGCTTTCACGCCATCCCCCCCTGGGTCGATCACCTTGACCACGGGCAAAGACGACCGGGCAAAGCGTTTGATTACAACTGCTTACCTACCCAAGCACGGCCCCGAACCGGCGTTCGCGGCTGCCAAAATTGGCAAGCACCCGCGCAAATTCATCGCGCGAAAAATCGGGCCAGAGCGTTTCGACAAATTCGTATTCGGAATAGGCCGATTGCCACAAAAGAAAGTTCGAAATCCGCGCCTCGCCACTGGTGCGAATGACCAGGTCGGGGTCCGGTAAAACGTATGTATCCAAGAACTTAGCAAGCGTTTCTGCATCAACTTCTTCTGGATCAACACGGCCTGCCGACACTTCCCGGCACAGGCGTTTGGTGGCGCGGGCCACTTCGTCGCGACCGCCGTAATTCAGGGCAACCGTCAAGTGAACCAGGTCGTTGTCGCATGTCAAAAGTTCAAGCTCGTCCATCAATGTGACAAGTGCGTCGTCCAGCCGGATACGATCGCCGATAAACCGAACGCGCACGCCGGATTCGACCAAGCGTTTGGTTTCGCTTGTCAAATAGCGCTTGAACAGCATCATCAGGCCCGAGACTTCGGCCTGTGTGCGTTTCCAGTTCTCTGTCGAGAAGGCAAAGATTGTCAGATACTTAACGCCCTGTTCGGGGCAAGCTTCGACAATTTCCCGCACCCGCTTCGCCCCGGCATGATGGCCGAAAAGTCGTGGTTTTCCGCGAGCTTGGGCCCAACGCCCGTTGCCGTCCATGATAATGGCGACATGTTCAGGTGTCGCGCGTCGTTTCGTTTTGACCAAACCCAGGTCTCCTAAAAATCACCCCACACCCAAGCCCTATACTTGCATGATCTCTTCTTGTTTTGTCTCTAGTGCCTGATCGACTTTTTCAATCGAGGAATCCGTTAATTCCTGCACTGTGGTTTCCCAGAACTTCTGATCGTCTTCAGACAAGCCGTCGCCCTTGGCTTTCTTGATCTGATCCATACCGTCGCGACGCACGTTGCGCACCGCGACGCGGGCGTTTTCGGCGTATTGACCTGCGACTTTCGCAAGTTCTTTCCGACGTTCTTCGTTCAGTTCGGGAATGGGCAGCATAATGATTGTGCCATTTAGTTGAGGATTGATCCCCAACCCACTTTCACGAATAGCTTTTTCGGCAATGCCGACCAGCGATTTATCCCAGATATTGATCGTCACCATACGCGGTTCCGGCACGTTGACTGTGCCAATCTGATTGATCGGTGTTGTCGATCCGTAAGCGTCAACCATGATGGGTTCCAGCATCGAGGCCGATGCGCGACCTGTGCGGAGTGAGGCGAAATCGGTGCGCAGACTGCCCAAAGCGCCTTCCATGCGCCGTTCAAGATCGTCCATATCGAGTTCGAAATCGTCTGCCATAACCCAGTCGCCCGCTTGTCCAGCCCGGGGTAAATTGTCCCGGTTTCGGCTTATATATCTTGAGTTTGTGGCGATTGTATAGAGCGACTGTGGCGGCGGTGTGCTGGGACCGTACGCAGGGTTCACCGTTGTGAAAGATGTTTGTGCGAGTATCGGCGTGTTCGTTACTTTGGGGCGGTGGCTTTGTGCCTGCCCCAACGGGTGGTGTTTCCATACCCGACCCCCAGAGCGGTGGCTTTTGGCCCGCGCGCGCACCGGTTTTCAACGGGGTGCGACCGTTCCCCTATATGCGACATGCTGCCAGACCGGTCTTTCGGTGATGGCGGGTGATGACGCTTGGCCGAATTTTGCCCGCCGGGACACCCGCCCGTGTGGGCCGTTTTGCGTGGGGCACGCCGTTTTTGCGGCACTTCGGTGCGATAACTGCCGGGTTTTCAGGCGCCTGCCTTAGCTGCCCGCATCACACCCAAGCCGCGCCAGAACGTCGGGTGCCACGCCGGTGACATCGCCCAACTGACCGCCAGTGCCGCAAACCGTGACGCGTTTCTGCGTCATGATGGATTGCAGGTTGTCGGTATATGACGAGAGCCCGCTGCCGCCGACTGTATAGTGACCCGAAGGGGCAACATCGGTCAGATAGCCTTCGGCCAGGACGACACCAACCGGATGCGGGAAGACGCCGTGATCAATCTCGGTCACTGTGATCGTGTCGCCGTGAAGCATGCCGGTGACGCGGATCACATCGCCTTCCTTTGCGTTTTGCAACGGCTCGACCTCTAACGTGACCGTGCCGACAACCGAGGCCGGTGTCTTTGGGTCTTTGCGGTAGCTGCCCTGGAGGCTGACGGTTGGGCGTGGATCAATCGCTTGAACCCGTGTCGCCTGAACACCCTTGGGCGTCCAGAAGCCGCTGACCGCGACCCAAGTGCCGGGGGCGGGCGGGGTTGGCCAGGTCACCGGGACGCCGAGTGCGGTGAAGCTGGTTTCACCCGTCTGCGCGACCGGGCCGATCAAGGCGTGGGTCTGGGTAATGGCGGTTGCTGTCCAGTCTGACCCGCTGGGGTCGACCGCGACCGCGACGGTATCGCCGGGAACAAGGTTTGCCGCATGCGTAGGGCCAAGCGCGCTGGTCACAGCCAGATCATCGGCAAAGGTGATGCGCTGTGCGTTGACGATGATGCTGCCCAAGGCGGTGATTTCGCCGACCACGCCGGTGCCTGTCAGGCCGCCTTCGCGTTCGTTGTCCTGGGCCAGTACGGGCGACAGTGCGAGCAGCGCCACTGAGGTAGCTGCGAACAGAGTTTTGAAAAGCGCCCGGTGCATCATATTTCTTTGTCTTCCTTTGGTGGTGCCATGTCGTGATCTGGTTTCCCGTCACGCCGGGGGGCGATGTATACGCCCGAGACAAACCGTCCGTTGGACGAATTGCCCGCGGCGTCGTCTTCGGTTTGAAGACGGTGCGCCATTGCGTTCATATGTTCGAGATAGGCGCGCGCGCGTTTGCGCGCTTCGGCTTCCAGCGCCTGCACCGATGCGTCCGACAGGTGCGAATAGCGCACGACCTGATCAAAGTGGCGCGGCGCGCCGGGCGGGGCCAGAACGTTGTCGGTGGCAATGCGGATGTGATCGTTCACCGTTGCTTCAAACGCCTTGAGCGTCGCTTCGCCGCTGTGTGCGATGAAGGTGGGCGACAGCAATTCGATGCCGCCGTCGTCGTGCTGATTGATCAGCCCTTGTTCGGTCAGTTCGTGCAGAACGGTTGCCGGCCCAAGATCGACCTTGCTGGCGCGGATCAGATCGTCAAATCCGTTTTTCGCTGTGCGGTGCAGAATGCGCGGCTGGCCTTTGGCATTGCGAAACGCCGGATCGTTGGCCCAGACGGACAAAACGATGGCCAGACCTTTGATCGGGGACTTTTCCGCCCCCTCGCCCATTGATGCGGCGCGAAGCCGTTTGACGTCTTTGCGGTGCACCCCGGTTTTGAGGCTGATCAGGCTGTCGGTGGATGCGCCGCTGTCGGCCGCCGTCTGGACAAGGCAGCGCTTTAACGTTTCCACCGCCATTTGCAGGGAAATGTTATTTTTGATGAGCAGCTTAGATATTGGCGTCAGAATTGACGCCAATATGCGATCCACCCGGCGTTGCGTGTCACCCGTCACAGAAAGGTCCTGATCAAATTTCTCTTTCCTAAGGTAGTCCAGCGGCAAATTAAGGCCACTTTTGGCAAAATCACAAGACTGTGCTTTGCGTTTGGGAATTTTTCCCGTGAATGTGATGAAAAATGTTCTTGGGAGGCTTTTTATGCCACGTTCTGACTTTGCACCCGACCTTGGTCGGACCAATACCGCTGTCTTGCCCGGCTGCGATTTGGGATCTTCTGGGGGTGCAATCCCCGGCGACTGGTTTGCGGAATTTGGCTTTGGTCCGCATGTTCAGCCCCGGTTTCCGACCATATTGGCAGGGTTCGAGCATTTTGCCGCCCTTCAGCCTGACGCCCCGGCGGTGGAATGCGCGGGCGAGGTGATCAGCTATGGTGCCTTGAATGCCGCCGCCGACAAGGTGGCGCATCGGCTGGCGGATTTGGGCGTTGGACATGGCGATGGGGTCGGGCTGTATCTGAAACGATCAATCGCGATGGTGGTTGGCATTTTCGCCTGTATGAAACTGGGCGCTTATTACATCCCACAGCATGTGGGTGTCGCGACAGACAAGGTTCTGACGCATATTTCCACCGTGACCGGTGCCAAGGTTGTGCTGACCATCGCAGAATGTGCCGACCGGTTTGCGGTGCTGGACGGGCAGACACAGATTGTTCTGGACGAGGTGATGGCCGGCCCGACCGCGCGCGCCCGGACCGGCACAAGCCCGTTGACGCCTGACGATGTTTGTATGGTTCTTTTTACCTCGGGCACCACGGGTGTGCCCAACGGGGTGCAGGTGACCCACAAGAACCTGTGCAACATTTTGCAGACGGCCCCTGGTGATCTGGGGATGAAGCCGGGATTGCGGGTGGGGCAAATCCTGTCGATTGCCTTTGATATGGCCGCCTGGGAAACGCTGGGCGCGCTGTCGAACGGCGCGACGCTGGTTGTGCGCGGGCGCGACATTCAGGAAACTGCAAGCCGGGTTGATGTGCTGATTGCGACGCCGTCGATCCTGGGGTCGCTGGACGCCGACGCCTGCCATCAGGTCAAGACCGCCGCTGTGGCGGGCGAGCCCTGCCCCCGCCCCCTGGCCGATAAGTGGGGCAGCTTTTGCGATTTCTACAATTCGTGCGGGCCGACCGAGACGACGATCATCAATACCGCGATGTTGCACAGGCCTGACAAGGATCAACTGACCATCGGGAAACCGACGCCGAACAATACGGTCTATGTGCTGGACGAAGACCTGCGCCCCGTCGCCTTTGGCGAACGCGGTGTTATGTGGGCAGGCGGCGATTGTGTAACGGCGGGGTATATCGGGAACCCCGAACTGAACGCCGAACGGTATCGGCCCGATCCGTTCCGGCCGGGGCAAATGATGTTCAACACCCGTGATCTGGGCGCCTGGACCGAAACCGGCGAGTTGCTGCATTACGGGCGGGTCGATGACCTGGTGAAAATCCGCGGGTTCCGGGTGGAGCTTGACGGTGTTTCGCGCGCGCTGGAGGCGACCGAGGGCTGCGATCAGGCGGTGACGCTGAAGTTTGACGACCGCACGCTGGTGGCCTTTGTCAGCCCGGGCAATGTCTGCCCGGTCGAGGCGCGGGGCCATGTGGCGCGCGCGCTGCCGTATTATTGCTGCCCGGCGATTGTTTTGCCGATGGACGATTTGCCAAAGACCGCACGCGGCAAGCTGGACAAGCGTTTGTTGCTGGACATGGCCGCCGAGGCTTTGACGAAAGCGCCTTTGGAGGCCGCAGAATGACCACAGAAAGCATCAACATCGAGCCGCAACGGCGGTTCAATCTGCGCAACATCACACGCCATCCGTCGATCATTGAATACCGGCGACTGGCCGCGCTGGTCGCGGTTGTCAATCTTTGGGTGTTTGGCCGTGGGGTGGCGCAAGGGGCGTGGCTGTCGGGCGGTGTGTTCGATGTGACCGCGATTGCTCAGATCGCCTTGCTGAATTTCACGCTGGCGATTTTGATCCGGCAGCAGCGGGTGGTGAATATCCTGTTCTGGGCTGCGACGCGGATACCGACAAGCTGGCCTTTGTGGATCAGGTGGAGCGCGGGCAAGGTGTTTCACTTTGGCGGGCTGCATTCGGGCGGCGCTGTGGCCGGGTCGATCTGGTTTGCGTTTCTTTTGTTTGCGCTTGGGGCCAATACGCTGAACGGCTTTGGTCAGGCGTCTGCTACAACATTGGTCCTGAGCGCGATGATGGTTGCCTTGATGGCGATGATGATTGTCACTGCCATTGGGCCGATACGCCAGAAGTTCCACAACCGTTTCGAGCATGTGCATCGCTTTGCGGGGTGGACACTTCTGGCGTTGTTCTGGGCGCATAGCGTGGCAATGGTGCGCGATGCCGGTGTGCCTTTGACATCAAGCCTGGCGTTTTGGCTGTTGTGCGTGATTTCGTTGTCTATCGTTTCGCCCTGGCTGACGTTGAAGAAAGTGCCAATCGAGGTAGAGAAACCATCAAACCACGCGGTGGTCGTCCGGTTCAATTACGGCGACACCCCGTTCGCCGGGTCGTCCAACGCGCTGAGCCTGAGCCCGTTGCGGGAATGGCATTCGTTCGCCAATATCCCCACCCCCGGCGAAGACGGGTACCGTCTGGTGATCAGTCGCGCGGGCGACTGGACCGGGCGGTTCATCGACAACCCGCCTGACAAGGTTTGGGTCAAGGGCATCACAACGTCCGGCGTGGCGCGGATTGAAGTGCTTTTCAAGAAGGTCGTCTATGTCGGAACCGGCAGCGGTATCGGCCCCATTCTGCCGCATCTTCTGGCCCATGACGTGCCCAACAAGTTGATCTGGTCCACGCGGTCCCCGCGCAAGACCTATGGGGACAAGCTGGTCGACGAGATCGAGGCGAACACCGAGGCCCCGCTGATCTGGGACACAGATGCGCGCGGCAAGCCGGATCTGTCGGCCCTGGCGTGGCAGGCCGTCCAGGAAACCGGTGCCGAAGCGGTGATTGTCATTTCGAACCAGAAGCTAACGCGGCGGGTGATTTACGACATGGAACGCCAGGGCATTCCGGCTTTTGGCGCAATCTGGGACAGCTGAGATGCTGGACGAGACCAAGCGCTATGAAACAATCGAGGTCACCCGGTCCGGCCGGGTGGTCACGCTGCGGTTCAACCGGCCCGAGGCGTTGAATGCCTTGAACACCCAAGTGATGGACGAGGTGCTGGAGGCCGCGCGCGCCTGTGACAGCGACCCGGATGTGGGGTGTTTCATCCTGACCGGCAACGACCGCGCCTTTGCCGCAGGCGCCGATATCGGCGAGTTGAACGCGCAGGATTATACGTCGATGTATGACAGCGCATTCTTTGCCGGGTGGGATGCGTTTGCCGCCCTGCGTACGCCCAAGGTGGCGGCTGTAGCGGGCTATGCCCTGGGGGGCGGTGCCGAGGTTGCGATGATGTGCGATGTCATTCTGGCGGGCCAGTCGGCGCGGTTCGGGCAACCCGAGGTCAAGATCGGCTGCATCCCCGGGATCGGTGGCACGCAGCGGCTGACGCGGCTGGTGGGCCGGGCCTGTGCGATGGATATGATCCTGACCGGGCGCATGGTCGGGGCCGAGGAAGCGCTGGCGATGGGGTTGGTCAGCCGGGTTGTGCCGGATGACCAACTGATGGGCTTGGCGACAGAGACCGCCGAGACAATCGCGGGCTATCCCAAGGACATTGTGATGATGGCGCGGGCCTGTGTGAACGAGGCCGAAGAGGTCGGCCTGCAATCCGGTGTGCGGTTCGAGCGCCAGATGTATCACGCGCTGTATGGCTTGCCCGCCCAGAAAGAAGGCATGTCGGCCTTTCTGGAAAAACGTCCGCCAAAGTTTCGCTGAGCCTGACGGGCGCGCCTTAGGCGTCGTTTCGTCAGCGCGGTTTTAGATTCGGTTTGCCGCGAATCTGATGCGGCGAATGGGGTCTGCGCGCCGAAAAATTCGGAAATTCCTAAGGAAACGCCCTTGCCCCTGCCTTCGCGCGCATGGGGCGCCGGCGCGCATTTGTGTCGCAGGGGCGACCGGTTCGGGCGGGCCGTTGGGGGTAAAACAATCCGTTTGCGTCGCCGGCCATGCGCCCCGGCAGGTTGGTTTTTGGACACCGCACAAAACATTGTTTTTCGACAAATATTTCGGGTTGAGCGCCGAAGAAAAAGGGCAGCCTGACCCCACGTAACCGGACTGAACGTCCTGTGAAACGGGCCGCGCGGCCATCGGCCAGTTTGGGCCTTAGCGCGATAAAAAAAATTTCAAGTACAAATATTGACCATTTTTGAAATCCGGGTCTAACGTCCCATCCGTGGACGAGGAGTGAGGAAAAAATCCATGAAAAATCTAGCAGTCGCGAAAGCTGTTTTGCTTTCATTGGCAATGGCGCTGACAGGTCTGACGGCCAGCGCCCAATCCATCGAATTTGAAACCGGACCAGGCATCATGGGCGCGCCTTTGACGCCTGCCGAGCTGGCCGAACTGAACCGGTTTCTTGACGCCCACGGTGATCTTGCGACCGAAAGCGCTGTGATTTCGCCGCGCGAAGCGAACAGCATTCTGATGAATGCGCTGCCCCAGAGCACAGTGCCGGTCGAAGGCTATGTCCAGAAGGCCCATGGCACGCACAATAAAAATAAGCTTGCTGTCTGCCCGGCCTGCACATCGGTCCCGGGTTCGAGCAACGGACATTGCAAGAAGTATGGCAAGCTGTTCAGATGTGCAAAGAGGTTCTGATCTTGGCATGACAGGCTGGCCCGGGGTTTCGGGCCAGCTTACCATCTGTGACGCACCGGTTTGAAACGGGCTGTCTGAATGGCAGGTTTGGTTCAAAGTGAACGCGCCCGTGACGCGCATGCACCCCCCGCCCGATGGTCGTACATTCTGGGGTGTGGCTAAAATTTTCAAATAAATTCACAGTTTTTTCTTTGACGCTGGTAAAAATTTGCTACGTTCGGGTCATGGGAAACTTTCCCTGAGCCGTGGCTGGCGGAGCGATCTAATACCAAAGTCAAACAAGTTGCGCTGGCCATACCTCTGACGAAACCTCTGAGAAGAAAATGCGGTTGTAAAAAGCTGCGACGCCGTAAGGCGTATCAAACAAGGGAAGAAATTTATGAAAATTCCACATCGTTTCATGGCCATTCTTATGGCCTTTACCGTGTCATTGATGGGTTTTAGCGCCAGCGCGGACACATCCGGTTGGGTCGTTGAAGAAGGCATTGTTGGCGAGCCGATGACAGCGGCAGAAATCGCCGAACTGGAGCTGCTGATTGAAGAACTGGGACCATTGCAGGCTGAGCTTGGTGTTATTTCGCCGCGCGAGGCAGATGTCCTGCTTTTCGACAGCCTTGAGCAAAGCGCACCGACCGTGCCAGGCTTTGTGACAAAGGCGCATGGGTGCCACAAAAAGCATTGTCTCGATACCTGTCCGAAGTGCACGTACCCGAACAAGTCCATTAAAAAAGGACACTGCAAGAAAAACGGCAATCTGCACAACTGCAAAAAGTATAATCCAGGAACGAAGTGACGCTTGCGTCGGATGGCCCCGTTTGGGGCCATCACCCTTTGCGGTCTGATCCGAAGTCAGGTTGCGGCAGGATCATCATTCGCGACGGCGTCTGAACGATCCGCACAGCCGAGTTGCGATAGACCCCCAGCAGACAATTCGACACAACCGAAACCGCCAGATCGTTTTGCGCGGACCGGCCCCCGGGGCTGGCGTTTGATGTGTCATCGTCTTCGTCATCGAAAGGCACCCCTGCGTCCAAGATGACAGTTCCGCCTTCCGACACATCGTCATCGTCGTCGTCACTGAAACGCACCGCGTCCGCCACCGCATCGGTGATAAAGTCGCCTTGCAGATCGACCGTGTACACACAGGACAGGCCGCGAATGTAGTCTTCCAGTTCCGCCGCTGCCGCTGATCCGAAAGCGCGTGTGGTTTCTTCCCATTGCGCGCGCGCGCCGGGGGCGGTTTCGTCCAGAATGGACACTGCAAATTCACCGAATGCGATATTGAAACGCACAATGTTGTTTTGAAGGATGATCGGATCAATGGCGCGCACGATGGCCAGTTCCGAGACGCCGAAGTCACCCGATTCAAGCGAAATGCGTTGAACCGGAGTTTCCTGCACGCACCCGATCAGTGCAAGTCCTGCCAAAAGACAGCCAGTGGATCGCAGCATTTCGTCCCCCCATCGCAGCTGGCGCGGCCTTATTCCTGAACGAGCGTGTACGTCCCTTCGCCCGCAAGAATGCCCCGGAACCCGCCCGGTTCATCCAGCGAAAACACGATAATTGGCAGGTTGTTATCGCGCGCCAAGGCAATGGCGCTGGCATCCATGACTTTCAGGTGTTTGGCCAGAACTTCGTCATAGGTGATCTTGTCAAACCGCTTGGCATCGGCGTTGGTCACCGGGTCTTTGTCATAGACGCCGTCCACTTTGGTGCCTTTGAAGATAGCCTCGCATGACATTTCCGAAGCGCGGAGCGTCGCGGCTGTGTCGGTGGTGAAATACGGGTTGCCGGTGCCGGCGGCAAAGATGCAGACGCGCTTTTTTTCCAGATGGCGCACGGCGCGGCGGCGGATATAGGGTTCGCACACCTGATCCATCGGGATTGCGCTGATCACCCGGGTATAGACGCCCAGACCTTCGAGCGCGGATTGCATGGCAAGCGCGTTCATCACGGTTGCCAGCATCCCCATGTAATCGGCCGTGGTGCGTTCCATCCCCTGGGCCGACCCTTGAAGCCCCCGGAACACATTCCCGCCGCCGATGACCATGCAAATCTCGACGCCCAGATCATGTACCGTTTTGACTTCACGCGCGATGCGTTCGACGGTGGGGGGATGCAGGCCAAAGCCCTGATCGCCCATCAAGGCTTCGCCGGAAATTTTGAGAAGGACGCGTTTGTAGGCCGTTTTTTTCTGGTCAGACATTGGTCCCTCATCCTGGCTTTTGTTCGCGGCGAAAATGTCGGAAAAGCGAGCCGACTGCAACGGGGAAGCGATGCGCGATTTCATTCAGGGGCTGAGCCGGGAAAAGCCGGTGTTGATCGCGGGGCCGACGGCCAGCGGCAAATCGGCTTTGGCGATGGAAATTTCGACAGCGCAGGACCGGGTTGTGGTGAATGCCGATGCTTTGCAGGTTTACAGCGACTGGCGGGTTCTGACCGCCCGGCCGTCCCCGGCGGATGAGGCAGCGCGTCCCCATGCGTTGTACGGGCATGTGCCGGGCGTGCAGCCGTATTCGGTGGGCGACTGGTTGCGCGAGGTGACCGCGTGGCTGGACCGGCCTGTCGTGATTGTGGGGGGCACAGGGCTGTATTTCACTGCGTTGACCGAAGGGTTGGCGCAGATTCCCGAGGTGCCGGGCACGGTGCGGGACACGGCGATGGCGCGGATTGAGGCCGAAGGGGTTGCGGCCCTGGTGGCTGAACTGGACGCCGCGACCGCCGCACGGATTGACCAACAGAACCCGATGCGCGTGCAGCGCGCCTGGGAAGTGCTGACCGCCACGGGGCGCGGTTTGGCGGCGTGGCAGGATGACACCGGCCCGCCCCTTGTGGCGTTGAGCGACGCCGAGACCGCGCTGATCGACGCGCCGAAGGACTGGTTGACCCCGCGGATCGAGACCCGGTTTGATCTGATGCTGGACGGCGGCGCATTGGATGAGGCGCGGGCGAATGCGCCGGACTGGCACCCGGGCCTGCCGTCGGCCAAGGCGATTGGCGCGGCCGAACTGGTGGCGCATGTGAAAGGTCGGATGGATTTGGGTGCGGCCCGCAGGGCGGTGATCATCGCGACGCGCCAATATGCGAAACGCCAGCGCAGCTGGTTTCGGTCGCGAATGTCGGCGTGGCGGGTTCACGACCTGCGCGGCTAGTGCGGCTAGTGCGGCTGCCCGACGGGCGGTGCGGATGGGCGTGTTTGCTGCGGCTTGGGGCGGGCGATGTTCCGGTTTGGCCAGTCGATCGGTGCCGTGGCGCGTGGGTGGAACGGTAAAGGGCGCCTTGATTGGCGCCCTTGTCGGTTAGTTCGGGATCAGGTCCGGCAAGATCGTCACGATATCCGGGAAGAACCACAGGATCGCCAGACCCACCACCTGGATCAGCACAAACGGCACAATGCCGCGATAGATGTGCTGGGTCGTCACCTCGGGCGGGGCGACCCCCCTGAGATAGAACAACGCAAAGCCAAACGGCGGTGTCAGGAACGATGTTTGCAGGTTCACCGCAATCATAATCGTCACCCATTTCGGGTCGAAGCTGCCGCCATAGATCACGGGGCCGACGATCGGGATCACGATGTAGATGATTTCCAGGAAGTCGAGCACGAAGCCCAGAAGGAACAGCACCAGCATCACGACAAGGAACACCGTCCATTCGTTCGAGAAGCTTTTCAGGAACTGCTGGATGTAATGTTCGCCGCCAAACGAGATCACCACAAGGTTCAGAAGCTGCGAGCCGATCAGGATGGTAAAGACCATACTGGTCACCTTGGCGGTTTCGCGCACCACCGGTTTCAGCACGCCGCCTGCCCAAAGGACGTAGCAGCCGTAAAGAAGCCCGAACATCGTGAACAGGTAAGCTGCCTGCGCGACGATGAACGCGAACCAGGTTTCGGCTCCGACGCCACTGGCCTGATTGACGCGCAGATCGAAGTTGACGCCGACCAGCAGCATGATCACCAGCGAGAAACTGGTCATAATGATCAGCTTGCCGCTTTTGTTGTCATCCTTGAGCTTGCGATAGGCCGCCAGCATAATCGCCCCGCCTGCCCCAAGGGCCGCTGCCGGGGTCGGGTTGGTGATGCCGCCCAGGATCGAGCCCAGCACCGCGACGATCAGAACCAGCGGGGGGAAGACCACGCGCAACAGTTCGTTCCGGCCAAGACGTTCGACCGCATGGCTGCAGGCCCAAAGCACGATGGCAAGCGGCACCAGAAGGCGCAGGAATGTCGCGCCCGGGCTGGTCAGCGGCGTTATGAATGCCGCATCGACAAAGAGCGCAAAGGCCGCCGCCCCCAATCCGATCCACAACGGTCGCGGGTCGGATGACGGCGAGATGCCCATCGCTGTGGTCAGCGTTAGAGCCAGCAGCAAAAAGCCAACGGCGATGCCTGTGCCGATGGGCGCGGCTGCCGCCAGTTTTTCGTCCAGAGCGAGCGCGCGTTCATCTTCGGTCAGTTCCTGCGCCTGCGTGACACCGCCTGCGGCGTCGATGGACGCCTGTTCGGCCATAGCCGCATCCCAGGCTTCCTGGCCGTGCAACTCAATCATCGCCGCCTGGCAGTCGGGCGAGACATTGGTGCGCAGTGACGCGGTTTGTCCGGCTTCCGAGAAGCTGCCGACAGTGACGGTTTGGTTGCCGATCACATTCGCGCCGCTGAGCAGGAAGAACCCAAGGACCAGCCCGATTGGCACAAACAGGAACCATGTCAGGGCTTCGTTTTTGGTGATCACTTCGGAATTGGTCGATCCCATTTCCACAGCAGGCGCTTTCGATGGATTGAACAGCGCATAGCCAAAGGCATAGGCCGCATAGAGCAACGCCAGCATGATGCCGGGAATAAGTGCCGCCTGAAACAACGTGCCGACCGACACAACCGCCGGTTCGCCCAGATATGTCAGCGCATCTGAACAGCCGACCAACCGGGCGCGGTCTTCCTGTGCCGCCGAATAAAGATCGCCCGCCAGCGTGCCGAGAAGCACGATCACAATCGACGGCGGGATGATCTGCCCCAGTGTGCCCGAGGCCGCGATGACGCCTGTGGCCAGTTCGGGGGAGTAGTTGTTGCGCAGCATTGTGGGCAGCGCCAACAGCCCCATGGTGACAACGGTTGCGCCCACGATTCCGGTGGACGCGGCCAGAAACGCGCCGACGACGACGATGGAAACCGCCAGACCACCCGGCAACGGCCCGAAAACACGCGCCATGGTCAAAAGCAGGTCATTCGCAATCTTAGAGCGTTCCAGCGTGATGCCCATCAGGACGAACATCAGCACCGCCAGCAGGGTTTCAATCGACTGGCCCGCCAGCACGCGTTCGTTCATCCGGTTGACGATGAAAGACACGTTTCGGTCAAGCGCCTGTTCCCAGCCTTGCGGGAACACCGGTTCTTCCAGACGCGGCAAGTCCGGATGCGTGAAGACCGATATCGCATCGGCGCGGATGCCTTCGGCCACCACTGCGGCAAATTCAGCCGACGAGGTGTCCAGCGCCTGGTGTATCAGCAAGCCCGCACTGTCGAGCCCGGCAATCACGCCAAAGGAAATCACCGCCGAGCCACCAATCGCGAAGGCGACCGGGAAGCCGGAAAGGATGCCCCCGAAGAGGAACAGGAAAACGATCAGCAGGCCGATCTCTACGCCGTCTAGTCCAAACCACATGTCCCCGGCCCCTTAGTGTTGTTCTTCGATTGCGTGGACCAGTTCGGCTTCGTCATCGCCAAGCAGGTCACGGTCGAGGTATTTGCCTTCGCTTTCCGGCCCTTCTTTCCATTCCAGATAGGAGCGGTAGAAAAACGCGATGGCGTGGATGAAGACCAAGGCGGTGAAGAGCACCAGCAGGATCTTGAAAAGGAAGTAGGCGTTAAAGCCATTGGGCGAGAAGCCGATGGTTTCGACATTCCAGCGCAGCGCGCGCCATTTGGCGGTGACCAAGCGTTCAAGGTCATCCGAGGCCGACACTTTCGGCGTTGTCAGGTGCCGCCACAGGAAGAACCAGCCGTACATCCATGTCAGCACCGCCGCCGGCATCATAAAGAACAGCGCGCCGAACAGATCGATGATCTTTTTGGTGCGGTAGGACACGGCCGAATAGACCAGATCGACGCGCACATGCCCGCCTTGGATAAAGGTATAGGAAACGCAGAGACACACGACGATCGAGTTATAGAGCTTGAGTTCTTCGGACCACCAGGACACGTCCTTGGCGAACGGAAGGCCAAAGCCCAGCGAGATTTGCGCCGACGCGAAGACGCGTTGCACGAAAACGATCATTATCTGTTGCAGGACCATCAAAAGCCCCGCCCAGGCCGCGATGCGACCGACCGTGTTTCCAATCGATTCCAGCACACGTACCGCGCCCCACATGACAGCGTTCTTCCAGAACCCGACAATGGTCAGCACGATGAAGGCTGCGAAGATGACAAAGAAAAACTCGACCGAGCCGCCGTAGTAGATGAAGCGCATCAACGATTGCTTCGCGGCTTCGGTTTCGATCCCGCCAAGCCAGGCCAACCAGTCGGCCGGGTTCGTCAGAGCGTAGAAAAAATTATAAAACGCGAGCGCAAAATTCTGGAAGAACCACCCTATTCCCTCAACCACGCGCTTCTCCTTTGTTCAGCCCCTGCAAGCGTAAGGTAAGGCCCCCCGTTCCCGGAGGGCCTTGATTTGGATCAAAATTGATCAGGCGCGAACGCGGTCGCGCTGAGCGCGGTAGGCACCGATAGATTTTGTCAGCCAACCCGACGAGTTCGACATCGACGCAAAGTAATCGTCGTTGATCTTCTTGAACAATTCGTCGCCCAGGAATTCGGCGTAAACCGCTTTGGATGCGTCGAACATTGCATTCCAAACGCTGTCAGGGAATTCCAGAACCTGAACGCCGCCGGCCTGCAGACGGGCCAGAGCGGCGCCATTGTTCATCAGGAACTGGCTGAGCGACCAGATGTTGCCCGCGGCTGACGAAATTTCGATAGCCGACTGCTGGGCAGGTGTCAGGCTTTCGAACACCTCGCGGTTGGTCGCAAGCGACAAGCCCGCGGCTGGTTCGTGCATACCGGCGGTGTAGTAGAACTTGGTGATTTCCTGGAAACCAGCCTTTTCATCCGCCCAGGGGCCGATCCATTCGGTGCCGTCAATCGCACCCGAGGCCAGCGCCTGATACACTTCTGCGCCCGGCAGGTTCTGGACCGAAGCGCCCATGTTGCCCAGCACGCGGCCACCAAGGCCCGGCATACGGAATTTCAGACCGTTGAAGTCTTCGGGGCCCGAGATTTCCTTGCGGAACCAGCCACCAGCCTGTGTGCCGGTGTTGCCTGCGAGGAACGATTTGAGGCCGAAGATTTCGCCCAGCTCGTCGTGCATCGCCTGACCGTTGCCGTGGTAATACCAGTTGTTCAGCTCGGTCGCGGTCATGCCGAAGGGCACGCCCGTGAAGAACGCGTAGCCAGGGTGCTGGTTGATGAAATAGTAGTCAGCCGCGTGATACATATCGGCCTGGCCGGATGTCACAGCGTCAAAGACTTCGAACGCGCCAACAAGTTCGCCGGCGGCTTTGACTTCGACGGTCAGCGTGCCGTCTGTCATTGCGTTGATGTTGTCAGCAGCTTTCTGGGCTGCGTCGAAGACGCCAGCCAGACCGCGACCCCAGGACGTGACCATTGTCAGCGTCCGATGACCGGCGGCATAGGCCGGAGCAGCCAAAGTGGTTGCGGCTGCGGCCGATCCACCAAGTGCAGTGTTTTTCAGAAATGAACGACGGTCCATTAGGAACCTCCCATGCGTAATTGCCCGTCCTTGAACGGGCGGATCGTTTCGAGTGTCTGCGACCTTAAGTAATGTTTGGGCCTTGGCAATACCCGGTAGTGAGTAGTTTTTCGGCAAATCGGGTGTTAAGCGCCTGCTGTTAGCGCAAACTATGAATGAGCCATTGCCCAGTCACAGGGATCGCGCTTAGTCAGGACGCGGTTTTGACGATGAAACGCATGCGTAACCCATACGAATCCGACCCATCCGGTCGGTACCGTCTGCAATTTCTTTTGCTGGCCGCCCTGCCCCTTGTGCTGACAATTGCCGCGATTGCCGGATTGGTTGCGGTGCAATCGCGCACGCTGGCCGAGCGTGAGATTGCCGCGCTGGAACAAGAGCTTTTGTCAGCGAAGAAAGCTGAATTGAAGAACTATATTTCCCTGGCACGGACCGCGATTGGTCCGATTTACGGCAATGCCCTGCCCGATGATGAGGCCGCGAAAGATCTGGTCAAACAATCGCTATCCGCGATGATTTATGGGCAAGACGGGTATTTCTTTGTTTTCGATTATGAAGGCACAAACCTTGTTGCCCCGCGCCAGACCCAGTTGATCAATGAAAACTGGCTGGGGCTGGAAGACCCGAACGGGCAGCCGATTACGCGGGCCTTTATTGACCTGGCACGGTCGGGCGGCGGGTATCATTCGCATATCTGGCCCAAACCATCGACCGGCGCGCCGGGCGAAATGGTGACCTATGTGATCGGGTTGCAGGATTGGCGGTGGGCTTTGGGCACCGGCATTTTCATTGACGACATTCGCACCACCGTGGCCGCTGCCCGCGCCGATGTCGAAGCGCGCATTCAGCGGACGTTTCTTTACATCGGGCTGATTGCTCTGGCGTCGCTTTTGCTGGTCTTTGCCTCTGGCTTGCTGATCAATATCCGCGAACGGTCTTTGGCCGATGCCGCATTGAAAAAGTTGACGCAGCGGATTGTCGACACACAGGAAGAAGAACGCGGCCGCGTGGCGCGCGAACTGCATGACGGGATCAGTCAGATAATGGTCAGCGCGCGCTATGCGCTGGATTTGACAGCGAAACGGATTGCCAGCGCCGATGCGCGCGCGGGCGAAAGCCTGAAGAAAGGGCTGGTCAGCCTGACCACCGCCATTCAGGAAGTGCGCCGCATCAGCCGCGACCTGCGCCCCGGCGCGTTGGATGATCTGGGGCTTGGGCCTGCCCTGAAAACGCTGACAGACGAGTTTTCCGAGCGCACCGGCATAGCGTCTGAGTTGGAAACGGTCGTCTTTCGCAATCGATTGGACGAAGACGCAAAGATCGCGCTGTTCCGGATTGCCCAAGAAGCCCTGACCAATATTGAACGGCATTCGGATGCGGACACCGTTGGCATACGCCTGTTTGGACATCGGGGCGGCGCAACCCTGCGCATTCGCGACAATGGAACGGGCTTTGGGCAGGACAAGGTCAAAGGGGGGCTTGGATTGCGAAACATGCAAGAACGCGTGGAACAGTTGGGCGGAACGTTTCGGCTGTTGTCGTCGAAAGATGGCACAGTGGTTGAGGCTGATGTGCCGCTGTCGCATATGTTGCGCCCTGACACGGTGACGAAGGACAGTGCATGAGTGACAGTGGAGCTACCCGCGCCACGCGGGTGTTGATCGTGGATGATCACGCCCTGGTGGCCGAAGGGATCGAGGCCATTCTTGAAACCTATGACGACATTGATGTCATTGCGACCGCTTCCAACGGACGCGACGCGATTGAGATGGCTGATCAGCAGTCGCCCGATGTGGTGCTTCTTGATCTGAACATGCCGGGTGTGACCGGGTTGTCGGCGGCCGAGATGATCCTGGAACGCAAACCCGGCACCCGCATTCTGATCCTGTCGATGCATGACAGCCCGGAATATATCTCGACCGCGCTTAGCCATGGCGCGCGCGGATATATCCTGAAAGACGTGCCGTCCGAAGAAATCAAGATGGCCATCGACCGTGTCATGGCAGGCGAGCAGTATCTTTGTACCGGGGCCAAGTCATCACTGAGCCCGCGCATCGCCGATGGGCATGAAGTGCTGACCTCGCGCGAACAGACGGTGTTGCTGGAACTGGCGCAAGGCCAGTCCAACCGCGAGGTCGCCGAAAAGCTGGATATCTCGGTCCATACGGTTGAGACCCATCGCAAGAACATCAAACGCAAACTGGGCATCACCTCGACCGCCGGGCTAACGCGCTATGCGTTAGAGCATGGGGTGTTGCAAGGGACCGGGCGGTTGTAGGGGCGATCTTGGCCGTCGGGTTTCGAAGGAAATTTCGCAAACCGCCCCTCAGACGCAAGAAATGCAAATTTCCCTGTTGACCGCCCGGACCGCGCTGCTAGTGTCCGTTGCACGAAAAGGAGACCCCTTGTGGTACAGATCAGTGTCGTACTTGTAGGACTATGGCGCATGGGCCGGTAGCGGCAATCCATAACGGACCCCCATGCGCCCCCGAAAATCGGGGGTTTTTTTATGCGCGGACAAGAAAAAGGGACAAGCGCGATGGCGAAGCAAATGACGGGCGCGGCAATGGTCGTAAAGGCGCTGAAGGATCAGGGCGTTGAGGTGGTCTTTGGCTATCCGGGCGGCGCTGTTCTGCCAATCTATGACGAGATTTTTCAGCAAAACGAGATCCGTCACGTCCTTGTCCGTCACGAACAAGGTGCTGTCCATATGGCCGAAGGCTATGCCCGGTCGACCGGCAAGCCTGGCGTTGTTCTGGTGACGTCGGGTCCGGGGGCGACGAATGCTGTGACGGGTCTGACCGATGCTTTGATGGATTCGATCCCGATTGTTGTACTGACCGGACAGGTGCCGACCTTTATGATCGGCAATGACGCGTTTCAGGAAGCCGACACCGTCGGCATCACGCGGCCCTGCACCAAGCACAACTGGCTGGTCAAGGAAACCGACCGCCTGTCGCCCGTGATCCACGAAGCGTTTCATGTGGCCACCTCGGGACGTCCGGGCCCGGTTTTGGTCGATATTCCGAAAGACGTTCAATTCGCCAGTGGCAGTTATGTGGCCCCCAAGGACGCGCCGACCGGGCATTACAACCCGCCGACCAAAGGCGACCCCGATATCATCGAGGCCTTGGCCGAGGCGATGGAAACAGCAAAACGCCCGGTTTTCTATACCGGCGGCGGCGTGATCAATTCCGGCCCCGGCGCATCGAAGACCCTGCGCAAGTTGGTGGAAATGACCGGGTTTCCGATCACATCGACGTTGATGGGGTTGGGGGCTTACCCGGCCTCGGGCAAACATTGGCTGGGCATGCTGGGGATGCATGGGCTGTATGAAGCCAATCTGGCGATGCATGATTGCGATCTTATGATCAATATCGGGGCGCGGTTTGACGACCGGATCACCGGGCGCGTGCAAGATTTCAGCCCGGATTCTGTGAAGGCGCATGTCGATATTGACCCGTCCAGCATCAACAAGGTGATCCATGTCGATCTGCCGATCATCGGTGACTGCGGCGTGGTGCTGGAGCAGTTGCTTGATGTGTGGAAAAAGCGCGGCGCCAAGACCGACCGCGCGGCGCTGAGCACGTGGTGGACCGAGATTGAAAAATGGCGCGCGGTTGATTGCCTGAAATTCACCCAGACCGGCAACACGATCAAACCACAGCACGCGCTGTCGCGGCTGGAAGCGCTGACCAAGGACCACGACCGGTATATCTGTACCGAGGTTGGCCAGCACCAAATGTGGGCCGCGCAATATCTGGGGTTCGAAGATCCGAACCGCTGGATGACGTCGGGCGGTCTGGGCACGATGGGCTATGGGTTCCCCGCGTCGATCGGTGTGCAGATGGCACATCCCGATGCGTTGGTGATCAATGTCGCCGGCGAAGCATCCTGGCTGATGAATATGCAGGAGCTTGGCACCGCCGTGCAATTCCGCCTGCCGGTGAAACAGTTCATTTTGAACAACGAACGTCTGGGCATGGTGCGCCAGTGGCAAGAGCTTTTGCACGGTGAACGCTATTCGCATTCCTGGAGCGAGGCCCTGCCCGACTTCGTCAAACTGGCCGAAGCGTTTGGATGCAAAGGGATCACCGTCAGCGATCCGGCTGATCTGGATGATGCGATCATGGAGATGATCAATTACGATGGGCCGGTTGTGTTTGATTGTCTGGTCGAGAAGCACGAGAATTGCTTCCCGATGATCCCGTCGGGCGAGGCGCATAACAAAATGCTTTTGGGCGAAGACGTCGACACGCAAAGCGCCATCAAGGAAGGCGGCGCGGTGTTGGTGTAACGTCAGGCGCGCGGTGTCGACGGTGACCGAGCCCAAAGCGGCAGTTGCGCCCCCATCGACGCGCCTTTGGCAACTTGCTGCTTTGAACGCTGTCGCTTCGGTTTTTCTGCTTGTGTCGTTTGGTCTGACCGGCATTGGCCAGGTTACCGAAGCGGGCTGCACGACGCAAATTCTGGATTTCCATGTGTTCTGGTCGGCGGGTCGTCTGGCCGCCGACGGCATGGCGCAGGCCGCTTTAGACCCTGCGGTTTTGAACGCGGGTTTTAACGCCTGCACGGCAGACTGGATGCCCTGGCTGCATCCGCCCCCGGCGCTGGCCTTTATGACACCGTTTGGACTGTTGCCACTGGTTCCGGCGTGGTTTGCGTTCAATGCGGTGGCGCTGACCGCCCTTGGTACAGCCTTGGTGCCGTTTGCGCCCAGCCCGTGGTTGTTGGCGGTTGTTCTGGCGCCCGCCTTTTTGCCTGCGTTGCTGGCGGGGCAATTCACCTTGCTTTGGATTGCGGGGTTTTTGGCCGCGCTTCACGCGTTGCGGACCGAGCGGTGGGTTTGGGCTGGCGTTCTGATTGCGTGCCTGACGTTGAAACCCACGCTGGGTCTGTTGATCCCGGTTGCTTTGCTGGCGATGGGCGCGTGGCGCACAATATTCGCCGCCTCTGTCAGCACGATTTTGCTGCACGGGCTGGCGACGATGTTTTATGGCGCGGCCTATTGGCCAAAGCTGTTGGCCCTGTATCAGACGCTTGGTGATACGGCCGCGGGCAATCCCGGCGCGTTGACCACGATGACCAGCGTGACCGCTTTTTTGTCCCGGTTGGGTATGTCGCCTGACACGGGCCTTCTGGTCAATCTGGCGCTGGCGCTGGTTTTGGCGGCGGTTGTCTTTGTGGTCTGGCGTCGACTTGGGGTCAGATCAGACGCAGCGGTTGCGGTTTTGGCGGCGGCTATCCCTTTGGCGTCGCCTTACCTTTGGCATTATGACAGCGCGTTTCTAGTGATCACCGCGCTTTTCCTGTTGCGCCAGACCGGGTTTCGACCCGGTGGCATGACCGCTGTTTTGTGTCTGTTGTTTTGGATGGGCGCGGGGCTGTCTGTGTGGTTGAATGCCACGACGATCACCACTGCATTGCCGCCTTTGCTGGTGGTTCCGCCGCTATTCGGGCTTGCATTTGCAGCAAGCCTCTATCATTCCATCGCCGGTGAAAAGGAAGGACGCTAACGCCATGTCCCCGCTAAAAATCAAGAAAGGCACGTCGCGCCATTCGGCCTATGATCTGCGCGATCACCATGACACCGAGATTGCCCGCCATACGCTGGCTGTCATTGTGGACAACGAAGCCGGAGTGCTGGCCCGTGTGATCGGGCTGTTTTCCGGGCGCGGGTACAATATTGAAAGCCTGACGGTGGCCGAAATTGACGCCGATGGACACAAAAGCCGGATCACCATTGTCACCGCTGGAACGCCAAGTGTGATTGAGCAGATCAAGGCGCAGTTGGGACGGATCGTGCCGGTGCATGATGTGCATGATCTGACCGTTGAGGGGCCAAGCGTGGAACGCGAGCTGGCCTTGTTCAAGGTCACCGGCGTCGGCGACAAACGTGTCGAAGCTTTGCGGCTTGCCGATATCTTCCGGGCGAATGTGGTCGATTCAACGCTGGACAGTTTTGTGTTCGAGGTCACGGGCACGCCCGAAAAGATCGACGCCTTCGCGGAATTGATGCGCCCCTTGGGCCTGAGCGAGCTGGCCCGGACAGGCGTAGCCGCATTGGCGCGCAGCGAAAAGATCTGCTGAACAGGGTGGCCTGACATGCGAACGACCGGTGCAGTCCTGCACCGGCCGTTCACCGACCTATGTGCGGTCGGCGACTTCTGACAGAATGGGGGGCCTTCAGAAGTCGAATGCGAGAAGTTCGTCGAAGCTGACTTTGCCGTCGCCGTTCTTGTCGACCTGTCGCAGTTCAGCCTGGCTGAGGTCTGCTTCGGCAAAGTTGGCAGGCACAGGTTTGGCGCGCCGGACGTTGGGCTGTGTGGCATCGCTGGTTTCGGCGACGGGCACAAAAAAAGCACGGGCCTGATCTTGGGCGGACGCCGCGCTTGCGGCGAGAGCCACCACAAATGCTGTGACGATGAAACGTTTCATGGGGCCTCCTTCAGTAAGGTTTGGTGTCTGTTGGGATGGAGATGGTCCGGGGTGCGATGCTTTGCAAGCGCTGGATTTCGCACAGGGCGGCGTGCAGTTTTACAGGCTGGTCACAAATCACCGGAATGCGAGTGGGAAAGGTGCATTTTCCCTTTGTTTCAGCGTTTTATAGCGCAGGCTTGCACAGGTTCTCACGCCCGATCACATCCGCTTGCGGTGACGATTTATACGCCCGGCAGGTCAGGAAGCGGCGGTAGATCTGGCAAGTCCGGCAGGTCGGGTAAATCCGGCAGGTCGCCCGTTGGCAATGGCGGGGATGCGGGCAGATCGGGCAAGTCGGGAAGCTCGGGCAAATCAGCGGGCGGCAGTTCGGTGCCAAGCGCAGGCATGTCCGGCAATGGCGCGGGCGCGCCGGGAACTGACAAGGCCCCGCTGCCCAAGGCGGTCGCGTCGATATCGAGCGGTGTTTCTTCGCCCTCGCCCCGTATCCGCACGGCGCGATACCCGCCAAGCTGGCCCAGACGCGCCACGCCGACCATCTTGCCGTTCCGGCTTTCAAGCCGCACCTTGCGCAAGCTTTCGACCGGGATTTCCAACAATTCGCCCTGCGCAATGTTGCGCGCGCGGGATATATCCAGAGGCAAGCGCGCAAGGACGGCTTGCAGGGTCACGGGCAGGTTTGGCAAATGCGCGCGCACCATATCAGCCTTGGCCATGGTGACAGGCGGACGCGCCTTGCGCACAATCGGCAACACGACCGACAGCTTCCCCGTTTTGGCACCACCGCCCAGCGATAACTCGATCTGAAAAACGCGAAACGCCCCCGGTTCCAGCAACAGGTCTGCTTCGCGCCGGTTCAAAACCCCGTTTTCGCGCTGAAAGCCCGCAACCGGAAAGACAGGTGCCATGCCTGCCTTTTCCATCGCATCAGCGGCCGAACCGATCCAGCGATCCACAATTTCACTGGCGACCACGCCGTCGGTGCGCGTTGGCACCCGGTCACCAGGGTCGGTCTCGCTGACCCGGCCTGACATTTGCACTTCGACCAATGCAGCCAGAAGACCGGGGCTAAGCCAAATCAGGCCGCGATGCCTTGTGTCATTCTCGAAAAGGTAAATCAGCCGGTCTTCGCTAAGATCATCCAGCACGCGGGTTTTGTCGGCCCGGCTTTCCGTGACCCCGATCAGCGTCACGTCGAACGACAAAACGTCATCGGCATCCCGTGGCATGGTCACGCGCAAGATGTCTTCCAGAGAACCGGAAGACGCATCAGGTTTTGCATTTCGCGCCGCAAGCTTGCGCCGCAGGACGTCGGAACTCAATTCGAACCCACCTTGGATGGTCGCTTTGGGCGCAATCTGCCTGTTCAAGGTTACTTTTTGGTGTGTGCGAGCTTTCAAATGCGAAAGACGGTCCCGCGCCACCCCGGGGCCATACCGCAAGCTGGTGGTATGAAAAATCACCCCACGTCGGGTGATAATTCACACTAGATCGTAAAAAACTTAACGAATTGAGAGAATCACCCCGATCCCGCATCTTCCACTCATCGGACAAGGTGTTGCGTTCGATTTAGTGAGTGAGTGAGT
>CALDUK010000010.1 GCA_937924905.1 uncultured Paracoccaceae bacterium | reverse complement strand
CTTCTTCGACGATCACATGCATGATCGCGTTCAGCATCGAAACATCGCCGCCCGGTTTGAATTGCAGCATATGGCTGGCGTGCCGCTTTAGCCCCTGACCGCGCGGGTCCATGACAATCAACTTGCCGCCGCGCTTAGCGAATTGCTTGAAATAGGTCGCTGCAACGGGGTGGTTTTCGGTTGGATTTGCCCCGATGACGATAGCCACATCGGCGTTTTCAATCTGGTTGAACGTCGCTGTGACCGCACCCGATCCGACATTTTCCAACAGCGCCGACACCGACGAGGCGTGGCAAAGCCGTGTGCAGTGATCAACATTGTTATGTTTGAACCCCTGCCGGATCAGCTTTTGAAACAGATAGGCTTCTTCGTTCGAACATTTGGCTGAGCCAAAGCCTGCCACCTCGCGCCCCCGGCCCTTCAGGCCGTTCGCCGCAGCATCCAGCGCTTCGTCCCAGCTGGCTTCGCGGAAATGGGTGTGGATGTCGCCCGGGTCCACGTTCAACCCCTTGGCGGGCGCATCGTCGCGGCGGATCAGGGGTTTGGTCAAGCGGTGCGGGTGATTGATGTAGTCGAACCCGAACCGCCCTTTGACGCAAAGCCTGTTTTCATTCGCGGGGCCATCAATCCCGTCGACATAGACAATCCGGTCGTCTTTGACCTTGAACGACAATTGGCAGCCGACGCCGCAATAGGGGCAGACTGATTTAACCTCGGTGTCGTAATCCGCGCTGTCGCCTTGTTGAGTATCGTCAAGAACGGTGGCTGGCATCAACGCGCCGGTGGGGCAAGCCTGCACGCATTCGCCACAGGCGACGCAGGACGAACTTCCCATCGCATCATCCTGATCAAAAACGATTTTCGCATCATGACCACGACCCGCCATACCGATCACATCATTGACCTGCACCTCGCGACAGGCGCGGACGCAAAGGTTGCAATGAATACAGGCATCAAGATTGACGCGCATCGCCACATGGCTGTCATCGAGAAGCGGCACGCGGTCTTTTTCCACCGACGGAAAGCGACTTTCGGCAACACCGTTGGCCTCAGCCATATCCCAAAAATGGCTAGAGGCGTCATGCTTCACGTCAGGCTGGTCTGCAACCAACAGTTCAGCCACCAATTTGCGTGACTTTTCAGCGCGTTCACTTGCGGTCTTTACAATCATATCGTCTGCAACGGGCCGAATGCAGGACGCCACAAGCGTGCGTTCACCTTCGACCTCGACCATACAGGCCCGGCAGTTGCCATCCGGGCGATAGCCGGGCGCCGGCTTGTGACACAGGTGCGGAATGGTCAGCCCGCGCCCGTGCGCCGCTTCCCAGATTGTGGTGCCTTCGGGCACGCTCACCTTTTCGCCATCCAAGGAAAAGGTGACCATCGTTTCAATCACGTCTTTCATCTCAAGCCACTCCGTTGATCGGGTGTTGCGATACCTGTTGTCATTGTTGCCACCGTCGCGTCAGAACCAGCTCGCGCAGCGCATGAAACAGCGGCGCCTGGGCTTGCAGGATATTCGGGTCCACCGCGCCTTCTGCGGTAACGGCACTTTTCAGATCGATCCGTTCGACAATCGCGCAGTAACGGTCAAAATCCTCATCCGTGCGCAATTCAACGCGCCGGACGGCAAATACGTAATTGTCCTGCCCGCTGAGATAGGGGCCAAAAAACTGGCCATAGGCGTCGCTGTCTGTGCAGGACACCTGCGCGCGCAACGCGTCGAAATAAACCTTATCGCTGTCATCCTGAATCCCACAGCTTGCGCGGTATTCAATCGGGGCATGCGCCACCATCAAAGCCCGTATCCGGGTTTCATATCCTTCACGGTCACCGGGGGCTGGCAGGTTTTCGACAAAGCACCCCCGGGCCTGGGCCAAAGCGCCAGTGGCGATGAAACAAAAAACCGTGGCACATGCCGCACGACGCAAGATCGCAAACAATATCTGCAACGATATCGGTCTGCTCATATTTCATCCCCGAAATGCTTGATCGTCAGCCGAATGGGGTTGGGCGCCGCCTGCCCCAACCCACAGATCGACGCGTCGCCCATCACCGTGCACAGGTCTTCCAGCAAGTCCTGATCCCAGTGCTTGGCCTGCATCAGTTTAACCGCTTTTTCGCAACCAACCCGGCACGGCGTGCATTGTCCGCAGCTTTCGTCTTCGAAAAACCGCAACATGTTCAGCGCGGCATCGCGCGCCTTGTCCTGATCAGACAACACAACCACGGCGGCGGAACCAATAAAGCTGCCATGCGGTTGCAAGGTGTCAAAGTCCAAAGGAATGTCATCCATCGTGGCGGGCAACAATCCGGACGACGGACCACCCGGTTGATAGGCTTTGAATGTGTGGCCGTTTTCCATACCCCCGGCCGCCTCGATTATGTCGCGGATTGTCGATCCGGCTGGCAAAAGATAAACCCCCGGCGCTGCGACGCGCCCAGACACGGAATAGCTGCGCAATCCAACGCGCCCGTTCTTTTCAGTTGCGTTCAGACACTCGGGCCCCTCGCGGCAGACCTTCGCGACCCAATAGAGCGTTTCGACATTGTGAACGAGCGTCGGTTGCCCGAAGACCCCGACCTGGGCCACAAACGGCGGGCGGTGACGCGGCAAGCCACGCTTGCCTTCGATACTTTCGATCATCGCGCTTTCTTCACCGCATATATACGCCCCGGCACCACGGCGCAGATCGATATAACCGGGTGCTACAATGCCTGCGTCTTCCAACGCGGCAATCTCGCGCCGGAGAATTTCCAGCACCGCCGGGTATTCGTCGCGCATATAGACAAAACACGTCTCGGCTTCGACGGCCCAGGCAGCGATTAGCATGCCCTCCAGAAACACATGCGGGGTCCGTTCAAGATAGTATCTGTCCTTGAAGGTCCCCGGTTCGCCTTCGTCCCCGTTCACGGCCAGATAGCGGGGGCCGGGGTTGGCGCGCACAAATCCCCATTTCTTGCCCGACGGAAAACCCGCCCCACCCAGACCACGAAGACCCGAGGCCAGAATATTGTCTTGAACCTCTTCCCAGTCGCCTTTGTTGCGCAAGTGTTTCAGCGTCGCATAGCCCCCTTCGGCCTGCCAATCTGCCAAAGTCTGATAGGCGGGGATCACCGCATGGCTGTGACCCGCCGCAATCGCCGCTTGCACCTTTTCAGGCGTCGCGTGATCAATGTGGTGATGGCCCAGTTCCAACACCGGCGCGGTGTCGCACCGGCCCATGCAGGGCGCGCGCAACACCCGCACGTCAGACGCATCCAACCCGTCTTCCAAAGCCGTTTTGAGCGCCTGCGCGCCCGCCAGTTCGCAGGACAGGGAATCGCACACCCGGATCGTCAAAGCCGGTGGCGGGGCCTCGCCGTCAGGTATCACATCGAAATGCGCGTAAAACGTCGCAACCTCATAGACCTCGGCCTGCGCCAGACGCAGTTCATCCGCCAAGGCCGCGATGTGGGGCGCAGACAGATGCCCGTATGCGTCCTGAACAAGGTGCAAAAACTCGATCAGCAAATCCCGGCGACGGGGACGGTCGCCCAAAAGCGCCTGCACGTCCGCCAGCGCGGTATCATCAACCTGTCGTCCCTTGGGGGTTTTGCGGCTTTTACCGGTGCCTTTCTGTTTCCAGACACCTTTCTGATCGTCGAGCGGGGCCATCCACGCCTCCTTGATTTTGCGAAGATCGTGCCATTAGGAAAACATATCGTCAATTTGGATATTCTAATATATCAATAATTTTTACTTATTGTTCTTGCCGCTCCAGGACCGTCTCGCGCAACGCTTCGACCGCCGGAATGCTCTGGCCCCGGTTCGGCAAAACAAGTCCAACCGATTTACCGATCACCGGATCGACAAGCGGCAACAGCGACACGTCCACAAACACACCCAGTTTGTCGATCAATACATGGGGCAACACCGCAGCGCCCAACCCATCGACCGCCATCGCGACCATGGCCGTAAACCCATCGGTTTCGGCCACCACCTGCGTGTCGACGCCAACGTCTTCAAAAATCTGATCAATGATCCGCCGGTTTTGCATTTCGCCTTCAAGCAGGATCAGCGGCAATTTCGCAGCTTCGGCCCAGGTGATCTCGCCGCCTTCGAGCTGAACCAGCGTGTTTGGCACCATCAGCACGTACCGTTCGTCATACAGCGGATCGACACGCAGCAGGCTGGTGGCCACCCCATCAGTATAGGTGATTGCCGCGTCAAAACGGCCATCTTCCAGCCCCTGCAACAAGTCAATCGAACTGGTCGTGTCAATCCGCAGCGTGATGCCCGGATGCCTAGCGCGCAGCCAGGTCGCAATCCGCGCGGCATAAGTGTTGGCGGTTGGAATGGTCCCCAGCCGAAGCGTGCCGATCACCTCGCCCTTTGCAGCACGGATTTGATCCTCAAGCGCGCGGGACTGGTCCAGAATGGCCCGACCATGCTGCAAAACGATTTCGCCTTCGGCGGTCAGGCCCTGAAACCGATTGCCACGCCGCACAATTTGCGTGTCTAACCGTTCTTCCAGATTGCGGATACGCATCGAAAATGCCGGTTGCGACATACCGCATTCCTCGGCGGCGCGCGCGAAATGCCGATGACGCGCAAGGGCCGAGAGGCATTCAAGGTCTTTCAGATCCAACATGGCACTTTGTTGGCTGCTTGGCCCGGCATTGCAAGACCCTCGCCAAGCCCGACACGCTGGGCTATCAGACTGCCATGACTTTCGCGACCTATCCTTCTCTAAAAGACAGCCCGATATTGGTCACCGGCGGCGCCTCGGGCATTGGTGCCGACATCGTCCGCGCTTTTGCCGAACAAGGGGCAAACGTTGGTTTTGTTGATATCCAACACGACACGGGCGCAGCGCTGGCCAAGGAAACCGGCACCATATTCGAAGCTGTCGACATCACAGACGTCCCCGCGTTCCGGAATGCGATCAAAACCCTTGCTGGCAAGCTTGGGGCCTTTCGGGTTCTGATCAACAACGCGGCCAACGATTTTCGCCAGCCCATCGCCCGCATCGAGGCCGATGACTGGGACAAAAGCCAGAACATCAATTTGCGCGCGCAGTTTATTGCAGCCCAGGCCGTGCATCCCGGCATGGCAGCCGCAGGCGGTGGGTCGATCATCAATGTTTCCTCGGTCGTCTGGCGGCTGGCAGGCGGTGACATGGTCCCTTACGCCACGGCCAAAGCGGGCGTCATCGGCCTGACCAAATCGCTGGCCGACGCGTTTGGCCCCGACAATATCCGCGTCAACGCCATCGAACCGGGTGCTATTTTCACCCCCAAGCAACGCGCGCTGTGGTACCCGACCGACAAGGAGGTGGACGAACTTGTCTCGCAACAATTGTTGCGAACGATCATGGAAGGCGACGAAATTGCCCGCATGGCTCTTTTTCTGGCCTCTGACGATGCCCGCATGATCACCAAGCAAAGCTTTATCGTCGATGGCGGGTTAATCTGACCAAACCAGATGTTGCGGGGCGCAGTCATGACCAGCCACAGGAAAAAACCCGAAGACCTAAGAAGCGCACGTTGGTTTGCGCCCGATGATCTGCGCTCGATGGGCCATCGCAGCCGCGCCATGCAAATGGGCCTTTGTGACGACGACTGGGCCGGTCGCCCGATCATTGCCATTCTCAACACCTGGTCCGATCTTTCGCCATGCCACCACCATCTGCGCGACCGGGCCGAGTGGGTCAAACGCGGCATCCTGCAAGCGGGCGGCATGCCGGTTGAACTGCCCGTGCCCGACTTTGCCGAGCAGTTTCTGAAACCCACCTCGATGCTCTATCGCAATCTTGGCGCGATGGAGGTCGAAGAGACGCTGCGATCCCACCCGGTCGACGGTGCAGTTCTGATGGGCGGCTGCGACAAGTCCACCCCTGCTCTTGTGATGGGCGCGGTCAGCATGGGTCTGCCGTTTATCTTTTTGCCCGCAGGCGCAATGTTGCGCGGCAACTTCGCGGGCGAAAAGCTGGGCTCGGGCACCGATGTCTGGAAATACTGGGACGAACGGCGCGCTGGCAAAATTGACGAAACCGCCTGGCGCGGGGTTCAGGGCGGTATTGCCCGCAGCTATGGCACCTGTATGACCATGGGCACCGCCAGCACCATGATGTCGATTGCCGAGGCTTTCGGTCTGACATTGCCCGGTGCATCCTCGATCCCCGCCCCTGATGCGGCGCATAAACGCATGTCCGCCACCTGCGGCCGCCGCATTGTCGATATGGTCTGGGAAGACCTGACGCCTGATAAAATCATGACTGATACCTCCGTTCGAAACGCGACGACCGTCGCCATGGCGACCGGTTGTTCAACCAACGCGGTCATTCATCTGATTGCCATGGCCCGGCGCGCGGGCCTTAACTGGGGGCTGGATGATCTGGACGCCATCGGGCGCACAACGCCGGTGATTGCCAATATCCGACCGTCCGGCACTGCCTATCTGATGGAGGATTTCTTTTACGCAGGCGGCCTTCCCGCCTTGATGAAAGAACTCGGCGAAAAGCTTGATCTTTCTGCCTTAACTGTTACCGGACAGTCCTTGGGTGATGGGCTGCAAGGGGCACAAAACTACAACCCGGATGTGATCCGCCCGCTGTCGAACCCGGTCTATCACGAAGGCTCTCTGGCCGTTCTTCGCGGCAATCTCGCGCCGGATGGCGCAGTGATCAAACCGGCCGCCTGTGACGCGAAATTCCACACCCACGAAGGCCCCGCCATCGTCGCCGACAGCTATTCCGCGTTGAAAGTGATCATTGATGACGAAGACTATCCAATGACGCCCGAACATGTCTTGGTTCTGCGCAACGCTGGTCCACAGGGCGGGCCGGGCATGCCGGAATGGGGCATGATTCCCATGCCGAAAGCGCTGTTGAAAGACGGTCACCGCGACATGATGCGATTGTCGGATGCCCGCATGTCTGGAACGTCTTACGGCGCGTGTGTTCTGCATGTCGCGCCCGAAGCCTTTGTCGGCGGCCCGCTGGCGCTGATCGAAACCGGCGACATCATCCGGATGAATGTGCCGGAACGCCGATTAGACGTTCTGGTCTCGGACGAAACACTTGCCGCGCGGCGCGCAAACTGGTCACCTCCAGAGCCTCGGTTCGAACGTGGGTTTGGCTGGATGTACGCGCGCCACATCGAACAGGCCGACAAAGGATGCGACTTCGATTTCCTGAAAACTGATTTTGGCGCGCCAGTGGACGAACCCGATATATTCTAGTCCACAAAACCCAGACGTTTCAACGCTTTGCGCGCGTCTTCCGCCTTAGGGTTGCCTTTCGACACAGCCGCCTCGTTCAGGTTGGCGACAACCTGATGCAGGTCACGGCGCTGCAAGTGATCCCGCAGAAACCGTTCCAGTTCGGACGTCTGGAATTTGGCAATCTTATCGGCCAAGTCGGCGGCGGGTTTGGGGGCAGACATCTTTTCCATGCCGGTCTGGTAATCTGCCCATTCCCGATTCTGCAAGTCCTTCGATCTTGTTTCATAAATTTTCGCAGGGTCGCCCGACTGCACAACCACAAGACGCGATTCCGGACCGGCCCTTAGATATTGACGACCAGCCCCCGTTTCAGCCAGAATTTTGTCATGACAGACGAAAGCATTCACGGCACCCGCGACGCGCGCGGCCACTATGCGCCCAACAGGCATTTGAAAATCGCGCCGCTGTACCCCCCGAAACTGCGCGAGGTCTGGGCCTGGCTGCCCAGCTATTTCTTGCCGTGGAACATCATTTTCGCAGCCTCAGCGGTGGTGTATTGGCTTTGGTTCATTCCACCGGTCGAGGTCATGCAAACCCTGGCGCCGGGATGGATCTTGCGGCTTTATGTCGTGAACGCCATCGCCGTTGCGCTGTTTTATGGTGCGTTCGAGGCGCGGCTTTACATGTCACGGGCGCAAGAAGGACGCTTCAAGTTCAACCCGCGCTTCCCCGGCGACATCAAAAGCAAACAGTTCTGGTTCAAAAGCCAGAACGTCGAAAATGTCCTGCGCACCTTTCTGTCCGGTGTCACCATCTGGACGCTTTCGGCCGCGCTGATGCTGTGGGCCTATGCCAACACCTGGGGCAATTGGCTCAGTTTTCACGATGCGCCGGTCTATCTGTTCATGGTGGCGCTATTGGTGTCTTTCCTGCATCAGGCGCATTTCTACGCCATCCACCGGCTGATCCACCTGCCCTGGCTCTACAAGCATGTGCATTCGATCCACCATAAATCGGTGAACCCCTCGCCCTGGTCGTCGCTGGCGATGCATCCGGCGGAACATGTACTTTACTTTGCGTCCGTGTTTTACCACGTCATCCTGCCTTCGCACCCGATGATCGCTTTGTACCAACTGCACAAGGCAGGTTTCGGCGCCATCCCGGGCCACATCGGCTTTGATAAGATCGAGATCGGTGACGACGTGACGATCGACGCCCATGCGTATGGTCATTACCTGCACCACAAGTATTTCGAGGTAAACTACGGCGACGGTCTGGTGCCGTTCGACAAGCTCTTTGGCACGTTCCACGATGGCTCGCCCCAGGCCGATGCCGCCATGCGAGAACGCCTGAAAACCCTTCGGGCGGCGAAAGCCTAACCCGCCTCGGCCAACTGGGCTTGCGCGCGATACTGCCGCAACGCGTCTTCGACCACGTCCAAACCAGCGCCCGGGGCGTGCGCGCCTTCCGACAAGGCCCGCCGCCAATGCCGCGCACCGGGTCGCCCAGCAAACAGCCCCAGCATATGACGCGTGATGGCATGCAAACGCCCACCCTCACCAAGATGCCGCGCGATATAAGGCAGCATTGCCGCGACCACATCATCCGGCCCCTTTAGCGGGTTTGATTGACCGAATATCCGCCGATCAGCGTCGCCCAGGATATCCCACGGCGTTTGATACGCCGCGCGCCCGATCATCGCGCCGTCCATACCCTGCTGTAAATGTGCCGTTGCGTCGTCAAGCGACCCAATCCCGCCGTTCACCGAAAGCACCATCTTTGGGAAAGCCGCCTTCATCGCATGCACCAACGGATAGTCCAGCGGCGGCACGTCCCGGTTTTCCTTCGGGCTTAACCCTTGCAACCACGCCTTTCGCGCGTGGATTGCAACCGCACGCACACCTGCCGTCTGCATCTGCGTCAGAAAATCCGGCAAAACCACGGCCGGGTCCTGATCATCCACACCAATCCGGCACTTGACCGTTACCGGCACCCGCACGGCATCCTGCATCGACGCCACACAATCAGCAACCAGCGCGGGCGTTTTCATCAAAACAGCCCCGAAAGTGCCCGACTGAACGCGGTCAGACGGGCATCCGACATTCAGGTTGATCTCGTCATACCCTTCGTCTTCGCCCATCACCGCCGCCGCCGCCAGCTCGGCCGGATCCGATCCGCCCAGTTGCAAGGCCACAGGATGCTCGGCCCGATCAAAGCGCAACAAATGCCGCGCACCGCCTTGCACCAAAGCCGGCGCGGTGACCATTTCAGTGTAAAGCAACGTCTGGCGCGACATCAGCCGGTGCAAATACCGGCAATGTCGATCCGTCCAATCCATCATCGGCGCTACCGACAAGCGAGATGCACGGCAAATATCTGTTTTTGTTAATTTTTGTTTCGTTTCAGCGCTCATACCATCTTGCCGATTTTGTCGTATTTGCCCCTGTTTTTGCCCATTTTTTCGTTTAGTATGTATCGAGTCATACTGAATTCACCCGGAGTCATACGTGGGCACGATCAGAAAAAAGGCGCTCAAAAGCGGTGCCAACTCATACACCGCGCAGATCGTCCGGCGCAAGTTTGACTACACAGAGTCACGAACCTTCGACACAAGACCTAAGGCAGAGTGGACCTGTCGCGGTTTGATGCCGCTCCTTTGATAGCATTTACTGCAACAAAGGAGACTGACTATGGGACTGAAACGGACGGAGGAATTCCGGCAAGATGCGGTGCGTATCGCATTGACCAGTGGGCTAACACGCAAGCAG
>CALDUK010000009.1 GCA_937924905.1 uncultured Paracoccaceae bacterium | reverse complement strand
GTCACTTCCTTGGTGTGCGGGATGAAGTTGATGCCAAAGGCTTCACCCTCCACCTCGTTGACTGTGAGCGATGTGCCATTCAATGCTACCGACCCCTTGGGAGCGATGAACCGTGCGAGCTCTTTCGGCGCGCGCAGTGTGACACGTGTACTGTCGCCTTCATCCACGACGGATGTCACCTCTGCAACACCGTCAACATGCCCCGACACGATATGCCCGCCCAGTTCGTCGCCCAAACGCAAGGCGCGTTCCAGATTGACGATACGCCCGACGGCCCATTGATCCAGATTGGTTTTCGACAATGTCTCGGCCGAGGCTTCAACATCAAACCACCCCCGCGGCGTGGTGCCGGTGTCCACAACGGTCAGGCAGACGCCATCACAGGCAATCGACGCGCCCAGATCAATGCCGGCCACATCATACCCGGTGGCAATCCGCACCCGCAGGTCACCCGTTTGTTTCAGATCCAGTATTTCGCCCTGATCGGTCACAATCCCTGTGAACATCTCGGCCTCTCCAACTCAGCTTAATGTGTCCTAGCCCTTTGGGCCGTCTTCACGCAAGGCGAAGGATGACAGTCCCCCCAATACGCGCTACTAGGCGTCATGGATACGGCCAATATCCCACCAAGCGCGCGGTGTTTCCTTTTTCTGCAAGGGCCGCACGGGCCTTTCTTTTCCAGCCTTGCCGCCCGCATCCGGCAGGCTGGCGCGCGCACCATCCGCCTTGCCTTCAACAGCGCCGACACGTTGTTCTGGTCAGGACCGGGCCTGCACCGTTTTCGCGACGCGCCCGAGACACTATCCGATCACCTGATCCGCCTGATCCGCGACTATGGCGTCACCGACCTGGTGCTCTATGGCTCCAGCCGCGCCATCCACCAGACCGCGCTTCAGGTGGCCGACGCCCATGGGCTGACCCCGCATGTCTTCGAAGAAGGCTATCTTCGCCCCTACTGGGTCACCTACGAACGGGGTCCGGCGAACGCCAATTCGCGCACCACACAATTTTCGCTGGACGACATGGACGACGCCCTGAAAGCAGGTGCACCCGTCTTGCACGAAACCCCCGATCGCTGGGGCGATATGCGGGCACATATGTTCTGGGGCGCGGCCTATCACGCGCGCCTTCTTGCGGGCAATGCGGGCTATCCCGGCTATCGCCCGCATCGCAGCCCGAATTACTGGGCCGAGTTTCGGCTGCATTCGAAAAAGCTGCTGTCGGCGCCCCTGCGCACCGTCAAACGCGGCGCCACCACCGCACGCGTGCGTTTCGGCGGCTTTCCCTATCATCTGGTGCTTTTGCAACTGGCCCATGACGCGAATTTCCTCGATCACGGGCCATTCCCCGATCAGGCGCAGTTTCTTGAAACGGTCTTTGCAGGTTTCGCCAAAGGCGCGCCCGGCCACCACCATCTGGTCCTAAAGGCGCATCCGCTGGAAGACGGGCGCGAGCCGCTGCGCCCGCTGATCCGGCGGCTAAGCCGTGACTATGGCCTCAGAGGGCGCGTGCATTTTCTGACAGGCGGCAAGCTGGCCCGCTTGCTTGACACAGCCCGCACCGCGCTGACGGTCAATTCTACATCGGCCGAACAAGCGCTATGGCGAGCCTTGCCGCTGCGTGCCTTTGGCGACGCGGTCTACAACCGGCCCGAATTTGTGTCGGATCAGCCGTTGGATCAGTTTTTTGAGACCCCCAAAGCCCCCGATCGCGACGCCTATTTGACCTATCGCAGCTTTTTGCTGGCCACATCTCAGATACCAGGCGGCTTTTACGGCACGCTGTCGCGGCGCAAATTGCTGCGCCAAATGCCTGATTTGATGCTGTCCAAGCACGATCCCTACCAGACTCTGACGGCAACCCAACATGCGGCGGGCGCGCAACACCTTCGGCTCGTTCGTTAACAGACCGTTCTTGTTCTGGAAAAAATAGAAATTCCATTCTAACGTCTTCCGCAATAAGCCAGGCAGGCAAACAAGGTCGAGGACCGTGCAGTGAAAAACAAATTTAATACACGCGCCCGCTGGGTGGCGATCGTTGTATCGGCAAGCGTTCTTGCCGGGTGCGGCCTTCCCCGTTCGGGCCCCACAAAAAATGAAATCTTTTCAGGCTCCGTGCAGGAACAAGGCAATGCCTTCGTGATCACGGTGGATGATTCAGTCGCGCGGGCCGCGAATTTCCAGCCTTCGTTGGGCTTTTCCAGCGCGCTGATCCACGCCGGAACGCTGGGTTCGGACACAATTCAGCCGGGCGACACGCTCAGCCTGCAAATCTGGGAAAACGTCGATGACGGCCTTCTGACGCTGGGCAGCGGCACCGCCGCCGAACTTAGCGAAATTCAGGTCGACGGCAGTGGCTTTATCTTTGTGCCATATGCAGGCCGGATCAAAGCCAGCGGCAACAGCCCCGAAGCGATCCGTCGCATCATCACCGAAAAACTCGAAGCGCAAACGCCCGACCCACAGGTCGTGGTCCAGCGCGTTGCCGGCGATGGCGCAACCGTTTCGCTGATTGGCGGCGTCAGCGCACAGGGCGTTTATCCAATCGAACGCCCCACACGCACCTTGACCGCAATGCTGGCAGCCGCCGGTGGCATCTCGCTTCCGTCTGAAACCGCGCAGGTTACCCTGACGCGCGGCGCGCATTCCGGTACGGTTTGGTTGCAAGACCTCTACGCCAACCCACGTCTCGACATTGCCCTTCGCGCCGGCGACCGTATCCTGGTCGAAGCAGACGAACGCTACTTCACCGCGCTCGGCTCGACGCTGACACAGGTGCGTGTGCCATTCGACACGCAATCGGTCTCGGCCATCGAAGCTTTGGCCAATGTCGGCGGCCTCAGCCCTGCGCTGGCTGACCCAACAGGCATCTTCGTCTTCCGCGATGAACCCGAACATGTCGCACGCAAGGTTCTGGGTCGCACAGACCTGAACGGACCGCAGCGCTTTATCTATCTCTTGGACCTGACCTCGCCAAATGGCGTGTTCCTGGCCCGCGACTTTGATATTCGCAGCGAAGACACCGTTTATGTCACCGAAGCGCCGTACAACCAGTTCAACAAAGTGCTGAACGCGATTGTCGGCCCGGTCGTCACAACTGAAACGCTCACTTCGATCGGCGAGTGACGACAACTCAAAACACACAACGTCTATGCGTTTACTCAGGCGGCTTTCTTACCGAAGGCCGCCTGAAACGCATTCTGGGACTGGCGGGCTGGGATGTATCGGTCGGCCTGCCGGGCGAAAACGACTGGGTCGGCCTTTGGGGGCGCACCCGCACTGCATGGCGGGCCGAAGCGGTCGCCGAATGGCGTGACGCACCTGTCCTGACGGTCGAAGACGCATTCCTGCGCTCGGTTCACCCGGCCCGCGTACGTCCTTCTTCGCCAATTGGGCTTTGTCTCGACAAAACCGGCGTGCATTTCGACGGCAGCCAACCATCGGATCTGGAAAAGCTTCTGGCCACACACGCGCTGGACGACACTGCCCTTCTCAACCGCGCACGCCATTCTATTGATACGCTTAAGCACGCGCATCTCGGCAAATACGCTGCGACCGATCCAACCATTGAACCACCGGCCCCCGGCTATGTGGTCGTTATCGACCAGACCGACGGCGATGCGGCGCTGATGGGGGCCGGACGGGCCGAGTTTCGCGAAATGCTGACCTATGCCGCCGAAGAAAACCCGGGCGCGCCTATTCTGGTCAAAGCCCACCCGGAAACCGCAGGTGGCGCGCGCAATGGCCTTTACGACCCGGCCCAAAACATCGACCGCGTCACGCTATATGACCAACCGATCAGCCCGTGGCGGTTGTTCGATGGGGCTATCGGCGTCTACACCCATTCCTCGACATTGGGGTTCGAAGCTATCTTTGCAGGCCACAAACCCCGCGTTTTCGGCCAACCGTTTTACGCAGGCTGGGGCCTGACACAGGATGAAAACGCCCCACCCCGGCGCGAACGCACGCTGACCCGCGCCCAGCTATTTGCAGCGGCCATGATCCTTTACCCGGTCTGGTACGACCCGGAACAAGACCGGCTTTGTCAGCTCGAAGACGTCCTTTACACGCTTGCGGCCCAGACCCGGGCCTGGCGCGAAGACAAAGACGGCTATCTCGCGCTGAATATGAAACCCTGGAAGCGCCCGCATCTGAAACGCGCTCTGGGCCGCGAAAAACGGCTTAAATTCCGCGGCGCAGCCAAAGGCCGAAAAACCGTCACCTGGGGCCTTGCCCCGGCGCCACCTGATGCGCTTCGGATAGAAGACGGGTTCCTCCGGTCGCAAGGTCTGGGGGCGGCGTTGAACGTGCCTGTGTCTTTGGTGATGGACCATCCGTCGCTCTATTTTGACCCAACGGTTGAAGGCAAGCTGGACCGTTTGATCGCCAATTCATCGGCGCTCGGTCATGGCGAAATCGAACGTGCTGAACGGCTGATTGCTGATATTCAGCGCCACGGCTTGACCAAATACAACATTTCCGGCGATTTGCCCGATTTACCGGCCGCCGACCGGACCATTTTGGTCGTGGGACAGGTCGAAGACGACGCGTCACTGCTGAAAGGCGCGACCGATATCACGACAAATCTTGAATTGCTTCAGCACGCGCGCGCCGAAAACCCCGACGCGCATATCCTTTGGAAACCGCACCCCGATGTCGAAGCCGGTCTGCGCAACGGGGCCGTGCCCGACAGCGCGCTCGAAGGGCTGGCCGATCACGCGCTTCTCAATGTCTCGCCCGTTCAGGCGTTAGCGGCCTGTGATGCGGTCTGGACGATCACCTCGACCCTCGGGTTCGAAGCGCTCCTGCGCCGCAAACCCGTGACCTGTCTCGGTTTGCCGTTCTACGCGGGCTGGGGCCTGACAACCGACAAAGCGGCCGCTCCCGCCCATCGCGGGGTCAACGTGACGCTTGCCGGTTTGGCCCATGCCTGCCTGATCGGGTATCCAAGGTACTTTCACCCCGAAACCGGCGCGCCGATTTCGCCTGAAACCGCTGTGCATCTTTTGTCAAAAGGCATCGACATGCCGCCGGTCAACAAAGCCATGGCCTGGCTTCGCGCACTGTTGCCCTAAGGGCCAAGCTGCTAATCCGCGCGCTTTTCCCAGTACTGCATAACATCGGCCCCCACGCCGCGCGTCTCGACCAGATCAAACCGCTCGGCATCTGACAGGGCCGACAAACCCATGGCCCCTATGGCAGGTTGCCCTTCGGCCCCAAAGGCAAAACCTGCGGTAAAGACGATCAAATCATCCACCAGCCCTGCCGCCAAAAGCGACGCCGCCATTGCCCCACCCCCTTCGCAGAACACCCGCGTGATCCCTTCGTTGCCCAAGGCGCGCAAAGCTGCGCCCATGTCCAACTGCTGGCCTTCAACGGCAACAGGCAGCGTTTTTGCCCCAATACGCTGCCAGTTTTCCAAAGCGGACGGTTTGGCATCATCCTGCCCGTGCAATATCCAGACCGGGCCGTCCTGAATGGTATCGGCCAACCGGTTCGGCCAGGGCAGATTTAACCGCCGCGATGCGACAACCCGCACCGGCTGGTGTGTGGTGCCCATGTCGCGCACGGTCAGCGTCGGGTTATCGGCCCGCGCGGTCCCGGCCCCCACCAGCACCGCGTCATGGCGCATCCGCAGACTATGCACGACCCGCCGCGCGGCAGGCCCGGTGATCCACCGGCTTTCGCCCGACGCGGTGGCGATCCGCCCGTCAAAACTGGTCGCCAGCTTCAGGGTCACCGCCGGCCGCCCAAGTTTCATAAGATGCAAAAACCCATTCAGCTGCCGCCGCGCCGCCCCGGCCCCCACGCCCACTGAGACTTCGACGCCAGCCGCGCGCAACCGCGACAGCCCCGCGCCAGACACAGCGGGGTTCGGGTCTTCCAGCGCCGCGACAACGCGCGCAACCCCCGCCGTCACCAAAGCGTCTGCACAAGGCGGGGTCCGCCCATGATGCGAACACGGCTCCAACGTGACATAGGCCGTCGCCCCGCGCGCCAGCGCACCGGCCTGCCGCAACGCCACAACTTCCCCATGATCCCCGGTCGCCGCATCAGTGACGCCGCGCCCGACGATGCGGGTGCCGCGCACCAGCACGCACCCGACCGATGGCCGCGGCCACACCCGCCCCAGCCCACGCGCGCCCAAAGACAGCGCCTGCGCCATGAAACGGTCATCCAAAGGGGTTGGCCCGCTCACTCGTCCTTGGTGGGGGGACGCAGCTCGCTCACAAACTTGTCGAAGTCCCCGGCATCCTGGAAGTTCTTGTAAACGCTGGCAAATCGCACGTAAGCCACGTTGTCGATCCGCGCCAGGCTTTCCATCACGATCTCACCAATCGTCGTCGATTGAATGTCTGTCTCGCCCATGCTTTCCAGTCGACGGACTATGCCGCTGATCATTTGATCAATCCGCTCGGGGTCCACCGGGCGTTTTTGCATCGCAATCCGGATCGAACGTTCCAGCTTGTCACGATCAAAATCTTCCCGCTTCCCGTTCGACTTGATCACCACCAAATCGCGCAACTGCACGCGCTCATAGGTCGTGAAACGTCCGCCACAGGCCGGGCAAAAGCGCCGCCGCCGAATGGCGACGTGGTCTTCTGCCGGTCGCGAGTCTTTTACTTGAGTGTCGATATTTCCACAAAACGGGCAGCGCATCCGCCTCTTCTCCCTGCCTTTTGCGGCCCATCGGGCCGTTCACACAGGCTTTATAGGTCAGCCGCTTGATTTTGGGTAGTACCGATCACCGCACGCAAGATGCGGGTGTGTTCGGAAAGACTCGGTTTTCGCGCACATGCCGCAGCGTCAAGATCACCCTGCAATCTGCCCATCCGACGGGCCAAAACCGCAGCGCGCACCAAGAAACCCCTTGCGTCTTGTCGCCCAGACTGCCCCAATTGCGCCAATCACAAAATTCAACCTATGGGGCCCCCATGACACTCTCACGCCTTTGCCTTGCCACGCTTCTTGCCACCGGCAGCGCGCATGCCGCCGAACTTGGCGCCGTCGACGAACCAATCAAACTTGCCATCAACGAATGGACCGGCCAACACGTCACCACCCATGTGGCCGGCGAAATGCTGGAAGCGGCAGGGTACACGGTTGAATATGTCACCGCTGGTATGATGAACCAGTTTCAGGCGCTGGCCGATGGCGACATCACAGCCACACTCGAAATCTGGTCCTCCAATGTGTCCGACGAATACGCCAAAAAGATCGACGACGGCACCGTTGTCGAACTCGGCGATCTTGGCCTCGACGCAAAAGAAGGGCTCGCTTATCCGGCCCATGTGGCCGAACTCTGCCCGGGCCTGCCCGATTGGCAGGCGCTGAAAGACTGCGCAGGCGTATTCGCCACAGCCGAAACACTGCCCATGGGCCGCCTGGTCGATTACCCCGCCGACTGGGGCACACCGGGGGCCGAACGCATGGCCGGGTTTGGCCTGCCGTTCAAAGCCGTCCCCGCCGGGTCCGAAGGCGCGCTGATTGCAGAACTGCGCGCCGCAACCGAGAAAAAGTCGCCACTTTTCATCGTCTTCTGGCAACCGCACTGGGCAATGTCGGCCTATGATGTGCAATTCGTCGACGTGCCTGTGGGCAACGACGATTGCTTCACCGACGCCGCCTGGGGGCCAAACCCCGATGCGACGATGGATTGCGGCTTTTCACCCAGCCGCATTTTCAAAGCCTCATGGTCGGGCATGGCAGATAAATGGCCTGCCGCGTTCGAGATCCTTTCAAACTATACCCTCGCCGTCGAAGACCAGCAGCCAATGATGGGCGCGGTCGATGTCGATGGCGGCTCAGTCGAAGACGTGGTCGCCGATTGGATGGCCGCAAACGAGGCCGCGTGGAAACCGGTCGTGGACGCAGCGCTCAACTGATCCACCTTGACGACAACACCAGCTATAACCGCCGAAGACCTCTGGCAGGTCTTCGGCCCTGACCCTTTAACGGCCTTCAGGCGTGCGCAATCCGACGCATCTTCGCCCGAAGACATCGCGCGCGTCTTGGACGCGTCGGGGCACATTCCCGCCGTGCGCGGCGTCTCATTTGACGTCGCACCGGGCGAGTTATTCGTGATCATGGGGCTTTCCGGTTCCGGAAAGTCCACGGTTGTTCGCGGTCTGTCGCGCCTCTTGCAGCCCACTTCGGGTGCCGTCCGGCTTTACGGTGAAGACATCCTTGCCGCTTCGAAATCGCGCATGAACGCATTGCGGCGCAACAAGATCGGGATGGTCTTCCAGCACTTCGGCCTGTTCCCGCATATGACTGTAATCGACAATGTCGCCTACCCTTTGAAAGTAGCACGGGTATCGCAAAAAGAACGTTACGCCCGCGTGCGCCCAGTTCTCGAAATGCTAGGACTTCAAGGCCGTGACACCGCCTACCCGCGCGAATTATCGGGGGGTCAAAGACAACGGGTCGGCATCGCCCGGTCGCTTGCGGGCGACTGTTCCATCTGGTTTCTCGACGAACCTTTTTCCGCGCTCGATCCGCTTATCCGTCGGCAATTGCAGGATGAATTTCTGACCATCAGAAAGCGTCTGAACACAACAATTGTCTTCATCACCCATGACATAACCGAAGCACTCAAGCTGGCAGATCGCATCGCCATAATGCGCGACGGCCAGATCGTGCAAATCGGCACACCGGCCGAAATCGTCCTCAATCCGGTCGATGATTATGTCCGCGATTTTGCGCGCGACGTCGCCCGTGGCCGCCATGCCCGCGTCGGCTCGATCATGCGCAACGATCTGCGGGACATCCCCGGCGACACGCCCGGTCTCAACCCTGACATGACCCTTGAAGACGCCCTGGCCTTTTGCGTCGAACGCTATGATCCAGTGCCGGTCCGCGATCCGGCCGGTCAGGTTCTGGGCCATGTCTACCCCCATGATCTTGCCAAAGCCCTACAGGCCGAAAAAGCATGACCCGGCGACCCGGCGTATTGGCCGCTGGACTGACGGCTCTGGTCGGCGCGCTTTGTCTGCTTTTGCAAGACACCGCCCCGTTTTTATTCGCCTTTCCAAAAACTTGGACCATACCCACCACCGATTGGGTGGGGTCCGTATTGGAAACCATTCTGGGCGCCATCAAGCCTGCCATGCGTTGGTTTTCGTGGCTGATTGCCTATCCGATGGACGGGCTGAACGCCGTGTTGAACGGCCTGCCCTGGCCTGTTTTGATCGGCGCGGTCACGGCCTTGGGCTGGCATCTGGGCGGGCTGCGTCTGGCCCTGCTCGGCCTGGCCGGTTTCGGTTTTGTACTTTTGTCGGGCTATTGGTCCGAAAGCATGAACACCCTGGCCCTGGTCGCCGTTTCCGTTCCGTTGGCGATGATTTTTGGCGGCACAATCGGTATTCTGGCAAACGAAGCGCCCCGCCTCAGAAACCCCTTGTTGGGCGTGCTCGATGCGATGCAAACCATCCCGACTTTCGCCTATCTGACGCCTCTGCTTTTGCTGTTTGGCTTTGGCCCGGTTGTGGGCCTTGTCGCCTCGGCCATTTACGCGGCACCACCGATGGCGCGCAATATGTTGCTTGGGTTGGAACGCATTGATTCCGAAGTAAAAGAAGCCGCAATCATGTCGGGCGCGACGCGCGCACAGCAACTGTTTCAGGTCGAAATTCCAACCGCGCGGCACCAGATTATGGTCGGCGTCAACCAATGCCTGATGGCAGCCCTCTCGATGGTGATCATCGCCGCCGTCATCGGCGGGTTCGACGACATCGGCTGGGAGGTTTTGTTGACCATGCGGAAGGCGCAGTTCGGTCAGGCGCTTTTGGCCGGCCTGGTGATTGTGCTGTTTGCCATCGTCATCGACCGGCTTTCCGCAGCTATGGCGCGTGACCGAAAACGGTTTAACTCACGGATATCATTCGTGATTTTCGGGATCGGCCTGGTGGCCGGCGCGGCGCTGTACCTCACCGCCAACACCACCCCGCCAACCGGCCTTCTCGGCCCTGTTGCCGAAATGGTTGACGAATGGTTAAGCCGGTTCACAGTTGTGAACGCCACCCTCATGGATGACATCAAAAACACATCCATGTTCTACGGCCTTTTACCCCTGCGCATCGGTTTGGACGATGCCGTTTTGCCGTTCACCTGGGGGTTTCAATGGACCAAAGCGATGAGCCTCGTTCTTTTCGGAATATCAGCCCTGACCTGTACGGCTCTGATTTGGCTGGGAAAACCAGTGGTGGGCCTGCTTTTTCTGATCGGCATGGGCCTTCTGGAAACCGGCATCACCAACCTGCCCTGGCCGTTTTTCCTAACCGCAATCGGCAGTTTGGCCTGGGTCGCATCGGGGCGGAAACTGGCCATTCTAAGTGTTTGTCTTCTGGTCACAATTTTGGTGTCCGGCCTGTGGGAACGCGCGCTTTTATCGCTCTATTTGTCGGGGGCCGCAGTTCTGACCTGCACCGCCTTTGGCGGCGTGCTTGGCGTGGTGTCGGCCAATTCCACCGTCGTTTGGCGGCTTCTTCGGCCCGTTTGCGATTTGCTGCAGACCATCCCGCTTTTCGTCTTTCTGATCCCGGTTCTGATGTTCTTTCAGATCGGTGAATTCAGCGCTTTTCTGGCAATTTGCGCCTATGCCATCGTTCCCATGATCCGCTATACCCGTCATGGGATTGTCACCACCCCACCCGAGATGATCGAGGCGGCGACGGCGAATGGCGCGACCACCTGGCAAATCCTGCGGGACATCCGCCTGCCTTATGCAGCGCCTTCAATTTTGCTGGGACTGAACCAGACCATCCTATACGCCTTTGCCATGCTGGTTATCGCCGCCCTTGTCGGGACGACGGGGTTGGGTCAATCGATCTATCTGGCCTTGGGACAAGCCGATGTGGGTCTGGGGGTAAGCGCGGGTGCGGCGATGGCCATTTTGGCCTTTATTGCCGACCGTCTGGTGCAAAGTTTCGCCGAAGATCGCCGCAAAGCGCTTGGGCTTTGAGATCACCCCAACTCAATCGGGCAGCAAAAGCTGCGTTTGCAGTGTCACTCTTTTCGGCCCAAGGGGCGCGTTCTTTTGCAAGCCTGCCAGCGCCATTTCGACGCTTTTTGAACCGATCTGGCGACGGGGCGTCAGTGTTGTGGCAAGGCCAACAGGCAGCGTTTTGGTGATTTCCAGACCGTTGAAACCCGCAAGATGAATGTCCTGACCAACCGATAACCCATGGGCTATACAGTGATATGCCCCGCCAATAGCCAGGTCGTCATTCGAATAGTAAATCGCATCAATTGCCGGATCATCCGACAACACCTGTTCGGTCAAACCGCGCCCGACCGTCGCGGTCGAGGGGCCGTCGACAAACTGAATATCGAAAAATGTCTGCGCGGCTTCGTTCAGACGTGTTTCAAACCCAGCAAAGCGTTTTCTGGCGCGCGTATCCAGAGCATGGGACGACCCGATATAAGCCATCCGGCGCGCGCCCCTGGCCAGAAGCGCGCCGGCCATTTCGCGCCCGGCGTCGCGGTGCGAAAAGCCGATGCAGACATCAACGGGGTCGCCATCGGTATCCATGATCTGGACGATCGGAATGTCAGCTCTTTGCAACAGATTGCGGGTGGCGTCCGGTTGGTCAAGGCCGGCAACGATCAGCGCGGCGGGGTGCCAGGCCAGCATGCTTTGGATAAGCTCGGCTTCGCGGGTTTCATCATAATCCGTGACACCAAAAACCGGTTGCAGGCCACTGCCGTCCAGCCCGTCAGCAATGCCAGCCAACACTTCGGCAAAAACGATGTTTGAAACGCTGGGGACAACCACGCCGATCAAGCCAGACCGTTTGCCTGACAGCGAAGCGGCAAGCGGGTTGCCGACATAGCCGATCTGTTGCGCGGCCAGCCGTACCTTTTTGAGGGTCTCGGGCGAGACGTCGCCCGTCCCGCGCAACGCACGCGAAGCGGTCATTTTACTGACCCCCGCAGCGTCAGCGACATCAGCCAACGTCCGACGGCCCCTGAATTGAGCGTCAACCATGCCCGTGATACAATTGACTTTTGGTATCCATACCGGTATCGATACCATAACTTGCAAGCTGGTTCAACACAGCGCTGATAACAAGGAAGAATCATATGCACGTTTCGGTAATCGGTCTTGGTTCGATGGGGTATGGCATGGCCGCCTCCTGTCTGGCCGCCGGGCTAACCACCTATGGATTTGACACACGGGCCGAGGCCGAAGCGCGGTTTCGCGACGACGGCGGTGCATCCGGTGCGCTTGCAGATGTGGCCGGTTCTTTGGATGCGGCTGTGGTTGTTGTGCTGAACGCGGCCCAGACGGAAGACGTGCTGTTCGGCGCGCAAGGAATTGTACCCCAGATGAAAGCGGGTGCGGTTGTTATTGCATCGGCCACGGTGCCGCCCGAGTTTGCCCGCGATATGGAACGTCGCTGCGGCGAACACGGGGTGCATTATCTGGATGCGCCAATTTCGGGCGGTGCGATAAAAGCAGCATCGGGCAAGTTGTCGATCATGGCCTCGGGTACAGCCGACGCTTTTGCGGCGGCGCGGCGGGTTCTGGATGCGACGGCGGAAACTGTGTTTGAACTTGGCCAAAGCGCCGGGGCCGGATCTGCCATGAAGGCGGTGAACCAGTTGTTGGCGGGCGTTCATATTGCAACCATGGCCGAAGCGCTGACGTTTGGGGTGACGCAAGGCGTGACGCCCGCTCAATTCGTTGATGTTATTTCAAAATGCGCGGGCACCAGCTGGATGCTGGAAAACCGCGCCCCGCACATTGTTGCGGGCGATTACACGCCGCACAGTCAGGTGAATATCTGGCCCAAGGATCTGGGCATTGTGATGGAGATTGCCAAATCCACGGGGTTTGACGCGCCTATGACAAAGGCCGCACTGGCACAGTTTCGGGCTGCTGCCAAGATGGGGTTGGGCCATGAAGATGATGCTGCCGTGGCCAAGGTTTATGCCGGACAGGCCGGTGTAAGTTTGCCGGAGAAAAAGACATGAAGCTTGGGTGCATTGGCGACGATTTCACAGGTTCAAGCGATCTGGCCAATACGCTGGCCAAAGAAGGCATGCGGGTCGTGCAATATACCGGTGTGCCCAAAGGCGCGGCGCAATCCGATGTCGACGCCGGTGTGATTGCGCTGAAATCACGATCAATCGCTGTTGAAGACGCGGTGCGGCAATCGCTGGATGCGCTGGACTGGTTGCGCGCGCAGGGGTGTACGCAGTTTTTCTTTAAGTATTGTTCGACGTTCGATTCCACCGAAGAGGGCAATATCGGCCCGGTGGCCGATGCCCTGGCCAAAGCGCTGGACGCCCACCAGGTTGTGGTCTGCCCGGCGTTTCCCGGCACGGGGCGTTCGGTTTACCAGGGGCATTTGTTTGTCAAAGACAAGCTGCTGAGCGAAAGCGGCATGGAAGCGCATCCGATCACGCCGATGACCGACCCGGACATCCGGCGCTGGATGGCAAAACAAACAGTATTTGAAGTTGGCCATGTTGGCGCGGCAGATGTGTTTGCCGGACCCGACCAGATTGCAAATGCGCTGGCGGCCCAACATGCCGATGGCAAGCGCCATGTGGTGGTTGACGCCATTCGCGACGAAGATTTGCGCGCGATCGGCCGGGCGGCCAAAGACCTGCCCCTGATCACCGGCGGTTCCGGCGTGGCGCTTGGCTTGCCTGCGAATTTCGGATGTCAGGCGCGGACGGCGGATTGGGCAGGGCAAGACGGGCCTGCGATTGCTCTGTCGGGGTCTTGTTCGGTTGCAACGCGCGCGCAGGTCGACCGCCATCTTGGCGCCTTCCCATCCCGCGAGATTACGGCAGAAGACGTGATTGAAAACGGGCTGTCCCCCGACGAGATTGCCGATTGGATGCTGGCCAGCGACGCGTTGCCTTTGGCCTATAGCTCGGCTGATCCGGAGACTGTGGCCGAGGTGCAGGCCAAATACGGGCGCGATGTGGCGTCCAAAGCGCTGGAGACGTTTTTCGGCCAGGTTGCCGTTGCGGCTGTGGCCAAAGGGGCGACCCGTGTGATCACGGCGGGCGGCGAAACTTCGGGCGCGATTGTCGAGGCTTTGGGGCTGGACACGCTGGCCATCGGGCCTGAAATTGACCCCGGCGTTCCGGCATTGCGCGCCAGTGATGCGTTGGTGGTGGCGTTGAAGTCGGGGAATTTCGGGGCCGAAGATTTCTTTGAAAAAGCTGCACGTTTGCTGGCGGGGGCGGCATGACCGACACAGCCCTTCGAGAACAGATGTGCCTGCTGGCAAAGTCGTTGTTCGACCGGGGGTATACCCATGGCAGCACCGGCAATATCTCGGCCCGGACAGCGGATGGCGGTTTGCTGGTCTCGCCCACCGGCACCAGTTTTGGACGTTTGGATCCGGGCCGTTTAAGCCGGTTCGATGCCCAGGGGGTGTTTCTGGACGGGGATGCGCCGACCAAGGAAATGCCGCTGCATACCGCGTTTTACGAAACCCGCGGGACGGCGGGTGCGGTGGTGCATTTGCACAGTTGTCATTCGGTGGCGCTGTCCATGGTGCCCGAGGTGGATGAGGATGATTTTCTGCCCCCGGCCACGCCCTATGCCGTGATGAAACTGGGGCGCGTGAAGCTGTTGCCGTTCTTTTTGCCCGGCGATCCGGCGATGGGTGACGCCATTCGCGGCTTGGCAGGCAAGCGCAGTGCGGTGATGCTGGCCAATCACGGCCCGGTTGTTGCCAGCAAAGATGTGGAAGCAGCATGCAATGCGATTGAAGAGCTTGAGGAAACCTCGAAACTGGCTCTGATGTTGCGCGGGATAGAGGCTCGGTTTTTGCAGGCCGATCAACTGGCCCGCGTGGTGCAGGCGTTTAACGTGGAGTGGGACGGATGAGACGGTTTTCGGCGAATTTGGGGTTTCTCTGGACAGACCGGTCGTTGCCCGAGGCTATCCGCGCGGCCAAACAGGCCGGGTTTGACGCGGTCGAATGTCACTGGCCTTATGACGAAGACCGGACGGCGGTTGTGGCGGCTTTGGGTGAAACCAAGCTGCCGATGTTGGGCTTGAACACACGCCGGGGCGATGTGGCCGCGGGCGAGAACGGGTTGTCGGCCCTGCCAGGCCGCGAGGCCGAGGCACGGGCTGCGATTGACGAAGCGCTGGCCTATGCGGCTGCGATTGGCGCGCGGAACGTGCATGTTATGGCAGGCCGCGCCGAAGGCGACGCGGCCGGGGCGGTGTTTCTGGACAATCTGGCCTATGCGTCAAACGCCGCCAAAACCGACGGGATTGGCATTTTGATCGAACCGCTGAACGCGTTTGATGCGCCGGGTTATTTTCTGAAGAACACCCGCCAGGCCTGCGACGTGATTGATCAGCTGGGCGCGTCGAACGTAAAGCTGATGTTTGATTGTTATCACGTCGGACGGACCGAAGGCGATGTTGCGGGCTGTTTAAAGACCGTCTTGCCCTATGTAGGCCATGTGCAATTTGCCTCTGTGCCGGATCGCGCGGCGCCGGATCAGGGCAACCTGGATTATGCCGAATTGTTTGCCGAAATTGATGCGCTTGGCTGGGGCCAACCGTTGGGGGCTGAATACAAGCCGGGCGGGGATACCGATGCGACGCTGGGCTGGATGGACAATTTGCGCAGCTAGGTCGCGGGGGGCGACTGGCGTGACGTCTCGGGGCTTTTGCGGATAATTCTGTCGCTGTATTGGACATATAGGTCCAATTCGCCCGCAAAGGCGCAGCGTCAGGAGAGCTTCGGATGAAATCCAATTACCGCGTTGTTGTGATCGGGGGCGGCGTTGTCGGCGCGTCGGTTCTGTACCATCTGGCTAAATTTGGCTGGCGTGATGTTTGCCTGATCGAACGCAGTGTATTGACTGCCGGATCCAGCTGGCATGCGGCCGGCGGCATCCATGCGCTGAATGCGGACCCGAATATTGCCGCGCTTCAGGCCTATACCATAGACCTGCTCAGCGAAATCCAGGACGAATCCGGTCAAGACATCAACCTGCACATGACCGGTGGTCTGACCCTGGCGGGCACGCCGGATCGCTGGGAATGGTTGCAGGCTGCCTATCGCACGTTTCAATCCATCGGCATTGAAGACTGTCGGTTGGTGACACCCGAAGAAGCGGGCGCGCTTTGCCCGATCATGTCGACCGATGGCATTCTGGGCGGCATGTGGGCCGACCGCGAAGGGTATATCGACACGACAGGCACGGTGCATGCCTATGCTGGCGCGGCCAAGAAACGCGGAGCCGAGGTCATTGAACACAACCGGGTTCTGGAACTGCACCCGCGCGGGGGTGGCTGGGACGTGGTGACGGAACAAGGCACGATCCATACCGAACATGTCGTCAATGCCGCCGGGTTGTGGGCCAAGCAGGTGGGGCGGATGGCGGGTATCGAATTGCCCGTATCGCCATTGAACCATCACTATCTGATTTCAGACACCATCCCGCAATTGGAGGAGATTGACTTTGAGGTTCCCATGACGGTGGACTTGGAAGGCTTTACCTATATGCGGCAGGATCAGAACGGCATTCTTCTGGGCATATACGAGATTGACCATCAACACTGGATGATGGACGGGGCACCCTGGGAATACGGATTTGAATTGCAGCAGGAAGACACGGACCGGATCGAAAAGGAATTGACCCTGGGGTTCGAACGCTATCCGGCCTTGCAAGAGGTGGGTGTGAAAACCTGGGTCAACGGGGCTTTCACCTTTGCGCCCGATGGCAACCCGCTTGTCGGCCCGGTGCGCGGCAAACCCGGCTATTGGTGCGCTTGCGGCGTGATGGCGGGTTTCCTGCAAGGCGGCGGGGTCGGCAAATCGCTGGCCGAGTGGATTATCCACGGCGAACCCGAGGCGGATGTTTTTGGCATGGATATCGCGCGCTTTGGTCCGTTTGCCGAGAACAAGCAATACATCAAGGAAACAACAGGCCAGTTCTATTCGCGCCGCTTCGTAATGACCTATCCGAACGAACAGTTGCCCGCCGGGCGGCCTTTGAAGAAAGCGCCTGCCTATGACGCGATGACGGCGGCGGGCTGTCGTTGGGGGGTGTCCTGGGGGCTGGAAGTGCCATTGTATTTCGCGCCGTCCGAAGATTTTGTCGAAACGCCGACGCTGAAGCGGTCGAACGCTTTCGACATCGTCGCCGAGGAATGCCACGCAACACGGGCGGCGGTCGGGCTGTTGGATATCGCGGGGTTTTCGCGGTTCGAGGTCACCGGCGATGGGGCCGAGGCATGGTTGAACACCATTATGGCCTCTGCCCTGCCCGCGCCGGGTCGGGCGCGACTGGCCCCGATGTTAAGCCCCGAAGGCAAACTGAAAGGGGATCTGACCGTTTTTAACTGGGGCGATGGCACCTGGTGGATTATGGGCAGCTATTATCTGCGCGAATGGCACATGCGGTGGTTTAACGATCATCCGGGCGAGAACACGCGTGTCGCCGATATCTCGGACGGGATCGTGGGCATGTCGCTTTCAGGGCCAAACAGTCTGAACGTGCTGGAGACCCTGACCGATGGCCCGATTGGCGATTTGCCGTTCATGGGTTGTGGGATGTTCGACATCGGGATGATCCGCGCACGGGTCGGGCGGCTGTCGGTGACGGGTGAGCTGGGTTATGAGATCAACTGTTCTGCGGCGGAACAGGTCACCTTGCGCGAAACCTTGCTGGCCGCAGGCGCTAACTTGGGGATGCGAGAAATCGGGTTCAATGCGATGCTTTCGCTGCGGCTGGAAAAAAGTTTTGGCATTTGGTCGGCCGAGTTTACGCAAGCTTATACCCCCGGACAGACCGGCATGGATCGCTGGATTGACTGGGACAAAGGAGACTTTGTCGGACGTGCAGCGGCCTTGGCCGAACGCGATGGCAATGGGCCTGCGCAAAAGATCGTTACGTTGGAAATTGACGCCGCTGGCGCGGATGCCAGCGGGTATGAACCCGTTTGGTCCGGTGGCCATCGCGTGGGTTTCGTCAGCTCGGGCGGGTTTGGGCATACAACGGGCAAATCGCTGGCCATGGCGATGATCAATCACGACCTGACCGCCACAGGCACCGATCTGACGGTGCATGTCGTTGGTCAGGAACGCGCGGCACGGGTTATCGACGCGTCCCCTTATGATCCGGCCGGCAAGGCGATGCGGGGAAGGCCTTGATCGGTGGCACCACGATAATTTCTGATTATTTTTGTCGGATACTCTTGTCAGAATTGTCTGACACCTGTAGTTGACAAAATTAGTAAGACATTATCCAACAGGACACGCCCCAATGAACCGAAGCAGAAACGCAACAATCCTGGCCGCAGCCGTTGGCAGCCTTTTGGCAAGCGATGTGCTGGCCGAAGGTTCGCTGAACCTCTATTCCTCGCGCCATTATGACACCGACGAACGGCTTTATTCCGATTTCGAAGCACAGACTGGCATCACGATCAATCGGATCGAAGGCAAAGCCGACGAGTTGATTGCACGGATGGAGGCCGAGGGCAAAAACAGCCCCGCCGATATTCTGCTGACCGTTGACACGTCGCGTCTGGAACGGGCGAAAGCGGCCGGCGTTTTGCAATCGGTTGACAGCGATCTGCTGGAGACGCGCATCCCGGCTTATCTGCAAGACAGCGACAACCAGTGGTTCGGGTTTTCGCAACGCGCGCGCATCATCTTTTACAACAAGGATCAGGTTGAAACGCCGCCCGCATCGTATTTGGATCTGGCCGATCCGGCCTATGACGGCATGGTCTGCCACCGGTCATCGACCAATGTGTATTCGCAGACGCTTTTGTCGGCGGTGATCGAGAACCACGGTGAAGCTGCCGCCAAAGATTGGGCCGCGGGTGTGGTGAAGAATTTTGCGCGCAAGCCACAGGGCGGCGATACGGACCAGTTGCGGGGCCTGGTGTCAGGCGAGTGTCTGATTTCCATCTCGAACACCTATTATTTCGCGCGTGCCATTCGCCGCGACGTTGATGGCTTGTCCGAGGACGAACGTGCGTCCATCGGCTGGGTCTTTCCGTCTCAGGACATGGAAGGCGCGCATATGAACCTGTCAGGCGGAGGCCTCGCGGCCAATGCGCCGAACAAAGAGAACGCGATCAAGTTTCTTGAATACCTCGCCAGTGATCAGGCGCAGCAGTATTTCAGCGCGGGCAATGACGAATATCCAGCCGTGCCGGGTGTTGCGCTGTCACCGTCGGTTGCGGCCCTTGGACTGTTCCGACCCGATGCGGTGAACCTGTCGAAAGTCGCAAAAAACGTGCCGATGGCGCAGCAGATCTTTAACGAAGTCGGTTGGCAGTAACCCCGTTCCCAGAACACCAGGATGGTCGGGCCCCTGCCCGGCCGTTTTCGTTTGCAAACCGGGCTTTCCGGCGGCGCGCGATCTTGTTAGGCCGGGGCTATGCTTCGGATCGATGACATACGTTTTTCAATGGAAGGCCGCCCCTTGTTCGAGGGCGCCTCGGCAATTGTGCCTGATGGGCACAAGGTCGGGTTCGTGGGCCGCAACGGCACGGGCAAGACCACGCTTTTCCGCCTGATCCGGGGCGAGCTGTCGCTGGAAGGCGGCAATATTGCCATCAATCGCGGGGCGCGGATTGGCGGCGTGGCGCAGGAAGTGCCGGGCTCGAACGTGTCGCTGGTCGATACGGTGCTGGAGGCCGACAGCGAACGCGCCGCATTGTTGGCCGAAGCGGACACCGCGACCGATCCGGCGCGGATTGGTGAAATCCAAACCCGGCTTGCCGATATCGACGCCTGGTCTGCCGAAGCCCGTGCTGCGTCCATTCTGAAAGGTCTGGGCTTTTCCGAAGCCGATCAAGCCCAGCCCTGTTCGGCGTTCTCGGGCGGTTGGCGCATGCGGGTTGCGCTGGCCGGTGTTCTTTTTTCCGCGCCTGATCTTTTGCTTTTGGACGAACCGACCAACTATCTGGATCTGGAAGGCGCGCTTTGGCTTGAGGCTTATCTTGCCAGATACCCTTACACGACGATCACCATCAGCCATGACAGGGGCTTGCTGAACCGGTCGGTGACCTCGATCCTGCATCTCGAAGACCGGCGGCTGACGCTGTACACTGGGAGATACGACACATTCGCTGAAACCCGCGCTGCACGGCTGGCCGTCGCGGATGCCGAGGCAAAGAAACAGGATGCACGGCGGGCGCATTTGCAATCGTTTGTGGACCGTTTCCGGTACAAGGCATCGAAAGCGGTGCAGGCACAGTCGCGTCTGAAGATGATTGCCAAGATGCAGCCGATTACGACGCCGCAAGAAGCGCAGCTGCGGAAATTCACTTTTCCCGAACCTGAAGAACTGTCGCCGCCGATTGTGAACCTGGAAAGTGCCAGCGTCGGCTATGATGGCACTGCGGTTCTGAACAAGCTGACGCTGCGGATTGATCAGGATGACCGGATCGCCCTGCTGGGCAAGAACGGTGAAGGCAAATCAACGTTGTCCAAGCTGTTGGCCGGCAAGCTGGAACCTTTGGGCGGGCGCATCACCCGGTCGCGCAAATTGCGGGTCGGCTATTTCGCGCAGCATCAATTGGAAGAATTGCACGCCGATGAAACGCCATTGGAACATTTGCGCCGCGCCATGCCCGAGGCCCATCCACCCAAGTTGCGCGCCCGGCTGGCGGGTTTTGGGCTGACGGCAGATCAAGCCGATACCGTAACCGCACGTCTGTCCGGCGGGCAAAAGGCGCGGCTGTCGTTGTTGCTGGCAACCCATGATGCGCCGCAGCTGTTGATTTTGGACGAACCGACAAACCATCTGGATATGGAAAGCCGCGAAGCCTTGATCGAAGCGTTGACCGCTTATTCGGGCGCGGTCATTCTTGTCAGCCATGACATGCACCTTTTGGAACATGTGGCCGACCGGTTGTGGCTGGTGAAGGACGGGCGGGTCGCGCCGTTTGACGACACGCTGAACGCTTATCGCGATATGTTGCTGGAACGCCCTGCCCCGAAAAGCGCGAAGGCGAAACCGACAGCCCCCAAAGCATCGCGCGCCGACAAGACCGAGCTGCGACGGGCGGTGTCGACCGCCGAAGCACGGGTTGGCAAGCTGACGCAAATTCGCGAAACGCTGGCGGCAAAAATGGCGGACCCGGCCATGTATGACGCAAGCCGCGCCCGCGACGCGGAAGCGTTGCAAAAGAAGTTTGCCGAGGTCGAAGACGGTCTGGAACGAGCCGAGGCGCTTTGGTTGAAAGCGTTGGAACGACTGGAAGCCGCCGGGTGACGCTAGCCTAGTCGGGCAAGGTGAAAATCTGGCCTGGGTAGATCAGATCGGGGTCGCGAATATCTTGGTTGTTCGCTTCGAACACGCGGACATATAGAAACCCGTCCCCGTATCTTTCATCGGCAATGCCCCAAAGGGTATTGCCCGGCTGAACAGTGATCAGCGACACGGGTGCCGCAGCTGTGCCTGCGGTTTCAGCACTTGTGCCCAGGGCCTGAATATCGGCCACATCTTCGCGCAAAAACGGTGTTTCGGCGCGCGAGATCACGGTTCCATCTGCATCGACCTCATCCACGCGCAAGGTATAGGTGCCTTTGTCGACCTCGGGCAGATCAACGCGCCATTGGCCATCTTGCCCAACCGGCGTGTCAATCAGGGGCTGATTGTCCAGATAGACGCGGACCGAGGATGTGCCGATGCCCCGCCCGGACAGCGCCACTTCACCTTCGGAATCATAGGTGATCGCGTCGATCGAAACATTGGCCATCGCATCGGGTTGATTGCCTGCGTCCTGAATAACGCGAACGCCCGATTGATTGGCGACAATGACCGCAGGCGCGCGCGGTGCGGGCGCGGGCGATGTTGTGACCGCTGCCGTTTCGGCTGCCGCCAAAGGGGCTGGGTCTTCTTCTGCAACGCCGGTGCGGTCGGCGGTGTCTTGCGTGACCGTCGGCACCCTGGCTGTTTCCGTGCTTTCAGGGTTCAGTGTGGTTTCCGTGTCGGTCGCGCTGACGCCACTGGTCGTCACCCCGCCTTCAGGGGTTTGCGTGTCAGATGGCAGGGCGGCAAGGGCCGGGTCTTCGCCACCTTCGGGCGCGGCCACGGGTTGGACAACGGTCGCTTGCGGCACCGCAGGCGCTTCGGCCACAGCGACGGGCGGTGCTTCGACGGGTGCAATAATGATCGCGTCAGCCGCATCGCGCGAGGCGCCATCTGCCGTTGTTTCGGACATAGTCAAAACGCGTGGCGTGTCGGACGCTGGAACGTCGGCAAAGATTGCGAATTTCCCGTCCGGGCCGACCTGCGCTTTGGCCAGGTTCTGACCGTCAAGCATCAGCTGGATTGTCGCCCCCGGGGTGGCCTGACCTGCGAACAAAGACGACCCGTCAGCTTCGACGCGGACGACATCAAAACTGGCGGTCGTGTTTGTCTCGTCCGGTTCACTTGCGTCTGTAGCGGTGTCTTCTGGCGTTGTCTCTTCTGTGACGGCGGTGTCTTCGTCGGCAGGTTCCGCCACATTGCTTTCGGCGGCGGTATCGGATGCGTCGCTTTCGGGGGTGACTTCGGCGGTGCCTGTGTCTGCCACGTCGCCCTGGGGCGCTTGTTCCACCGGTATTGCAGGTTCTTCTGCCTTGGGGGCGGCTGCGATTTGGGTCGTTTCGATTTCGCCCGACGGTGCATCACCGGTTGGCTGTGCATACCAGATGCTGCCCGCGAACAGCGCGACGACAGCAACGGCAATCAGGCCTCGTTTGTTTGGCGACACGCTCGACTTCTCCCCAGCTTGGTGGCCCATGGCCCGGCCCCGCGTGCTTCACCCCCGAGCACGTCTTGCGGGAACATATCAAGACCGCTAACAGGGGTCAAAACACCAAATCGTTGAGGTCTCCCCCCATGGCAAATCCGCTTTCGCTTTGCGTCTATTGCGGCGCCCGTCCCGGCGCGCATCCCGCCTATCTGCAAGCGGCCGATGATCTGGGTCAGGCGATTGGCGACAAGGGCTGGCGGTTGGTCTATGGCGCGGGTGACGTCGGCATTATGGGAGCGGTTGCGGCGGCGGCGGCCAAAGCCGGGGCCGCCACTTTGGGGATAATCCCCACCCACCTGGTCCAGCGCGAGGCCAAGCACGGCCTTGGCGCAGACCGGATCGTGACCGAGACGATGCACGAGCGAAAGAAGGTCATGTTTATGAACGCCGATGCTATCGCGGTTCTGCCGGGTGGCGCCGGGTCGCTGGATGAATTTTTCGAAGTGCTGACATGGGCGCAGCTTGGGCTGCATGCCAAGCCGATCATTCTGGTCAATGTCGAAGGCTATTGGTCGCCGTTGATGGCGCTGATCCACAACGTTGTTGAACAGGGCTTTGCCGACCCAAGTGTGGCCGAGTTTATCACCGAAGTCCCGGATGTTGCGGGTCTGGTGGCCGCACTGTCGTGAACCCAAAAGGCCAGCCCGGTATCCCGGACTGGCCCTGCATTTCAGTCACACAAGTGGTCACAGACGGCTGGCGACGTTTTCCCAATTCACCAGGTTATTCAGGAAGTTATCCAGATAGGCCGGGCGCTTGTTGCGGAAATCGATGTAATAGCTGTGTTCCCAGACATCGCAGCCAAGAAGGGCTGTCTGGCCAAAGCACAGCGGGTTCACACCGTTTTCGGTCTTGGTCACTGCCAGCGCGCCATCGGCCTTTTTGACAAGCCATGCCCAGCCCGAGCCAAATTGTCCGGCCCCTGCGGCGGCAAATTGCGATTTCATCTCATCAACCGAGCCAAAGCTTTCGGTGATGGCTTTTTCCAGTTCGCCCGGCATACCAGCGTCGCCCGGCCCCATCATTTCCCAGAATTGGTTGTGGTTCCAAAGCTGGCTGATGTTGTTGAAAATGCCGTTTTGCGCAACCGCGCCCGCGTCATAGGTGCCGACGATGATATCTTCCATCGATCTGCCGTCCCATTCGGTGTCAGCGATCAGCTTGTTGCCATTGTCCACATAGGCCTTGTGGTGCAGGTCGTGGTGATATTCCAGCGTCTCGGCGCTCATGCCCTTGGCGGCCAGCGCATCATGGGCGTAAGGCAGGTCGGGAAGTTCGAATGCCATGGGTGGGTCCCTCTCTGAAGGTTGGTGTTTTCTCTGTCCTTAAGTGAGGCGGCAAGGCGTTCGGGTCAAGTCGAATGGCAGAATTAGCATCCGCAGATGCGCCGGTCCGCCGCTCGGGTGCCTAGAAAAACCCGATCTCGCTGCCGGGTCTGGCTGCGTTTTGAAGAAGTCCAAACACGTAGTCCGCCACCGAGCGGAAACAGATCAGATGTGCGTCGCTTTCGGATTGAAACCAGAATGCCACCGGCACCTGAGCCAGTCGCGTGCGCCTTAGCTGGCCGATTGGCAATGCGGCGTCGCGCATGTCTGCCGGGGTCAGTTTGGCAAGCGTTTCGCGCAAAGCCGATGCTTCGCCTTCCAGTGTGAACACCGCGCGTGCGTCCGACACATCAACCGCCAGGTGATGTTCCCCGGCCAATGCGGCCTGAAGATAGGCAAGCGCAGTCGCCGCTTCGTCATGCGGGACAAGCACCAGCAATTCGTCCGGGGACATCCAGCACAGGCCGGTGTCGTTTGTGCAGTTCGCCATGCGCGGTTTGGGGAAGACCTGCCCCGTCACATCCATTGCTGCTTTCCGGATCATCCCAGCGTCCAAATCCCCCCGCAGCGTGATCATACCGCGCAATCCGGCATCCCGCAGTCTGACGTGACCGTCGAAATGTGCACCTGGCATGGCACTTTGGCGGTCAGACATCCTGTTTCTCCCCGTCCGGGTCATAAAAAACGGGCGAGACGATCCGTGCTTGCATCACTTCACCTTCGACGGTTGGGAATTCCAGAACCTCGCCCATGCGGTCGGGGCCGCGTTCAACCAGTCCCATGGCAATCCCACGACCCAGCGTCGGTGAATAATAGGTCGAGGTGACACGCCCGCAGGTCATCACCTGACCATTGCCGTTCACCGGTGCGGCCCGTCCAGGCGCATAATCACGACTGTTGGGCGCTTGGTCCAGATCGGTTTCGACCGCATAGGCCCCATCGGGCAAAACGCCCCCGTCCAGCGTTTCCAGACCAACCAGTTTCCAGCGCAGTGGATCGATCATGTGGTCGCGTTGCTGGGCGCGTTTGCCTAGGAAATCCCCTTTCTTCTTTGAGATCGCCCAATGCAACCCAAGGTCCTGCGGGATCACCGTGCCATCGGTTTCGTCGCCAATCATGATGAAACCCTTTTCGGCCCGAAGAATATGCAAGGCTTCGGTGCCGTAAGGCGTGATATTCAGGGTCTGGCCCGCGTCCAACAATTTATCCCAAAGCGCGCGGCCCTGACTGGCGGGCACGGCAATCTCAAATGACAACTCGCCCGAGAACGATATCCGGAATACCCGCGCGGGGATGTTCCCCAGTGCGCCTTCGGTCCAGGCCATGAAAGGCAGGGCTGATTTGGACAGGTCAAAATCGGGCTTCAGCGCCTCAAGCACCTGACGCGCATTCGGGCCCGCGACTGCGAATTGCGCATAGTGTTCGGTGACATTGGCCACATAGACCTGCCAGTCCCACCATTCGGTTTGCAGCCATTCTTCCATATGGCCATGGATGCGATCCGCGCCACCTGACGTTGTATGGCAAAGCCAGGTGTCTTCGTCCAACCGTGCAACAACGCCATCATCGCTGAGAAATCCGTTTTCACTGCACATCAGGCCGTAACGGCATTTGCCGGGCTTCAGCGTCGACATCATGTTTGTGTACATCATGTCCAGAAACCGCCCGGCATCCGGCCCTTTGACAACGATCTTCCCAAGGGTCGACGCATCCAGCAGCCCAACTTTATGCCGAACCGCCAACACCTCGCGTTGGACGGCGTCTTCTACAGTCTCGCCCGTTTGGCAGAACGCATAGGGACGCCGCCAATGACCGACCGGTTCCCAATGCGCGCCGTTCGCTTCGTGCCAGTCGTGGACCGGTGTTTTTCGGATAGGTTGAAACAACGCGCCCCGCGCCTCGCCCGCAATCGCCCCCATGGGGATGGGGGTGTAGGGGGGGCGAAACGTGGTTGTACCAACCTTGGGAATATCGCTGTTCAGCGCATCTGACAGCACCGCAAGACCATTGATATTGCTTAACTTTCCCTGGTCGGTCGCCATTCCCAAAGTGGTATAGCGTTTGGCATGTTCGACGCTTTCAAAGCCTTCCTGCGCTGCAAGCTCGACATCCGACATTTTCACATCGTTCTGAAAATCCAGCCAAGCTTTCGCGCGCAGTTTGTAAGGCGGGTCCGTTGGCATTTTCCACGTGGCTTCCAGCGGCTGTTCCACCTGTGGCCGGGCGTTGGGGGCGGTTGACGGACCGTCATGTCCGGTCTGTTCTGCGGCGGCCAACCCGGCTTTGTGCGCATCTGCCAGCACATCTGCCGCCCCCACCGCGCCGCTTGCCATACCAGCGGTGCGGACGAATGCCGCGCCATCGGCCCCGGCGGGTGCCTGGTTCGGGTCAGGTGCGAAATGGGCCTGGGCATCATCCCACCGCAGTTTCCCGCCGCAATGGGACCAAAGATGCACCACGGGTGACCACCCGCCCGACATGGCGACACAATCGCAATCGATCTGCTCTAAAACCTCGCCCGTGCCGTTCTGGTCGCAAATACTGACCCCGGTTACGGCTTTGGTGCCTTCGACCTGTGCAATGCCTTTGCCGGACAGAATGCGAAGACCCAAGGCACGCGCCTGTTCCGGCAAAGCCCCGGTCGCGGTTTCGCGCGCGTCCAGCACAGCCGAGACCGCCATCCCGGCGGCCCGAAGTGTCAACGCTGTGCGATAGCCATCGTCATTGTTGGTCACAACAACCGTTTTGCGCCCCGGTGCAACGCCGTAGTTGACAACATAGTCGCGCACCGCGCTGGCCAGCATGACCCCGGGCAGATCATTGCCCGCAAAGCTAAGCGGGCGTTCAATCGCGCCGGTCGCCGTTACAATTTGCGTCGCGCGGACTTTCCACAACCGATGACGCGGGATCGAGGCGTCGGGTTTGTGATCTGTCAGCCGTTCGTCCAGCAGAACATAGCCATGATCAAAGACGCCCGCGCCCATCGTTCTGTGGCGCAGGCGCACATTGGGCAACGCATCCAGCGTCGCGACGGTTTGCGCGATCCATGCTTCGGCCTTTTGGCCGTCTATCGCGATATCATCGACCGGCGCGCGTCCGCCCCAATGTGCAGATTGTTCGATCAACAGCACTTCGGCCCCAGCGTCTGCGGCGGATTTTGCGGCGGTCAGACCCGCAATTCCACCTCCGATAACAAGGACATCGACGGTGGCGTGAAAGTGTTCATAGGTGTCTGCATCCCGGTGCTTGGGCGGTCTGCCAAGCCCTGCGGATTGTCGGATGACCGGCTCGAACACATGTTTCCAGAAGGCGCGCGGCCACATGAACGTCTTATAGTAAAACCCGGCCGGCAAGAAGCGCGCCAGCTTGGCATTGATGGCCCCGATATCAAACTCAAGGCTTGGCCAGTGGTTCTGGCTATGCGCCTCCAGCCCATCGTACAGCTCTGTTGTCGTGGCGCGCGCGTTGGGTTCGAATGTTCGGTCTTTGCCGATGCCCAAAAGCGCGTTTGGTTCTTCCGGCCCGCTGGTGACAATGCCGCGCGGTCGGTGGTATTTGAATGATCGTCCAACCAGCGTCTGATCACCGGCCAAAAGCGCCGAGGCGACGGTGTCGCCTTCGAACCCGCGCATGGTCTTGCCGTTGAAACTGAACCTGACCGGGCGGTCGCGGTTGATCAACCGCCCGCCTTCGCGCAAACGATAGCTCATGCGAGCCCTCTCCATGACCAATCGGGAAGCTTCGCGGAAATCGCATCCTTTACGGATTGCGGCGGTTCAAAAACCTGCGCGGAATATGTGCCGTATACCTCAAGCGTGACGGTATTGCGGGCCGCGTGAAACCACTTGCCGCAGCCATACGCATGTCGCCAGCGTTCGAAATGCACACCTTTGGGGTTTTCGCGCTGAAAGAGATAGGTTTCAAACTCTTGATCCGAGGACCCGGGGCCAAAGCGCGTGATATGCGCCTCGCCACCCGGCGAAAGCTCGGTCTCGTCACAGGCAATGCCGCAATATGGACAGGTGAGGGTCAACATGCGCGCGCCTCCTGTAGACGCCGCGCGTCGTTGCGGGATGGCGAAGTGATCCTGACCAAGCCCCGGCTTAGATTAAAACTGGCAGCGGCAAACGAACCGCTGCCAAAGGGGCGGGTGCGCCTATTCGCTGACCGCTGGCGCTGCCGCTGCGGGGGCGGCTGTTTCGCCTGTGGCAGCGGGCGCAGTCGCATCGCCGCCACCGGACGCGCCAAGCGCGATAAGGGCGACGACGGCCACAAGAACAATAAGCGCCCAGATCCAGCTGGCGCTAGAGCCTTTGTGGACGTCCGGATAGTGGCCGTCGCCCTTCTTCCGGGGATCGTTGTGAGAATAGTAGTCAGCCATTGTCTGATCTCCTTTTTCCTGTGGGAAAGATCAGAGCATGGGTTTTGACCGTCGGAACCGGGATTTTGCGGATGTGGATGGTTTGAGCCAGAACTTGCGTGTCTTGGACCGGTCGGTGCGCCAATTATGGCCGATCCGGACTTACCGACGGAAGGTGTGAGGTTGTTCAGACAGTAAGGCGCTTGAATTGCGCCATAAGCCCCCAGGGATGCAGCCCCGAAAACGATATTGAGTGCAGTCCACCTCAATGCGCCACCCCCGCCGCGACGCTTTCGTCAATGAACCGCCCTTCCGCGAACCGGTCCAAGCCAAACTCGGCGGCCAAAGGCCCCGGCTCGCCTCGTGCGATCATCTCGGCCGTGGCCCAACCGCTGCCGGGGATGGCCTTAAAGCCGCCCGTCCCCCAACCACAATTGATGAAACACCCGCCCAACGGCGTTTTTGAAAGGATCGGGGAACGATCCCCGGTCATATCCACGACACCGCCCCATTGGCGCAGCATCTTCAGCCGTGAAATCATCGGAAAGGTTTCGACCAGTGCGCGTACGGTTTCTTCGATGTGATGGAAACTGCCCCGCTGGGTATAGTTGTTGAACCCATCCGCGCCGCCGCCGATCACCATTTCGCCTTTGTCAGACTGGCTCATGTACCCATGGACGGTGTTCGCCATCACCACCACATCCATGCAGGGTTTGATCGGTTCGGACACCAAGGCCTGAAGCGCCACGCTTTCAATCGGCAGACGAAACCCCGCCATATCCGCGACATGGCCGGAATGCCCGGCTACGACGATCCCCAGTTTGTCGCAATCAATATCACCGCGCGTCGTGGTCACGCCCGTGACCTGCCCAGCCGCTTGGCGAATGCCGGTCACTTCGCATTTCTGGATGACATCCATGCCCATGTCCGAACACTTGCGCGCATACCCCCAAGCGACCGCATCGTGACGCGCCGTACCGCCGCGGGGTTGCCACAGTGCGCCCAGCACCGGATAGCGCGGGCCGCGTGTTTCGATAATCGGGCAAAGGCGTTTGACCTCGTCGGGTCCGATATAGCGCGTCGCCACACCTTGCAGCGCATTGGCATGCGCGGTGCGCTTATAGCCCCGGATTTCATGTTCCGTCTGCGCCAGCATCATCACCCCGCGCGGGGAAAACATGACGTTGTAATTCAGTGCCTGAGACAGGTCTTCATACAACGACCGTGCCTTTTCATAGATCGCTGCCGACGGGTCTTGTAAGTAATTCGACCGGATGATCGTCGTGTTTCGCCCGGTATTTCCACCGCCCAGCCAGCCCTTTTCAAGAATGGCCACATTGGTGATGCCATAGTTCTTGCCCAGGTAATATGCCGTGGCCAACCCATGCCCACCGGCGCCGATGATGATCACATCATACCGGCGCTTTGGTTCGGGATTGCCCCAGGCACGCCGCCAGCCTGCGTGGTCGCGAAACGCCTCGCGGGCGACGGCAAATGCGGAATATCGGTTCATGGTCCCAACCATCTTCGCCGGGCAGAGTGCCCCGGTGTGTGTCATCCTAGATTTCCTGATTGACAGCCAGACGGCAAGCGGCAGGAAAGACGCATTTCGCGACAGATCGTCCTGAATTGCCTCAATTCATCCGATATTGATTGGCTTGGCCCTTTTCCCCGTCAGGTCGGGCGGCTAGATGCAATTTATGGTTTTCTGGATTGTCGCCTTGCTGATTGCGCTTTCGGTTGCCGCAACGTTGATCACGGCGTTGCGGGCGTCCCGGCATGGCGCGAAGAACAGCGTACAATCCGATATGGCCGTTTACCGCGACCAACTGAAAGAGGTGGACCGCGACCTTGCCCGTGGTGTTCTGACCGAAGCCGAAGCTGAAACCGTACGCACCGAAGTCTCGCGCCGTTTGCTGGATGCGGATGCGCGCGCGCGTGACTTGGGCGATGCGTCGGATGGCGGCATTCTGCCGGCCGCCGCTTTGATCGTGCTTGTTTTGCTGGGCGGGGGGTACGCTCTGTACACCACCATCGGCGCACCTGGGTATCGCGATCTGCCAATGTCGGTTCGGCTGGCCGAATTAAGCGCGGCTGCGGCGACGCGCCCTTCGCAATCAGAAGCCGAGGCGATTGCCGCCCCCAATTTGCCGCCCGTGCCCGAACCGGATGCGCAGTTTCTGGAACTGATGGACCAGTTGAACACCGTTCTGGAAACGCGCCCGAATGATTTGCGCGGTCTGACATTGCTGGCGCGCAACGAAGCGCGGCTTGGTAATTTTCCCGCCGCCCGCGCCGCGCAAACGCGGATATTGGACATCAAAGGCGATCAGGTCACCGCGCCCGATCTTGTCGGGGCTATCGACATTATGGTCTTTGGCGCCGGTGGCTTTGTCTCGCCCGAGGCCGAAGAACTGATCGGGCAGTTGATCACCCGCTTTCCGGCCAACGGCGCGGGTCAATATTACACCGGCCTGACGCTTGCGCAAAACGGGCGACCTGATCAGGCGTTTCCTATCTGGCGGCGTCTTTTGGAAAACGGCCCGCAAGACGCGCCTTGGGTGCCGATCATCCAGCAAGAAATCACACAGGTCGCCGCCGCTGCCGGGGTGCAATATCAACCACCCGGGTTAAGAGGCCCTGATGCCGACACCATCGCCGCCGCCGAAGGCATGTCGGACGAAGACCGGCAGGCCATGGTGCAAGGCATGGTCGAAGGTCTGGCCGAACGGCTGGCCACCGAAGGCGGCACCGCCGCCGAATGGGCGCAATTGATCCGCGCGCTTGGCGTTTTGGGCGACACCGCCCGCGCCCGCGCCATTGTGGCCGAAGCCGGCACCGTCTTCGCCGCCGATGTATCCGCGCTGGAAACCATCGAAGCCGCCGCGACCGCCATTGGTCTGGCCCCATGATCACCGACACGATTGAAGCGTTTTTCCAGGCCTTGCCCGATCACGGCTCGGTCGCGGGTCTTGATCTGGGCACGCATACGATTGGCGTCGCGGTCAGCGATGGGTTTCGGCGCGTCGCGTCACCGCTTGAGACGATCAAACGCAAGAAATTCGGCGCTGATGCCGTCAAACTTTTGGCGATTTGCGAGGCGCGCCAAATCACCGGGCTTGTGCTGGGCTTGCCCTTGAACATGGACGGCAGCGAAGGCCCGCGCGTGCAATCCACACGCGCGTTCGCGCGCAACCTGACGGCGCTGACGGCCTTGCCTATCGGGTTTTGGGACGAACGACTGTCAACTGTCGCCGCCGAACGCACATTGCTAGAAGCCGACACATCGCGCCGCCGCCGGTCCGAAGTGATCGACCATGTGGCCGCGTCCTTTATCCTGCAAGGCGCATTGGACCGCTTGGCGCATCTGGAGGGCACATGACCGACGACATCTGGTCCCGGGACGAAATCGAAAGCCCCTGCGTCAAAGTCTGTATTTTGCATCCGGACGCCGATATCTGTCTGGGGTGCTACCGCACCCGGCACGAGATTGCCGGCTGGTCACAGCTCAGCCGGGACGAGAGGCGCAAGGTGATGGAAGGACTGCCCAACCGTCAGGCATTGTTGCCCGGACGGCGGGGCGGTCGGAAGGGAAGAACCGGCGGATAAGACACTGCATTGCGGGTTCTTGCTGCCCTTTTGACTGCGACCACCATCTCTCCAAAGAACCACGAAGAAAGGACAAGTCGGGTGAAGGCGTTTAGATATATTACGGGTCCGGACGATGCAGATTTTTGCTATCGTATAACAGATTTGCTAAATCGTGGCTGGGAGTTAGCTGGCCCTGCAACACTAACTTTTGATTCCGTTCAAGGTCGGGTGATTTGTGGGCAAACAGTTTTGAAAGAAGCGCCCGAGATCGAGTATACTTCGGACATTGACCTAAACGCACTCTGAAACTCTGTAAGTGCGGGCTCAGAACGGATCATCCCGCTACGTCCCGCTCCTACCCCTTCGCATCCGTCAGCTTAACCACCTCGGCCTCTTCCGGCGCAAGTTCCTCAAAATCGAACCGGTCCAGCCGCAGCGCGCGGCGCCCTGCTTTGTCGGCACTTATCTTGATGTCTTCGATATCTTTCGCCGCCTGCCCGAAATGCCGGTCCAGATTGCCGACGCGCGTCGTCAGTCGGTCGACATCGCCATGAAGCAACGACAGCTCGCGGCGGATGGCACCTGCCTGCTCGCGCATCCGCGCATCCTTCAAAATCGCGCGCATCGTGTTCAGTGTCGCCATGCAAGTGGTGGGCGACACGATCCAGACATGTGCCTCGAACCCTTCGCGCACAAGCGCCGGAAAGTTCGCGTGCAATTCGGCATAGACCGCTTCGGACGGCAAAAACATCAAGGCGCCATCCGCCGTTTCGCCCTCCAGTATGTATTTTTCCGAGATCGCCCTGATGTGGGCCTTGACCGCGACACGCATTGCCCGCGCCGCCTCGTTCAACTCGGCATCCGTCTTTGCATCGCGCAGGGCCTCATAGGCTTCCAGCGGGAATTTTGCGTCGATCACAATCGGCCCCGGCGGGTTCGGCAGATAAATCAGGCAATCGGCGCGCTTGCCGTTCGACAGCGTCACTTGCGTGGCATAGCTGTCTTTTGGCAGGGCCTTGTCCAGAATATCATACAGCTGAATTTCCCCGAACGCACCGCGCGTCTGCTTGTTCGACAGAATATCCTGAAGGCTCAACACATCGCCCGAAAGCTTTTCGATATTGGCCTGCGCTTTGTCGATGGTTTCCAGCCTCTGTTGCAACTCGCCAAGCGACCGCGCGGTTTTGGTCGAGGAATTCACCAGATTGTCGCCCATCCGCGACGACACTTCCTGCAAACGCTGCTCCATCAGCCGCAACATGTTGGCCTGACTGGCGGCACTGGCTTCGGACACCTGTGTCAGTCCGCCCGACAGCGCGGCCTGCCCGTTGGCCAGCGTTTCGACACGCGCCTGCAAACCCGACATCGCGCCCGCAATCGGGCTGACCAGCGCCGAGGTCTGCCCAGCCCGGCGCACCGCCATCACCAGAAGGATCAGCACCAAAAGCGCAATCGCGCCCGCCGCCAATATCAACTGGGTGACAGGATCGTTCAGATCAATGGCAATGTCGCCAATCTGAATCATCGCCGACCAAACAGCTTTTCAATATCCGCCAGCTTCAGCTCGACATAAGTGGGCCGCCCGTGGTTGCATTGCCCCGACTTCGGCGTGGCTTCCATGTCGCGCAACAATGCGTTCATCTCGCTGGCCTGCATCCGGCGCCCGGTGCGGACCGATCCATGGCACGCCATCCGTGACAGAACCGCGTCCATTTTGGATTGTAAAACAGTAGATTGCGCCGTGTCGCTGGTTTCGTCGACAATATCCAGAATAAGGGCACGCGCATCAATCACCCCCAGAATAGCCGGGGTTTCACGCACTGCGATCGCGCCCTGACCAAACGCTTCGATCACCAGCCCAAGACGCGCCAAATCATCTGCCATCGCCAAAAGCGCATTGGCGGCGTCGCCCAGATCGACGATTTCGGGCACCAAAAGCGCCTGCGTGGCAATCCCCGACGCATCCCGCGCCGCTTTCAGTTTTTCATACACCAGCCGCTCATGGGCGGCATGTGCATCGACAAGAATCAACCCATCGTTGGTCTGCGCCACAATGAAATTTTCGTGCACTTGTGCGCGGGCAGCCCCCAGCGGCAAGCTGTGTGTGTCGTCTTCTGGCGCCGGTTCGAACCGGGCCGACGCGGTGTCTTCAAACCCCGCAAACCGCGCCTCGGTGACAGATCGCGAAACCCCGCCTGATATCGGGCGGTCCATCTGATAAACGCGCGGCGCCGCATCTGGGGTTTTGAAAGCGCCCAGGGTTTCGGTTGCCACCGTGCCCGACGCGCGATGCCCGGCTTCGGCCAAAGCATGGCGCAAACCGCTGACGATCAAGCCGCGCGCAACGCCGGGCTCGCGAAACCGAACTTCGGATTTGGCGGGATGCACATTGACATCCACCAACAGCGGATCGCAATCGAGGAATAAAACCGCCGCCGCATGCCGGTCGCGCGAAAGCACGTCCATATAGGCCGCGCGCAACGCCCCAATCAGTTGCTTGTCCCGAACCGGGCGACCGTTCACAAAGAAATACTGTTGCACCGCCGAGCCGCGCGAATACGTCGGCAAAGCCGCAAAGCCCGTCAGATGCAGCCCGTCGCGTTCGGCATCCAGGGCGATGGCGTTGTCAATGAAATCGGCCCCCAATATCCGTTTCAGCCGCGCCGCCAAAGCCGCGTGCGGCGTGCCTGTTTCAGCTGGATAGGCAAAGACCTGACGCAGCCCATCGCTTTCATCGGTCAGATCGAACGCCAAATAGGGTTCGGCCATCGCAAGACGCTTTACCACATCGGTGACCGCCTGCATTTCTGCCCGGTCGGTTCGCAAGAACTTCAACCGCGCGGGCGTGGCGTAAAACAGGTCGCGAATTTCCACGACCGTACCGAACCGCCCGGCCGCTGGGCGCACCTCGCCCAGCGCGCCATCATTTGCATCCAGCCGACAAGCCTCGCCATTTGCGATGCGCGACGTCAGCGATAACCGCCCAACCGCGGCCAGCGAGGCCAACGCCTCGCCCCGGAACCCGAATGTGTGGATTTTCAACAAATCGCTGCCGTCGATTTTCGACGTCGCGTGCCGCGACAAAGCCAGTGGCAGATCTTGCGGTGCGATCCCGCTTCCATCATCGGTCACGCGGATCAACCGCTTGCCACCATCAGCCACGGCAATCGACACAGACCGCGCGCCGGCATCGACAGCGTTTTCCACCAATTCCTTCACAGCCGACGCAGGGCGTTCCACCACCTCGCCCGCCGCAATGCGGTTGATCGCCCCGTCATCCAATCGGCGGATGCGCTGTGTTGGCTGGCTTATATTGGGGTCGGCGGCATGCATGCCACAATTTCTAGCAGCGCACGTCGCCATAATCCAGCGAAATAGGCCGGCCTAAAGTTGCAAGATCAGCGTGATCGCGATGGCCCACATCAACACGCCCACGGCCGCATCCAGCACACGCCAACTGGCGGGTTTAGCAAAAAATGGCGCCAACAGGCGGGCCCCAAAACCCAGCGCAAAGAAGAAAACAAAACTGGCCGCAACAGCGCCCCCACCAAAAGCAAGACGGCTGCCATCATGGCCTGCCGCAACCGACCCCAGCAAAACCAGCGTATCCAGATAGACATGCGGATTGCCCCAGGTCAGCGCAATACAAATCCCCAGCGTTGGCCAAAGACCGGTGGTGTTCGCCCCGTCCGCCTTCAAGGCCCCGCTGCCTGTCAAAGCAGACCGGAACGACAACCCGCCATAGACAAACAGAAACGCCGCCCCGCCATAGGTCATCACCGGTTTCAACCAAGGCGCCGCCTCGGCCAAGGCGCCAAATCCCGCGACGCCCGCAGCAATCAAGACTGCGTCCGATACGGCGCAGGTCAGTACCACAGGCAGCACATAGTGCCGCCGAATACCCTGGCGCAGAACAAACGCATTCTGCGCCCCAATCGCCAGAATCAAGGAAAACCCAAGCGCAAATCCCGTGAGAAAGGACGACGTCACCCCAGTTGCGCCATTACCTCGTCCGAGATTTCGACATTGGCGGTCACGCGCTGAACATCGTCGTCATCTTCCAGCACCTCGATCAGCTTCATCAGCTTTTGCACACCGTCCAGATCCAGTTCGGTCGTGGTGGTCGGCTTCCAGATCAGCTTGGTCGATTCCGCTTCGCCCAGTTCGGCCTCGATGGCCGTTGAAACGTTGTTCAATTCGGTATCTTCGGTATAGATCGTGTGCCCATCGTCCGAGCTTTCGACATCTTCGGCACCCGCTTCAATCGCGGCCATCATAACAGTGTCTTCGTCGCCCGTCGCCGCCGGATACATAATCTCGCCCTTGCGCTCGAACATAAAACTGACCGACCCAGTTTCGCCCAGGTTTCCGCCATGCTTGCCAAAGGTCGAACGCACGGTCGATGCGGTCCGGTTGCGGTTGTCGGTCATCGCTTCCACGATCACCGCAACACCGCCCGGGCCATAGCCTTCGTAACGGATTTCTTCATACTCATCGCCGTCGCCTGCCTGCGACTTTGAAATGGCCCGCTCAATCACGTCTTTCGGCACAGATTGCGTCCGCGCTTCCTTGACCGCCAGCCGCAAACGCGGGTTCTTTTCAGGGTCCGGGTCGCCCATCTTGGCCGCCACGGTGATTTCCTTGGCCAGCTTCGAAAACAGCTTCGAGCGCGCGGCGTCCTGACGCCCTTTGCGGTGCTGAATATTTGCCCATTTTGAATGGCCTGCCATGGGTCTTTCCTCGCTCTTACCGGACTGAACGTTGATATAGGCGACGCTGTGGTGGCGAGGCAAGGGGCGGCGGCGCGCGCCACCCGAACCACACCCGGTTTAACCCGTCAGCTTTACCAGCGCGTGCCGCTTCTTGCCCGCCGACAGTTTGATCGGCTCTGCCAGATCATCCGCCCCGATCATCCGACCGGCATCTGTTAATACCGCATCATCCAATCGCGCGCCGTTCTCCGCGATCAGGCGTTTGGCTTCCTTGCCGGATTTCACCAACCCCGAACGCACGATCAGCTGCGTGATCGACATGCCGTCGCCCAGCTCGGCACGGCTTAATTCCAATGTCGGCAGATCGTCCCCGACCCCGCCTTTTTCAAACACCTCGCGCGCCGTCGCTTCGGCAGCTTTCGCCAGATCGCCGCCCCGGCATAGCGATGTCACCTCGTTGGCCAGGATGACCTTCGCCGCGTTAATCTCGGACCCGCCCAGCGCGCCAAGGCGTTCGCATTCGTCAATTGGCAATTCGGTGAACATTTTCAGAAACTTGCCTACGTCGGCATCATCCACGTTCCGCCACCATTGCCAGAACTCATACGATGACATCATGTCTTCGTTTAGCCAGACCGCACCATCGGCAGATTTGCCCATTTTCTTGCCATCTGCCCGCGTGACCAAAGGCGTCGTCAGACCAAACGCATCCGCCGCTTCGACCCGCCGGATCAGATCCGCGCCGGATACGATATTGCCCCATTGATCCGACCCGCCCATTTGCAGGATGCACCCGTGACGGCGGTAAAGCTCCAGATAGTCATAGGCCTGCAACAGCATATAGTTGAATTCGATAAAGCTCAGCGCCTGCTCGCGGTCCAGCCGCGACTTCACGGACTCGAACGCCATCAACCGATTGATCGTAAAGTGCTTCCCGATATCGCGCAAAAAGTCGATATACCCCAGTTTATCCAGCCATTCCGCGTTATTGACCAGCGGGCTGTCGGTTGGGCCGTCGCCATAGGAAATGTAATTCGCAAACACTTTGCGAATACTGTCGGCATTTGCATTGATCTGGTCGACCGACAGAATTTTGCGCATCTCGTCTTTGCCGGACGGGTCGCCAACCTTGGTCGTGCCGCCGCCCATCAAAGTGATCGGGCGATGGCCCGTCTTTTGCATCCAGCGCAACAGCATAATCTGAACCGCATTGCCGATGTGCAACGAGGTCGCGGTCAAATCGAAACCGATATAGCCGGTGACCGTTTCCTTGTGAAACCGCGCATCCAGTTCCTGCAAATCGGTGCAGTCGGCGATAAATCCGCGCGCCATAATGGTGGCGATAAATTCGGATTTTGGGTGGTAGGTCATCTGTCCGTCCGTTAAGGCTTTGCTGCTTCTGCCTATACTGGCCGGGGCAGGAAAGGAAAAGCCATGAGCAGCCGTGACGCCATATGGGTCCTTGGCACAATGTCTGGCACGTCGCTGGACGGGGTGGATGCCGCGATGGTGCGCACGGATGGACACACAGTCTTTGACTTCGCGCGCCATGGCTATCGCGCCTATTCCGCAGCGGAACGCGATGTGATCCGCACCGCCTTTGGCCAGACGGACGGCACACAGGTCCAGGCGGCGGCCGAAGTGGTCGAAATCGCCCATGTCGAGCTGATCCAGACCTTTCCCGAAGCCGAACTGATCGGGTTTCATGGCCAGACCGTCACGCATCTGCCCGCACAGCAAAAGACCGTTCAGGTCGGCGATGGCCGCGTTCTGGCCAAGGCGCTGGACCGCCCCGTCGTCTGGGATTTTCGCAGCGCTGATATGGTGCTTGGCGGCCAGGGCGCGCCGCTGGCCCCATTTTATCATTTCGCGCTGGCCAAAAGGCTGGGCTTTGACCGGCCCGTCGCCTTTTTGAACCTGGGCGGTGTCGGCAATCTGACCTGGCTGGACCCAACCGCCAACGCGCCCGAAACACCCGGCGCGTGCCTTGCCTTTGACACGGGCCCCGCAAATGCCTTGATCAACGACCTTTGCCAGTCGGCGCTGAACCAGCCGATGGACAAAGGCGGCGCACTGGCGGCCCGTGGAACCGTGGACACCGACGTACTGACCCGCATGATGGCGGCTGAGTATTTTCGAAAGTCACCGCCGAAGTCACTGGATCGCAACGACTTTTCACAATGGTCCGATCTGGTCAGCAAACTCGGCACAGCCGATGCCATCGCGACCCTGGCCGCAGGCACGGTAGAGGCCGTCGCCCAAAGCCTGACCCATTGCCCCACAGCACCATCGCGTGTGCTGGTTGCAGGCGGCGGGCGGCACAATGGCCATATCATGCGCCGTCTTGCCGAAACGCTGCCCTGCCCGGTCACCGATGTGGATGACCACAACCTGAACGGCGATATGCTAGAGGCCGAAGCTTTCGCCTATCTCGCGGCCCGCGTCCTGTACGGACAACCGACGTCGGCCCCCGGCACCACAGGGGTCGCCGCCCCGGTGGGGGGCGGGCAAATCAGCCGGCCCTGAACCGCCAAGCAAAAAGGGCGACCCGAAGGCCGCCCTTTTCTTGCGATTTCAATCCAGCTTAATGCGCGGTCGCACCTGTGGCTGCCGCAGTCACTTCGGCCGCTTTGGCAGCCGCTGCGGCTTCCTCGGCCGCCTCGTCCCACTCAATCGGTTCGGGCGCACGCGCCAGTGCTTTCTCCAACACCTCCGAGACATGCGCGACCGGGATAATTTCCAGCCCGTTTTTCACATTGTCCGGTATCTCGGGCAGATCCTTGGCGTTTTCTTCCGGGATCAGCACCGTGGTGATGCCCCCCCGCAAAGCCGCCAGAAGTTTTTCCTTCAAACCGCCAATCGCCAGAACATTGCCGCGCAAGGTGACCTCGCCCGTCATGGCGATATCCTTGCGCACCGGAATGCCCGTCAGCACCGACACGATCGACGTCACCATCGCGATACCCGCGCTTGGTCCATCTTTCGGCGTCGCCCCCTCGGGCACGTGGACGTGGATGTCGATTTTGTCGAACCGGGGCGGCTTCACACCAATCTCGGGGCTGATCGACCGCACATAGCTGGACGCCGCATCGATGGATTCCTTCATCACATCGCCCAGCTTGCCGGTTGTCTTCATCCGACCCTTGCCCGGCAGACGCAACGCCTCGATCGACAAAAGGTCACCGCCCACGCTGGTCCAGGCCAGACCGGTGACAACGCCGACCTGATCTTCCTTTTCAGCCAGCCCATAGCGGAACTTCTTGGCGCCCAGGAAATCTTCCAGATTTTCGGGCGTGACGGTCACCTTTTCATCTTCTTTCTTGATGATCTTGGTCACCGCTTTCCGCGCCAGCTTGGCGATCTCGCGTTCCAGATTCCGAACCCCCGCTTCACGCGTATAGGTCCGCACCATCTCGGTCAGCGCACCGTCGGTAAGCTCAAACTCGGTGTCCCGCAGCCCGTGGTTTTTCACCTGCTTGGCGATCAGATGCTGCCGCGCGATCTCGCGCTTTTCATCTTCGGTGTAACCGGCCAGCGAAATGATCTCCATCCGGTCCAAAAGCGGCCCCGGCATGTTGTACGAATTGGCCGTTGTCAGGAACATCACATTGGACAGGTCATATTCGACTTCCATGTAGTGGTCGACAAACGTGCCATTCTGTTCCGGGTCCAAAACCTCCAACATGGCCGACGCCGGGTCCCCCCGGAAATCCTGGCCCATTTTGTCGATCTCGTCCAAAAGGATCAGCGGGTTCGTCGTCTTGGCCTTTTTCAGCGCCTGAATGATCTTGCCGGGCATCGACCCGATATAGGTCCGCCGGTGACCGCGAATTTCGCTTTCGTCGCGCACACCGCCCAGGCTGATGCGAATAAACTCGCGCCCCGTGGCCTTTGCCACTGATTTGCCAAGGCTGGTCTTGCCAACACCCGGAGGTCCGACCAAACACAGGATCGGCCCTTTCAGCTTTTTCGACCGCTGCTGCACCGCCAGATATTCGACGATCCGCTCTTTGACCTTTTCAAGCCCATAGTGATCGTCATCCAGAACGGATTGCGCGCGACCCAGATCCTTTTTGACCCGCGACTTCACGCCCCACGGAATGGCCAGCATCCAATCCAGATAGTTGCGCACCACCGTGGCCTCGGCGCTCATCGGTGACATGGTCTTCAGCTTTTTCAGCTCGGCATCCGCCTTTTCGCGCGCTTCCTTGGAAAACTTGGTCGCGGCAATCTTGTCTTCCAGCTCGGCAATTTCGTTCGAGCCGTCTTCGCCGTCGCCAAGTTCCTTCTGAATGGCCTTCATCTGCTCATTCAGATAATATTCGCGCTGCGTGCGCTCCATCTGCGATTTGACGCGCGTTTTGATCTTCTTTTCGACCTGCAGCACAGACATTTCGCCCTGCATCAGGCCGTAAACCGCCTCCAGCCGTTCCGCGACCACAAGCGTTTCCAAAAGCGTCTGCTTGCGGTCCACTTCGATCCCAAGATGGCCCGAAACCAAATCGGCCAGTTTCGACGCCTCGTCGGCTTCGCCAACCTGTGTCAACGCCTCTTCGGGAACGTTCTTTTTTACCTTGGCATAGCGCTCGAATTCGTCTGCGACCGACCGCACAAGGGCGACCACTGCGTCTTCGTCGCCCATCTGTTCGCCCAACGGTTCGGCATAGGCTTCGAAAAAACTGTCGTTTTCGATGTAATCCGTGATCTTCACACGGGCGCGGCCTTCGACCAGCACCTTGACCGTTCCGTCCGGCAGTTTGAGCAATTGCAGCACATTGGCCAGCACGCCCACATTGTAAATGCCGTCATCGGTCGGGTCATCGACCGCCGGGTCAATCTGGCTCGACAGCAGAATCTGTTTGTCGTCCTGCATCACCTCTTCCAGCGCCCGCACAGATTTTTCACGCCCGACAAACAGCGGCACGATCATATGTGGGAAAACGACGATGTCCCGCAAAGGGAGCACCGGGAAAGGATTTTCAAATGTTGTGTTCATTCTTGTGTCCTTGAAGCTGCAAGAGAACCGCTCCCGATATCGGCGATGCGCATCCCCTCCTGGCCTCTATATGTGGTACCGCGCGTGGCGGCTTCAACCTTCTGCTCTTCGCTCATTTAATGCCGCTCTCACACAGAAGGGGCAAGCGAACAACGTGAAAATCCACAAACCACACCAGATTGAACGCCAACTCCCAACGAAGTCTTCACAAAGCCTTAACCGTTTCTATTAAGGAAAAATTAACGAACCCGCCAAACTTTGGCCAAAAAACCAAGTTACCCGGTGTTTGGGGGCTCCGCACAAGGCGGCGTCATGCATTCTGCGCTTGGATCACTAATCTATAAGGAACGACGACGCCTTGGTTTTGTCGTCTTCACCGCATTCCTGGCGGGTGTCTTGTTCTATCTGCAATCCCCTGTTTTCGTGGGTGGCATCCATATTTCGCTGATCACCGGTGCGATCTATGCGCTTGTGGTCGGGGTGGCGGCGCTTGTGGTTTGCATCGTTTTTCCCGCCATGCGCTTTATGATCGAAGCCATCGCGATCTCGCGCCTGATGCTGTCGCTCTTTGTCGTATGCGTTCCACATCTTGGCTTTCAAATTCTGGCCAACCCGCTTTTGACCGCGCTTTTGGTGGTCTCGGGCGGCATTCTGGTCAGCCGCGTTCTGCACGGGCGCATCCTGCGCGATGGACCGCGCTGGCGCACACCGTGGGACAACCGCTGGCGCGAACGTGTTCCAGCCCGCGTTCAAGGCACGCCCGCGCAACACCGCCGCGTCGGCTGGTTTGACGATCACATGCCAATCGCGGCCTGATCCAAACGCCCATTGCCAAGACCAGACGCGCGCGCCATGGTCGCGCCTATGGCACCGCGCAAGATTATCATCGACACAGACCCCGGCCAGGATGACGCCGTCGCCATCCTGCTGGCGCTGGCCGCGCCCGAAGACCTGGATGTGCTTGGCATCACGGCGGTCGCGGGCAATGTGCCGCTGGCTCTGACCCAAAAAAACGTGCGCATCATTTGCGAACTCGCGGGCAGAACCGACATCCCGGTCTATGCGGGCGCCGATGCACCTTTGCGCCACAAGCTGGTGACGGCCGAACATGTCCACGGCAAAACCGGCCTGGATGGCCCGCGCCTGCCAGACCCGCAAATGCCGCTGGCCGATGGGCATGCGGTTGATTTCATCATCGAAACACTGACTGCCCAGCCCGCGGGTACGGTCACGCTTGTGCCCCTTGGCCCCCTGACCAACATCGCCACCGCTTTTGAAAAAGCCCCCCACATCACCGGCAAAGTGGCGGAAATCGTCTTGATGGGCGGCGCCTATTTTGAGGTCGGCAACATCACACCCACGGCCGAATTTAACATCTATGTTGATCCAGAAGCCGCTGAGATCGTGTTCAAATCCGGCGTGCCCCTGACCGTGATGCCACTGGACGTGACCCACAAGGCGCTGACCACACGGCCACGGGTCGAAGCGTTCCGAAATCTTGGCAATCAATCCGGTCGCATGGTCGCCGAATGGACCGATTTCTTTGAACGCTTCGATAAAGAAAAATACGGCAGCGCAGGCGCACCTTTGCATGACCCCTGCACCATCGCCTATCTGCTGGACCCCGACCTTTTCAAAGGGCGGCACATCAATGTCGAGATTGAAACCCAAAGTCAGCTGACCCGCGGCATGACCGTCGCCGACTGGTGGCGGGTGACAGACCGCCCGGCAAATGCCACCTTTATGGGCGATGTCGACGCAGACGGGTTCTTTCGCCTTCTGACCCAACGCATCGCGCGCCTGCCATGAGCCAGCTTTTGCATCTGGCCGGCCCTGGCGATCTTGACCGCCTTGAACCGCTCGTCGCGGCCTATCACGCGTTTGACGGCATCGACAGCACGGCTCAGGCACGCCGCGACGCGCTCGCCCCTTTGCTTGACGGCTCGCCTCATGGGGCGGTCTGGCTGATTGGCCCCAAAATGGCCCCGGTCGGTTATATCGCGGTCAGCTTTGGCTGGTCCATCGAACTGGGCGGCATGGACGGTGTCGTGGACGAACTTTGGATACGCGAAGCCGTGCGCGGGCGTGGCATGGGCTTCGAAGCCCTGACGGCGCTTCAAAAAGCGCTCGAGGCCGCGGGTGTCAAAGCGCTCAGCCTTGAAGTTGCCGCCGACAACGAACGCGCGCAACGGCTGTACACCCGGTCGGGCTTCAAACTGCGCGGCTTCCACCTGATGACATGGACCGCATAAGGTCTGCGCCCCGCGCCCCGCACGCGCCACGCCGTTCACAAGGGGGGCTCCATGCCGCTTGATCTGCCCTTTGACAATTCCTACGCCCGGTTGCCGGGCCGGTTTTACGCCCGGCTTGCCCCAACGCCCGTGTCCAAACCCCGCCTCATCGCGTTGAATGCGCCCCTGGCGGCCCGTCTGGGTCTGGACCCCCAGGCGTTAAGGACCGACGATGCGCTGGCCGCGCTGGCAGGCAACGCCGTGCCCGCAGGTGCCGACCCGCTGGCCCAGGCCTATGCCGGTCACCAGTTTGGCAATTTTGTCCCGCAACTGGGCGATGGACGCGCCCTTCTTCTGGGCGAGCTTCTGGCCCCCGACGGCGCGCGTTTCGACGTCCAGCTCAAAGGCGCGGGCCCTACCCCCTATAGCCGGATGGGCGACGGCCGCGCCTGGTTGGGGCCGGTTCTGCGCGAATACATCATGTCCGAAGCAATGGCCGCCCTCGGCGTGCCCACAACCCGCGCGCTGGCGGCGGTTGCAACCGGCGACACTGTTCTGCGCGAAACACCCCTGCCCGGCGCGGTCCTGACACGCGTGGCCGCCAGCCACATCCGCGTCGGCACGTTCCAGTACTTTGCCGCGCGCGACGACAAAGAGGCCCTGCACGCATTAACCACACACGCGCTGACCCGCCACGACCGGGCGGACGGCACCGCAATTGATCTGTTGAACGGCGTGATCGAACGCCAAGCCCGCCTGATCGCGCATTGGCTTAGTCTGGGCTTCATCCACGGTGTAATGAACACCGACAATATGACGATCTCGGGCGAAACCATCGATTATGGTCCATGCGCCTTTCTCGACAGCTATCACCCGCTGCGGGTCTTTTCGTCGATCGACCGCGCGGGCCGCTATGCCTATGGCCGTCAGCCGGACATCGCAATGTGGAACCTGGCGCAGCTTGCCATCTCGCTTTTGCCCCTAATCGGTGACAGCGACGCGGCCCAGACCGCGCTCGACCGCTTTCCCCACCTGTTCCAGCGCTATTGGCAAGACCGGTTCCGCGCCAAGCTTGGCCTGAAAACAGCGCAGGATGGCGACACCCAACTGATCGAAACTCTGCTTGAAACCATGGCCGCAGGTCAGGCCGATTTCACCAACACATTCCGCGCGCTTGGCACCCCGCAGGCGCGCGACCAGTTTCTGGACCCCGACGCGTTTGACACATGGCACGCCAGTTGGGCGGCCCGCCTTGCGGAAGAAGACACCACGCCCGAAGCCATCAAACCGGGGCTCGACGCTGTGAACCCGGCCATCATCCCGCGCACCCACCGGATCGAACAAGCCATCCAGGCCGCCGTCGCTGGTGACGATGCGCCGTTCCACCGCCTGACACAGGCGCTGGGCACACCGTTTAATTTGTCCCATATCACCCGCGATCTGACCCACGCGCCGACCGAAGACGAAATCGTGCCGCACACATTTTGCGGCACATGAGGCGTCAGCGCCCTTCGTAAGACGCCGGGCGTTTTTCAAGAAACGCCATGACACCCTCGCGGAAGTCTCGCGTCTTGCCGCATTTGCCTTGCAACTTCGCCTCGACCAGCAACTGATCCTCCAGCGAGTTGCCATAGGACGCGCGAATGGCTTCTTTTGTGTACTGATAGGTCACCGTCGGGCCGGCGGCCAATCGCGCCGCGCGGTCGGCCCAATGGGTGGCAAAATCGGCGTCCGGCACGGCTTCCCAGATCATCCCCCATTCGGCAGCCTGCATGGCAGGCACCGGCTCGGCGAACAGGGTCGCCCCCATGGCGCGGGCAAAACCGACCTGACGCGGCAACCAGTATGTACCGCCCGCATCGGGGATCAGACCAATCCGCGTGAAAGCCTGCAAAAACACCGCGCGCTCGGCCGCAATCACCACATCAGCGGCCAGGGCCAAATTCGCACCGGCCCCCGCAGCAGCGCCATTGACCGCTGCAATCGTCGGGACGGGGCAGTCGAAAATCGCGCGCAAAAGCGGCACATATTCGTCCCGCAAGGTCCGTTCCATGTTCACACTGGCAATCGATTTGGCATCGCTCAGATCCTGACCGGAACAAAACGCATCGCCTTCGCCTGTCAGAACAATGGCGCGCGCCGTCTTCGCCTCGGCCCGAAACGCGTGCAGCAACTCGGCCCGCATCTGGGTGTTAAGCGCGTTCTTCACCTCGGGCCGGTTCATGGTGATAACCGCATAGCCGTCGCGGCGAAGAACTGTCAGCGTCTGATATTCCATGGTCATCCCTCAATGATGTCAGAACAGGCATAAGTGAGCCGCCCTGTTCAGGAAAGGGAAACGCGGCGTTACTCGCGGGTCAGCTCGGCCAGCCGGGACTTTTCGTCGTCAGACAAATCACCCGGCGCGGCATCGTCGCGCCGCCCGCGCACATAGCCAAACGCAACCCCCAGCCCGATCAGAAACAAAACAGGCGCGGCCACCCAAAGCACCAGATTGGCCCCGGTGGCGCGCGGCGTCAGCAAAACATATTCGCCAAACCGCCCGACCAGATACGCAATCACCTCGTCATCGGTGTCGCCTTCAACCAGCCGTTCGCGCACAAGAAGCCGCAGGTCGCGCGCCAGTTCGGCGTTGCTTTCGTCGATACTTTCATTCCGGCACACCAGACAACGCAGACCCTTTGACAATTCGCGCGCGCGCTCTTCCAGAACCGGGTCATCCAGTATCTCGTCAGGCTCCACCGCAAAGGCCGCGCCTGCCAAAGCCAGCCAAAGAACCAGAACCCGGATCATTCCGCCGGCACCGCAACCGCATCCTTGCGCGCACCAGCGGCCACCCGGTACCGCCGGTCGGTCAAAGACAGAATACCGCCCAGCGACATGATAATGGCGCCTGCCCAGATCCAGTTGGCATAAGGTTTTACAAAAGCCCGCACCGCCCAGCTGCCATCCCCCTGTTCGTCGCCAATCACCACATAAAGGTCACGAAACACACCGTTGTCGATGGCCGCTTCGGTCGTCGGCATGCCCGCGACCGGGTAAAACCGGCTCTCCGGTGTCAACACCGCCACCTCGCGCCCGTTCCGCGCCAGACGGATCACCGCCATGGTCGACAGGTAATTCGGCCCTTCAACGTCGCGCACATCCTCCAGCGTCACGTCATAGGAACCAACGCGATAGGTATCGCCAATCTGCGCGGTCCGCACATCCTCGATTTCCCAGGCCAGCAAGGCGGCAATCCCAAAGATCGTCACCCCAAACCCGGCATGAGCCACCATGCGGCCCCAATCGGCGCGCGGCAGGCGCAAGGCCCGGCTGACCTTTCCGCGCAACGCGCCGCGCCCGGTCCGCACCCACAAATCGGCCAGCGTGCCCATGACAAGCCAGGCCCCCAGAAGCGCACCCGCCGGGGCCAAAAGCGTGCGCCCGGTCTGAAACACCCAAACCAGTGCCGCCGCCGCGAACGCCAATAACAACGCTATCCACAAAGGCCGCAACGAACGGCCCAGTTTGGCCCGCTTCCACGGCAGGACAGACCCCACCGGCAACAGCACCGCCAAAAGGATCATAAACGGCGTGAAAGCCGCGTCGAAAAACGGCGGGCCAACCGACACTTTGCGGTCAAACGCCATCTCAGCCACCAACGGCCAGATCGTCCCGATGAAAACAACAAACGTCGCAACCGCCAAAAGCACGTTGTTCAACACAAGCGCACTTTCCCGGCTGACCGATGAAAACACGCCCTTGGCCTGCATCTCGCTGGCGCGCACCGCGTAAAGCGTCAGCGCCCCGCCCATGAAAACTACGGTGATACCCAGCAAATACACCCCGCGTTCGGGATCATTCGCAAAGGCATGCACGCTGGTCAAAACGCCCGACCGCACAATGAACGCGCCGATCAGCGAAAACCCGAACGCCAGAATAGCCAGCAGAATGGTCCAGCTTTTCAACGCCTCGCGCTTTTCCACGACGATGGCCGAATGCAGCAAAGCCGCCGCAATCAACCAGGGCATAAAACTGGCGTTTTCAACCGGATCCCAAAACCAGAAACCGCCCCAACCCAGCTCGTAATAGGCCCACCACGATCCCAAAGCGATCCCGACCGTCAGGTTCAGCCAGGCCAACAACGTCCAGGGCCGCACCCAGCGCCCCCAGGCCGCGTCCACACGGCCTTCGATCAAGGCGGCGACGGCAAAGGAAAAGCTCATCGAAAGCCCGACATAGCCGATGTACAAAAACGGCGGATGAAACGCCAAACCGGGGTCCTGCAACAACGGGTTCAGATCCTGGCCGTTCATCGGCGGGCTGACCAGGCGCAGAAACGGGTTTGACGTGAAAATAAGGAAACACAGGAACGCCACCCCGACCGACGCCTGAACCGCCAAAACCCGCGCTTTCAACCGGTCCGGCAAATTGCCCCCGAACAAGGCGACCAAAGCGCCAAAAAGCGCCAGGATCAAACACCACAACAGCATCGACCCTTCGTGGTTTCCCCAAACGCCCGTCACCTTATACAGCATCGGCTTCAGCGTATGCGAATTCAACGCCACCAACCGAACCGAGAAATCAGACGTCACAAACGCATAGGTCAGCGCACCAAAGGAAAACGTCAATAAAATCGCCTGAACCATCGCCGCCGGCGGCCCAACGGCCATCCATGACGCCCAGTCCCGCTGTGCGCCCCAAAACGGCACCACCATCTGCAATGCGGCCACCAGAAGGGCCAGCAAAAGCGCGAAATGTCCCAGCTCTACAATCATAAACCGAATGTAGAACACGCCGCCCGTCAGGCCAAGCGGCGCGTGGTCGCAAGGCGTCAGGCCTAAATCAGAAACCGGACGGCCAAAGACACAGCCAACGCCAGCGCGATAGGAAAGACAGCAAACCGGCGCGACAGGCCAAACGACCGGCCAATCACCTCCAGATGCTGAACAGCGCCCACGAAATAGACCGACAGAAACACAAACAAGACCCAACTTTCGATCATCACATCGGGCCAGTCCAACAGATCAAACACCCACCACCACGCCATAAGGCTGGCCGATCCCGCCCATCCAAACGCCATGCCCAGCGCCAAAGGCGTTGATCGTTTGGCCCACAGCCAGAAAAACGTGCCCGCAATCACAGCGGCCAGAACGGAAAACGCCCCATAGCCCACCTGATAAACAGCGCCGTAACCGAACACGGCATGCGACAGCTCAAACACCACAATAAACCCGACAAGCAAAACAATCGGTTTGATCATTTCCTCAAAACCTCTCGCAAAAGCGCGTCCAATTCGTCCGCCGCTTTGTCATTTTTATCGACCGCGCGCCAAAGCTCTGGCCCCGCAACCAGCCGACGCAACTCACCCCAAAGCCCATTGAACATGGTCATGTCCTTGGCATCCGTTCCCGGATGACCGTGGCGATTTCCGTCAAAACCGCCGCGTTCTTGTCCAGAACCGCACGCGTTGCCCGGTCCTTTTCGGCGTCGCGCCACAACAGGAAGAACACCAAAACCACCCAGGGGCCGTGTTCGGCCACCAGCTTGACCAACAGATCACCCTCCACGCAACCGCCTCCAATCGTCCAGCGCCGGATTGTCACCGGATGCGCGCATCTGGGGGCGAGACGGGCTGTGGTCCTCCACAGCACGGACATCCCCACCCCCCACGACAAGGATGTCCTCACGCTCCGTCTCGCCCCCCACGCGCTCGAGGCGTTCAATTCCGCGCATAACCTCTGGCGCCCGCGCCAGCGTTTCAGCCAAAGACTGTTGCAACTCATGCGTTTTCGCCTGGTGACGGGCGCCAAAATAGAAAGACACAATCGCCCCCATCAGCCACCACAAGGGCTCCGGCACCAAAGCCACCCCCTGCATCCGCTGGGCAAACCAGACCGGATCGGTCATCGCCGAAACAAACAACCCCAGCGTTCCCAGCGCCAGCATCGGGCGCGGCAAACGGTTTACCCCGTCTATAAAACGGTCAAACCAGCCCCGCCGTTCGATCTGAAACTCAGACGCAAACTGCGCCAGCGCTGCGGCCGATTTGGCCGCCGAACGCGCCGCCTCGCCTTCGGCATTGGGGCGAAACACTTCGGCGGTCTCGCGGATCGCATTGCGCCCGCCGCCAAACAGGACGCCCAGCAAACTTCCAATCATCCCCACCCCCTCGTGCGCGCCTGATGTTCAGCGACACTCAGATGATAGCGCGGCGAAATGAACTCCTCGGCCCGGCGGATCCACCCGCCCTTGCCACCATCCCGGCGGCGCGCATATTTCCGGCTTTTGGCGCGGCGGTCTGCCAGCGCATAGTAATAATTTCGCCGCTCGATCCCGTAAGCATCGGCCAGATGATCAGGCGCCACCGCCGCGGCGCGTTCCGCGGCCAGCAAGGTCTGGGGGCCAATTTTGCCATCAACGCTGACGGCAAACCCCATCTTCCCCAGCAAACGCTGAAGTATCTTGACCGCATACGCGCCTGCATTCACAGCCATGTCGAACACACTGGCGTGCAGAAGCACCGGCAATTTCGATATGCCGGGATCGTGAAAATAATGGCGTACGAATATGTCCCGCGCCTGAGCCCGCGTCAGACGGCGCACATCCGCCGCATCAACACGGCCATCGCCGGTCAAATCCAAACCCAAACGGCGCATAGTATGCACCGTCACGCCGTAATTGGTCGCACCACCCGGATCATCCGGGTCGTTCACATAGCCGCCTTCCCTTGCCAGGATAGCGTCCGCAATCTCTTCAACAGATGGCATCGTATCCGTGCCCCCTTTGTCGAAAACCAATATCCTCGCAAAGGGTTAAAGGCTGCGAAACTAACCGTTCGGTGCCTGATAGACGCCCTGTTCCTTCAGCATATCGATCACTTCGGCGGGCATGTAGGTTTCGTCATGTTTGGCAAGCAATTCAGAGGCTTGGAAGACGCCGTCCACGTAATATCCCTTGACGATCGTGCCCTGTCCCTCGCCAAACAAATCAGGTGCGGGGTCACCGCCAACATAGCGCACAGGCACCTCAGACCCGCCATCGGTGATGACAAAGGAAAACTGAACTCCGTCCACCGGGGTCATCGAACCGTCTTTTACCAGGCCACCCAATTGAAAAAACTCATCATTTTGGGGCGGCGCCGCCAAAACCTCGGTGGGCGAACGAAAGAACTGAAACGCGTCTTTCGGCAGAAACCACAAAATGGCCAACACCCCCAAAAGGCACAGGCCCGCCAGGCCCAGAATCTGGATACGCCTTTGTTTCTTAAGACCTTTCATCGCTCCAATGACCTCCAAATACTTCGGGGGTGCGGGGGCAGCGCCCCCGCATGGTTCACATCAAGGAAAGACGGGCGACAACATCAACCCCGCCACCTCATTTTCTCCCAACATCAGATTCGCATTCTGAACCGCCTGCCCGGATGATCCTTTGGTCAGATTATCCAGCGTTGCAATCACCGTCGCGCGGTTCGAAACCCGGTCGTCCACAACGCCGATATGACAGAAATTCGACGCCCGAATATCTTTCATCTGCGGCACCTCGCCAAAGGGTAAAACCCGGATAAACACCTCATCTGCATACGCTTTTTCAAGTGCTGCGTGAACCGCACCGGCCTCACCTTTCAGGTAACAACTCATCACAATGCCCCGCGCGGCAGGCAACAGATGTGGTGACAATTGCACCTGCACATCACGGCCAGCGGCCCGGCTCAATTCCTGGTCAAACTCGCCCAGATGCCGATGCTTGCCGCCCATCGAATAGCCTTTGACGCTTTCATACAGTTCAGACAGCAACAAATGCTCTTTCGCCGATCGGCCAGCCCCTGTGGTCGCGGCCTTCAGATCCAGAATTATATCATCCAGATCAATGACATCACCGCGCATCAACGGCAGCAAAGCATAAAGACCCGTCGCCGCATTGCACCCGGTTCCGGCCACAAAACGCGCGGCGCGAATCTCGTCGCGGTAAAATTCGGTCAGCCCGTAAACCGCCTGTCCCTGCATCTCGATCGCGCTGTGGGGCTTGCCGTACCATTTTGCATAGGCCTCCGGGTCACGCAGACGAAAATCTGCCGATAAATCAACGACTTTCACATCCGCCGGAATAGACGGCACCACGGCTTGAGATGTCGCATGCGGCAAGGCGCAGAACACCAGATCAAGGGACGCATAATCTAGGTCTTCAATCCTGATCAGATCCGGCAGTTCCAGATGTCGCAAATGCGGATAAACCGACGCCATTGCCTGACCGGCCTTGCGTTCCCCCGTCAATGCCTTGATTTTAAACGACGGATGCGTCGCAATCAGGCGGATCAGCTCGGCGCCAGTATACCCGCTGGCCCCCAGAATAGCGATGTTATGCGGCATGGGTCCGCTCCATTCAGTGATGTGGTTGATTTAGGCCGATCCAGCGGTGGTCGCAATCAGGTGACCGTCCCGCGCAATGTTCAGCCTACAGACCCGTTTCGCCCACCGGGCCAAGATCGCTTGTGTTTTGCTTCAAATTCAAAGCCATAGCGATCAGCCGACAGTGGCTTTGACGACAGCGCATAGGTTTCAGCGCGTAGAAAATCCATCATCGCTTTCTGATCGCGCGAATGCGTCTCCAAAACCGCCGGATCAATAGGCGCACCGATCACCACGCGCACCGGTTCATCGGTTCTGCGCTTAAATTCCTTGATCAAAAGCGCCATGCGCAGGGTCATATGCATATGGCTCGCGACCTGAAACAAACGCGAATTTGCGCCTTCGAAATAGATCGGCACCACCTGCGCCCGGCTCTTTGAGATCATCTTCGCTGTGAACGACCGCCAAATGGGGTCCAGAGGTGCCGAAAACGGCTTGGCCGAGGTTGATACGGTCCCTCCTGGAAAAACCCCAATCGCGCCGCCGTCCCCAAGATAGCGCAAGGCTTCTTTCCGCGTGGCAACGTTCTGCGCCACGGCCGCTTTGGAATCGTCGAATGAAATCGGCAGGATAGCCCGGTCCAGATCCTTGGCTTTCTGAAACACCCTGTTCGCCAGAATACGGAAATCGCGGTTGCGGGTTTCCGACAGAATATGCCCCATCATCAACCCATCCAGAATGCCGTAAGGGTGGTTCGAGACCAACACCAGCGGGCCATCGCTTGGAATATTGGCAAGCGAACCGCCCACCACATCCAACGACAAACCATAACGGTCCACCATGACTTTCCAGAAATCTTCACCCCGCGCGACCGCATCCTGATACCCGGCCGCTCGACGGATCAGTTTCAACCGTCCGGTGGCGTTCTCAAGCGTGCGGATCACCGCGCGCCCCCCTTTGGTTTGCGCGGAATAAGCGTAAGAGATATCTCGGGCGACCTGCCGGTTCACTGTCACGGTCCTTGGGTTTCGTCTGCGGGTGTCCTTACGGCATCTCAGCCCATATTGCGAGGAATCATGTCACCAGAATGACATCCCAGCGTCGCAGCGTTACTCGGCAGCCATTTTGGCGGTTTCGCCCGATTGTAGTGCTGCCAAAAGCGCGTCGCGTTTGGGGGCTGCCGCTTTCGCATTCGCCTCCTTCACCGGTCCGAACCCTCTGATCTGCAACGGCAATTCGGCCAGGGCAATCGCAGCATTGGGGTTGCGCACTGGCGCTTTCAACACTGCGTTCATGTCTTTTTCATATTGCCGGATCAAGCGCCGCTCCATCTTGCGTTCGGCGGTATATCCAAACGGATTGAACGGCGTCCCACGCAACCCTTTTAACCGCGCCAGCCATCGAAACTGCCAGCTGCGCGTTTCGCCAAATGCCTTTTTCACAGGCCGACCGTTCGGCCCCGGTTTCGACAACAGCGGCGGCGCCAGATGAAATGTCAGCCGCAAATCGCCGTCGAACGCTTCTTCGGCCTTGGCACGCGTTTCCTGCAACAACCGGGCGACTTCGAATTCATCCTTATATGCCAACAGCTTATGATAGCCTTTTGCCACTGCCTCGCGCAAAGTCGGGTCGTCAAACCGCGCCACCATTTTCAAGTACCGGCGCGCCAGTCTGGGGCCCTGATATTGCGTCAGATGTTCGGCCCGAAACGCGATTTTTTCGTCCAGCGACTTGGGCAGATCCACCACATTCGCCGACAACAGCCGCGCAACCTCCCCACCATTCAACGCCGCCCAGCGCCCGATCTCAAAGGCTTTCAGGTTTTCAGCAACTTTGGCCCCATTCAGCCGCACCGCTTCACGGATTGCATCACCCGCCAATGGCACCTGCCCCAACTGCCAGGACGCGCCCAAAAGGATCATGTTGGAATAAATCGCATCCCCCATCACTTTCGCCGCAAGCTCCGAAGCGTCAAAGGCTTGCAACCCGTCCTTCAACTTGGCTTCAAGCGACAAAAGCAGCCGGTCGCCGGGGATCCGAAACTCTGTATCGCGGGTGAAATCGCCTGTGATAATCTCATGCGTGTTGACCACCCCTTTGGTCCGGCCAATCGTCATCAGACTGGTGGTCTTTTCGCCCGCCGATACCACCAGATCGCCCCCGATCAGCGTGTCAGCCTCACCCACTGCGACACGAATGGCCGTGATATCTTCGGGCTTTTTGCCAATCCGGCAATGGATATGAACAGCGCCGCCTTTCTGGGCAAGGCCTGCCATTTCCATCATGCCTGCCCCTTTGCCATCCAGATGCGCCGCCATCGCCAGAACCGCGCCAATCGTGACAACGCCAGTGCCGCCGACGCCAGTGATGACGATATTGTGGGTCAAGCCAATCTCGGGCAGCGCCGGGTCGGGCAGATCGCCAATCGCCACATCGGCGGTCGCCGCCTTGCGCACCTTGGCCCCTTCGACGGTCACGAAAGACGGGCAAAACCCGTCCACGCAGGAAAAATCCTTGTTGCAGCTGGATTGATCAATCGCGCGCTTGCGGCCCAGTTCCGTCTCAACAGGGACAAGCGAGACGCAATTTGACTGTACCCCGCAATCGCCGCAGCCTTCGCAAATATCTGTATTGATGAAAATGCGCTGATCGGGGTCTGGGAACAGCCCGCGCTTGCGCCTGCGCCGTTTCTCGGCGGCACAGGTCTGAATATAGATAATCGCCGTCACACCAGGCGTGGCGGCCATGTCTTTTTGCACATCAGGCATCGCTGACCGGTCGTGCCAGGACACCTCGCCGGGGAAATCCGCGCGCCGGGGCTCTTCTTTCGGATCAAAGACAACCGCGACTTTCTTGACACCAGCGGCCAACAATTCGCGCGCGATGCGCTCTGGCGGCAATTCGCCATCGTTCGACTGCCCGCCGGTCATGGCAACAGCGTCGTTATACAGCAATTTATAGGTGATGTTGACGCCAGCGGCCAAAGTCGCCCGGATCGCCATAATGCCCGAGTGATTATATGTGCCGTCGCCGAGATTCTGAAACACATGATCGCGCGTCGAAAACGGTGCTTCGCCAATCCAATTGGCCCCCTCGCCGCCCATATGGGTGAAACCGGATGTTTCACGGTCCATCCATTGCACCATGAAATGACATCCGATCCCCGCATACGCCCGGCTGCCATCCGGCACTTTGGTCGAACTGTTATGTGGACAGCCCGAACAGAAATACGGCAGGCGCGATGCGATATCGGGTGCGTTATCAATAGCTTGTGCAGACCGCACGGTCTCCAACCCCGCTTTCAGCCGTTCAGTCCCGCGCCCTTCCTCAATCAGAATACCACCGATTTTTTCGGCAATCATCGCGGGGTCCAGCGCAAACCGGGTCGGGAACAATTCTTCGGAATGCAGCGTACCAGCGCCGCCTTTGTACCAGCCATAGACCCGGCGACCGCGGCGGTCGTCAAAGATCGCTTCCTTGATCTGAACTTCGATCAGCTTGCGCTTTTCCTCGACCACCACAATCAGGTCCAGACCTTCGGCCCAGTCGTGAAAACCTTTCATATCCAGGGGAAACGTCTGCCCGACCTTATAGGTCGTGATCCCCAAACGCTGGGCTTCGTCGGCATCAATGCCCAAAAGCCCCAGTGCATGGACTAAATCCAGCCAGTTCTTGCCAGCGGCGACAAACCCGATCTTGGCGCCGGGTTTGCCCCAGACGCGTTTGTCGATCTTGTTGACATGGCTGAACGCTTCGGCCGCGAACCGTTTCTGGTCGATGATGCGAGCTTCCTGCGGGATCCAGTGATCACCAAGCCGAATGTTCAAACCGCCATCGGGCATATCGAATTCCGGCTCAATAAGGTGCAAGCGGTCCGGACCAGCATCGACGACCGAGGTAACCTCGACCGTGTCTTTCATCACCTTCAGCCCGGTCCAAAGCCCGGAAAACCGCGATAACGCATATCCATAAAGGCCATAATCCAGGATCTCCTGCACGCCCGCAGGCGACAGAACCGGCATATAGGCATCGACCATCGCCCAATCGGATTGATGGCACACGGTCGAGCTTTCGCCGGTGTGATCGTCGCCCATCGCCATCAACACACCGCCATGGCGCGAGGTGCCTGCCATATTGCCATGTTTCATCGGATCGCCCGACCGGTCGACGCCAGGCCCCTTGCCGTACCAAAGCGAAAAGACCCCGTCGTATCTGCCTTCACCCCGCAATTCGGCCTGTTGCGTGCCCCACACCGCCGTGGCCGCCAGGTCTTCGTTCAATCCGGCCTGAAATGTCACATCCGCCGCGCCCAACGCTTTGGCGGCAAGCGTCATTTGCTGATCCACCGCGCCCAAAGGCGAGCCGCGATACCCGGTCACATAGCCCGCCGTGTTCAACCCCGCCGCCCGATCTTTTGCGGATTGCATCAACATCAAACGCACAAGCGCCTGCGTGCCGTTCAAAAGAACCCTGTCTTTCGACAGATCGTATTTGTCGTGGAGCGTTACATCGCGGGTCGTCATGTGGTCTCCTACAGCTTACACGAATGATAGGTCACATTTACTGACCTACAAAATCAATTACCCTTCACAAGTCTGTTTGCAATTCAATTCAGCGCCGGGTTACCCCTAAAGATAAAAGTGACCGCTAACAGGAATGGAATGTAACCGATATGGACTGGGATAAGCTCAGAATATTTCACGCGGTCGCTGATGCGGGCAGCCTGACCCATGCAGGCGACGTGCTGCATCTCAGCCAATCGGCTGTCTCGCGTCAAATCCGGGCGCTGGAAGAAAGCCTGAACACCACCCTGTTTCACCGCCACGCGCGCGGGCTGATCCTGACCGAACAGGGCGAGCTTTTGTTTGACGCCAGCACCGCCATGACCCGACGCCTGGATACAGCCGAAGCCCGCATACGTGACAGCGAAGACGAGGTCTTTGGCGAATTGCGGGTGACCACAACCACAGGCTTCGGGTCGCTCTGGCTGGCACCGCGTCTTCCGCATCTTTACGCGAAATATCCCGAGCTAAAGATCGACCTGATGCTGGAAGAGCGCGTGCTGGATCTGCCCATGCGCGAAGCGGATGTTGCGATCCGAATGAAAGAACCAAGCCAGGCCGATCTGATCCGGCGCAAACTGATGACCGTGCGCATGCGTCTTTATGCAATGCCCGAGTATCTGGAACAGCACGGCACGCCCGAACGGATCGAAGACATCAAACACCACCGGCTGATCTGCCAGAACCTGACCGCAACGCAGGTCAGCGCCGGCTCTGCCCTGGTGAACGAACTGTTGACCCACGACATCCGCACCATGCTGACCGTGAACAACTATTTCGGCGTGCTTCAGTCGGTCAAGGCAGGTCTGGGCATCGGCGTTCTGCCCGATTACGTCATTCAGGACTTCCCCGACATCCAGCGCGTTTTGCCGGCTGTCGAATCCAATGACGTCCCGGTTTTTCTGGCCTATCCCGAAGAATTGCGTCAATCCCAGCGCATTGCAGCCTTCCGCGATTTTGTGACTGAAGAAATCATTGCGCATCGAAGAAGCATGAAAGCAAAGTCTGACGCGTAAGAGCTATGCGTCAGGCGCATGGCGGAAATGCACAAAACCCAGGCAAACGCTGTTGCTTTTTGCAGAACGGTCTCTAAATCAATCGTTGAGTGCGATGGCTTGGCCGTCGCATCCAACCTCCCTGTTGGACTGGCCGGGCTTTGCCCGGCCTCTTTTTTATCCAGTTGAACAAAATCGAAGACGTTCATGCAAAATATGCATTTGCGGCCTAAGCCCTGATGCGTCATGGGCGGACAGGGAAGGTAAGGGCAAATTATGACAAACCGTCTTGCACAGCTTCTGGACACCCGCGACTGGCTTCTGGCCGATGGGGCGACCGGCACAACGCTTTTCAACATGGGATTGCAATCGGGGGATGCGCCCGAGTTTTGGAATGTGGATGCCCCGGACAATATTCGCGCCCTGTATAAAGGGGCCGTGGATGCAGGCAGCGACCTGTTCCTGACCAATACCTTTGGCGGCAACGCGTCCCGGCTGAAACTTCACGACGGTGAAAAGCGGGTGCACGAACTAAACCGCGTCGGCGCCGAACTTGGGCGCGAGGTCGCGGATGCCGCAGGACATCCGGTGATCGTGGCCGGCTCAATGGGCCCCACGGGCGAAATCATGGCACCCCTTGGCACCCTGACCTTCGACACCGCCGTCGAGATGTTTCATGAACAGGCCGAAGGGCTGAAAGACGGCGGGGCCGATGTGTTGTGGGTCGAAACCATCAGCGCCCCGGACGAATTCAAAGCCGCCGCGCGCGCCGCAGAACTGGCCGATATGCCGTGGTGCGGCACGATGAGCTTTGACACAGCCGGGCGCACAATGATGGGTCTGACCAGTGCAGGTCTGGTCGAACTGGTTGCAAAACTGTCGCATAAACCCTTGGCCTTCGGCGCAAATTGCGGTGTCGGCGCGTCTGACCTTTTGCGCACGGTGATGGGGTTTGCCGCCCTTGGGCCAGAACAGCCAACCATCGCAAAAGGCAATGCAGGCATCCCGAAATATGTCGATGGCCATATCCACTATGACGGCACGCCGGATTTGATGGCGGAATATGCCTGCCTGGCACGCGACGCGGGCGCGAAGATTATTGGCGGGTGCTGCGGCACGACGCCCGAACATTTGCGCCAGATGCGGTCGGCACTGGAAAGCCACAGGCCCACGACCGCGCCGACGCTTGATCTGATCGCTGCAAAACTTGGTGGCTTTTCATCGGAAAGCGATGGCACCGGCGAAGACACAAGACCGGCCCGCCCCCGCCGCCGACGGCGCGCTTAGCCTGCCAGAAGCGCCCGTGCCGCCGCGCGGGCTTCGTCGGTGACCGTATCGCCTGCCAGCATACGCGCCAATTCGTCGATCCGCGCGCCATCCGAAAGCGGCGTGACCACGCTAAGCGTCTGACCTTCGGCGACTTTTTTCGCAACCTGCCAATGATGACCACCGCGCGCTGCAACCTGTGGGCTGTGGGTGACAACCAGCACCTGCGACTGCGACGCCAGGTCTTCCAACCGTCGGCCAACCGCATCTGCCGTGGCACCGCCGACGCCTCGGTCAATCTCGTCGAAGATCAGCGTCAAACCTTCGGCCTCGGCGGTCAGGCACACTTTCAAAGCCAGCAAAAACCGGCTGAGTTCACCGCCGGATGCAATCTTGTTCAACGCCCCGGCAGGTGCGCCGGGATTGGTCGCTACCCGGAACGACACCGCGTCGCGGCCTTCGGGGCCGTCTTCGCCTTCTTCAATCTCGGTCGTGAAAACCGCGCGTTCCAGTTTAAGCGGCGCCAGTTCCGACGCCATCTGTCGATCCAGCGCCTTGGCCGCGCGCGCACGCGCCTGCCCCAACATATCCGCCGCCGCCTCAAATTGATCCGCCGCTTCGCCCACCGCATGACGCAGGCCCGCCAGATCTGACGCGCTGCCATCAATCCGGCCCAGCCGCGCGCGCATCTTCACAGCCACGGCCCCCAATTCATCCGGCTGGCACCCATGTTTGCGCGCCAGGCCACGAATGGCGAAAAGGCGGTCTTCGACGCGTTCCAATTCGGCCGGGTCGAAATTCAGCTTGTCCAGAACCTGCGCAACACAGTCTTCGGCTTCGCCCAGTTCAACAAGCGCCCGATCGAGTGCCGCCAGCACAGGTGACAACGCGTCACCCAATTCTTCGGATGCATCTTCCAACCGACGGCTTGCATCGCGCATCTGCCCTTCGGCCCCGTCGACCCCAAGGGCGATATGCGCGCGCCCGATATCTTCGCGCACCTTTTCCGCCGATTGCATCAACCGCCGCCGCGCATCCAGTTGGGCATCTTCCCCGTCAACCGGGGCCAATGCATCAAGTTCGTCGACGGCGTGACGCAGAAACGCATCCTCTTCCCGAAGTTCGGAAATCTCGCTTTCGGCTTCTGACAACGCGCTGCGCGCGCCTTGCAGGTCGCGCCAAGCCGCCCGGCACCGTGCCACCAAATCGTCATGGGCCCCGAAGGCATCCAGCAATTGGCGATGTCCGCGCGGGTTCAGCAAGCCGCGATCATCATGCTGGCCATGCAATTCGACCAAGGTATCCGACAGGCTGCGCAATACCTCGCCCGACACCCGCCGGTCATTAACCCAGGCAGTTTTGCGTCCGTCGCGGCCATTCACCCGCCGCAGGATCAGGGTGTCATCTTTCGGAAGCCCAAATTCATCCAGCAAAGCTTGCGCCGGATGATCGGGGGCCAATTCGAACTCGGCCACGACCTCGCCCTGATCGGCGCCTTCGCGCACCAATTCCGCCCGACCGCGCCAGCCCAAAACAAAACCCAATGAATCCAATAAGATAGACTTACCCGCGCCGGTTTCACCGGTCAGCACATTCAGCCCCGGCTGAAGCTCAAGCTCCAGCCGGTCGATGATCAACATGTCCCGGATGTCGAGACTTCGCAGCATCGGCCTTCAAAGCCACTCGCCGCGGACGGTCTGACGGTACACTTGCCGCAGCCAATTGTCCCCGGTCGCCTCGGGGCGCAAACCGCGCCCTGTCAGCAATGCAAAACTGTCTTGATACCAATCGCTGGACTGGAAATTGAACCCCAGGATCGCGCCAGCGGTCTGGGCTTCTTCTGTCAGACCCAAAGAAAGATACGCCTCGACCAAACGGTGCAGCGCTTCGGGCGTCTGTGTCGTGGTTTGAAAATCTTCGACAACCACACGGAACCGGTTGATCGACGCCACGTAATGCCCGCGTTTCAGATAGAACCGTCCGACTTCCATTTCCTTGGCCGCCAGATGGTCGAAGGCCAGATCAAACTTCAGGATGGCCGAGCTGGCATATTCGCTGTCAGGATATTCCTCGATCACGGCGCGCAGAGATTGCAGCGCCTGAAAGGTCAATCCCTGGTCGCGGCCAACGTCTTCGATTTGATCGTAATACGAAAGCGCCAGAAGATATTGCGCCCAGGCCGCATCTTCATCGCCGGGATAGGTCGTCAGAAACCGCTCGGCTGAGCCGCGCGCGGCCTCGTAGTCGCGGTCGCTGTGATAGGAAAACGCCTGCATCACCAACGCCCGACGCGCCCATTCCGAATAGGGGTAAAGACGCTCGACCTCGCTGAAAAGCCGGGCCGCATCATCGGTTTCGCCCGCTTCCAGCTGAAACTCGGCCTGATTGAAAAGCTCTTCGGCGGAAAAACTGTCAAGCGGGCGCGTTTCTTCGCCCCCGCTGCACGCCACAAGTAAGCCCAGCAAAGACGCCGCGAACACTGTCCGCATCACGCCAATCGCCCCTCGCTTGCTCTGCATGTCGACCTCACCAACCCGTACCAAGCTGCGTGGTAACACATTTGATTGGCTGGCAAAACGGGTTTTAAGCCGCAACCCGATTGGCATCTGCGCGCTTCAATCCAGCACCCGGCAAACGCGCGGCCATTGCCATATCGCATTCCACCATTTCATAGGCGGATGGGTCAGCAAACAGCGCCCGAAGCAGTCGGTTGGTCATTGCATGTCCGGCGCGCTGCCCAACATACCGACCCAGCACGGGCGCACCCGCAAGCGCCAGATCGCCCAAAGCATCCAGCATTTTATGGCGGACAGGTTCATCATCGTGCCGCATCCCGCCGGGCGTCACCACTTTGTTGCCGTCAACCACAACGGCGCTGGTGACCGACGCGCCAACGATCAGGCCGCGTTCACGCATCGCGTCGATATCGGATTTGCGGCAAAAGGTGCGGCTGTCGCACAGTTCGCGCACGAACGAGCCGTTCGCCATGTTCAGGCGCTTTTGCTGTCGCCCGATGGCGGCATCCTTGAACTCGATCTCAAATTCGATTTCCAGTTCCTTGGCCGGATAAAGCGTCGCAACTGCGTCGCCCATCTGGACCGAAACGGGTTTCAGCACCCGGATGGCGCGCACAGGGGCCTGCAATTGGCGGACGCCGCGGGCCATGAAGGCCGACACAAACGGTGCAGACGACCCGTCAAGCAAGGGCACTTCCGGCCCGTCAATATCAATCAGCGCATTGTGGATACCGCAGCCTGCCAGAGCGGCCATCAAATGTTCGATGGTCGACACTTCGACGCCGTCGTCATTCGAGATGCGGGTGTTCAGATCGGTGTTGGTGACCGCTTCCCACCGGGCCGGAATCATCGGGTTACGATCTTCGACATCCGTGCGATGGAACCAAATCCCATACTCCGCAGATGCCGGATGCACAGTGATGCGCACGGCGCGGCCTGTGTGCAGGCCCTTCCCGTGAAACGAGACCGAAGAACGTAAGGTGGTTTGCAAGGAATTCATCCGTTTTTGCGCCGGTCTGTCCTCCGACGTCACTGTAGATATTCGGCGCACCCCGCGCGCTCAACACAATCATTGCAACACATTGAAACATGCAATTAATGATAAGCAATTCGCCGCTCAAAGCTTAGGAACCGCCTCCAAATCACTGAAAAAACGCAAGAAAGGCCGGCGATGGCCGACCTCTCAAATTATGTCAGGATGTTTCAGAAGCCCGGCCTACGTGCCATCCAGATTGTCCGGGTCATCATCGACATTGTCGTTATGATCGGAACCGGTGCCATCGTTCGCACCTTCCCAGTCCAGTTTTCCCGCGCGCGGGCTGGTGACGACGATATTGTAGATATCGACATTGTTCTGAAGACCAATCCGCATGATGGGCTGATAGATCGTCCATGTTTCAACCACGATCGCGCTGGACTGATCGGCCATAATCGGGACGTGAGGCTGAAGAACCTCGGACACATCGGCCTGTTCCAGATCTTCGACACCATTCACCGGTTCGGACCACATCAGTTCGTACCAATCCCCGTCTTCGTGGAATCTGACGACCGAGACGCGCAGTTGAACGAAGTCTTCCAGCGACCGCGACATCCAGCGATAAACCGCGTGCATACGCTCCAGCTTGGGGCGGTTCATCTCTTCTTCTTCGCGCGACAACAGGTCAGCGACGGTATAGGTGGCTTTCAGGTTGATGTTGCTTTCGCGCAGTCCTTCGAAAAAGACATACATGCCCATATAGGCCCAAACCAGCAGCGGAAACATCAGGATCGCTTCGACCGAGATGCTGCCGGTTTCTGACTTCAGGGATTTAGAAAATAGACGCTTCATTTTTCTTGTCCTCGTCTAAATCGGCTCGATCACGAAGGCCGAGCTGGCAAGGATCCAAAACGCACCTGTGTCATCCTTCGGAATGGTCCGCCCGACGCCGAATGTTGGGATCATAGGTTCCACAACAGCGCATACCCGGATCAGCATAAGCTCGTTCTGCCCGCCATTTGAAAAGTTCTGAGGATCCGAAAGCCCCGGCTCGCCCCGATCTTCGCAGTCTGGTTCGTCCAAAAGAACCGGCGTGTCGGCATCCAGCGAGGTCAGTTCGATTTTTACAACGTTCAGGCAATCGGGGATCATCACGGTGTTTGCGCAGATCGCGTTGCGCACAAGGTCATGGTCCACCTGAACACCGCCGCCCAAACGAATTTCGCGGACGACAAGATCCGTCGCCCGTTCCACCATGACCGCGCGCATGTTCATCATCGAGACTTCGTAACCGCCCAGGAAAACGCCCACGAAAAACGGGAAGACGATTGTAAACTCGACCGTTGCCGCGCCTTTTTCAGACAGCCCGTGCGCGCGAAGCGCACGGCCTAACCATTTTAGGATATTTGTCATTGTGTCAGTTTCAGCTGATTGATTTCGTTTCTGATCGAATCGAAGGCGTAAGAAATGTCCTCGCCATTGACGCGGTAGAAATACTGGGGTTCCCAGGCGCATTCGCGCATGACCTCGGCCGATTCATCCGTCACTTCGAACCCGATGGTAAACACCACAATCCGCTGGGCTTTGGCCGCCTCGCAAATAGCCATCAAGCGTTTGTCTTTGGTGTCGACATTCGGGTTCACATCGCGCGCAATCACAGACGCACTGGGTTCGTCGAGTTCGTTGTAATAGTCACTCGCTTGCCAGGTCCGGCGATAAAAGCCGTTATAGGCCCGCCAGCGCATTGTCATCGAATTCCACATTTCCAGTTTCGTCAGACGATCGTCTTCGTCCGGCCGACGGTGTCCATTGCAGCTGTTATAGCTGCGATAAGTGTCATGCCAGCACCGACGGTCCATGTTCCAATAGCGCTCGCCGACCCGGATCCAGTGGTCATTGAAGGCCCAGTAGATATCGCTCATGCCTTCTTTGGCTTCTTCTTCCAGCATAAACTGTTCGGTATTAATACCGTCGGTCATCAGAACGACGAATTTCAACACATCGGGATAGGTGTATTGATGCGGGCGCACTGAAAACGCAGGGTCAATGACCACGTCGTCGTCATCCTGCAACTGGCCCATGATCCCGTTCATTGATGGGTCCAAAAGCGACGTTGCCCATTTCATCGCAACGTCAATCGACGTGTTTCCGTTGGCTGTGAAATCGTTGATCTGATCTTTCAAAGCTTGCGCATTGTTCGACCAAGGGGTGATTTCCATAAACTCTTCGTCACGACAGATCGAATACCGATGGCTGCGGCCATAGCTAAAGTGCCGGAACGGGTCGAAACTGGCGGTCTGAGACAGCGGGATTGGTTCGATGATCGGGTTTCCGTCCCCATCTGTCACAATGACACCGTCGTCATCGGTGCGCGGTGCAACACGCTGCACGACCGATGTTTCAAAGTCTTCGGGTTCGAAGTTCAGGCAATGTGAAAAGTTATGCTGATGCTCGACCACCAGACGGCTTAGCAATTCGGGGCCCGCCGAAACCTGGGTTGAATAGGGAATAAGCGAAATTGAGACACGGTTGTCTTCCGCGCCATCCAGAACGCCATCGACAAAATTGTTCGCCGCACTTTGCATATCGGCCAGCTTGGTGCCCCAGCCCATCGACCCCGACACGTCGAGAACCAGCGAGATTTCGACATCGTTCACAGATTCCCGTGCAGCAGCCTGTGTGCCATAGCCAAGGCTGTTGACGCCAACCAACCGCATAAAGGCCGTTGGGGCAGTCGCTTCGACATTCACCGAAACCTGACGGCCGGTCACGATACCCTGTGCACCGATTTCCTGCACATCGATATCTTCATCCGTGACAATGATGCCGACTTTCGCAAGGTAATCTTTTACAACTGTTCTAGGATTAACCGTCTGATCCAGATTGGCCGCCGCCAGCACAGCCCGGTCCGTCGAGTTCTGAACATGGGTCCGGCGGTTTTCGTGAAGCATCAAGTCAATGGCAACGCCGCTGAAGACAAGCATCGTCAAAAAGATAAACAGTGAGAAGACGACCAACGAGCCTTCTTCTTCTTTCTTGAACCGTGCAAGTGCGCGCTGCGTAAAACCATTGCGAAACATCGACATCCCCTTCATGCAAATCCCGGACGTACGTGATTAAAGTTCCTTGTCGTTAGGGAGATTGTCCAAAGTGGGGCGCATAATGTGGCAGTTCTGGGGCACTTCCAGTTAAGTCGTTGAAATTTTTACTGAATCGGCAAAAGACGAAAAATCGCGAACGGACTGTTCGCGATTTGGAAAAAGAAAGGGTCAGCTTTCGCCGACCCTCAGGGAGTGAAAACAGACGCCTGCTAGTTGGCTTGGCGTCTCAAAAACGCAGGAATTTCAATGCGTTCCTGATCTTCCGAGACTTCTGCCTCGGGTGTGTCGCGGCTCATCGGCGGTTGCAAACGGCTTGGGTCTGCTGCGCCGCCCGACATCCGGTTGATCAATGTGTTGATCCCGAATTTGGGGCGATCCGCCTCGGGCTGCATCTGACGGGGTTGCTGCTGCGTCGCATACCGCGCTTCGCCCGGCACGTGCTGGGCCATAGAGCCCGGCGCACGTCCGGTCACACGTTCCAACCGCGCCAATGCTTCGCGCGACGGGGTGCCCGCCGTTGCAGGCTGTTCAGCCACCGCTGGCTGCTCGGGCGCGGGTTGATAGGCCGGCGGGGGTAATCCATCATCCACAGCTTGCGGCGCGTTCACCGTTTCAAACAACGTCGGTTCGTCTTCGACGGCCTGCATTTGCGCGACCGGCTGCGGCGCGGTCGGGACCGGCGCGACCATCGGTTGCGCGGCTGCAACCGCGGGCTGTTCGGTCACCTGACGCACAGGTGGCGTTGCTGACGAAATAGCGGCGTCAATGCCAGTGGCCACAACGCTGACGCGCATCCGGCCCGACATTTCGGCCTCCATCGTAGACCCGACAATGATGTTGGCTTCGGCGTCGACTTCTTCGCGGATGCGATTGGCCGCCTCGTCCAGCTCGAACAAGGTCAGGTCTTCGCCGCCTGTGATATTGATCAGAACGCCTTTCGCGCCTTTCAGGCTGATTTCGTCCAAAAGCGGGTTGGCAATGGCCTTTTCGGCGGCCTGAACCGCACGATCTTCGCCATCGGCTTCGCCCGTGCCCATCATCGCCTTGCCCATTTCGTCCATCACAGCGCGAACATCGGCAAAATCCAGGTTGATCAGGCCAGGGCGCACCATCAGATCTGTCACACCTTTGACGCCCTGGTGCAGCACATCGTCTGCCATGCTGAACGCCTCGGTGAAGGTTGTCTTTTCATTGGCCAGACGGAACAGGTTCTGGTTCGGAATGATGATCAGCGTATCAACCATCTTTTGCAGCGCTTCGACGCCGTCTTCAGCCTGCCGCATGCGCTTTGCGCCTTCGAACTGAAAAGGCTTGGTCACAACGCCAACGGTCAGAACACCCAACTCGCGGGCGGCCTGCGCTATGATCGGCGCGGCCCCGGTGCCGGTCCCGCCCCCCATGCCGGCGGTGATAAAGCACATGTGCGCGCCCGCCAGTTGGTCAACGATTTCTTCGATGGTTTCTTCGGCAGCGGCGGCACCCACGGTTGGGCGTGCACCCGCGCCCAAACCTTCGGTGACTTTCACACCCATCTGGATTTTGGTCGTGGCGTTCGATTGCTGAAGCGCCTGGGCGTCAGTATTGGCGACGACAAATTCCACGCCTTCCAGCTTCTTCTCAATCATGTTGTTCACGGCGTTGCCGCCAGCGCCGCCCACACCAAAGACCGTAATTCTCGGTTTCAACTCTTCGTAGGTTGGCATCGTCAAATTCAAAGTCATGGATCGTCCGCCTGTTTATTCTTGTTTGCACGCCACCGGGCAGAGGCGCTTCCAGTTTTTCGGCTTCAAAGCCGGTTTATGGGTGGGCCGACCATACCCAAAAGCCGCCCCTAGGTCACCCCAATTTGAAGCCCAAACCACGAAATGTGGCAATTTTTTGTGAACCCCACCCAGCATATCGGGCAAACCGCAATATCCTGTGTTTCACAGGAACTTAGCGCACAATCTTCACAGATCAGTGCGCATCATGCGGGCCATGCCCACACGTTATAGTTGTGCTTCGCTATCTGAGGAGCTGCTCGCTGCCTCGTGGCTCTGTCTTCGAACCTTGCAAAAACAATACCAGATTCGGTCCCCCCCGTCTTGGGAAAAGACCCGCGCCGCACCGGCCTGTCTGCCTGTCCAAACGCATCGGCATATCAGAAGTTTTCCTTGAACCAGCGCACCGCGCGACGCAGCGATCGGGGCGCGCCGGTCTCGGATGGCATTTCGAAATCCCACCATTCGTCCTGCGGATGGGCCGCGAAAAGCGACAATCCTACCGCACCTGCGAACGCTGAACCGGTCGCCGCCTGGGGCAACCCATGCACCCGCAATGGCCGGCCAACGCGCACTTGCTGGCCCAATATCTTGGGCGCAAGCGTGTCCAGCCCGGAAATCTGGCTGGCCCCACCCGTCAAAACAATCTGCTGCGACGGCAGGTGTTCAAATCCGGCCGCATCCAGACGCAACCGTACCTCTTCCAGAATTTCCTCGATCCGGGGGCGAATGATCCCGATCAACTCGGCCCGGCTGACCTTGCGCCGGTCATGTTCCCAATCGCCGGTTTCGCCGCCAATCTCGATCATCTCGCGATCATCCATGCCGGTTGCCACCACGCCGCCGTGAAATGCCTTGATCCGTTCGGCCACTGCCATCGACACCTGAAGACCGCGCGAAATATCCTGCGTGACATGCACCCCACCCATGCGCAACGCGTCGGCATAGATCATGTGTTTTTTCATAAAGATCGAAATTCCGGTCGTGCCACCGCCAAGGTCAATACAGGCCGCCCCCAATTCCTGTTCGTCCTCGACCAGGGCCGACATCGCCGACACATAGGCCGAATTTGCCAAACCCGCCAACTCCAGATCGCAGCGTTTCAGGCAGTAAATCAGGTTTTCAATCACCGCCCGGTCGACGGTCAGCATATGCATATCGCAGGCCAAGCGCTGTCCGATTTGATCACGGGGGTCAATCAGGCCCGAGCGGTGATCCAGCGCAAAGTTCACGGGCTGTGCATGCAGAATTTCCCGGTCGCTGCCGTAATCGGGTACATCGCAAGACGCCAGAACCCGCGCCACATCGGCTTCGCTGACGATGTCGCCTTCGACATTTACCATCCCCGCCAACCCATAAGACCGCGGTTGCCCGCCCGACAGGCTGGCAATGACATGATCGACCCGGACATTCGCCATTTTCTGGGCGGCCTGAACAGCGGTTCTGATGGCGCGTTCCGTTTCCTGAACCGCGCAGGTTTCGCCCAATTCGATGCCGCGCGACCGCGTGGTCGCGGCGCCGATGACACGAAACTGGGTCTGACCCGCCATCGACCCGATGCCTTCGCCTTCGACCCGGCGGTCCTGCCCGTCAAAACGCAGGATCAGACAGGCAATCTTCGACGTCCCGACATCCAGAACGGCAATCGCCCCGCGCTGAATGGCAATCCGACGCATGGACCGCATGGCGCGTTGTGTCTGGTAGAGGTCAATCATTTTTGTTTTTCCTCAATCAAGCTCGAATTCGGTTTCAATCAGATCGTCGCTGCCCGATGGGCCCAGCCGCAAAACCGGGCGACCCGGATTGCGAAAATCAACAACCGAGACATCGCGGGCCAGCAAGTCTTGCGATTTGTCCAGTTCCAGCGCGCGTTGAAACGCGGTCAAAGGCGCGTGTTCGGGCAACATGATCCGCTGGTTCCGGTCCAGCACCACATCCCACCGCCGTTCGCCCACGCGCAGGAATCCCCGCAAACGTTCGTTCAGTGGCGCGCTTGCCGCGAACAGGCCCAGCACTTCTTCAACCGCCGCATCCGCCCCCTGCCCGACCACCAAGGGCAATTCCGGGCGTTCGATGCGTGTCGCGATATCGACAACCCGGTGTCCTTCACGGTCGACAAGAACAAGCCCCTCATTTGTCCGCCAGACGGCAACGGGTTCGCGTTCGGTCACATACACACTTAAGACGCCGCCGCTCTTGACCTGAACCGACGCCGAGGCGACGGCATCCATCTCCTCGATCCGGGCGCGCAACGCGGGCAAATCCAGATCGAAGGACGACACCGGGAAATCCAGCGACAGAACTTCGCGAATATCTGCAGCCAAAGACGCCGACGCCTGTTCAACCGCCATCATCCGCACCATGAATTCCGGGCGTTCCTGAACCTGACGGCGCAATTCGGCCACGCGGTCCTTGGCCCCTTCGACACGCGCTGGTTCGGATGCCCAGATCGCACCAATGCTGGCCACGATCAAAACCGGCAAGCCAAACCTCAGAAATCCGCGCATCCCGCGGCGCAACATCAGGCGGTTCAGCTTATAGGCAAACCGCGACGGGGCGGGATCCTTCATCGGTCGCATGACGCGTCTTTCACAAGCCAGTCACACAGGTCAGGGAAACCAAGCCCCACATGCGCCGCTTGCTCTGGCACAAGCGAAGTCGGCGTCATGCCCGGCTGGGTGTTTGTTTCCAGCGCAATCAGTCCGGCAAGCCCGCGCGTATCGTCCCAGCGAAAATCCGTGCGGCTGACACCCCGGCAACCCAAAACGCGATGCGCCGTCTTGGCATGGGTTAAACAGGCATCGGCAATCTCATCGGGGATATCGGCAGGCAAAACATGCGACGACCCGCCGTCCGCATATTTGGCATGATAGTCATACCATCCGTCTGTCACGATCTCGGTCACGCAAAAGGCCCGGTCCCCCATCACCGACACCGTTAATTCGCGCCCGGGCGCATAGGCTTCGACCATCACCGTTTCAGGCATGTCGTCGCTGAGATCTGGCGGGGGGCTGGATGGATCTTCGACAATATATATGCCGACCGACGATCCTTCGTTGTTGGGCTTGACCACATAAGGCGGCGCCATCACATGGGCGCGCTGCACTGCGTCTTTTGGTTTCAGGACGCTGTCGACAACGGGAATGCCCGCAGCTGCGTAAACAGATTTTGTCCAGGTCTTGTCCATGGCCAGCGACGACGAAAGCACGCCAGAATGGGTATAGGGCAAACGCAGCCATTCCAGAATGCCCTGCACGCAGCCATCTTCGCCCCACCGGCCATGCAGCGCGTTGAACACCACATCCGGCGACGTCTCGATCAGCCGCGCGGCCACATCCCGGCCCGCGTCAAGTTCACTGACATTGTATCCTGCTTCCCGCAATGCGCCGGCGCATTCACGCCCCGAGGACAACGACACCTCGCGCTCCGAGGATGGTCCGCCCATCAGTACCGTCACATTCGGGGTTGCCCTGCTCGACATACCCGCCTTGACCTATTGTTGCCCGGTGTTCAGACCGGTGCGTTTTCGTTCTCTGCCTCAGGGGCCGGTTCGCCGACCCTCTTGATTTCCCATTCTAACCTGATTCCCGAATGGGCGAACACCCTTTCCCGCACCCCTTCGCCAAGTCGTTCCAGATCAAGGCCCGTGGCGTCGCCGGTGTTGACCAGAAAGTTCGGATGCTTTGGCGACATTTGTGCGCCACCCAGCATCGCGCCCCGTAACCCGGCCGCGTCGATGACTTTCCACGCTTTCAGATCATGGCGATCATCCGCCGCGCCCGTTGACGAAAAACCAGCCGGGTTGCGAAAGGTCGAACCAGCCGTCAGGTCTTTGGTTGGTTGCGATTCATCCCGCTTGGCAAGCTGCGCTTCCATCCGTGCGCCCAAATCGGCCGGATCGGCGCGCCGGGCCCGCAAGGTCGCAGAAACAACGACAGCTTCGGCGGGCAAGCTGCTTTGACGATAGCGAAAATTCAGATCATCCGGCCCCAGCTGCACCCGCTCACCGCTGCGCAAGACGACATCGGCGCGGACAAAATGATCCGCAATATACGACCCATAGCAACCTGCATTCATTGCCACCGCCCCGCCAATCGCACCCGGGATTGTACGCAGAAACGTCAGATCCAGTCCCGCGCGTGCGGCCTGTTTGGCAACCGTCGCATCCAGCGCGGACGCCCCGGCGGTCACGCAATCACCGTCAATCTCGATGCTGGCAAAAGCGCGCGGCAAGCGGATCACCACCCCGCGAATGCCCCCATCCCGCACGATCAGGTTCGACCCGACCCCCATAGGAAAGACCGGCACATCGCCTGGCAAAGCGGCAAGAAACTGCCGAAGGTCTTCAACATCCTGCGGCATGAACAGCCATTCCGCAGGACCACCGACCCGCAGCCAGGTGACACCAGACAAATCATACCCGGCAATCAGTCGGCCCTGCACGTCGATATCGTCAATCTGCGCCATCAGGTCGGGCTAGCATTCCCGATTGCGAAGAACAAATTGAATTGCGGTCCGCCGGTGGGTCAGCTCACAGTTCGCGTTTTCAGCCAGCGCAGCAGAAACCGCACGGGCCAGCGCAATACCGACATCGCGGCGAACAGCACAGCCAGACCGAACACTGCGCCGTTCTCAAAAAAGACCCAAACCAGAATGGGCAGACCAATCGCAATCAGCGCATAGGCCTGCGGCCAATGCTTGTGCTTCGACGGAAACATGCCAATGACATTGGCCACGATCAACCAGGCGAGTGCGGCGTAAAAAGAATAACTCATCCGTAAAATCTGGCACTTAAATCCGGCATGAATTTGGCAGATTTCGACCTGTCCGGGGGCTGGTCATTCAGGCGCGATCCCGGCCAACCGAATGCAGGGAAACAGTCTGCGCACATTTTTGACCTTGCCTTCCCTAAGGGCATTCATGCCTTTTAACGATCAAAGAAAAAGTGTGGGTTGTATACGAAATGAAAACGATCTTACCGGTAACGGCAGCATTGTTCACGATGTCAGCCACAATGGGGTACGCAAGTACCGCTCATATCGTTGCTTTTGGTGATTCTCTGGTGGATGGCGGCAATATCGCGACGGCGACCGAGGCTCAGGGCGGCGAATTTGACCGCACCATCTATCCCAGTGGCCAGTTCACCAATGGCGATACATGGGCCACGCAACTGGGCCTGACGCCCTCGTTGCAGGGCGGCACGAACTTTGCCTATGGCGGGGCGCGCGCGGCGCAGAATGATGACGACATTCCCGACCTTTACAGTCAGGCGTTTTCCTTTGCGCGCTCGGGCATCGAAGTCGACGAAAACACCGTCGGCACCATCTGGATCGGCGGAAATGATTTTCTGGCGCTCGAAGACGATGCAACCGACGAAGATGTCGGCAATCTGATCACAACGGTGGTGTCAAAAATTGCAACCACCGTTCAAGGGTTGCACGAATTTGTCGGCATCCAGCGCTTTGTCGTGCTGGGCCTGCCTGACTTTGGCCTTTTGCCCGCAAATGCGGGCGATCCGGTCGCATCGGCGCAGGCAACCGGGCTGACGACAGCCTATAACGCCGCGTTGTCATCGACGCTGGCCGGACTGGATACCGCGCTGCCAACGGCTGACATCGATTTCTTTGATGTCGAAGGCTTCTTTGGCGAAATCATCACGTCGGTCCCGCCCGAGCTTGTCTCGGTCCCCTGTCTTGCCGATCCGGCGGGATGTGCGGCAGACCCGTTTGACTATGCGCTTTACGATCCGATCCATCCATCGGCCTGGGTGCATTCTGCACTGGCTGATGCGATTGGTGCGGAAATCGGCGCTGACGTCAGCGTGCCCGAAATCCCGCTTCCGGCCTCGGCCCCACTGTTGCTGGCCGGCCTGGGCGGTTTAGGGTTGTGGGCGCGCCGCCGCAAGTCGCAGGCATAATCCTATAAGTCGCAAATCGACGTTTGATCCAAGTGGGTTTCCTCGTACACCGGGGGAACCCCTTCTTGTTTCGGGTCAAGGAAAAGCAAATGTCTGACGAAGAAGACGACATCGTCCTCAGCGAACTGGATGACGAAGAACTTGTCCAGCAAATGCATGACGACCTTTATGACGGTTTGAAAGACGAAGTCGTGGAAGGCACGAACATCCTTCTTGGCCGGGACTGGGCCCCGTACCGGGTGCTGACCGAAGCGCTGGTCGGCGGTATGAAAATCGTTGGCGAAGACTTCCGGGATGGCATTCTCTTTGTGCCCGAAGTTCTTCTGGCCGCAAATTCCATGAAATCCGGCATGGCGATCCTGAAACCGCTTCTGGCCGAAACCGGCGCGCCCACCATCGGCAAGATGGTCATCGGCACCGTCAAGGGCGATATCCACGATATCGGCCAAAACCTGGTGACAATGATGATGGAAGGCGCGGGTTTCGAGGTGTTGAATATCGGAATCAACAACCCGGTCGAAAGCTATGTCGAAGCGTTGAATGAATTTCAGCCCGACATCCTTGGAATGTCCGCGCTTCTGACAACGACTATGCCCTATATGAAAGTCGTGATCGACGCCATGGTCGAACAGGGCATTCGCGACGACTATATTATCCTGGTGGGCGGCGCGCCGTTGAACGAGGAGTTCGGCAAAGCAATTGGTGCCGATGGCTATTGCCGTGACGCCGCCGTTGCGGTTGATATGGCGAAAGAATTTATGGCCCGAAAGCATAACCAGATGGCTGCGGGCTAACGCTTCGGGGCGTGAAACCGGGGCCTGATCAGGTGACATGCCCATGACGGTAAGCGACGACGTATTGACAGAAACGGGCCTTGCGCCGACAGGCGCGGGCCGCATTCTGGTTCTGGGATGCGGCGCTCTGGCACGCGAGATTCTGGCGATAACGCGCCAGTTTGACCACATCGACCTTCATTGCCTGCCCGCCATCCTGCACAATCACCCGGACCGGATTGTGCCCGAAGTGCGCGCGGCGATTGCGAAAACCGACGGGTATGAACGTATTTTCCTGGCCTATGCCGATTGCGGTACCGGCGGGCAATTGCAGGCGCTGGCGGATGAGATGGGGATAGACATGTTGCCCGGCCCCCATTGCTATGCGTTTTTTGAAGGCACCCAAGGCTTTCTGGAACGCGCGGGGGATGAATTTACAGCCTTCTACCTGACCGATTTCCTGGCTCGTCAGTTCGATGCTTTTGTGTGGAAACCACTTGGCCTTGACCGCCACCCCGAACTTCGGGACAGCTATTTCGGGCACTATGAAAAACTGGTCTACCAGGCCCAAACAAATGACCCCAATTTGACCGCCATCGCCGAAGCCTGCGCCCGGCGGCTTGGGTTGGTATTCGAGCATCGGATAACCGGTTACGGCGATCTCGAAACCGCCCTGAACCAGCTGGCGCACACGTCAGGGCAAGCCCCACCTTAACGTTTCGGAAACCACGTTGGCGCATGGTGGTGGCCATGATCCGGATTGGGCTTATCACTTGTCTTGGTGCTTTGATGGTTGTGTGCTTTGCGTGGCAGGCTGGCGCCGCAACCGTGCTTTCGGTCGACCCTCAGATCATCTCGGCCTCGGCCCCGATCTTCGCCGATCAGGTTTTCGCCGTGCCCGATTGGCCGGACAAATCTGACCGTCCGGCCCGGGTTTCACCGGCCGTTTTGGTCGCGCACACCTGCGTTCTGATGTTTTACGCCTTGTTCATCGCCCTTGCCCTGCCGCGCCGCAGGAGCAGCTCAAACCGGTTTGGATGAATTTAGGCCTGTGCCGCCTCGGCAATGTTACGAATGCGTTGTACCATCGCACGCACGCCGTTTGATCGCTGCGCCGACAAATGATCGTTCAAACCCAGCCGCCCCAGCTCGGAAAACGCGTCAACAGCCAGCACATCTGTGACCTTCAAACCGTCGTAAAGCGCGATCAGAACCGCGATCAGTCCGCGTACAATCATCGCATCACTGTCGCCCTGAAACCGGAACGTTGCCCCCGCCCCCTGCCCATCAATTTCGGGCACCAGCCAGACCTGACTGGCGCAACCGTCGACCTTGGTTGCCGGAATACGTTGGTCCTCGGGCAAGGGCGGCATCGCCTTGCCCATATCGATAACGTGCCGATAGCGGTCTTCCCAATCATCCAGGAAATCGAAGGTATCGGCGATGTCTTCAAATGCGTCTTGTGCCATGCACCGTCAGGTAAGCCTGCAAAGCCGCTTCGTCCAGTCATCCTTTTCTTGCCCCCGGCTTTCCGGTAGCAGAGAAACAGAGGAAAGGGTTCGCCATGACGTCACGCCTGTTCATTGTTGCGCTTGTCAGTCTGCTGACGGTTTCGGGCTGTACCCGCGTGTCCGACAGCCGGTTGAACCCGTTCAATTGGTTCGGCGCCGAGACGACCGAAGACACCGTCGCGCCCGCGCCTGCCGAGCCGACAGACCCGCGCCCGCGCGTCCAACAAATCACCGCGCTGGTGATCGAGCGTACGCCTACTGGCGCAATCGTGCGGGCCACCGGTGTGCCTGCGACCCAAGGGTGGCATGGTGCCGCGCTTGTGCCGGCTTCCGAGACACCCAGGAATGGGGAAATGATGTATGTTTTCAGGGCCTTCCCGCCTGATACGCGACAACCGGTTTCAACGGTGCGCTCGCGTGAGATCACGGCAGCGCGGTCGCTATCGGTTCAAGAGCTGGCCAACATTCGTTCGGTTCGCGTCGAAGCTGCAGTGAACGCACGCACAGCGCGCCGCTGAGGTTATTCGTTCAGCCGGTCAAGACGCGCGCGGATCGACAGACCGTGGGCTTCCAGACTTTCACTTTTCGCCAGAATTTCAGCCGCTGGCCCAATCTTTGACAATGCCCCCGGCGTCATTTCTGCGATGGTGGTGCGTTTCATAAAGTCCAGGACCGACAGGCCTGACGAAAACCGCGCCGAACGTGCCGTTGGCAAAACGTGGTTTGGTCCGCCGATATAGTCGCCAATCGCCTCGGGCGTCCAGGCGCCCAGAAAAATGGCACCGGCATTGGTGATATTGTCCGCCAAAGCGCCGGGGTTGGCGACGCAAAGTTCCAGATGTTCGGGCGCGATATCGTCGGTCAAAGCGGCGGCTTCGCCAAGGTTTTGCACGACAATAATCGCGCCATAGTCGCGCCAGCTGGCCCCTGCGATTGCGTGGCGTTCCAGCGATGCAAGCCGCGTCTCGACGGCGGTGGCCACCTGACGGCCAAAGTCCGCATCGGTGGTGATCAGCAAAGATTGCGCGCTTTCGTCGTGTTCGGCCTGACTAAGCAGGTCAATCGCGATCCAGTCCGGGTCATTTTCAGCGTCGGCAATGATCAGAATTTCGGACGGGCCTGCGATCATATCGATGCCCACCTGCCCGAATACCTGACGTTTCGCCGCCGCCACAAAGGCGTTCCCGGGCCCCGTGATCTTGTCGACCGGGCGCACGGTTTCTGTGCCATAGGCCAGCGCGGCCACGGCCTGGGCCCCGCCAATCCGGTAAATCGTATCGACACCGGCCATTTTGGCCGCTGCCAGCACCAGAGGGTTCATTGCGCCATCCGGCGTTGGCACCACCATATCCAGCCGCTGAACCCCGGCCACGCGGGCCGGAATGGCGTTCATCAGAACAGACGAGGGATAGGTCGCAAGACCGCCGGGCACATAAAGCCCCGCGGCACTGACCGCAGTCCAGCGCCAGCCCAGCATCGCGCCGACGCTGTCGGTCCATTTTTCATCGCGGGGCAACTGGCGTTCGTGATAGGCCCTGATCCGTTCGGCGGCCATTTCGAGGGCGTCAATTTCGGCATCCGTGACCGCTTCCATGGCCTGCATGACATCGGTTTCAGACACGACCATTGTTTCGGGCGTCAGGGCGACGCGGTCAAATTTGGCGGTCAGATCAAAGACCGCCGCATCGCCACGGGCGCGCACGTCTGCGATAATATCGGCCACAACCGCGTTCACATCCGGCGCGTCCTCGCGCTTCATCGACAACAATGCCTGAAACTGCGCTTCGAAATCCGGGTCGGTGGTTTGCAAAAATTGCGGCATCTTACAGGGTCCCTTTCGCAGCGGTTTACTGCCCTACGGCAGGCGTCTCAAGAACAAGCCTGCGCGTGCTTCTAGGCCGGATGCGACGGGGCTTTGCCGGACGGGGCCAGATACGGGCGGGTGACGTCCTGCAATGTCAGATTGACGGCTTCAACCTCAAGCGCAATCGCGCCGTCGCCTGCAAAATTCAGTATCAAGGTGCCCGCGCCATCGTTGCCTGGCGTGAATGTCAGGCCAAGAAGCGACAGGACAGTGTCGCTGTCGCGCGCATCGATCCCCTGGTGCCGCACGGCTTGCACGTCGTCGATGACCAGGACCGACTGCACGCGTTCGAAGCCACGCCCCCGGCGCTCGGCGACGGCTTTGTCTTCCCAGCGGAACCGGTTGAGCAGGCAGGAAAACCTGCGCCTGGACTGTTCGCGGCGCATTTCATTGGCGGGCAGAACCGCATCCTGAACAAGCGCCGACAGGACCGAGACGTCTTCGCCATCCTCGGCTTTCAACCGCAAGGGGCGTTCGGCCCCGTCTTCAAATCTGGCGTCTTCCGTCATGCCCCCGGAACCCGTTCAATCTTGGCGCCTACGGCGCGCAACTTTTCTTCGACATGCTCGTAGCCACGGTCCAGATGATAGACCCGGTTCACGACCGTGTCGCCCTCGGCCGCCAGCCCGGCAAGGATAAGCGAGACACTGGCGCGCAAATCAGTCGCCATGACCGGTGCGCCTTTCAAGCGTTCAACACCAGTCACCGTGGCTGTGCCACCGTGCACTTCGACATCCGCGCCCATGCGCAGCAGTTCGGGCGCGTGCATAAAGCGGTTCTCAAAAATGGTTTCTTCCAGATGGCTGACACCGTCAGCGGTGCACATCAGCGCCATCATCTGCGCCTGTAAATCGGTCGGAAACCCGGGGAACGGTTGGGTCGAGACGTCGATGGCGCTGGTGCGCCCATTTTTGCGCGCGACCTTCAGGCCAGCGGCGGTTTCTTCGACGGCAATGCCAGCCGCATCCAGCTTTTCGGCAAAGGACTGAACAAGATCCAACCGCCCGCCGATGCATTCCACCTCGCCCCCGCAGATGGCAGGTGCCAGCATATAGGTGCCCAGTTCGATCCGGTCGGTGACAACCGCATGGGTCGCGCCACCCAGACGGTCGACGCCTTGAATGGTGATGGTCGAACTGCCCGCGCCGTCAATTTGCGCGCCCATCTTGGCGAGACAAGCGGCCAGATCGACAATTTCAGGTTCGCGCGCGGCGTTTTCGATGACCGTTGTGCCTTTTGCCAACGTTGCGGCCATCATAATGTTTTCGGTCGCGCCAACACTGGCGAAACGAAAGGCGATCTTTGCCCCTTTCAGTCCACCCGGCGCTGTGGCGTGCAGATAGCCATCGCGCAACTCAATCTCCGCCCCCATCGCTTCCAGCGCTGTTGTGTGAATGTCCATGGGGCGCGCGCCAATCGCGCAGCCGCCCGGCAGTGACACAATCGCATGACCTTCGCGCGCCAGCAAAGGGCCAAGCACCAGGTTGGAGGCCCGCATTTTGCGCACAATGTCATAGTCAGCCGTTGTGGATATTGGGCCAAGCGACGACATCGCGATCACGCGGCCTTCTTGCAGACTTTGCACCTCGGCGCCCAGCGATTGCAAAAGCGCGGTCATCGTTTTGATGTCAGACAGGCGCGGCGCGTTCATCAGCGTCAGAGGCTCTTCTGTCAAAAGGGTCGCAGGCATCAGCGCGAGACACGCGTTTTTCGCCCCCGCAATAGGAATTTGACCACTCAAGGCATTGCCGCCTGTCACCACTATCGAATCCATCAGCCTGCCTTTTCGTTCTTTGTTTTACCCGTGCCCCGTACGTTGGCTTGTGCCTTGCGGCGGCCAAGATTCGCTTTCAGCGCGGCTTTCAAACGCGCTTCGCGATCTTCCGCGCCCTTGCCGGTGGCTTTGGGTTTCCTGCTCATGCGCCTTCCCTACAGCAGGCGCGGAAAACCGTCCAGTTTACGCTTGCAAGAACCAGGCTTTGACAGTATCCCGCCCGCCAGCGCGCTGCCGTAGCTCAGGGGTAGAGCACTCCCTTGGTAAGGGAGAGGTCCGGAGTTCGAATCTCCGCGGCAGCACCAGCCCAGCCATAAAAAAGACCCACACCAGATGGCATGGGTCCGTTCAGCGGGCAATGCGCGGCGTCAGTTCACGCGTTTCCATGTCTGACCCCGGCAAATGCCCAGCACACAGCCCGAAACCTTCAGCGTGTTGCCGCTGAGTTCCATCTTCGAGTTATAGGTTTTGTCGCGGTCGGGCGCCCAGATCTTGCCTTTGGTATATTTGCCGTTGCCTTGCGCCTGCATGTTCCAGATCATGCGTGTGCCAATCGTGTCGCTTTCGATCTGCTGACCTGATCCATCGAATGCTTTGCGGATGACACCGCAAATACTGGCGTCGCATTGGAACATTTCGACATGGGCGTAATTTCCGGTATCCCCGGGCTGGGTCTGATAGGTACCCAGAACCGGGTCAGCCCAAGCTGGCGTGGTCACACACATCGCCATTGCGGCGATCCAACGGTACGCTTTCATTCTGTGTCCTCCCATAGAAACTGTGAGAAGTCTGGCCGACGACGGCTGCGTCAGGCAAGCATGACGTGGCGGGACGACGGCGAAAAACCCACTTGCCGTTTGCGCCGCCGCCCGGCAAGAGACGCGGGCTAGAACAAGGACAGCAGGCGATGATCCTCTACCCCGCGATTGATCTGAAAGACGGACAATGTGTGCGCCTTCTGAAAGGTGAAATGGAAGCGGCCACGGTTTTTAGTGACGACCCGGGCGCGCAAGCGGCGTCTTTTCAGGCGGCCGGGGCCGAATGGTTGCATATCGTCGATCTGAACGGTGCTTTTGCCGGTGAACCTGTGAACGCGGGCGCGGTCGAGCGTATTCTGCGCAACTTGTCTATTCCGGCCCAGTTGGGCGGCGGCATTCGCGATATGGCGACGATTGAGGCCTGGCTGTCCAAAGGGCTGGCGCGGGTGATCCTTGGGACGGTCGCGGTCGAAGACCCCGATCTTGTGCGCGAGGCAGCGCGTGCGTTTCCCGGACAGGTGGCCGTTGGCCTTGATGCGCGGGGGGGCAACGTCGCGACGCGAGGCTGGGCCGAAGACACCGATATGACCGTCACCGATCTGGCGCGTGCTTTCGAAGACGCGGGCATCGCGGCCATCATTTACACCGATATTGACCGCGACGGGGCGATGGGCGGCCCGAACATTGCCGCGACCGAGATTTTGGCGCGTGCCGTGTCAGTTCCGATCATCGCGTCGGGCGGTGTGTCTTCGATGGACGATCTTATGCGCCTGAAAGACACCGGCGTCATCTCGGGCGCGATTTCAGGCCGTGCGCTATATGATGGGGCCATCGATCTGACGGATGCTTTGGCGCGGCTTAAGGCCTGACCCTTCCCGCCGGGGTGGCATGTCAGCCGTTCGGTTTTTCCGCATCAGGATCCGCCTTGCCGACCCCTTTGAACACCGCCTTGAACGGCAGGGCCCAGATCACACCCAATACAATATACACCAGAAGTTCCGCCCAAAGCGGTGGTCGGTCCAGCCAGTTCAGCACTGTGACGGCGGCCACGATATACGCGGGCAACCCGACAAGCAGAATAACCAAAGACCAGCGGCGACGGGATTTGTAACTGAGAGCCATGGCTTGGTTATGGACCGGAACGCGTTCAGGTCAAGCGGGCATATCCGCAAAAGAAAAGGCCCCGCACGCAGCAGGGCCTTTTCCAGAATTTTGAAAAGATCAGCGTTTCGAGAACTGGAAGCTTTTCCGAGCTTTTGCCTTGCCGTATTTCTTCCGTTCCACGACGCGGCTGTCGCGGGTCAGGAAGCCGGCGGCTTTCAACGCGCCGCGCAGCGACGGGTCGTAAAGCTGAAGTGCTTTTGAAATGCCGTGCTTTACAGCGCCTGCCTGACCGGACAGGCCACCGCCCTTGACCGTTGCAGTGACGTCGAACTGACCATCCACACCGGCAACCTGAAACGGCTGGCGCAGGATCATCTGCAACACCGGGCGCGCGAAATAGACGGGCATTTCCTTGCCGTTCACGGTGACCTTGCCCGAACCGGGCTTGATCCAGACACGGGCGACCGCGTCTTTCCGTTTGCCGGTTGCATAAGACCGGCCCAGATCGTCGCGCTGAGGTTCGCGGGTTACCATGGGTTCTGTCACGGGTGCCTCGACTGCGGCCTCGGCCGGAGCAGCGGCGGTTTCACCTACAACCTCTTTCAGGTCGTCCAGTGTTTTCACTTCATCTGCCATCTGCGTCAGCTCCGTGTGTTCTTTTTGTTCATGGACTTCACGTCCAGAACGGTCGGGTCCTGCGCTTCATGCGGATGATCTGTTCCGGCATAAACGCGCAGATTTGTCATTTGCTTGCGAGCCAGGCTGTTGCCCGGCAGCATGCGCTTGACGGCCTGTGTCACGACACGCTCGGGGTGCGCGCCTTCCAGAATAGCGCCCGTCGTGCGCGATTTGATGCCGCCCGGATAGCCGGTGTGCCAGTAATTCGGCTTGTCCCGCTTGTTGCCCGTCAGCTGAATCTTGTCAGCATTGATCACGATAACATTGTCGCCCATGTCCATATGGGGTGTGAATGTTGCCTTGTGTTTGCCGCGCAGACGCATGGCCACAATCGACGCCAAACGGCCCAGAACGACACCTTCGGCGTCGATCAGGATCCACTTCTTGTCGATGTCCGCAGGCGTCGCTGAGAACGTCTTCATGTCATATTCCTGTCTCAGGAGTTAATCCGATGGGCGGTTTCTAAGCATTTCCAGCCGCCAGTCAAGCGCCATGGGCGACAAATAATCGTTGTATTTCCGCGCATTACAAATACGGTATATAAATACCCCATGCATTTCATCCAAATTGCCACATGGCCTGTCATTTTTTCAAACCTGCCCGATGATTTCTACAGAATCGGCATATTCTTTACGTAGGGTAAATTTGTGTGAGTGACCAAAGGTGCGTAAAATGATAGCTAGTATTTTTGTTTTGTTTGTTGCGGCCGGGATCACCCTGGCGTCTTTCGTTTACGGTGTAGGCGGTGTGTTTCCACTGCTTGCTGCGCTGACGATGATTGCGCTTGGCTTTCAAAGCGTTCCACGTTTGTTGCAAAAGTTGGAAAACGAGGCGACGTGACCTGGTTTCAATCTGCCACTTGAAAAGGCGCTCGTTTAGGGCGCCTTTTCTTTTCGCTCGACCCTGTGCGGGCGCCGCGCCAAAGTGTTCGCATGATGCGTCCCCGTCCCAACCCCCAAGACCCATTGCAAAACCGCGTTCTGGCGACGGGTCAGATTGTAGCGACACCTGCGCGCGGGATGTTCATGGGCAACCGGGGCATTTTGCACGACGCCCATCAGCGGTTGGGCCGGTCGCGTTGGAAGCATAAGGCCTGGATTATCTGCGCACTGGTCTGGAAGGACTGGCACCGTGATGTCATGGCACCGAATGCTTATACCGAGCTGTTTTTTCTGGACGAAGCTGTCGCACTTGCGGCGGGGCACCGCCCCTGTGCGCTTTGCCGACGCGGTGCGTATAACGCCTATCGCAACGCCGCCGGGTTTACCGGACCCGCCGCTGATATGGATACGAAGCTTCATGGCGAGCGGGCTATTCCCCGGCGGTTTGAACAAAGGCACCACAAAGAGGCTGCGCCCGCCCTGCCCGATGGCGCTGTCATCCTGGACGTGGGACCAAAGCTGATCCTGGGCGATAAAGCCTATCCGATCGGCGCCGATGGGTATGGCACCCCCGCGCCACGCCCTGTTGGGGAGTGCACCGTTCTGACACCACCCAGCAGTCTGACTGCTTTGGCGAATGGGTATCGGCCAAGGCTTGCGCTAGACTGACGCCAAAGGGCTCATTCGGCTTCGGCCCGCGCCGCAAGTGTCAGCCAATCTTCTTCTGCGGCGGACAGTTTCGTTTGGCGTTCTGCCAAACCTTCAGTCGCCTTTTTGAACTTGATCGGCTCGCGCTTGAACAGGCTGGGATCGGCCAGCAGTTCTTCCAGCTTGGCGATTTCGCGTTCAAGGCGTTCAATTTCGTCTGGCAGCGTCTTCAGCCGGTGGTGTTCGGTAAAGCTGAGCGCGTTAGGTTTTGCCTTGTCGGCTTTTTCCTTTTTGGGGGCGGTGGATTTTGAAGGCCCCGTCCCTGCCTGCGCCACCAGTTGCCGTTTTGGTGCGTAATCCGACCAGCCGCCCGCGTGGACCACGATCTGACCGTTGCCTTCCAAGGCAACTGTTGTGGTGGCGACGCGGTCGATGAAGTCGCGGTCGTGGCTGACCAGCAAGACGGTGCCGTCATAGTCTGACAAAACTTCTTGCAGCAGATCCAGCGTTTCGATGTCCAGATCGTTGGTCGGTTCGTCTAGGACCAAGACATTCGACGGGCGCGCCATGATCTTGGCCAGCAAGAGCCGTGCCTTTTCGCCACCTGACAAGGCGCGCACCGGACCGCGCGCCTGCGCTTCGTCAAAGAGAAAATCCTTGAGGTACCCCACCACATGGCGCGGTTCCCCCCGCACCATGACCTGATCGCTGCGGCCTTGCACGCGGGCGGTTTTGTCGTCGGTCAGGTTTTCCCAAAGCGATTGGTCCGGGTCCAGTGCCGCGCGTTTCTGATCGAAAACCGCAAGTTCGACCGAATGGCCCAGTGTGACCGTGCCGTCGTCAGGGGCGACGCCGCCGGTCAACATGTCGATCAAGGTTGTTTTACCCACGCCATTTGGGCCGACAAAAGCCAGCCGGTCGCCGCGCATGATCCGAAGCGAAAAGTCATCGCAGATCACTTGCGACCCGTAACGCTTTGATATCCCGACTGCTTCGATCACCTTGCGGTTCGACTTGGGCCCTTGCCCGAACTGCAATGCGGCCGCGCCTTCGCGTTTAATATGACCGGCGCGTTCCGACCGAAGCGCCTGTAAGGCCCGGACCCGACCCTGGTTTCGTTTTCGCCGTGCGCTGATGCCTTCGACCGCCCAACGGGCTTCGGCCTTGATCTTGCGGTCCAGTTTGTGCCGCGCCAGATCTTCGGCTTCCCATGTTTCGTCACGCCAGGATTCGAACCCATCGAAGCTGCCGTCGCGCCTGCGCACTTCGCCCCGGTCAATCCAAAGCGTGCCCTGAACAAGCGCTTTCAGAAACGCGCGGTCGTGGCTGATCGTCACAAAGGCCTGTCGTGTCTCCGCCAATCGGGCTTCCAGCCAGCCGATGGCTTCGATGTCCAGATGGTTGGTGGGTTCGTCCAAAAGCATCAGTTCGGGCGCTTCGGCCATAACCTTTGCCAACGCCGCGCGCCGCATTTCGCCGCCCGACGCCTTGGCCGGTTCGCTGTCGAGGTTCAGTTTTAGCCCTTCGGCCGCTGCTTCGACCCGCCACAGTTCGGCTGGGCCCAGTTCGCGCAGCGCATAATCGCCCAGCGTCGCGCAGCCTTCCATCGTCGGGTCCTGTTCCATATAGCCCACGGATGTGCCCACCGGCACGGTGCGCGCGCCTTTGTCGGGTTCAACTAATCCCGCCATCACTTTGAGAAGCGTGGATTTTCCCGACCCGTTCCGCCCGACCAAAGCCAACCGGTCACCGCCTTGCACGACCAGTGCAAGATCGTCGAAGACCGGGTCGCCGCCAAAGCCAAGCGAAATATCGGACAATTGTAAAAGAGGTGCGCGCGCCATGCCTGCCAGCTACGGAGCGGACCGTTTGCCGTCAAGGGGATTAGCCCGCGACAGCGCGCAACGCCCGCGCCCGCGCGGCGGGCACCGCACAGACTTCGAGCCCGGTAAACACATGAAGCGTGTCTAAATCACGGTCGATCACCGCATGATCGCTGACCCACCCGCCCATGGTCAGATAACTGCGCAGCAAAGGTGGCATCGTGCGCAAGGCGGTTTTCTGATCCGGCTCGCCGCGCAACCTTTGAGCAAAGCGCACCACATTCGGGGCCTTGATCCGCGGCAGCCAGCGTTTTGGGGCCAGGTGACGATCGCGCAGCATGGCAAAAGCATCGGCATAGGCTTCGGCATTGGTGCCGTGAAAAGACGAACAGCCAAAGAGCAACCCGACCCCTTCGCTGTCGACGAATTTCGTGACGACACCCCAAGCGACGCGTAAAATATCAGGGTCGTCGCAGCCCGGTCTTACGCAGAACCGACCCATTTCGACCATGGGTTTGTCATAGGCCCGCAACGCGTTCAGGTCGTAATACTGGGCGGAATAGCTTTGCGCGATGTCCGCGCCCGAGGTCAGCGGCAGCAGTCGGAAGGTTGCGACAAGGCTGTGCGTCACACGGTCTTCGATCAGAACATGGGTGCAAATACCGTCAAAACGGTCAACCTCGCGATGGTTGGGTCTGGCCGGTGTGCCGCGCTTGGCGATGAACGCCTGATGGCGCAGGCGTTGGGCCGCTTCGATGTCGGGCGCGCTGTCGGCAAATCTGGCGTGATATTGAGATGTCTTCATGCGCCCGGCCCTTTGTCAGGCTTTGCCTCGTGTCTATATAGTAATGTGAATTCTGTCACAAAAGCTGTGACGACGCGACGACAAAGGGGATTGAGCGTGGATAAAGTTGTCAAAACCGACGCCGAATGGCGTGCCCAGTTGGATGATCTTGCTTTCAAAGTTCTGCGCAAGCATGGGACCGAACGCGCTTTTACGCATGATGATTTCCCGAAAGAACCGGGCGTTTTCGCCTGCAAAGGCTGCGGCGCGGTCTTGTTTGATCAAGCGCACAAGTTTGACAGCGGCACAGGCTGGCCGTCGTTTTATCAACCGATGGACGACGAGATGGTCGGCGAAACCGAAGATCGCAGCTTTTTCATGAAGCGCACCGAAGTGCATTGCAGCCGATGTGACGGACATCTGGGCCATGTCTTTCCTGACGGGCCTCAACCGACGGGACTGCGCTATTGCATCAACGGTGTCGCGCTGGATTTTCAGGGCGACACCGACGCTGAGGCTTAGCGCTTAGCCTTCGTCCAGGAAATTGCCCGCGTCCAGATTACCAAGGTTGGAGAAGAGCTGGCGCAAAAAGCCAATGCCACGCGTATTTGACGTGCTTACGCGCCGCGTCAGCACGACGACCTGACCGTTTTCAAGGCCAAACCGTTCGATATTCTCAACCGTGCCGGTGTTTGAAAAGCTGACGGCGACCACCTGACGGTCAACTTCCACAGGTGCGCGCCAAAGAATGCGCTCGTAATCTGACTTTACATAGTACCAGCCACGGTCATCGATAATGCCTTCGGTGCCTGGGCGGCCCAAAAGCCGTGACACCGTTTCCTGCGTGTCGATGCCAATCTTGACCTCGTCCAGAAGCGCTTGGTCCGGGACATAGCCGTGGCTGTCTTTCAGGGTTTGCGCACAGCCTGCCAATACGACAGTTGCGAAAACCAATGCCACAATCCGAACCAATCCCAGTCTCATACTCAGACCCCCTTGCGCGTTGCCGGTTTCCCCGGCATAGCCAGAGACCGACCCTGGTTCAAGGACAAGCTCGGTGACCGAAACGCATGTCATCAACACGTCGCGCTTGCAAACGTCGCAGGCGTTCGACCTGCACCCGGACGCGGACGCGCGGCTGGCGCTTGCCAAAGCGCTGTCTGTTCCGGCCATCAGCAAACTGCGTTTTACAGGTGAAATCCGCCCGGATGGCGCGCGCGATTTGATACTTGAAGCAACGCTTGGGGCAACGGTTCGGCAGGATTGTATTGTAACAGGCGCGCCGGTGACCACGCGCATCGATGAGCCGGTGACCCGTCGGTTTGTGGCGGATATGGTGATACCCACTTCGGACGAAGTTGAAATGCCGGAAGACGACACGGCTGAACCGTTGCCAGCCGAATTGAACTTGAGCGACATCATGGCCGAAGCGCTGGCGCTGGCGCTGCCGCCCTGGCCGCGCAGCGATGCGGTTGACCCCGTCGATATCACCGTGACCGAGCCCGGCGTGCGCCCGATGACCGACGAAGACGCCCGCCCGTTTGCCGGGTTGAAAGACCTGAAAGCCAAGCTTGGCGGCGACGGCAGCGATTGATCATTTTGAACGCTGCGCTTGGGCGGGCTGCGAAAAAGCAACGCGCAGCGCAATGCCCGCTTGCCTTTCAGGGGAATCGCAGTATTTTCCGCCCCTCACCTGAACATTCGGTTGGACAGGGGCGCATCCAACGCGTAAGACGCCGCTAACCAACGCAAAAGAACTGAAGGATTAGGACATGGCTGTCCCTCAGAATAAAGTCTCGCCGTCACGCCGGAACAACCGCCGCGCCCATGACAGCCTGACACCTGGCAATCCGGGCGAATGCCCAAACTGCGGCGAGCTTAAGCGCCCGCACCACGTTTGCAGTGCATGTGGGCACTACGCGGACCGCGAAGTGGTCGCTCAGGCCGACGAGATCGACCTGGACGAAGACGCGGCCTAAGTGCCCCGTCGGCGCCCTGAAAGGCGATGACGGACACAGGCGATACGGACGCCGCGCAATCGCGCATAGTCATTTCGATCGACGCCATGGGCGGAGATCTGGGACCGGCGGCTATTGTCGCCGGTATTTCTACGTCTGCTGCCAAAAATCCCAACATCGGCTTTCTGATATTCGGGCCGGAAGATGATCTGGCCCCGCTGGTCGCAAAGCGCAATCTGACCGACCGTTGCGAGATCCGGGATGTGCGCGAATTTGTCAAAATGGAAGACAAACCAGCCCAGGTCATGCGCCATGGCAAAGACACAACCATGTGGGCTGCCGTCGATGCCGTGAAAAACGGTGAAGCCAGCGCCGTGGTGTCTTGTGGAAATACCGGCGCCTTGATGGCTGTGTCGATGCTGGCGCTTCGGAAATTGCCTGGCGTTGACCGGCCGGCGATTGCCATTCTCTGGCCCTCCCAGAACCCGGGCGGGTTCAATGTGATGCTGGATGTGGGCGCGGATGTGCGCGCGGATGCCAAAGATCTTGTGCAATATGCGCTGATGGGCGGGTCGTACGCCCGTAACGGTCTTGGGCTGGAACGTCCGCGCATCGGGCTTTTGAATGTCGGGACCGAAGAAAACAAAGGCCGGCCCGAAATCCGCGAAGCCCATGACATGATCGCGCGCGCGGCGCCGTCCGCCGAATTTGAATTTCTTGGCTTTGTCGAAGGTGGGGACATTCCGTCTGACCGGGTGGATGTGATCGTCACGGATGGGTTCACCGGAAACGTGGCCCTGAAAACCGGTGAAGGCACGGCCAGCCTGATCCGCGAGTTGCTGCGCGAGGCGTTCCGCGCCACGCCGTTGTCGCGCATCGCTGCTCTTCTTGCTCTGACGTCGTTGAAACGGCTGTCGAAACGCATTGACCCGCGCCGCGTCAATGGCGGTGTTTTCCTTGGGCTGAACGGGACCGTTGTAAAAAGCCATGGCTCGGCGGATGCAACCGGCGTCACATCGGCCATCAAGCTGGCCTTTCGACTGGCCGAGAGCCGTTTCAATGACAGACTTGCAGCGCGGGTTGCATCTTTGGACCTCAGCCCGCAGGATGGCCCGAACGAACAGGCCGCGAAGGCCGCGAGCGAGCATTCAAAATGACGAAACGTGCTGTTGTCCTTGGGGTCGGACACTATCTTCCGGAACGCGTTGTTCCCAATGCGTGGTTCGAGGAAAACCTCGACACATCCAGCGACTGGATCACGTCGCGCACCGGGATCGAGCGCAGGCATTTCGCCGCCGATGACGAAACGACATCGGACCTGGCCGCACATGCGGCCACCGCAGCCCTTGCGAATGCTGGGATCGATGCCAAGGACGTGGACGCGTTGATCGTCGCCACATCGACAGCCGACCTGACCTTTCCATCTGCCGCCACCATGGTGCAGCACCGGATTGGCATGACGGGCGGCTTTGCCTTTGACATTCAAGCGGTCTGCGCAGGCTTTGTCTTTGCCCTGGCGCAAGCGAATGCGTTGCTGGTTTCAGGTCAGGCGAACCGGGCTATTGTGATCGGGGCCGAGACGTTCAGCCGAATCATTGACTTCGAAGACCGTGGAACCTGCGTGTTGTTCGGCGACGGCGCAGGTGCTTTGGTGCTGGAAGCCCAGGACGGTGCCGGGTCGACGGCAGATCGCGGCATTCTGGCCACCGACCTGAATTCCGACGGCAGCCACCGGGATATCCTGTATGTCGATGGCGGTGTTTCCACCAAGACAACCGGACATTTGCGGATGCAAGGCAAGGAAGTCTTCCGTCACGCGGTTGAAAAGCTGGCGGATACCGCCCACACATCGCTGCGCAAGCTGGGCTTGGGCGGGGATGATGTTGACTGGATTGTCCCGCATCAGGCCAATCTGCGCATCATTAAATCGACCGCTCAGAAAATGGGCGTCGGCATGGACCGGGTCGTGGTCACGGTTCAGGATCACGGAAACACCTCGGCCGCCTCTATTCCGCTGGCCCTGTCCACCGGCGCTTCGCGTGGGCAGCTTAAGAAAGGTGATCTGATCGTCACCGAAGCCATCGGGGGCGGTCTGGCCTGGGGGTCTGTGGTCCTGCGCTGGTGAGACTGCGCTTGGACAAAACCGGCGAATTTCTGCTATTCATGCAGTAAATCATATATTTAACCGTCAAATGAAGCGCATTTCCCAAGTCGTTGATATTGACTCGGAAATTCTTCGCCATCATGCTGAAAAAAAATTCATAGGGACGGGAAACGGAATGAGTGAAAAAACACTGACACGTATGGATTTAAGCGATTCTGTTTTCCGCGAGGTCGGCCTGAGCCGCAACGAGTCGGCCCAATTGGTCGAGAACATCATCCAACATATGTCGGACGCACTGGTCAAAGGGGATCAGGTCAAGATTTCGTCCTTTGGCACGTTTTCAATCCGCGACAAGGCCGCTCGGGTGGGCCGCAATCCTAAAACCGGGGAAGAGGTTCCTATTCATCCCCGCCGGGTCCTGACGTTTCGACCCTCCCACCTGATGAAGGAACGCGTGGCGGCCGGCAATAAGGGCTGACGCCTTGGCCGAGAAATCCAAGGACGCATTCCGAACGATATCCGAAGTTGCCGATTGGCTGGACGTGCCCACGCATGTTCTGCGCTTTTGGGAATCGAGATTCAGCCAGATCAAGCCCGTGAAACGTGCAGGCGGCCGGCGGTATTACCGCCCGTCCGACATGCGCGTCATCGGTGGTGTGAAGGTGCTGTTACACGATCAGGGTATGACCATTCGCGGGGTGCAAAAGCTGTTCCGCGAGGAAGGCATCAAGCATGTCTCGGGGTTTTCGCCAGATTTGTTCGATGGCAATGATCAGACGGACGCGCCCGTAAGCGAAACTACCTTGGAAGAAGCGGCGCGCCCGGCCCCATCGGCCCGCGCCACCCATGCTGCGGCCCCCGACCCGGTCGACGATACGTCAGATGGCGGGGGCGAAACAGACGCGGCCCCGGTGTTTCGACGTGCGCAAACACCGCCTGCCTCACCAGCGGAACCACACCCCGCGCCCGCAGCCATCGTTGCCCCGGCCGATGTTCCGGACACCGACCCCATGGATGACGACAGCGCGCACGCGAAAACTGCCGGTGTTGCCGCGCGGCTTCGGATGGCGTCGCGGTCTGATCTTGATGCGCATCGCACGACGCTGGAAGAGGCGGCCACCCGTCTGCGCGCCATTCTGGACAAAGCTTCCTGACGCCAGACATGCCTTGCCCGATAAGCCCTTGCCCTGCCCTTCTTTTTGCGCCAGAAGGCAGTCCGTCGGGCTATGGCGCAGCCTGGTTAGCGCGTCCGTCTGGGGGACGGAAGGTCGCAGGTTCGAATCCTGCTAGCCCGACCATTCAATCCGCCCGCCGCTTGCGGCGGGTGTTTTGTTGAAGGGGCGATCCATGCCGAACGGCGTACTTTCCGACAGGAAAATCAAGGCATTGGTCGACACCGGTCAGATTGCGGCCAAGGCCGCTATTCAGTCTTTGCAAATTCAACCCGCGTCGCTTGATCTGCGACTGGGCCACGTCGCGCACCGCGTCCGCGCTTCGTTTCTGACCGGCAGGGGCCACAGCGTGGAAAGCCGGTTGCGCGATTTTCATATGCACAGCATCGACTTGAACGACGGTGCTGTTCTGGAAAAAGGCTGCGTCTATGTCGTGCCCTTGCAGGAAAGCCTGACCCTGCCCGCTGGCATAAGCGGTGCGGCCTCGGCCAAATCGTCGATCGGGCGGCTGGATCTGTTGACCCGCATCATCACCGACAACGGGACCGAATTTGACCGCGTGCCGGACGGCTATGCCGGACCGCTTTACGTCGAGATATGCCCGCGTTCGTTTTCCGTCGTCGCGCAATCGGGCCAGATGCTGAACCAGATCATTTTCCGCCAGGGCGATACGATCCTGTCTGACGAGGAATTGACCGCGCTTCATGCCGAGACGCCCATTGTGAATGGTACGGCGGTGATTTCAGGTGGGCTGGGCTTTTCCGTCGATCTAAAACCTGAAACGGGCGATCTTGTTGGCTATCGCGCCAAACCGCATACCAGTGTGATCGACCTGGCCAAGCTGGCCCATTACACCCCCGCCGACTATTGGGAAGAGGTGCGCACCACCGAAGGTCGTATCATCCTAGACCCCGGCGCGTTCTATATCCTTGTCAGCCGTGAGGCGATCACCATCCCGCCCAGCTATGCCGCTGAAATGGCGCCCTATATCGCGATGGTTGGCGAGTTTCGCGTGCATTATGCCGGGTTCTTCGATCCGGGCTTTGGGTGGGCCGAAGCAGGCGGCGCAGGATCGCGCGGTGTGCTGGAAGTGCGTTGCCACGAAGCGCCGTTCGTTCTGGAACATGGGCAGGTCGTGGGACGGCTGGTGTACGAACGGATGGCCGAAGACCCCCAGGCGCTTTATGGGCGTGAGATCAAATCGAACTACCAGGGCCAGGGATTGAAGCTGTCAAAACACTTTAAATCGCCATCGGCCTAACCACCGCCGACCCACGCCCGCAGCGCAGGCCGTCGCGGTCACATCCGCCGGATTTTGTTGATCGAGCGCAAGGATTGCTGCGCCTGTTTTGTGCCTGGGTTTGGCTTTTGCCCTTTTGACAGGTGTTTCATGCCTTTTCGCATCAGCATATTGATTGCCATGCGGATCAAACGGTCTGCATTCATTTGCTCAGTCCTCTTCGTTCGCCTCGAACATCTCGGTCTGGTTTTCGTCTTCGTCGTCTTCGTCGGCCATAGGTTCGCCCGGTGGTGGCCTGCTTTCCAAAAGCCCCGCCGACCGCAGTTCTTTCAGCCCCGGCAAATCGCGTGCGCTTTCCAGGCCAAAGTGATCCAGAAACTCTTGCGTCACCATATAGGTCACGGGACGTCCGGGCGTCATCTTTCGACGGCCGAATTTGATCCATTCCAGTTCAAGAAGCTGATCGATCGTGCCCCGGCTGACGCTAACACCGCGAATTTCCTCAATCTCGGCCCGCGTCACCGGTTGGTGATAGGCAACAATCGCCAGCGTTTCGATAGCCGCGCGCGACAGCTTACGGGTTTCGACGGTTTCCTTTTGCATAAGGAAGCCAAGATCGGGGGCCGTGCGCATCGCCCAAGCTTCGCCCACCTTGACGACGGATACGCCCCGCCCGTCATAGCGTTTGCGCAAATGTTCCAGCGCTTCCTTTGCATCCGCCCCATGCGGCATACGCGCGTTCAGTTCGGCGACGGTAACAGGTTCGGATGTGGCGAATAAAATCGCTTCGACCATACGTTCCTGTTCGGCAATCGGGGGCGCTTCGAACAGGCTTTCTTCCTGTACGTCTTCCACGTCAGCGCGCCTTGATCTGAATGGGGGCGAACAAGTCCGTCTGCCGGATCTGGATCGCCCCGTTTTTCACCAGTTCCAGTGACGCCGCAAAATGCGAGGCTGTGGCCGACCGCCTGCGTTGCGGATCCGTTTCCCAGCCTTCGGGCAGATAGGACAACAGATCTGTCCATTCACCCGCATAGCCGATCAGCCCGTGCATCCGATCCAGCGCCTGTTCCAGCGTCATGACATGGTCGCGGTCCATGACATAGGGGCGGAAATCATCCCGGGTCTTCAGCCGCGCATAGCCCTGCATCAGGTCCAAAAGCGTCGCTGTGTAACGCACCTTGCGCACCCGCGTGACATCTTCGGGAATGCCGCGCACAAAAAAATCCCGGTTCTTCTGATCGCGCGCCATCAGCTTGGCGGCGCAATCGCGCATGGCCGACAATCGTTCAAGCTGAAACGCCAGATGCGCAGCAAGTTCTTCGCCCGATGGGCCTTCGTCTTCGGGGTCGGGTGGCAACAACAGCCGCGACTTCAGAAAGGCCAGCCAGGCCGCCATCACCAGATAGTCGGCCGCCAGTTCGATGCGCAGCGTCTTGGCGCGTTCGACGAATTCCAGATATTGTTCTGCCAGCGCCAGCACACTGATTTTCAGCAGATCGACCTTTTGCGTGCGCGACAGCACCAGCAACAGATCCAGTGGCCCTTCAAAGCCATCGACATCGACGATCAAGGCCTCGGCGGCCAACCGTTCTTCGACTTCCCCGAACTGGGTGTCGCCGTCCATGGCACTGCTCCCTTGGCGCTGTATAGGCGCCTTTATTTGGAAGACGTCAGCCCCTGCCCGATACGCCTTCAATTAGGCTGTCAAATTCGGCCTCGGTGGCCGAAATGTCAATATCTATTGGGGTTCGCCGCGCCGCTAACGCTATATCTGCGCGTTTTGCGGCGGCGTCGGTCAATGCGCCTATGCGCGCCACCGCCTGCATTTCGGCCAGATCACCATTGCAATGAAGCACCAGATCGCAACCTGCTTCCATCGCCGCCTTGCTGCGGGTGTGGACGTCGCCTTGCAGTGCCCCCATCGAGATATCGTCGCTCATCAATAGCCCACTCAACCCGAGGCTGCGTAAAAAGCGAATGCCGTCAGGGGATTGCGTGACAGGCCGGTCGGCGTCGATGTCGGGCAAAACGATATGGGCGGTCATCACCATAGGCAGGTCCGCCAAATCGCGAAACGGGGCAAAGTCGGTCTTTTGCAAATCCGTCAGGGCGCTGTCGATCCTTGGCAGCGCTTTGTGACTGTCAAGCTGCGCGCGCCCATGACCCGGCGCATGTTTTAAAACGGGCAGACACCCGGCGTCCAACAAACCTTCGGCACAGGCCCGCGCCATATGCGCCACCGTTTGCGCGTCGCGGCCATAGCAGCGATTCTTGAGAAACGGGTGTGTCTCATCCCAGGCAATGTCTGCGGATGGCGCACAATTCACATCAACCCCGTGGGCGATCAGTTCTGCGCCAATCAACACACCGCGCAGGTACATCGCCCGTTGGGCAGCGTCAGGGTCGGAAAAGGCCGTGACCTGATCCAAAGGCCGCATCCATTCGCGCCAATGCGGGGCACGCAAACGCTGTACCCGCCCGCCTTCCTGATCAATCAAAACGGGCGCGTCCCAGCCAACCGCGGCGCGAAGGTCCGCGGTCAAACGGCGCAACTGATCAGGTGTTTCGCAATTTCTCTGGAATAGGATAAACCCCCAAGGCTGCGCGTCGCGAAAAAACGCGGCTTCGTCTGCCAAAAGGGTCGGCCCGGCAGGCGCAAGAATATATGCGCCTGCCCGCATGATGTTAGTCGTGGATGACCGGGATGCAGTTCGACCCATCTGTCACCAGAACCGCACAGAAGCGACGTGCGTCGGACAGATCATCAAAGCCATGCACGCGCAGGCGGAAAAATTCGCGCCCGCCGCTTTCGACGCGCTGAATGACCCTGGCCTTGTCCGCCATATAATCACCAAATCGCGCTTCGGCGGTCTGCCATTCGGCGCGCGCCACTTCGGGACTGCCATAGGCGCCAAGCTGAACGAGACGGGTACCGGCGGCGATGGTTTTTGGATCAACCTCGCCATTTTGAAGCGTTGGGGCTGCAAAGGAAACCGGCTGCAAGTTTGTCGGCCGCATGACCGGGCGCGGCGTTGAAACCGGCACATTGGGTGCTGCATTCAAGGTTGCAACTGACGGCTCGGGTGCGATGTCCGCACCCGACAATGCCGCCGCAACCGCCAGATCGGTGGCCGATGGTGTCGCCAAACCGGGTTGGTCAGCAGGGGTCGCATCTGCTTCGATCGTATCGCCCGGCAAGATGCTTGCCGTACCATCCACGATCACCGGGGCCTCGTCGATTTCAATACGCTCGCCCGTGCCAAGCTGTGGCACAGGTGCGACCGCAATCAAAGGCGCGTCGTTTTCGGGTTCGGGTGCAACGGCAGGCAATTCTGCCATCGCCAGGTCTTCGTCTTCGTCCAAAGTCGCCGGTGCAGGCGCAAGAACCACTTGTTCGGACGGGCGTTCTTCCACACGGGATTCCGCAATGCGGTTGACCGTCAAACCTTGATAATCGCTTGCCAACCCACCCGGTTCATCCGGGGCGATGCGCATCGGACCTTCCAGCGCGCGCACAACGGGGACGCCGCTGACGTCGCGCACCCAAAGTTTCCAACCCCATGTTGCCAAACCGGCGATCAAAACAAGGGACAGGATTGCACCGCCCCAGTTCAGTACTGCCGCGAACGTGCCACCCTCATCGGACGCACGATAGTCGTCATAGCCAAATGCCGCCATTTTTTATGCCTCAATACGCCTCCGGTTTTGGCCCGAAGGTCTACACTGCTCTCTCGACAGCGGCGGGATGCTTGGTTTTTTAGCGCATTTCCTCGACCGGCGTCACACCTAGAATACCCAATCCGTTTGAAATAACAACGCCAACCGCTTGAGGAAGGACAATTTTTGTCGCGGTCGTCTCGGGATCGCCGTCTTGCACGAACCGCAAACCGGGTGTGTCATTGCCCTTGTTCCACAATGCGTGAAAGTCGGACGCCAGTTCATAGAGGTAAAAGGCAATCCGGTGCGGTTCGTGATTGCGCGCCGCAATCTCGACCAGCCGGGGCCATTCGGCCAGCTTGCGCGCAACGGCAAATTCCGCCTGATCTTCCATCACTGCGCTGCCCGGACCTGACAGCGCCATAGCATCAGACCTGCGCATAACAGACCGGATCCGGGCGTGCGCATATTGCACATAGAACACAGGGTTGTCTTTCGACTGTTCAACGGCCTTGTCGAAATCAAAATCCAGCGGGGCATCGTTTTTCCGCGTCAACATGACAAAGCGGGTCACGTCAGCACCCACCTGTTCAACGACATCGCGCAACATCACAAAAGTGCCTGCCCGCTTCGACATTTTGAACGGCTCGCCGTTCTTGTACAATTTCACAAGCTGCGTCAGTTTAACGTCCAAAGGCACACGCCCGTCTGACAAGGCACTGACAGCCGCCTTCATGCGCTTGACGTAGCCGCCGTGATCCGCGCCAAAAACATCAATCAATTCATCATATTCACGCGCGATCTTGTCCCAGTGATAGGCAATATCGGGCGCAAAATACGTCCAGGCCCCGTCCGATTTCTTGATCGGGCGGTCCACATCATCGCCATGCTTGGTTGACTTGAACAAAGTCTGCTCGCGCGGTTCCCAATCCTCGGGCAATTTGCCTTTGGGGGGCTCAAGCGTGCCACGATAGATCAGGCCTTTCTTGTCCAGCTCGTCAATGGATTCTTCTATGCGGCCTGTTCCGTACAGCGACTTCTCGGAAAAGAATTTGTCCATCTTGACGCCCAGCATCGCCAGATCATCACGGATCAGGTCCATCATTGCGGTTGTCGCAAAGGCCCGGACATCGGCAAGCCAGACGTCTTCATCTTGCCCCAAATACGCATCACCCACTTTGGATTTCAGCGCTTCGCCGACCGGTTTCAGATAGTCGCCGGGATAAGTGCCGTCTTCGAACGCAACGGTTTGCCCATGCGCTTCGAGGTAACGCAGGTAAACAGACCGCGCCAAAACATCGACCTGAGCGCCGCCATCGTTGATGTAATATTCCCGCGTAACGTCATAGCCCGCATAGTCCAGCAGCGACGCCAAAGCATCGCCAAAGACCGCGCCGCGTGTATGGCCAACATGCAACGGACCGGTGGGATTGGCGCTGACATATTCAACATTCACCTTCACGCCGTCGCCCATGCCCGACCGTCCAAAGGCCGATCCGGTGGCTGCAACCGCTGCCACGACATCATGCCAAATGGCCGGCGACAGGCGCAGGTTCAAAAAGCCGGGCCCGGCGACCTCGGCTGTCTCGATGCGGGGGTCTTTTGCCAAACGCTCGGCCAGGGTTTCGGCGATGGCGCGTGGCTGCAGACCTGCCGGTTTCGCTAGCACCATGGCGGCATTTGTCGCCATATCGCCGTGGGCTGCGTCACGCGGCGGCTCGACCGCAACGTTTTCAAACACCAGACCAGACGGCAAAACGCCATCGGCCATCATGGCGTCCAATGTTTCAACGACCAAACTGCGGATATCTGCGAATATATTCATAGGCGCGAAGTAAAGACCGAAACCCGGCGCGTCAACGTGGTGGGCGGCCGCCCAAGAAACGTTCGTGGCACTGCAAGGCAAACCGGTCGGTCATGCCGGCAATATAGTCCGACACCAGCCGCGCCAGTTCGACCTCGGACGAAACCTCGTCCACATCCTTGCGCCATTGTTTGGGCAGTTGATCCGGGTGTTCCATGAAAAACGGAAAAAGGTCGTGTACCACCTGCGTCACCTTCTTGCGCATGGTGACAACTGTGGGCGCGCGATACATGCGTTCGAACAAAAACGCGCGAATTTGCTTCAGATCCGCAAAGACCGCGTCTGAGAACCGTATGATCTGCACGCCCGACCGGCGTATGTCCTCTGCTGTCTCGGGCGCAATATCGGCCAGACTTTGCTGAGCGACCGTGATCACGTCTTCGACCAAAACCCCGAAGAACCGGCGCAGCGCTTCGTGGCGGCGGCGATAGTAGTTCAGGTCGGGATAGATCTGATCGACCCGCGCAAAGCACCGGTCCAGGATAGGCAGTTCCGCCAATTCGTCGGTTGAAAACAATTCGGCCCGCAATCCGTCATGCAGGTCGTGATGGTTGTATGCCACGTCGTCCGAAATCGCGGCGACCTGCGCTTCGGCGCTGGCATAGGTGTCAAGTTCCAGATCATGCGTCGCCTGATACTCGGCCAGCGCCCAAGGCAATGCGCCGGTGACCGGACCGTTGTGTTTTGCAATACCTTCAAGCGTTTCCCAAGTCAGGTTCAGACCATCGAAACAGGCATAGTGCCGTTCCAGATGGGTCACGATCCGCAGCGCCTGGGCGTTGTGGTCAAAGCCGCCATAGGGCGACATCAGCTCGGACAGTGCGTCCTCGCCCGTGTGTCCAAAGGGTGTATGGCCCAGATCATGGGCCAAAGCGACAGCCTCGGTCAGTTCACCATTCAATCCCAAAGCGCCGGAAATCGTGCGGGCCACCTGTGCGACCTCGATTGAATGCGTCAGCCGGGTGCGGAAATAGTCGCCTTCGTGTTCGATGAAGACCTGCGTCTTGTGTTTCAACCGGCGAAAGGCGCTGGCATGAATGATGCGGTCGCGGTCGCGCTGGAAGCAAGACCGGAAGGTGCTTTCATCTTCGCTGAATAGCCGCCCCCGGCTGTCGCCCGGGCGCGACGCAAATGGCGCCTGCATATTTTGTCCGTCTTGTTCGCCTGTCCTGCGCCCCATATATTGTGAGTTGTCCTGAATTGAAACGCCGGTGCCCGCATATGGATCTTCAGATACCACCAAAAGTCACGCCTCGCGCGTTCGAGAGGTTGGCCGAGATAAACGAAGGTACGGATGCCCCGAAGGCGCTGCGCGTCGCGGTCGAAGGCGGCGGTTGCTCAGGCTTTCAGTACAACATCGATTTGGATGAACCGTCGGACGGCGATCTGGTTCTGGAAGGTGACGGCCAAAAAGTTGTGGTTGATGAGATGTCCTTGCCGTTTCTGTCCAATGCGGTGATCGATTTCACCGAGGAACTGATCGGCGCGCGGTTCACAATCCACAACCCGAATGCCACTTCGTCTTGTGGATGTGGCACCAGTTTTTCTATGTAAATCTGTGCCTTACGGAACGATGCTGCCCTTCATCTCAAGGCCGCCTGTCGCCGGTTTGGCGGCACCTGCGGGTTTCGACCCGTCAACGGCATTCAGCCCCGCCACAAGGCCAAGGCTGACCAGCAACCCCAACAGCACCCCAATAGGCCGGATGCGCGGGCGCCTTGAATAGGCGGTGACCATGGCCTCGCGTTCCATATCGGATTGAGTTCTGGCCGAAGGCGGCGCGCCACTGAAAAGCGCTTCGAGATTGCGCGCTTCTGACGTGTGCAGGTCCAGCGCCGAAGACTGACCGCCGCGCATGCTTTCCTGTTTGACCAGCGCCCGTTCGACCCAGTTGGTTTCGCTAACAGTTGGTTCGCGCGACATCGTTTCTTCAAGCGCGTCGTCCCAAATTTCGATTTCGCCCATGTCGAGGTCGTCAAATTCGGGGCGTCCAATGGCCTGCGCATCCGCGTTTGGTGACCGGGACGCGGATTCACGGTTGAACTCATCGACCCAGGCTGGTTGCGTCGAAACCGGTTGGGGTGGTTCAACCGGCATCGGTTCGGCCACCTTTTCACTTGCGCGCCACACTTCGTCGTTTGTTTCTTCCACCAGTTGCGACAGCGACATTTCAAATTCCAGCGTCACATCGCGCGCGATGGGCTTGGCACGTTTCTCGGACGCAGACCGTGTGGTTTCGATCAAACTGCGCCACTTCGACGCCGATTGCAGCCGGTCTGCAGGATGAATGGAAAGGGCGGTATCAATGGCGGCCAGAAAGGCGTCATCATACCCGGACACACGCCCGACCAAAGGCGCACACGGGTCCGGGCGACCGCTGGCAATATCCATTACGCGCGTCTGACTGTTCGGCGGTGCGTCGCCGGTCAGCAAGAAATAGAACGTGGCAGCCAGACCGTATAGATCGCTGCATGGCGCCTGTTTGCTGCCCGCCACATAGAATTCCTGCGGTGAGTATCCGTCTTTCACCACCATGAAGGTCGAGATTGCGCGCGAATGACGCGAGGATTCTGCCCGTGCCGCGCCAAAGTCGATAAGCACCGGCTTGCCGGACGTTTCAATCAGGATGTTATCGGGCGAGACATCGCGATGCAGCAGCCCCAGTTTGTGAACTTCTTCAATTGCATCAAGCAGTTGAAACAGAATGTCGCGTACCCGCGCGGGCGACAGCCGCACCGAATTGTCGTCGACAATGTCAAACAAGTCACGCCCTTCGATCAGGTCAAGCACCATGTATGCGGTGTCGTTTTCTTCAAACGCACGATGCACGCCGACAATGTTTGGATGGCGCAATTTGGCCAGGCTGCGCGCTTCGCGCATGAACATGCTGACGACAGAACGCATGGGCTTGATTTGCGCCTGACCGCGCGCCCGAACGCTTAAACCGGTGCGGCCGCAAAGATCGGACGGAAAACACTCTTTGATGACAATGGACCGTCCCAGAACCTTGTCTTCACCGTGATAGGTAATGCCAAAGCCGCCCGCCCCCAGTTGCCCGGTGATAACGAACTGATCCCCCAAAAGCACTGTGCCTGCCGGCAAAGCTTCGACAGCCACTTGGGCTGTGTCTTTGATCACTGCGTCTGCCATCGGCACCCTGAATTTACCCCACCGACCAGATTTGCCCCAGTTTCCGCTCAATTGTGACCAATTTTAGAAAACCGTTGGGCAAAGACACGGCGGATACAGCAAATCGTCGGAAAACGCGCTAAAAACGGCCCTGCAGACGGCAGGCTTTCCGCTTTGACAATCCATCTGAAACAAATGAGTTTGCGGACATGAAAATCGCGACCTTCAACATCAATGGCATAAAAGCCCGTTTCGAAGCGTTAAGCCATTGGCTAAGCGACAGCGCGCCCGACGTCGCTGTTTTGCAGGAAATCAAGTCTATCGACGAAAACTTCCCGCGCGAGCATTTTGAAGACATGGGCTATATCGTTGAAACCCATGGGCAAAAAAGCTTCAACGGCGTGGCCATCTTGTCAAAATTGCCGCTTGAGGATGTCACGCGCGGTCTGCCGGGCAACGATGATGACGTACAGGCCCGTTGGATTGAGGCGACGGTCATGGGCGACATCCCGGTGCGGGTTTGCGGGTTGTATTTGCCAAATGGCAACCCGGTGCCGGGGGACAAATACGATTATAAACTGGCGTGGATGAAACGCCTTAAAGCACGCGCCGCGGCGCTGTTAGCACAGGAAGAGCCGGCGGTGATGTGCGGCGATTACAATATCATCCCACAAGACGAAGACGCGGCCCGGCCGGATGCCTGGCGCGACGATGCGCTGGCGCGCCCGGAAAGCCGCGCCGCGTTTCGTGACATTCTGAACCTGGGCTTCACAGAAGCTTTTCGCGCCTGTCACCAGGGCGGCGGTCACTATTCTTTCTGGGACTATCAGCGAAACGCGTTCGACCGAAACGACGGCATCCGCATCGATCACCATTTGCTGACACCGCAAGCCGCTGATCTGCTGCAGGATTGCTGGATCGAGGCTGAACCACGCGGGCGCGAAAAGCCGTCAGACCATACACCGGTTTGGATTGAGCTGACGGCGTAAGGCGGCGCGTCTAAGGACGCGCCACAACCCGTTATTCTGCCGCGACTTTTCCGATCCCCAACATATCCGCCAGATACCGGCCCGTGTGGCTTTCGGCGCTGGCGGCCACGTCTTCTGGCGTGCCGATGGCAACGATGCGCCCGCCCCCGTCACCGCCTTCGGGACCAATATCAATGATATGATCGGCAGTTTTGATCACGTCCAGATTATGTTCGATCACCACAACCGAATTGCCCTGTTCGACCAGCTCGTGCAGAACCTCTAGCAATTTTCGAACATCTTCAAAGTGCAAACCCGTTGTTGGTTCGTCCAGAATATACAAAGTGCGACCTGTCGCGCGTTTCGACAGTTCTTTCGACAGCTTCACACGCTGTGCCTCGCCGCCGGACAGCGTCGTCGCTTGCTGACCAACCTTGATATAGCCAAGGCCCACACGCATCAGCGCATCCATTTTTTCGCGGATGGATGGCACAGCCTTGAAAAACTCCTGCGCGTCCTCGACCGTCATGTCCAAGACATCGGCAATCGACTTGCCCTTGAACTTGATTTCCAGCGTTTCGCGATTGTACCGCTGACCCTGACAGGTTTCGCAGGTCACATAGACATCCGGCAAAAAGTGCATCTCGATCTTGATGACACCGTCGCCCTGACAGGCCTCGCAGCGCCCGCCCTTGACGTTAAAACTGAACCGCCCCGGCTTATAACCGCGCGCTTTTGCTTCGGGCAAACCCGCGAACCAGTCGCGGATCGGTGTAAAGGCGCCGGTATAGGTCGCGGGGTTGGATCGCGGTGTGCGCCCGATGGGGCGCTGGTCGATATCGATAACCTTATCCAGATGTTCCAAACCCTTGATCGTTTCACATGGCGCGGGCGTCTGCCGCGCGCCGTTCAACTGCATCGAAGCCGTTTTGAACAGGGTCTCAATCGTCAGCGTTGACTTGCCCCCGCCCGAGACGCCGGTGACACAAACGAACTGGCCCAGCGGAAACTTGGCTGTGACACTGTCCAGATTGTTGCCTGTGGCCTTGACCACCGTCAGCGTTTTGCCATTGCCAGTCCGACGCTCGCCCGGCACCGCAATCTCGCGGCGACCGGCCAGATAATCGCCCGTGACGCTTTTTTTGTTTTTGATGATCTGCGCAGGCGTTCCTTTGGCCACGACATCACCGCCATGCACGCCGGCCCCCGGCCCGATATCAAACACATAATCCGCCTCGCGGATTGCTTCTTCGTCATGTTCGACCACGATAACTGTATTGCCTTGATCCCGCAGGTTCTTCAGCGTCGTCAGCAACCGATCATTGTCGCGCTGATGCAGCCCGATAGAGGGCTCGTCCAGCACATAGAGCACGCCTTGCAGACCCGATCCAATCTGCGAGGCCAGACGGATCCGCTGACTTTCGCCACCCGACAACGTGCCCGCGTTCCGCGACAGTGTCAGATATTCCAGCCCCACATTGTTCAAAAACCCAAGGCGTTCGCGAATTTCTTTAAGGATTGCGCTGGCAATCGCTTTCTTTTGCGCGGTCAGATGGTTTGGCGCGTCTTCCACCCAGGCCAAAGCTTCGCGGATCGACTTTTCAACCACCTCGCCCGCGTGCAAGCCACCAATCTTCACCGCCAAAGCTTCGGGGCGCAGCCGGAAGCCTTCGCAATCGCCACAGCGCCGGTTGTTTTGAAACCGTTCCAGATCTTCGCGGATCCAGTTGGAATCCGTAGATTTATACCGCCGTTCCAGATTTGGGATAATCCCCTCGAACGGCTTTGACACGGTATAAACCCGCCCGCCTTCGTCAAACCGAAACGGCACTTCGTCTTCGCCCGACCCGTAAAGGATCACCTGCTGGACATGTTTGGGCAGGTCTTTCCAAGGCGCGCGTTTGTCGAACTCATAGTGATCCGACAGCGCCTCGATCACTTGCATATAATAAGGTGACTTGCCTTTGCGCCAATTGGCCAAAGCACCCGTATCGACCGGCACCAAAGGCCGCGACTGGTCGGGAACGACAAGGCGTTCGTCAAAAAACAGCTCGACCCCCAGACCATCGCAAGACGGGCACGCCCCGAACGGCGCGTTGAACGAAAAAAGCCGGGGTTCAATTTCGGGGATGGTAAAGCCACTGACCGGACAGGCGAAGTTTTCCGAAAACGTCACCCGTTCCGGTTCTTCTTCGTCCCCAACGGCGGTTTCAAAAATGGCAATCCCATCGGCCAGATCCAACGCTGTGCGAAAGGAATCTGCCAAGCGTGTTTCCAACCCATCACGCACCACAATCCGGTCAACGACGACGTCAATATCATGGCGAAACTTTTTGTCCAGCGTCGGCGGTTCTTCCAGCTCGTGGAACTGGCCATCGACCTTGACCCGCTGAAAGCCCTGCTTGCGCAATTCCAGAAACTCTTTGCGGTACTCACCCTTTCGGTCGCGCACGATGGGGGCCAGCAAATACGCCCGCGTTCCTTCGTCCATCGCCATCACGCGATCAACCATATCCTGAACTTGCTGCGCCTCAATCGGCATGCCGGTCGCAGGGCTATAGGGCGTGCCGGCGCGGGCAAACAACAGCCGCATATAGTCGTAAATCTCGGTCACCGTGCCCACGGTCGACCGCGGGTTCTTCGATGTTGTCTTCTGTTCAATCGAAATCGCGGGCGACAGACCACTGATGTGATCAACGTCCGGCTTTTCCATCATATCCAGAAACTGCCGCGCATAGGCCGACAGGCTTTCCACATAACGTCGCTGACCTTCGGCATAGATCGTATCAAACGCCAGCGATGACTTGCCCGAACCCGACAGACCGGTGATCACCACCAGCTTGTCGCGCGGTATATCCACATCAATATTCTTGAGATTGTGCTCGCGCGCGCCGCGCACTTCGATGTTCTTAAGCTCGGCCATTCGTCCACCTGTCTGAAGCACCCATGAAATAGCGGTGAAGCCCGAAACCTCAATGGCACAAAAGGAACATTACCAGAACATTTACCTGCCGTCTTCCGGATTCTGACAAATTTCCTGTGGATAAAGCGATGACGGCTTTTACCCAAGAAATGCAGCAGCCAGATCCCCGGCCGCCGTGCGCCCCACTACGGCTGCAATTTGCGTCTCGTTCAGGTCGGGCGTGACCCGGCGTGCATCGTCAAAAGCCGCCCGCGCCGCGCGTTTGTCACCTTTGGCCAACGCAATCGCGGCCAGGACAATCCGTGACAAATGCGTCCTGTCATCGGCGGCAACCGCGCGTTCGGCTTCGACCACGGCGCGGTCCAGATCGCCCGCCATCATGCACCCTATGGCCAGCATAGACCCCCACACCGCGATGCGGCCGTCATGCGGGCTGATCCCGACCGCCCGGGTTAACAAGTCGACGGCCGCATCAAATTCACGATCCTGAAGACGCACGGTCCCCATCGCCGCCAAAGCCTGGGCATTGTTCGGGTCCAACGTCAGGCTGCGTTCCAGGACCGCCTTGCCGCGCAGCACCTGACCGGTATCGACCAGCGCGCACCCGGCCAAACCCAGAATGCCTGGTGCCGAGGGATCAAGTTCGATGGCTTTTTCAGCATGTCTCACTGCTTCGCCGCGCCGCGCTTTGTCCGGCTCGACCAACCCGACACGTTCGCCCAAGGCCATCACCAGCGCCAAAGCCGCGCGGGCATGCGACAGATCAGGGGCGTGATCCAAGGCCTGGCGCAAAAGCGCTTCGGCTTCGACAAATGATCGCGCATTCCACCCATTCAAAGACATTGTCCCCAGCGCTTTCATCGTCAGCGCGCGCGGCTCGTTGATATGCGGGGCCATTGCAAGTGATTTCTGAATTGCACCAACAAGCTGGGGTTCAAGATGCACCAGGATGGCCGCTGCGACCCGGTCTGCATCCGAAAAAGCACCGTCCAGCCCATGACTCCACAGGGTCTGACCGGTTTCGGTTGCATATAGAAGAAAATCCAACCCATCGGCTCTGCCCTGAATATCCAAGGCGTATCCGGGGCCAAACCGCGCTGCAATCTGATCGGGGTCTGTCTGGGACAGACGGCGCGCGACCATTGGCGCAATCGATGTCAGAAACGGCAAACCCGCCATGGCGGTCGAGATGCGGCGCTGCAAGGCTTCGCCGTCCAGGCCTTGGGCCAGTCCGCGCGGCGACAATACCACAAACGCTGGCTGTACAAACACATGCGGTTCCTGCGATGCCCCGGCCACCAATGGGGCGGGTGGCAGACCATCTGGCAAGTCAAACCGAAACCCGCGACCGCGCACAGTTTTAATGCGACTGTCCGCAAGCGTCTCATCCCCCAAAGCGCGGCGCGCAAATTTGATGGCCGTTGACAAGGCCGCGTCCGACACGATGCGCCCGTTCCAGACGTTGGCGATCAGGTCGTCTTTCGACACCAATCGACCGGCATTTTCGACCAGATAGCAAATCAGATCGAACACCTTTGGTTCGACGGCAACAGCCGCGCCCGCCTTGCGCAGTTCAAACCGTTCTCGATCAATTTCAATATCGTCGAACGTCATGGAACACCCCGGTTGGGGACGAAACTACCGCGAATCCCAGCACTCTCCAAGTTTTCCCCCGGAACTCCCCAGATTGTCCTCAAGCTTGGGCAAGGCGTGGGGCGTAAACCCTGTTTCACACCGAAGACCGGTGCAGCCAAAGGAGAAAAGGAGAAACACATGCCTCTGGTAGATATTCAGGTGATCGAAGGGGTCTTCGACGCCGAAACAAAAGAGCGGATGATCAAAGACGTGACCGACACAATGGTCGCCATCGAAGGCGAAGCCCTGCGCGGCCTGACATGGGTTCGCATTCAGGAAGTCGCGCAAGGATCCTGGGGCATCGGCGGCAAAACGCTTTCTGCCGCAGATGTGCATGCCGTCGCGCAAGGGGGGACACAATGACCTTTCTGCCCGACATCATCCCCGCCGATCCGCGTGATCCCGAAAGCGTTCATCACCAGATGCGGCCCGTGAAATACGGCATCCTGGGCAAGATCATCATGGCGGCAGACGCCGCCCGCGAACGCCGCGAACTGGCCAAACTGGGCAACCGGCTGCTGGCGGATATTGGCCTGAACCGGATTGACGCGAACCGCGATATGCGGCCCGGTCGCTGGCACCTGGCCGATCTGCATCGCTCACATGTTTCGCCGATGCCGCGCCCCGGTCTGTTCTGATGGACCGGCGCGCGCAAAAGCACCTGCAGGCGGCGACAGGATATGTGTTCCTGATGCTGCCCAACCGAAGTGCCTTGAAACGGGAAATGAAGTGACATCACCCGCGATTATCCAAAGACCATAGGCCCGCGACACTTGCGTATTTGCGCAAGATCGCCGCTTGCCCACCATGGCAATTTGAAGTGGTGGCGCGAAAGGATGGGGGGATAACGTGACGCTTGGACAGGTCAGGGCATCGGGTGTTGGATGCTCTGGCCGGTTCAATAAAACAGATTGATCACAGTCAGCGACACCACCAGAAATAGCAGGGTCATGATCCCGCCAGCCCGCATGAAATCGACAACCCGATAGCCGCCCGGCCCCATCAACAGGGCATTCACCTGATGGGTTGGGATCAAAAATGAATTCGACGTCGAAATCGCCACGATCAAGGCGAACAGCGTCGGATCTGCCCCTGCCCCCAAAGCGATATTCACCGCCAATGGCACAAGCAAAACCGTGGCGCCCACGTTTGACATGACCAGCGTGAAAAACGTCGCCAAGACCGCAATCGCGGCCTGCAAAACCCACATCGGCATCCCGTCCATGACGAACAAGACCTGATCGGCAATCCAGGCCGCCGTGCCCGAACTTTGCACAGCTTGGCCTAAGGGGATCAGACTGGCCAACAGAAACACCGTGCTCCAGCTCACCGCGCCGTAAGCTTCGTCTATCGACAAGACCTTGCTGACGACCATACCCACCGCCCCCACCAAAAGACACAAAGACAAACGCATATCTGAAAACAGCACCAACGACAGGGCGACCAAAAAGAAGAACAACGCCCAAATCACCTTTTTCGGGCGCAGGTTCTCGTGCGGGAAATCTGTGGTGACGATCACGTAGTCCCGGTTGCTTTCCAGCCGCGCCAATGCTTCCCATTGAGTATGACACACCAAGGTGTCGCCGGCCTGAAACGGCAAATCGCTGTATTCGCCTGTCTGGATCTGAAAGGAGTCGCCCCCCCGGTTCAAAACCAGCGGGGTCAGACCGGTGGTCTTTCGAAACCACAGTTCCTTGATGGACTTGCCGATAACTTTTGATCCTGGCGGAACAACCACCTCGGCAATCCCGGCCTTTGCGGCGCTTAAGGTTTCAGCAAACGTGTCCAGCGTCCGCGCTTCGTCCAACGAAAACGCATCCTTCAGTTCAGCAATCGCTTCGGCATCCGCGATGATGGCCAATTGCGCGGGCGCTTCGATCACTACATCACGTGGCGGGGCTGTGTACGTGCGGCCCTGAAAATGCGTCGCCACGATTTGAATTTGAAACGCACGCTGCAGATCACCAATCGTGTGGCCCACCAGCAGACTGCCCTCGGGCACGTCAATTTCATGGATCACGCCATCCAGGCCATAGGTTTGGTTGAAATAAGCCAAGGTCGATTGAAGCGACCCGGCCTCGCCTTTTTCGACCGTAGGCAGCACGAAGCGCCCGAATACAATGAAATAAAGCAAGCCCGTCAAAACCAGAGCGATACCAATCGGCGTTACCGAAAACAGCGAAAACGGCTCCATGCGCGTGGTGTCCGGCAGCGTTTCGTTGATCGACAGCAAAAGGTCGTTCAGCAAGATTAGCGGCGACGACCCAACCATCGTCATGGTGCCACCCAAAATGGCGCAGAACCCCATTGGCATCAAAAGCCGTGACATCGGCAAGCCGGTGCGCGACGAGACACGGCTGACCACTGGCAAAAACAAGGCCGCTGCGCCGACGTTTTGCATGAAGCTGGAAATCACGCCGACCGCGCTGGAAATAAGCAGGATCAACCGACTTTCCGTCGTGCCGCCGACCCGCGTGATCCAGGCTGCGACCGTTGACATGACGCCGGTGCGGTCCAGGCCGGCCCCGATGATCATCACCGCAATTATCGAAATCACGGCATTCGACGCAAACCCGTCAAACAGGTTTCGCGTATCGACCAGCGTTTCCAGACCCGGCACCGCTGTCAGCATGCCCAAAGTCACCATCACCAAGATAGCCGCGACATCAACCCGAACGATCTCGGTAACGAACAAAAGAATGGTCGCTGCCAAAAGGCCCAGCACGACCATCATTTCAAACGTCAACCCAAAGGCTTCCATGCCGCCTCCATCTTTCGCAGGGCTGTCCTAATGCATCCAGGGCCACCTGTTAAACGTTTCTTCGCCCTCGCACTTTGGGATCGAACGCGAAAACCGATGTTTGGTGTCCTGCTCAGACGGGTCAGACAAAGCCTGTTCTTGGCGCGACAATTGTCGTTGTTTTGATGATGTGTCCACAAAGAAAAACGCCCGTCACAAGACGGGCGTTTCAAAACTTGGTCAGGAGCTATCCTATTTGGCGATTTTGCGACGATAAATCGCAAGTCCGCCCAGGCCACCCAGAAGAAGCAATCCGGATGCTGGCAGCGGAACCTCGGGGGTTGCGCTGCCCAAAGCCAATTTCCGTCCCTCAATTTCCGGGAACACTGCCGCCAGAGAATCGGCGACCAAAAGAGGCAGTTCGCCACCTTCCCAGACATTTCCAATCTGAAGGATCACCGCTCCGTCAGCGCCACCTTCGATATCCGCCAAAACCTGACCGGCGGCGGTGTCTATCACAAGATTGCCGAACGCCACGCTGGTTGTGCCATTGCTCAGCGTAAAGCTGCTGCCAGCATGCTGAAGAACGGCTGCACCGGTTTCATCATCAATCGTACCACCGGTAATGTCGAGGCTGATGACCTTGCCAAGCGCGGTTGAGCTGGCCGAGCCCTGGCCAGTTACCGAGCCAGTCAGACCCAAATTGCTGAGCAGCAAATCTGTGCTGCCGCCCAAGACGTCCACTGTCGCCGCGTGGGCCGATGCGCCAGTGAGAACAAGTGCAGACACTGCAAGCGCCTGAATAGACCGTTTAAACATTTTGATACCTTCCCAAGTCCACGAACCTATAACTACAGACGGTTCTTACGGTCTTCTAGGGGGAAACTGCACATTGACGAAATGTAGTGATTTTGTGTCACTACAGGTCATGCTTCCGCCATATTTCAAAATTTCTAGTGTCCAATATGTTGTTTTTTATGCAATTATTTCCATTTCGTCATCAATCCCATGCGCCGGATGATCATTGGTTTTCGAAGCCTCACACGTCATATCTGCAATTTTTGTGCAGATTTTCATATTTCCACCTTGTTTCGGCGCGCGCAATGCGACTTGACGATTCGCGACATATGCGTGGACCGAAACGCGGTGCCACGGCCCAAATAAAAAAAGGCGCGGACCCTCCGCGCCTTTCAAAAATCCTGTCAGGATGTGCCTGATCAGATGTGGATCACCCGATCATAGGCGTCCAACACGCTTTCATGCATCATCTCGCTAAGCGTCGGATGCGGGAAAACCGTTTCCATCAAGTCTTCTTCCGTCGTCTCCAGCTGACGGCCCACGACATAGCCCTGGATCAACTCGGTCACCTCTGCACCAACCATATGCGCGCCCAAAAGCTCGCCCGTCTTTTCGTCAAAGATGGTTTTCACCATCCCTTCCGGTTCGCCCAGTGCAATCGCCTTGCCATTGCCGATGAACGGGAAGCGCCCGACCTTGATCTTATAGCCCAGTTCTTTCGCGCGGGCTTCGGTATAACCGACGCTTGCCACTTGCGGATGGCAATAGGTACAGCCTGCGATGCTTTCAGGCTTGACCGGATGCACCTTGTTCTTGCCCGCGATCAGTTCTGCCACCATGACACCTTCATGCGACGCTTTATGCGCCAGCCACGGTGCACCGGCGATGTCGCCGATGGCATACAGCCCATCGACACCGGTGCGGCAATATTCATCGGTCACAACATGGGTCCGGTCGATTTTGACGCCCAGCGCTTCCAGCCCCAAGCCTTCAACATTGCCGACAATCCCGACGGCCGAAATGACGGTGTCAAAGTCGTGCGTTTCAACCTTGCCGCCATTTTCGATATGCGCCGTCACTTTCGACTTTGAACGATCAAGCTTTTTGACCATGGCTTTCTCCATGATCGTCATGCCTTGTTTTACAAATGCCTTCTTCGCGAATGCACTGATTTCGGCGTCTTCAACGGGCAAGACCCGGTCCATCACCTCGACCACCGTCGTCTCGGCGCCCAAGGTGTTATAGAAGCTTGCAAATTCAATCCCTATTGCGCCCGAACCGATCACCAACAACTTTTTCGGCATATGCGGCGGCTGAAGCGCGTGTTTGTAGGTCCAGACGCGTTCGCCGTCGGCCTCTAGCCCCGGCAATTCGCGTGCGCGCGCACCTGTGGCCAGAATGATCGACTTGGCCGTCAGGTCTTCGCTGCCTTTGGCGGTTTTGACGCTGACCTTACCTTTGGCGGGCACTGTCGCCTCGCCCATCACCACGTCGACCTTGTTCTTCTTCATCAAATGGCCAACACCGCCATTCAGTTGCTTGGCGACCCCGCGGGACCGCGCCACCACGGCATCAAGATCGTAATCAATGCCCGACGCTTTCAGGCCAAATTCCTTGGCCCGGTGCATCAGATGAAACACTTCCGAAGATCGCAGCATCGCCTTTGTTGGAATGCAGCCCCAGTTGAGGCAAATGCCGCCCATATGTTCGCGTTCGACAATCGCGGTTTTCAGGCCCAGTTGGCTGGCGCGGATCGCTGCCACATAACCGCCCGGCCCTGCGCCTATCACGATGACATCATACGAATTAGCGGCCATTGGCTCCTCCGGCTTTGGGATTGTTCGACGTTAAACTATCTCCCACAACATGGACCAAAAGTCACCCCGGCGCTATTGCCGCAGCCGGAAACCCGGTATGCGCCTCTGGCAACGGAAACCGCCTTGTATCACGGCAAACTTGCGTGATGACCGCTATGCCAAAGCGCGAAGCTTGGCGTCAGGCGGCTTGCACCGCCTGCAAATCCCGCACCACCCGACCGTAAGCGCCGGATGCAAGATAAGCACTTTCGTCTGCCGTGCTGTCACGGCCCAGTGCGGCATTCCGCGTTGGGAACCGCCCGAACCGGCGAATGACCTCTCGATGGGCGCGGGCATGCAAAAGATTGTTGCCGTCGCTTTCTGTCATGCGCGTCTTGAACAGACGAACTGCCCGATCCTGATCGGCCAGACATTCTGAATGCATCAGCGGCAAATAGAAGAACTGGCGCGCTGGCGCATCAATGCGTAGATCCCAACCTTTGGAAATCGCGGCCTTCGCCGCGGCCCGCGCAATGCCGTCGGTTTCAAAAGCGCGCCCGTCCTGGCGATAGATGTTTCGCGAAAACTGATCTGTCAGCACAATATAAGCCAAAGCCCCGCTTGGATATGTCAGCCATAGCGACAACGCCCCGTCGCAAGCTTGCTCAAGCGTTTTTCCGAACGTGGTCTTAATCGTGGCATCAAGCTGGGCACCACCTTCATACCAGCCAGCCGGACCAACATCGTCCAACCAGAATTTCAGCACGTCATCCGCGCTCGCCGTCTTCGCCATAACTGTCCCTCACTCGCTGCCCTACCAGGCGCAAACGAATCGTTACAGCATCCTCACGTTCGATCAAGGGGAGAGTTCTCGCCCCCCGCATCATCTTCCTCGGCTTCGGTATTTTCGACATAAACCTCAGCGGCGACTTCCATCGCAACCGGCGTGGCGGTCGGGCTGATCGGTGCATAGGCCACAGCGTCATAATCATCTTCGGACCGGTACAGCGACAAACGCTGGGTCATCCGAAAGGCGACGTACACCAAAAGGATGAACATCACCGCCAGCAGATAGATCCAAAATCCCGACGCCCCGAACGTGCCCAAGGCCCAGCCTGTCAGAATTGGGCCTGCGATTGCGCCAAGCCCGTTCACAAACAGCAATCCGCCGGAAGCAGCCGCCATGTCATCGGTGTCGAGATAGTCGTTCATATAGGCAATCAGCAACGCATAAAGCGGATTTGACACGCCCCCCATCAGGAACCCGGCCAACAAGATTGCTTCGAACGCTTCGCCAAACGCCAGGCCGATCAAAGCCGCGCCGCAGCCCCCCAGCGCAGTCGCGAAAATCAGGATGCGGCGGTCCATTCTGTCCGACATCCAGCCCACGGGGTATTGAAACACCAAGCCGCCCGCAAAAATCGCCGATACAAAAAGCCCGATCTCACCCACGCTCAGGCCGGCTTCTGTGCCAAAGATCGACGCCATACCAAATTGCGCGGCAAACATCGCCCCCATCAGGAACATGCCGACAAACGACGTGGGCGATGTCACGTAAAGTTCTTTCAACCCCATTGCCTTTGTCGTCTCGAACGCAGGCGTCGGGCTGACCGACAACAGGATCGGCGCAAAGGCCAGCGACACCAGAACAGACGGAATGACGAACAACACAAAGCCTGCCGGATCATGTACATTCAAAAGCGCTTGGCTAAGGATGATCCCGGCCATCTGAACGATCATATAAAGCGACAGCGCCTTGCCGCGCGTTTCATTGCTGGCGGCATTGTTCAGCCAGCTTTCGGCGGTGACATAAACGCCCGAAAACGAAAACCCGAACACAACGCGCAGGAAAATCCACGCCCACGGATCGGTGATGGTCGGATAAAGGATCAACACCGCCGAAACAATCGACCCCAGTGCGGCAAACACCCGAACATGACCGACCCGACGGATCAACTCGGGTGCAAGACGCGAGCCGCCCAGAAATCCGGCAAAATAGGCCGATGTGATGATCGAAAGCTCGGCGGTCGAAAATTCTTCAATCGCGCCCCGAATACCGATGAGCGAGCCTTGAAGACCGTTGCCAACCATCAACAAAAGAACGCCAAATAATAGCGCCCATGAGCTTTTCAAAACATCAATCATCGCGGTGGACCGTTGCCATATATCTTAAGCGTTTCTGTCGCGCAAAACCGCCCCGGATGCGTGTTCATCCACGACCCCGGCTTGTCGGTTTCAAACCGCGCAGTTCCGGCATCCCCTTGGACATTTCACTGGCGCACAGGCCCCCGGACACAGCAACGCCAACCGGCGTATCAACGCGGCCCCGGCATCAACAGTGACGCGTCACCATAGGAAAAGAAACGATAATTTTGCATTATCGCATGAGCATAGACCTGGCGCATCCGGTCCTGCCCCATGAACGCCGATACCAGCATCATCAATGTCGACTTCGGCAGATGAAAATTGGTCATCAGGGCATCGCAAATTTTGAACCGATAGCCGGGCGTGATGAAAATACCCGTCGCCCCCTGCCAGTCGGCCATACGCCCGTCGTCCAAGGCTGCGGTTTCAAGCAATCGCATCGCCGTCGTGCCGACCGGCACAATGCGCCCGCCCGCACGCCGCGTCGCATTAATCTCGGTGGCAGCCTGATCGCTGACGACCCCACGCTCGGCATGCATCTTATGGTCGCGCACATCGTCGGTTTTCACTGGCAGAAACGTGCCTGCCCCGACATGCAATGTGACAAAGCTGCGTTCGACCCCCCGCGCATCCAGTGCCTCCAGCAAGGCATGGTCAAAATGCAAGCTGGCCGTCGGGGCCGCGACGGCCCCTGTGGCGCGGGCCCAGATCGTTTGATAATCCTCGCGGTCCTGCGCGTCGGCCCGTCTCTTGCCTTCGATATAAGGTGGCAAGGGCATTGCACCGGCAGCCGCCAGGGCGGTGTCGAAATCGCCACCTGTCAGATTGAACCGCAAAAATCCGGCCCCTTCGGCGCGGCCTTCGACAGTCGCATGCAAGTCCGCGTCAAAAGCAATCGTTTCGCCGTCGCGTACCCTTTTCAAGGGCTTCAAAAGCGCGCTCCAGGTGCCATCGGCCTGGGGTTCCAGAAGCGTGGCTTCGATCCGCGCTTCGGTCACGCCATCGGGCCCTTCACGCTTTCGGATCCCGCTTAACCGCGCGGGGATGACTTTCGTGTCGTTCAGAATCAACCGATCGCCCGGCGCCAGAAAAGACGGCAGATCGATCGCGTGTGCATCGGTTAGACGATCGTGCGTCACAGCCAGCATACGCGCCGCGGACCGGGGCCGCGCGGGCCGCGTCGCGATCAACCTGTCCGGCAGATCGAAATCAAAATCAGAAAGCTTCACCTGCGTCAGCCCCCGGGCGGTGCGGTTCTGAAAATCTGGCGGAACGCGCCGGGCGTCAGGATCGACAAAGGGTTCACCCCAACACTCGGATCCCCCGCTGATCCCGCCATACGATAATTGAACCCGAACAGCCCCTCGCCCCGCCGGGTCAGGATCGACCCGATGCCATTCAGAAAATAGACGGGCGAAACGACACCCTGAAAATCCATCCGATCGTTAAGCAGATCGTAGACCCCGTCCGCTGATATACCCATCGACGGACCGACCGCTGCCGCCTGTTGCAACCGCAACTGACGGCGATCCAACCGGAATTGCCCGTCAATCGTTTCAAATCGAATGCCCGCTCCGCCCAATTCGTCGATCAGACCGACGACGCTGACGGCATCCAGCAATTCCGCCATGACAGGGGCGTCTTTCAGATAAAAATCCTCGATCAGAAATTGCCCGTCGAACGTCCCCGAGGCCGCGCCGACCACAGGCGTCAAGATCAAATCCAGCGATCCGCGCCGCCCGTTCGGCGTCAACCCGGCGTCGCGCAGCACACCCGCCGCATCGCTTGCCGTGATCCGCACCGCTGTGCCGGCATTCGCGGGCGTCAGCGTGCCGCTGACCGGCGTGCGCCCGTTCAACCGCGCCTGAAACGTCCCCGACATGCCACGCGGCCCGGATGTGATCCGGCCGACCAGAGGCGCAAGCGCGATGCCGTTCGAGACCGTCAAACGATCAAGCCGCAAATTGATCGGGCCGCTTTCATCACCTGCGCCGCGCGCCCCAAGATTGAGACGTCGCAAATCCACCGTGCCACCCGAAACGGTGATCTCGGGCGGCCCGCCGTTTGGCGATGGCGCGACATCGACATCGGCGTTCAGCCATCCGCCCAGTGACAAGGCCGCAAAACGCGCGCTTTGCAATGCGCCGCCCGGTGTCAGGTTCAAATCGCCCTCAAATGACAAACCGGCCGTCTCAAAGCTCAGTTCCTCAATCTCGGGCACATCGCCCAGCGTCGCCGTCAGATTAAGCGCGCCCGCTTCGGACGCAGGCTTTTGCCAGCCCAGTGCCGCAAGCGCCAATGTCATGCCGCGCAAATCTGAACGCAGGTCCAACACCGGCGGCGTGTCGGGATCAGCAGGCAAGGACAGAACGTAATCCGCCTGCCCGCCTCCCCGCAGAAAACCGGGGGGCAAGGGCAGATCGAACGCCTCGACTGCGCGCGACGACAACGACACGCGGCCCCGGATCTGGCTGCCCTCTTCGGCGGCGTCACCCAAAGGCTGAACCCAGTTTGCTGTCAACGGCACACCATCCAGTTGAACCGGTCCCGCCATCGAAATTGCGTCTGACGTCGCCTCAAGCTGCAAGCGCGGCGATGTAAATTTGCGCCCCGGCACCAGTTGGTCGGACACGACATTGCGCAATTCGGCTGACACCGCATAGCCAACCTCATCGGCATCAATCCCGTCTTTCAGGGGCAGCGTCACATCAGCCCGCGTGACAGTATCCGCCTGCGCCAGGTCAACGGGTCGGCCCGCGCGTTCCATCAATCGCAAGGGCGGGTTGTTCAATATATCCAGAACAGCCTCAAGCGGGCCCGCCGCCACCAGCCCGATCTCGCCCCAGGATGGTTTTGGCCGCGTATCCGGCACCGAAAACTGCGAACCCGCCGCATCAATCGGCGTCCCGTCCCGGGCAGAAATCCTGCCCTCTGTCAGACCAAGCGCAAACCGCTTATTATGCAATTCAGCGCGGCCCTTGGCCTGTTCCAATTCCGGCATGTTTGGCAGAAACCGTGCCGTCCCGTCCGAGAACTCAAAGCTCAGCGCCACATCCGGCTCGGCTCCGCTGTTGTAACGCAGGCCCAGAGCGGGGCGAAGCAATTGCCCGGTTTTCAAGTTGTCGGACAGCCAACCGCGCGTGATGGGAGACACTTTCTTTGGCCAATACTGCAACACCTGATCGCCGCTGATCTCGGGCGTGGTGGCATCAATGGCGACATGCCAACCGGTATCATCCGCCGTCACGCGACCCGTGGCCGAAATCGGCGCACCGTCATTGTCGATGGCAAGCTGCCCCAAATCGACAACGAACGGATCAAGCCGCACCCGCAAATCCGCCGTGATCTGACCCAGCGCCAGCGGGCCGTCGAAATCACTGCCACCTGCATAGGACGCGTCGTCAATCTCAAACTGTCCGACATAGGCGCGCGGCCAAAGTCCGTCGAAATCTGTCAAATAACTATGACCGGACGCGACTGCGCGACCGTCTTCGGCAGTCACGCTAACCTCGGAAAAGTCGATGCGCTGGCGGGCCGGGTCAAACGTGAAATAGGCCTTGGCCGACTGAAACGCGACCGGCGGCACCGTTTCGCCCGGTTGCAATGCGCCTTCCTGAATATCAAGCGTTCCGGCAAAACTACGCATCACGCCCGTCTCGTCCAGCTCGGTTCGGACAGACCCTGAAATTGGCGCGTCCAGCACCCGCAACCAGGCCAGAACCGGCGATTGAAGGGCGATGTCTTCGGCGGCAATATCTTTCAGCGTCAGACCGAACGTCACATGTTCGGTCATCCGGTTGCGCGCCGCTGACAATTGCAGGTTCGCCAGATTGTCCGATCCGTTAAACACATCAGACGCAATCGAAAGCGACAAAGCCTCGTTCGATTTTCGCATCGTGGCCCGCGCATTGGTGGCCTGCCAGATGCGCCCGCTTCGCGCGTCTTCCAGCGTTAGAACGATACCGCCGGCAGTGACTTGTTCCAAAGCGCCCAGCGGCCCTTCGGACAAAGCACTGTCCAATGCGCTAAGCAGACCCGCCAGAGACTGTTCGCCCCCCGAAGTTCCCCCGTTTGCGGCAACGGTCAAGCGCCCTGCCGCCGTGCGCCTCAGCGTGATTTGCGCGCCTGTCAGGTACAATGCCTTTGCTGCAACTTCGCCGCGCACCAAATGTTCCGGCGACAATTCAGCGCCAAGCCAGTTCAACTGCACCGCCGCGCCGCCCATTTGGTCGGTTACTTGCAGGTCGTTCACCAGCAACTGCGGCACACCGCGGCGATCTATCCCGAACTCCATCTGCCCCAGGCGAACCGGTGCACCCGGAAGGCGTTCGTTCAGATTGTCTTCAATCCGGCTTTGCAGAAAATCCGGCACCGGCAAAGTCCGCCCGGACAGCGCCAAGGCCAGAACGAAAAAGACCAAACCCGCGACCAGCAGACTGAAAAACCCCGCAAATCCCAACCCGCGCCGTTTCCGGCCTTCGGGCGTGCGGGCGTCTTCTGACGTCGCCTCATTGGTGTCGGGCTCTTTCTTTTGCATGTACTTGTCCTACAACACACCGGGAATCATTGTCACGTCTGGAGAACACTTATGAGCCTTGTTGGCCAAACTGCCCCCGACTTTACTCTGCCCCGCGACGGCGGCGGCGACGTCACTTTGTCGGCGCTCAGGCCCGGAAATGTGGTCGTCTATTTCTATCCGAAAGACGACACGCCCGGATGCACGAAAGAAGCCATAGGGTTCACCGATCTGAAAGACGCTTTTGCCAGCGCGGGCACAACCGTGATCGGCATCTCGAAAGACACGGTCGCAAAGCATGACAAATTTCTGGCAAAGCACGATCTGGGCGTCATTCTCGCCTCGGACGCAGACAGCGACGTTTGTGAACGCTTCGGGGTCTGGGTCGAAAAAAGCATGTATGGCAAAACCTATATGGGCATCGAACGCGCGACATTCCTGATCAATGGAACGGGTACGGTGGTGCAGGAATGGCGCAAGGTGAAAGTACCCGGCCATGTCGAAGCTGTGCTGGAGGCCGCCACGACCCTGTGACGTGACCTTTAGGGCGCTGTCGTTTTCCGGATCGTACACCGCCCAAGAATATGCGACAGGTCGCACATGGCACAGACACTAACAGAGATGGCGGTCGAGGTTTTGACCACCCCCGACGGCCGCGCCAAAACCGCGCTTAGCCGCGCCCATGCCGCGCGATGGTTTGCTGCACACGACAGCAAAACCCCCATCCCTGTCGGGCAGGCCACACCCCCGCAGCAACCCGCGCGGCCCGACGCGCCGGAATTGCGCGACCCGCGCGATGTGCCAAAGCGGAAACCCGGTTCGCCCGATGGGCGCAAAGCGTTGTTGCATGCCGTGGCCCATATCGAACTGAACGCCGTCGATCTGCATTGGGATCTGATCGCGCGGTTTGGTCATGTCGATATGCCGCCCGGGTTTTACGATGATTGGGTCAAGGCGGCTGACGAAGAATCGAAACATTTCAACCTTGTCTCCGACTGTCTTGAAGCCATGGGCAGCCACTACGGCGCCTTGCCTGCCCATGCAGGCATGTGGCGCGCGGCCGAAGACACAAAAGACGATATCCTTGGCCGGCTCGCCGTCGTGCCCATGGTGCTGGAAGCGCGCGGTCTGGACGTAACGCCGGGCATGATTGAGATTTTTCGCAAAGCCGGGGAAGACCGCGCGGTTGACGCGCTTGAAGTGATCTACAGCGAAGAAGTCAGCCATGTCGCCTATGGCTCGAAATGGTTTCACTTTTTGTGCGGGCGTGACAATCGGGACCCGAAACCGGTCTTCCACGATCTGGTGCGCACCTATTTTCATGGCCCACTCAAACCCCCGTTTAATGAAGAAAAACGCGCCGAAGCAGGCCTGCCACCAGACTTTTACTGGCCGCTCACCGAAACCGGTTGATGTGCGCGAAGTTTTGCCGAATGAGAGGCCAATCATAGACATCGGGTCAGCAAGGTTGCCTCAGTTTTGCATAAAAGTTAACAATCACAGCGCAGAACGGGACAGGTTCTGTATAAGGTGGTGCAGTGGGAACGGGACAGACCTTTGACGCGACACACTTCAGCTAAAGCGCACTCGGCGATCGAGCGCCTCTTTCCCGAGCAGCGGTTATTCCTGCGCTCGGATACAGAAACCCGCTTCATTCGGCTTTCGCCAGTGACGCAATTCGTCGGTGTGGCCGGCAGCGCATTGTTGCTGGGCTGGACCATTCTGGCCTCGGCGATATTGCTGATGCACGGGCTGGGCGCAGGCGATCTGCGCGAACAAGCCCTGCGCGAACAGGCTATCTACGAAGCCCGGCTGAATGAACTGGCCGCAGAACGCGACGCGCGGGCCAGTGAAGCGTCAGCTGCAACCGAACGGTTTTCAGTTGCACTGTCTGAAGTGTCGGCGATGCAATCGCGGCTTCTGGCGTCGGAAGATCGCCGGCGCGAGCTGGAAACCGGCATCGACGTCATCGCAGGGACGCTGCGCCAGGCCATGGAAGAACGCGACAGCGCGCGCAACGAGATTGAAACGCTTGTGGCCGAATTGGCCGAAACCGAAGCTGAACAACCAGACGTGACCCGGCTGGAAGACCTAGAAGCCACGCTTGGCTTTATGACCGCGGCCTTAGGTGACATGGCCGTGAAACGCGACAGCATGAGCGACTATGTGTCCGAAGCAGAAATGCATCTCGACCGTGTGGCGCTTGACCAGAAACTTGAAGCGCAGCGGAACGAACGCATCTTTTCCCAAATCGAAGACGCGGTGAAAACCTCGCTCGAGCCCATCGACGATATGTTCAGCCAGGTCAGCCTGCCGACCGACAGCATCATCGAACAGGTGCGCCGCAGCTATTCTGGACAGGGCGGGCCGATGACCCCGATCATCTTTTCCACCAGCGGTGACGCTGAACCCGATCCGCTGACCGACCGCGCCAATGACGTACTGGCCCAGTTGGATGCGCTTAACCTCTACCGGCTTGCAGCGCAAAAGCTGCCCTTTGGCTTTCCTGTGAAAGGCGCATATCGCTCGACCAGCGGCTTTGGCCCACGCTGGGGACGGATGCACAGCGGCCATGATTGGGCCGGCCCCGTCGGCACTGCGATCCATGCAACAGCGGACGGTGTTGTGTCTTTTGCAGGCAGATCGGGCGCATATGGTAACCTTATCAAGATAAAGCATGATTTTGGGTTTGAGACCCGGTATGCGCATCTGTCACGCATTCGGGTGAATGTGGGCGAAAGAGTCTCGCTTGGTGAGAGAATCGGTGATATGGGGAACACGGGGCGGTCAACCGGCCCTCACCTTCACTACGAAATTCGTATCGGTGGGAACGCCACTAACCCGATGAAGTACATCAAGGCAGCAAGAGATGTTTTCTAAAAGCAAAATCAACGAACCTGGCCCGAAAACGGGCCCAGAGGCAGCAAAAACGGAAGAAAAGGCCCCGACGATGAGCGACACGACGCATCCTTCAACTCCGAAAGCAAAACCACCCGCATCCGTCCTGTCCGCTGATCTCACGATCACGGGCAACATCAAAACGACGGGCGACGTGAATATCGAAGGCAATGTCGAAGGCGACATCCGCGCGCATTTGCTTACAGTTGGCGAAGGCGCGACGGTCAAAGGCGAATGCATTGCCGATGACGTCGTGGTCACGGGCCGCGTCGTGGGCAAAGTGCGTGGCCTGAAAGTCCGCCTGACCTCGACCGCACGCGTCGAAGGCGACATCATCCACAAGACCATCGCGATTGAAAGCGGCGCGCATTTCGAAGGCTCGGTTCAGCGTCAGGAAGACCCGCTGAACGCCAAAAGCGGCATGAGCTCTGCGCCCAAGCCAGCGGCACCAACCGCTGTGGCCGGCGGCAAGGCCTAAGGCCAACCGCCACGAAACGTAAGCGGAAGGACGCCTTTGCGGCGTCCTTTTGCATGTCAGCCCCTCAGTAGAACGGCGGGCTTATCCTTTCGAAAAGACCGCGCGGGCCAGCAGATACGCGACAATGCTACCAAACAGTGCGCCCGCATATATCGCGGCCAGGCGCACCAGCGCGACTGGACGCGCATCCTCGCCAACCGCCAAACCCCCGTCGGTCGCAAACCAATACAGCACACCCAGAAACACAAACAGGCAGATCATCCAGATCAACCGAAAAAGATGCCCTGCCCCCAGCGCGCCCAACAGCAATCCGAAGACCAGCAAAAGACCGGGTAACACCACGCTAAGTACGTCCGACGAAATCCAATCACCCATCTCTTCCCTCCTGTGCACGCGGTCTATACCTACACGCTTGCTTGAAGCTGCCAAAGCCGATTGCTATCAGCTTGAACAACTCTCGTAAGGAACACCCTATGCGTGCCGAGGCCGAAAATCTGGTCGCACAGATCGAAAAGTCGCTGAACTTGCTGGCCCAGCGTATGGACTGGGAAACAGCGGAACACCGGCTGGAAGAATTCAACGCCCGTGTCGAAGACCCAAACCTGTGGGACGATGCTGAGCGCGCGCAAAAACTGATGCGCGACCGTCAGATGCTGGTTGACCAGATCGACCGTTATAAATCCATGTCGCAAGATATGTCCGACAATGTCGAATTGATCGAACTTGGCGAAATGGAAGACGACAACGACGTTGTCAAAGAAGCGGAAGCCGCGCTTCGAACGCTGGCCGAACGCGCGGCCAAAGCAGAACTCGAAGCGCTTTTGGATGGCGAAGCAGACGGCAACGACACGTTTCTTGAAATCAACTCGGGCGCGGGCGGCACAGAAAGCTGCGATTGGGCGTCGATGCTGGCACGTATGTATGTCCGTTGGGCCGAAAAAAAGGGCTATAAGGTCGAACTTCAGTCCGAAAGCGCAGGCGAAGAAGCCGGTATTAAATCAGCCGCCTATAAGATCAGCGGCCCAAACGCCTATGGCTGGCTCAAATCGGAAAGCGGGGTTCACCGTCTGGTCAGGATCAGCCCGTTCGACAGCTCGGCCCGGCGGCACACGTCCTTCAGCTCGGTCTGGGTTTATCCGGTTGTCGATGACAATATCGAAATCGAGGTCAATCCCGCCGACATTCGCATCGACACCTACAGGTCGTCGGGCGCAGGTGGCCAGCACGTCAACACCACGGATTCAGCCGTGCGGATCACACACGAACCAACGGGCATCGTTGTCACCTCTTCGGAAAAATCCCAACACCAGAACCGCGATATCGCAATGAAGGCGCTGAAATCACGGCTCTATCAGATGGAACTGGACAAACGAAACGCCGCCATAAACGAAGCGCATGAAAACAAGGGCGACGCGGGCTGGGGCAACCAAATCCGGTCCTATGTCCTGCAACCCTATCAGATGGTGAAAGACCTTCGGACCAATTTCGAGACGTCAGACACATCCGGCGTTCTGGACGGCGATCTCGAAGGTTTCATGGCCGCAACGCTGGCTTTGGGGGTCTCGGGCCTGAAACGCGACGAAGCGCAGGCCGAAGACTAGCAGATCATTGAATTTTCCGGGCAATGACACGACCAATCCCGTTGACAGCCCCAAAGGTTAAAGTTACTCCGCTGCCTCACGACACCTGCCCAGGTGGCGGAATTGGTAGACGCGCTAGCTTCAGGTGCTAGTGTCCGTATGGACGTGGAGGTTCGAGTCCTCTCCTGGGCACCATTTCCCAAATTCTTTGCGCCATAGTCGTCGAACAACCGGCTCAGAACTCACTTTCAAACTGCAGGCCAATGCTGTCTCGCGACACCCCGCCGATCACGTCGCGGCTCATCCGAGCAGAGAATTCCCAAAGGCCATCGTGTGACTGTGCGGTCCACTCCAGTTCAAGACCGCCGCCGCAGGCATTGCTGCTGACACCTGAGTCGGTGACCTCGCAAGAGACATGTGGTGCAACGATTATCCAACTTTCGTCGTACCAGGTTCCTTTCAGCCCAATCGGCGCGATCTGTTCGGGTTCAAAGATAAATTCTGGTCTGAATTCGACATTCCCGTAAGACGCATACCCGGCAGCAACCGCATCACTAAGGGTTGACCCACCAACGGCCACCGAAAGTGGGGCATCACTGATATCCGCATACCCATATGACAGGCTCAGTTCGGGACGCAGATCAAATCGCTCGTATTCCCTAAGACCAGAAAGCGCGATGCCCAGTTGCAAGGACGTGGTGTTATAATCCCCTTCAGCAATCGCGGTCCCGGTCGACAGCTCCAGGCTATTTCGGCCGGCGCTGACCGCCGCGAACCCGTCCAAGAACAAATCCGGTTCCAGCTGATCAACAAAGTAGGTTCCAAGGGTCAGACCAACGCCAGTGCGGTCTCCGGGCAGCGCGCCAGAGATTCTGGTTTGCGACAGGTTTGCGCCCACAAATATACCCCAAAGGACATCCTCTCGCACAAGCCGCTCCCAGGCGACACGCCCGGAAAGCGTGGCCGTTACATCTTCGTCGTCATAGCGGGTCACGTCAAACTCGCCAAAAACCAACCGGCGGCGTCCATCGGCCGTTGAACTTTGGCTGAAGAAAGAACCAAGCAGGCTGGTGTCGGACTGGGTTGCGCTAAGTACACCGTTCACGCCAAAAGGAACGTTTTGGCGCGATACGAAATCTGCCCCACATTCCTGTTCAAAGTCAGCTGTTGAAACTCGGCCTTCGTCCAGGTCGTCTTGCAGAAACCGGCACCGTTGTGCGGCAGCATGACGATCACGCGCAGCACGGTTTGCCCGCCGATTTACAGAAATCTCTTGGCGCAAATCCCGTGTCGTTTCTTCGACCGTGATTTCACGGATGCCTTCTTGCTGCTCAGGTGTCAGGGCGCCCCCCGCCGTGACCAGTACATTCGAGGCTGCGTTGACCGCGCCATCCGCATCCTCGGCCGTTCCGGCAGGCAGTGAAATGCTGACGGCCGCACTTGGGTCCGTGGGTGTAACCGTAAAGGTATATACACCGGGCGAAACCAGAATTAGGCCACTCGCGACACCGTTGCTGACCACAAATTCCGACACATCCAGGCCCGATACAGCTTCGGAAAAGGTTGCGGTGACTGTAAAGGGGCCAGCTTGCGGCGTGCTGGGGCCGGAAAGCACCACGGATGGTGTCGCATTTGCATTTCCTGACACAGCAATTCCGAAACTACTTTCACTGGCAATCGTGCTTGGATCATTGTTTGGAATATTAATGTCGAAAGAAAACGGCCCCGGATTGGTTGGTGTATAGGTCACCGCAAAGGTTGTGGTTCGCCCGGATGCCAAACTTGTCACGCCCGGCGGGGTCGATATCGTTGCGTTTGATACATTGTTAAGACCGGAAATCGTAAGTGCGCCGGTCAGGTTCAGAGTGCCACCCAACGTATTTGTAATTTCGTAAACAACAGTTTTCGGTTCACCCACGGTTTCAGTTCCGTGCGGGTCACTTCCACCATCGACGATAGTGCTGCTGGTTTCTCGGGACCGGACACCGATGTCTGGGGGCGTACAGGTGATCCGCCAGCTTTGGCGAATGGCGCCGTTGCCAGACCCCGTCTGAAACGCTCTCATTGCAACGCGGACACCTCCGCTCGCGCCAACCGTCACGGTCCGGGTAGCACTTTGACCCCGGTTCAAAAAACCGGAATTGAAAGAAGAGGGGCTGAACGAGGCTGACCCTGACAATGTGAATTGCAGGCGGGAACGATTGCTGACCGTCGGCGCAGGATCACGTCGGGTAAAGAGAGTAACAATTGATCCGCCAGGCGCATTTGTGACGGTGACACTGTCTGTGGGATTGCTTCGGGTCACGCGCCCCGAAACAGTTCGTGCCGATGCCGTTTCGTCACCTGTACACCTGGACAGTGTCTGAGCGTACGCAGCGGGCGCAGCCAGTATATAGCCAGACAAGGCCATCAAAAACACCAAGCTCAGGTTTATACCCGAGTAAGCAGCCCTTGTCGGAGCGTTCATTCCCAGAAATTTGGCATTAGAACGAAGGCCTCGTCGGCCAAAAAACGTGAGCATAGCAGTGCTTTCAAATTTGGGCGCCTGGAAATCAGGCAAAGACACTCACGCGCGCCCAAACACTGCGCACCACCCCTTGGTTCGGCTGTCTGTAGACATCGACACTTTGCAAAGAGTTTGAATCAAATGTGTTTTTTGTAAGCGCGAAAGCCTACAAATGTGGCAACGGACGTTCCGTAGTCAGGACTTGACCAGGGGGATCAGATTGCCCCTGCACGACTTGTAAGCGCTTGGTGTGCTTTGCTGTTTCGCGCCTGCCATTGGCGTCAGGCAAACACAGATGGCTATGGCCCGGACGCCTGACCTACCAGGCCGAAAACCCGCCATCCACATTGACCATCTGCCCGGTCATGTATCCCGCTGCCTCAGAGGCCAGGAACAACATAACATCGGCAATCTCATCCGGTTGGCCCATTCGCCCGGCCATGATCAATTCGGACACCCGGCGCTGAAACTCGCCCGAATGGCCATTATACACCGCGCCCGGCGCGATGGTGTTGACCGTGGCCTGTCGCCCGGCCCAATAGCCCGCCAGCCAAACCGTCAGCCCGTGAATGCCCGCCTTCGTCACGCCATATGCGCTGAAATTCTTGAACGGCATGCCCTCGTAAATCCCGTGATGCGCCCCGTTCAGCGCATACATGGAGGCCACATTGATCAATGTCGCGGGATAGTTGCCGACAATATCCCGGTCCATCTGCCGCGCCACCATAAAGGCCGCCGTAAGATTGGTGCGCAGAGTTTTCTCAAAATCCTCAACGCTGGTATCGGCGAAATCGGGAAAGGCTTTGCCTTTGCCCATCAGCATCTCGCCCGTGATCGCGGCATTGTTCAACACCACATTCGGTTGCCAGCCATCGGCCATCACGCGCTGGAAAATCGCCTCGACCGCCGCTTCGTCAGACACGTCCAGCTCGTAAAACCCAAAGCCGGGGTCTTCGCCATGCCGGTCCTGCAAGCCATCGGCCCGCTCGCCCGGCAAATCCGTGGCCACCACACGCGCCCCATCCGCCAGCATCCGGCGCACATAAGTCGATCCCAGAACGCCCCCGGCCCCGGTAATAAAGACGCACCGCCCCTCAAGCTGCCCCATCCAGCCGCTCCTTCATCAGAATTTCCACCATACGAAAGTCCAGCTCGGTATCGATGTCCAGACACCGCTCGGGCGGCATCAGATAGGGCAGAACCCGCCCCTGAAAAAGCCCGCGCGCACGCTTCAAATAGGCCGGATCGACCACATAGGTGCTGGCGGCATGTTCCCAGACCACCGGTGCCTGCTGGCGCGCGACCACGCCACCGGGCAATGGCTTCGAGACATGCAGATAGCCCGACTGATCCGGCTCGACTAGGTTGAAATAGGGGTTCTTGCGCGCCTCTGTACAGGACATGATCATGTCCGGTCGTTTGTCAAAAAAGGCATCAAGCGCACCATCAATATCCTGCGGCAAGCGCAAGGGCGATGTGACGTCCAGATCCAGAAACGCCTCAACCGGTCCGGCCAGGTCTTCGCCCCGACGCAAAGCATGTTGCCACACGTCCCACTTGGCCGCCGTGTCCGAGGCCAGCTCGGCAGGCCGCAACCCCATCTCCAGACATCCTTTCCCAACAGCATGGTCATAAATCTGCGGATCATCCGTGCTGACCACAACCTGATCGACCCGCCCATGCTCCAGCAACTGATCGAGCGACCAGTCGATCAAAGGCTTGCCCAGAAACGCGCGGAAGTTCTTGCCAACCACACCCTTCGAGCCAGCACGCACCCCGATATGCCCCAAGATCATGCGAAACCTCCCTTCAGTTGGCCGTGAAACGTTCGCGCGTCCCAGGCACTTGCCACCAGATGCGTGCTTTCGCGCACCCGATCCAGTCGCGGCATCAAAGGATTGCCCGATGTCTCGCGTCTCTCGGCCAGCGCCATGAAATCGCGCATCAGATCCAGAAACATATCATTGCGCTCAAAAGTCCAGGTCTGCGTCTCGATCCCACCGGCTGTCCAATGCCGCATCGACGGGGCCAGAAGATCAAGATCAACCCCTTCGTCCCGACCCTTCAGCGACAAACGCCGGAAAAACACGGGCGACAGGTAATCCATCGCCACACGGCCGACACAAGTCCCCCCGGCCAACCCGATTGAGGTTGCGAAATCCACGCCCGGAAAATCGGTGTGCCCCACGCAATCGACACCGGTGACCGTCAGACCCGGCACCAGACAGGCCGCCAGATCAATCTCATGGCACAGATCCAACAAAACACCCCCGCCATCCGGCCGCGCTGCATAACTGTTGGCAAAAGACCAGTTTTCGCGCCACTGGCGCACGTCATGGCCAATTTCCAGATGCAGCCCATAGGCGTCTATCCCCAGCTTCGCCACGTGGCGAATGGCCGGATGATAGCGCATCATCAACCCCAGAACCGACCGGTCTGCCACCGGGCGCGCGGCGGCCATAACGGCTTGCAGATCCGCCACGCGATACGCCAGCGGTTTCTCGACATAAACCGGTACACCGGCCTCAGCGGCCTTGGCAACCAGGGCCAACCGCACCTGGGTTTCGGTTGCAATCACCAAACCCGTCAGCCCATCCAGCGACAAGCCCCCCAATTCCGTGTCGCGCCAGCCTTGCAACGCTACGTCGGCCCCCAGCGCCTGCAGGTTCGTAAAATGGCGTTTGCCAATCGACCCGGCCCCGATCACCAGATAGCTCATGCACCCTCCAACACCGGCCCGATGGCCGCGAATATCCGGGCCGAAGCCCCTTGATTTGCCGCGTGAAATGCCACCGCTGCCGGCCCGCCCTGGGTCATCGCGCGCCGCACCACCTCGGTCAGCTGCCCTTCATTCTGCGCCACGGTTAAAACGCCCGCCGCCTCGGCTTCGATGGCCGGAAATTCGATGGTCCAGATATGGGGGCCCGTGACAACAGGCTTGCCCAATGACAAGGGCTCGATCACGTTATGCGCGCCTTTCTCGGTAAAACCGCCGCCGACAATGACCGCATCCGCTGGCGCAAGATAGAAAAACATCTCGCCCAGACTGTCGCCCACCAGCACCTGCACGTCGTCCAACCGCGCAATGGGCGCCAGGTCGGCATCAAACACCTCTGACCGGCGTGCCACCCGCAGGCCCGCCTGTTTCAACAAGGCCGTATGGTCGTCAAACCGCTCGGGCGCGCGCGGCACCCAGATCACCAATGGCGCATCATCCCCGGCCAGCAAGTTGTTCAAAAGGCTCAGATAAACCGCTTCTTCGCCTGCAACGACGCTCGCCAATGTCAAAACCCGGCGCCCATCGCGCAGCGTCTGTGCAGCGTCAATCAATCTGGCCGCAGCCGGTATGTCAAACCGCGTCTCGCCCAACGCCAGAACAGGCGCGGCCCCCAAGGCGCGGAACCGACCGGCAATATGGTCGGATTTCGCAAAAACCGCAGCCGCATAGGCCACCGGATGGCCCGCCAATCGCGCCAGACGCGCGGCCCTTGGAAAGCTTTTGGATGGCACCTGACTGTTGGCCAGACACAGAAAACAACCCGCGCCCCGCGCAGCCTCGATCATCTGTGGCCAAAACTCGACCTCCATGATCAACGCCGCTTTTGGGGCATATAGCGCAAAGAACCGCCGCCAGTACCCGGGCCGATCCACCGGAGCAAAGCGCACCGCGGCCCGGCCTTCCGCAATCGCATCGGCCAGACGCGCCTCGGACGCCCGACGTCCCGCGGGCGTGGCATGGGTCACCAGTACGGAATGTCCGGCCTCTAACGCCAACCTTATGACCGGTTCGGCCGAGGTAAATTCCCCCAAAGACACGGCATGCACCCAAAGGTCCGCCTGAAACGGCGCGCCGTCCCCCCGACGCTCGGCCAGATGCGCGCCATAGCCCGCGTCGCCTGACGCACGTCGCCGAAAATACCGCCAGACCAAAGGCTCGCCCAACGCCATGGCCGCAC
>CALDUK010000008.1 GCA_937924905.1 uncultured Paracoccaceae bacterium | reverse complement strand
ACCGATGGGGCTGTCGAAGGAGCCGGGGACGGGTTGGGGCGCTTGGCTGATCAGTTTGCCCAAACCACGGGCGGCGAGATCACGCGCGATGCCTTCGACGCCCAACGCGTCTTGCCGGTTGGGCGTGATGGCGATTTCGATCACCGGGTCGATCTTGTCGGGCGCGTTGGTTTCCAGCCAGTCAATGAAGCGGTCGCCCACGTTACCGGATGGCAATTCGACAATGCCATCATGTTCATCAGAGAGTTCGAGTTCCTTTTCCGACGCCATCATGCCGTGGCTTTCCACGCCGCGGATTTTGCCGACGGAGAGTGTTACATCTATGCCGGGGACGTAATCCCCAGGCTTACATACGACCACTGTAATGCCCGCGCGTGCGTTGGGGGCACCGCAGATGATTTGTTTGACACCTTCGTCGGTGTCCACTTCGCAGACGCGAAGCCTGTCGGCGTCGGGGTGTTGTTCGGCTTTTACCACTTTGCCCAAAGTGAACGGGCGGAGTCTGTCTGCTGGATTCGTGACCTCTTCGACCTCTAATCCGAGGTCGGTGAGTGTGTCTGTGATCTGCTCGACTGACGCGTCGATGTCGAGGTGGTCTTTGAGCCAGGAGAGGGTGAATTTCATGGTTTCGGCGCTCCAAGAAAATGTATTGCCCAGTTTGTTGCCAGTGCGAGTAGAACTGCTACCGCAATAGTAAAAATGCCCGAACGGAGCCCCGCCATTTGCGAACGCAACCAACCCTTTAAGCCATAGCTCGCTAGCAGATCATGAGCCTTGGGAGTAAGCGTTACGTAGCTTTCTTTGTGGGGATCCCCCGGTGCCCCAAAACCGAGCCAAGGTTCGTCCCCCTTCGTGAATTCTTTCACAACTAATCCGCGTTGAATAAGTTGATCCATTTCATACCGGTCTTGTTCGTCCGGCCACTCAGGATAGCGCGCTTCTTCATGACCACCGATCTCATGCGTGTAGAATTGCTCAAAGAGAATGCTGTATTCACCTTTCTCAATTCGACGTAAAATCTCGATCTGTCTTTCCTTTGAAGACTTCATCGCTCAGCTCCCGCACCTAGCATCACGCCCGGCCCGAGGGTGGGCGTATCACGCCCGCCCTGGGGGGCGGGTCGGGCGTGATGCGGGGCTGACGCCCCGCGAGACATTTGAACGGGGTGCACCTTACAACCCCCCATGCAGCGTCGGGACTTGCAGGGCGCTGAACCCATAGTGCCTCAACCAGCGCAAATCGCTGTCGAAGAACGCGCGCAAATCCGGGATGCCGTATTTCAGCATGGCCATGCGGTCGATGCCCATGCCAAACGCGAAGCCTTGCCACTGGGCGGGATCAATCCCACCGGCTTCCAGCACTTTGGGGTGGACCATGCCTGACCCCAGAACCTCGAGCCAGCCGTCGCCTTCGCCGACCTTCACGGTGCCGCCTTCCCAGCTACATTGGATATCAACCTCGGCCGAGGGTTCGGTGAAGGGGAAGTGCGAGGCGCGGAAACGGGTTTTGACCGACGTTCCGAAGAAGGCGCTGAAGAATTCCTCCAACACCCATTTGAGGTTGGCCATCGAGATGTCTTTGTCGATGGCGAGGCCTTCGACCTGGTGGAACATCGGTGTGTGGGTCTGGTCGTAATCGGCGCGGTACACACGGCCCGGGCAGATGATGCGGATGGGCGCGCCGTGGTCCTGCATCGAGCGGATTTGGACGGGGCTGGTGTGGGTGCGCAGCACGTGCGGCGGGCGGTTGTCGCCGTCCGCACGGGCCATATAGAACGTGTCCATTTCGGTGCGCGCGGGGTGGTGGCTGGGGATGTTGAGCGCGTCGAAATTGTACCAGTCGGTTTCGATCTGCGGGCCTTCGGCGACCGCAAACCCCATGTCGGCGAGGATGGCAGTGACCTCTTCCGTGACCTGGCTGACCGGGTGGATGGTGCCCTGGGGCGTCTGTCGGGCGGGGAGCGTGACGTCGAGCCATTCTTGCGCGAGGCGCGCGTCGAGGGCCGCGTCTTCGAGGGCGGCTTTCTTGGCGGACAGGGCTGAATTAATCTCATCCTTGAGTGCGTTCAGCTTGGGGCCTGCTGCCTGGCGTTCCTCGGGTGTCATTTTGCCCAATTCGCGCATTTGCAGGCTGACTTCGCCCTTTTTGCCGACGGCGGCGACGCGCAGGTCTTCCAGTGTCGCTTCGTCCGCAGCGGTGGCGATTGCGGTCAGGTATTTGTCTCTGAGATCGTCCATCGAGCAGGCTCCATCCATGCCAGCGGGTGCTAGCGCGTGCGCCCGGTGACTGCAAGCGATGGGCTAGCGGCGGATTTCGCGCAGCTTGTCGACCACCAGCTTGGCGATCAGGTTGGTGCCGGCCTGCGAGGGGTGCGTGAAATCGGTGTGATAGTATTTGCGGTTGCCGTTGAACGCCCTGCGGAGCGAGATGAAATGGATGTCGGTGTCTTTGTCTGCAACCGATTTCAGGCGGCGGGCCAATTCGGCGGTTTCATCGGCGCAGGCGTCATAGGCGCTGCCGCCGCCGCCCCGGATCAGGCCGTAATAGCCGACCAGAATGACCGGGCCGTCGATCCGGTTCAACAGGTCCGCGTACGAGCCGCTTTTGCCATCGGCGGTGATCAGGCGGTCCAGCACTTCGTCGCAGACCTTGCAGCCACAGAAGCTGAGCAGGTCATTGGCGCCGCCGTTGATCACCACCGCGCGCCACGCGCCCGGTTTGAACTGGTTCGGCACCGACGCGCCGCCGTTGTGGCCTTTGAAAAAGCCCGAGCCAGGGACGGCGCGGTCGACGACGCGGAAGCCATAGCGGTTTTGCAGGATCTCGGGGACCGAGCCTTCGCGGGTCCAGTTGTTCCAGGTCAGGACTGAATCGCCCATGACAAGCACTTGCGCCTCGGCGCTGCGCGGGGCCGTCAGGCCGATGGACAGGCAAATCAAAAGAACGGTGGAAAACAGGAATTTCATCAAACGTACCCCAGACGATAATCACGCGTTATGTCGGCAAGTTTAGCATCTTGGAGGATGGCCCGGTCAATAGCCCGCGCCAAATGAGGGCATCACAAATGAAAAAGCCGCGCAGACCGTCCGGGCCGCGCGGCTTTTGAATGTGTGTCGCGGTTGCCGATTACGCGAGTGCCGATTTTACCTTGTCGACGATGGCCGTGAAGGCATCGGGTTCGTGAACCGCGAGATCGGCCAGAACCTTGCGGTCGACTTCGATACCTGCCAGCGACAGGCCGTTGATAAAGCGCGAATATGTCAGCGCTTCGTCATGGGCGCGCACCGCTGCGTTGATCCGCTGGATCCACAGCGCACGGAAGTTGCGCTTGCGGGCTTTGCGGTCGCGGGTTGCATATTGGTTGGCTTTGTCCACCGCCTGGCGCGCCACCTTGAAGGTGTTCTTGCGACGGCCATAATAGCCTTTCGCGGCGTCGGTGACTTTCTTGTGACGGGCGTGGGTTACGGTCCCACCTTTAACGCGTGCCATATCTGTGTCTCCTTACCGGTCGTAGGGCATGAACTGCTTGACGATCTTCTGGTCAGGCTTGCTCATTTCGGTGGTGCCGCGGGCGTTGCGGATAAACTTGTTTGTCCGCTTGATCATGCCGTGCCGTTTGCCGGCCTGGCCGCTCATCACCTTGCCGGTGGCCGAGACTTTGAAGCGCTTTTTCGCGCTCGACTTGGTCTTCATCTTGGGCATTTCCATCTCCTTCAGTTCAGACGGTTCTTGGCCCACACGGCATGCCACTTGGCCGGAGGACCCGTCGAAGAGTGCCGTTTATCGGGGCTTTGCCGCCCTGACAAGATGAATTTTACCTAAATGCCGCCCGTCAGAACCTTGAGGAAGAGTTCAGGCATCCCTTCCACGGAATAGCCGCCCGGACGGCTGGAATTGGCATAAACCACCATCACACCACCCGCAAAAAGCGACAGCATCGCCGCGCGCGGCGGGGCGCCGCGTGAAAACGCGCCGACGGCGGTTGGGAACGTCAGTAAGAGCACCAACACGCCGATACACATAATGAGATCGGTATACTCTGCCATTTCTGCACGTTGCCTGACGATTCGGGCGATTTTTGGGCGTTCACTTAGGAAACTTTGCAGGCGGGTGCTGTTATTCGGGATCGGCCGGGATGATTTTCTTTTCATCGCATGGCGCGACGCGCAGGATGTTGGTTGTGCCCGATTTGCCGAAAGGCACGCCGGCGGTCACCACAAGGTAGTCTTCAAGCGTGGCAAAGCCTTCGGCAACCGATGCCCGGGCCGAGTTGATGACGGCGGTTTTAAAGCGGTCAACTTCGGTTGTCTGGACGCAATGCAGACCCCAGGTCAGGCTCATCCGGCGGGCGGTTCCGACTTGCGAGGTCATGGCGATGATCGGCACATGCGGGCGTTCGCGGGCCACAAGCGAGGCGGTCGAACCTGATTGCGAATAGCAGCAGATCACTTTGATATCGGCGGTTTCCGCGATTTCGCGGGCAGCCGAAACAATGCCATCGGCGACCGATTGCTTTTTGCCGCCCCGGCTGGCGTCGACCACATCGCGGTAGGTCGGGTCGCTTTCCACTTCGATGGCGACGTTGTTCATGGTGGCGACCGCTTCGTTCGGGTACTGGCCCACCGCGCTTTCGGCCGACAACATGACGGCGTCTGCGCCTTCATAGATGGCAGCGGCGACGTCCGAAACCTCGGCCCGTGTGGGCATTGGGCTTTCGATCATAGATTCCAGCATTTGCGTCGCGACGATCACCGGTTTGGCGGCAGCGCGGCATTTGCGGACCATGCGTTTCTGCATCGGCGGCACGTTCTGGATCGGGCATTCGACGCCCAGATCGCCGCGGGCAACCATGATGGCGTCCGAGGCGCTGAGGATTTCGTCGAACGAATGCACTGCGGCCGGTTTTTCGATCTTTGACATGATGGCCGCCCGGCCCCGTGCCAGGTCGCGCCCTTCGTGCACGTCTTCGGGACGCTGGACGAAGGACAGGGCCAGCCAGTCGACCCCCAGTTCGCAGGCAAATTCAAGGTCGACCTTGTCTTTTTCGGACAGAGCGGCGAGCGGCAGGACCACGTCTGGCACATTGACGCCTTTGCGGTCGGAAATGGTGCCGCCGACTTCGACCACGCAATTTGCAAACTCGGGGCCGTGGTCTTTGACGCGCAGGCGGATTTTGCCGTCATTCACCAGAAGCGAGGCTTCGGGTTGCAGCGCTTCGAAAATTTCGCGGTGGGGCAAGGTGACCCGGGTGCTGTCGCCCGGTGCGTCGGTCAGATCAAGCCGGAACGCCTGGCCTTCTTCCAGGTCTTCGGCGCCGTTCGCGAAGGTGCCCACGCGCAGTTTCGGCCCCTGAAGGTCGGCCAGAATGCCAATCGGGCGGCCGACGTCGGCTTCGATTTTGCGGATAATCGCGTGGCGTTCGGCGATGTCTTCGTGGACGCCGTGGCTCATGTTCAGACGGAAAACGTCAGCACCGGCTTCGAACAAAGCGCGGATGGTTTCGTAGGTGGAAGAAGCTGGGCCAAGCGTGGCCACGATTTTGACGTTCCGGAGACGGCGCATAGCGGACAAATCCTTGCTGGCAGGGTCGGGTGTTAGCGAGTGACAACTCTATGCAGAATTTGCGGTTGAAGGACAACCGTGCAGCGCTAATTTAGCGCCTAGGGAACAAAAAACTATGCCGTCTGAACAGCAAGACATTTCATGGGCTCCGGTTCATGTTCTGGGGGAGCTGCGCGACCAGCGCTGGCTTGTGTTGTGCGATCATGCGTCAAATGTGGTGCCGGATTGGCTGGGATCGGGCGATTTGGGGCTGCCGCCGGGCGAGATGGAACGCCACATTGCCTATGATATCGGGGCGGCTGGCGTGGCGATGCGGCTGGCGGAACAGCTGGGCGCGCCTGCGGTGTTTTCAAACTTTTCGCGTTTGGTGATTGACCCGAACCGGGGTCAGGATGATCCGACGCTGGTGCGGCGCATCTATGACGAGACGATCGTGCCGGGCAATCGCGCCATCGCGGCCACCGGGATCACCGAGCGGCTGGAGCGGTGTTACCTGCCCTATCACGACAAGATTGCGCAATTGGCCAGACGGCGGCAAGACACCGCGATTGTGTCGGTTCACACGTTCACGCCGCAACTGCGGCACAAGCCGCCCCGGCCGTGGCATGTCGGGTTGCTGTTTGCCGATGATGCGCGGCTGGCGTTGCCGCTGGCCGATCTGTTGCGGGATGATCCCGATCTGGTGGTCGGGATGAACGAGCCGTATACAGGGTATCTGGATGGCGACACGATTGATCAGCACGCCACGCGCCACGGGCGGCAGAATGTGCTGATTGAATTGCGCAGCGATCTGGTGGCCGATGATGCGGGGCAAAAGGCCTGGGCCGACCGGCTGGCGCAGTTGTTGCCAAAGGCGCTAAGGATGGCAGAAGCCACAGAGGACCATTGATTATGGATGCGCAAACCAAACTGGAACTGGAAGCCGCCGCGTTTCGGCGGTTGCAGCAACATTTGATGGACGACCGGCCGGATGTGCAGAATATCGACATGATGAACCTGGCGGGGTTTTGTCGGAATTGCCTGTCGCGCTGGTATCAGGAAGCGGCCGCCGCGCGCGGTATCGAGATGACCAAGGATGCGGCGCGCGAGGTGTTTTACGGCATGCCGTTCGAAGAATGGAAAGCCCAGCATCAGACCGATGCCTCGCCCGCGCAGCAGGCGGCGTTTGAGAAATCGCACAAACCCTGACGCCCCGTGGCCTGTGCGATCAGGCGCGGCGACGGGTGCTTTGCGGGATTTGCGCGGCAAGCGGGCGGGGTTTGCCCAGGTAGAACCCCTGCAACCGGTCGCAGCCGATATCGCGCAGAATGTGTTCCTGATCCTGTGTTTCCACCCCTTCGCCGGTGATGCCAAGATCAAGCGTGCGGCCAATGTCGATAATGGATTGCACCAGTTTGCGCGCGCTGTGCGAGGTTTCGACCGAGTCCACCAGACGGTGATCAATCTTGACGCGCGCCGGATTGACATGGCGCAGCCCGACGATCGAGGCGCTGCCGCTGCCAAAATCGTCAACCTCAAGCTGGACGCCGAGCGATTTCAAAAGCTTCAGCCGCGCCAGCGTTGCATCTGACTTGCCATCAAAGAAGGTGGTTTCAATCAATTCAAACGCTAAGCAGCCCGGATAGGCGCAGGCGTCGATATCCATCAAAAGCGCATCTGACATGACGCGGGCCAAGCTGACGTTAAAGGCAATTTCGGGCGGCGTCGCCGTGTCGCCCAGCAGGCGCGCGCAATCGCGCATGGCGGATTTGAAGATCATCGCGTCGATCTGTTCATCGACCTGAAATTCCGACGCGGCGTCCAGAAATGCATCCGGCAATAGCACCCCGCGCGACGGATGATCCCAGCGCGCCAGGACTTCATATGCGACGACATCGCCCGTGGCGGCGTCGAACTGCGGCTGAAAGTACGGAACAAATTCTTCGTTTTCGAGCGCGCGCTGAATGTCATCGCCCAGCGATTTCATCGCTTGCAGATGTTCAAGGTCGGCCTTGTCGAAAGTGGCCTTGGTCGACCGCCCGCCGGTCTTGGCTTTGTAAAGCGCGATGTCGGAACAGGTCAGCAAGTCTTTAGGTTCGATCATCGGCGTGCGCGCAATGCCCACGCTTGCCCCCAGACGGCACAGTCGCCCGTCAAAGGGGATGGGTTTTGAGACTTCTTTCACCACGCGGTCTGCCAGAATTTCCGGCTTGTCCGAGCCATCGGGCGCCGCCATCAGGATAACAAATTCATCGCCACCGATCCGGGCAATCACATCATCGCCCCGGACCTTGCGGCGCAGAATGTCGGCCACCACGCGCAAGACATGGTCGCCCGCTGCATGGCCCATCGTGTCGTTGATCTGTTTGAACCGGTCGAGATCAATGTGAAGGGCCGCAATATTGGTGCCGTCCCGGTTGTGCTGGTCGATCATCGTCTGCAAGCGCGCCTGTAAATACCGCCGGTTGCCCAACCCCGTCAGTTCATCGTGCAAAGCCTGTGTGGTGATTTCCTGGTTCGCGTGTTCCAGCTTTTTTGCATAGCGTTCCAATTCGATCTGCTGGCGCAGATGTTCGGACACATCCACCCCCAGAACGATGCGGTCACCATTATGCGCTGTGGTATGCGATAGCCGATAGTCCCGCCCGCCGATGCGCGCCATTTTGGTTTCGCAGTTCTTTTTGGCCCAATCGTTTAGGTAGTCGGTGACATATGCGTCTTCTTCACCATCGGGCACATCAAACAAACCTTCCGCCATGGCATTGCGGACGATGAATTCCTTTTTCATGCCTTTCTTGACAAAATTCGGATCATGCGACGCGTTTTTCGCAAAAGCCGGGTTCCAGATCATCAGCCGGTCGCGCGCATCGTAAATGCCGAAGGGATCGGGGATCATGTTGATTGCGCTGATCAACCGGGTCTTCATGGCTTCGTTCACCGTCAGAAGATGCTGGTTTTCGATCAGGGCGAGTTCTGCAGATTGTTCGCGGTTTTTCAAAACGTCGATGTCGCGGATGAACGCAACCGAATGTCGCCCCTTGCCCGTCTGGTCTTGCAACAGGGTCATCTTGACGCTGGCCCAGAACGACGAACCATCCTGGCGCAGGCAAAGCGTGTCCATGGTCAGGGCATTGCGCCCGCTGGTCACCGCATCATCGACAGAGGCCTGAAAATCCTTGCGATACCCAAGATCGTGAATTTCCTGCGGGTGCAGCCCGATGGCGGTGGCTTCTGTCAGATGAAACATCTCGCAGAAGGCCTGATTGACCCACAGGATTTCAGGCACCCCGCCGTCATCGCCGCGATATGCGATACAGATACCGTCGCCCGACAATATCGCGATATCTTCAACAATGTCTTCAAACTTCATGCGGCGCACCAGATGTTTCAGGCGCACCCTAGACCCCATTGCGTTTCGGGAATCCTAAATGAAAAATTGTAATGATCTGCGCGCGCGTGGCGCCTAGCCCCAAAGCGCGGCAGTGCCCGGATGCACGCCCGAGGCATCATAAAAAAGAGGCGCGTCCCGGTCTTCGGCCAGCAAGAGCGAACCATCCAGATCGACCACCGATGCGCCCTGCGCCACCAGAACCGCAGGCGCCATCGCAAGGGACGAGCCGACCATGCAGCCGACCATAATCTGATAGCCCTGCGCCTTGGCTTCGGTCTTTAAAGCCAGCGCTTCGGTCAGCCCGCCGGTTTTGTCCAGCTTGATATTGACCATGTCATACTTGCCTTTCAGGTCCGGCAGGCTGGCCCGGTCATGGCAGCTTTCATCGGCGGCCACCGGCAGGGGCCGGGCCATCTGGGCCAGCATGTCATCCTTGCCAGCGGGCAGTGGCTGTTCGACCATTTCGACCCCCAGCCGGATCAGGTGCGGGGCCAGTTCCGTGTATAGCGGGGCAGTCCAAGCTTCGTTGGCATCGACGATGATGGCTGTGTCGGGCGCACCTGACCGGACGGCTTCCAGGCGGGCCATGTCGTCTTCGCCGCCAAGTTTGATCTTCAAAAGCGGACGATGCGCATGGCGCGCGGCGGCAGCCCGCATCCGGTCGGGCGTGTCCAGCGACAGCGTAAACGCCGTGATCACCGGACCGGGCCGGGGCAAGCCGGCCAGCTGCCAGGCGGGTTTGGCGGCCACTTTCGCCGCAACATCCCAGAGCGCACAATCGACGGCATTGCGCGCGGCGCCGGGCGGCAGGCGATCGGCCAAGGTGGTGCGCGTGATATCCGGCGGCAGGCTTTCGATCTGGGCGCGCACGCTTTGCATGGTTTCACCATACCGGCCATAGGGCACAGCTTCGCCCCAACCGGTCACGCCATCCTTGTTGACCTGAACGGTGATGACATGCGCCGTGTCCCGCGACCCCCGCGCAATGGTGAAGGTTTCCTTCAGGCGAAACATCTGTTCGGTTACGGTCAGCATATGTCTTCAATTGCGCTTCAAAGGTCGGAAGGCAAGTGCGCCCAGTCGGGCCGCGCCCCCGCAATCGGCAAATTTGCAGCCGCAGCACTTGAATGCTGCGCCGCAACATAATAAGCGATAAGAAGACCCGAGCGAAAGAAAGTTACCAGACCATGAGCTTCCGCGTGCAACCCAGCCCCCCGGCCCGCCCGAACCGGTGCCAATTGTTCGGCCCAGGGTCACGCCCGCAGATCTTCGAAAAAATGGCGGCCAGCGCGGCGGATGTGATCAACCTGGATCTGGAAGATGCGGTCGCACCCGATGACAAACCGCAAGCGCGGCGGAACATCATTCAGGCCATTGGTGATATTGATTGGGGTGGCAAACACCTGTCGGTGCGGATCAATGGGCTGGACACGCCTTACTGGTATCGCGATGTGGTCGAGGTTCTGGAAAACGCGGGCGACCGGCTGGATCAGATTATGATCCCCAAGGTCGGCTGCGCGGCAGATGTCTATGCTGTGGATGCTTTGGTTACGGCGATTGAAACTGCCCGTGGGCGCACGAAGCCGGTTGCCTTCGAGGTGATTATCGAAACCGCCGCGGGCATTGCCCATGTCGAAGAGATAGCCGCGTCGTCGCCCCGCTTGCAGGCGATGAGCCTGGGGGCTGCTGATTTTGCAGCATCCATGGGGATGCAGACAACCGGGATAGGCGGGACGCAAGAGACATACTATATGCACCATCGCGGCGAGAAATACTGGGCCGACCCCTGGCATTGGGCGCAGGCGGCCATTGTTGCGGCCTGTCGCACCCATGGGGTGTTGCCGGTTGATGGGCCGTTTGGTGATTTCTCGGATGACGACGGGTATCGCGCGCAGGCGCTGCGGTCAGCCACGTTGGGGATGGTCGGCAAATGGGCGATCCACCCGAAACAGGTGGCGCTGGCCAACGAGGTATTCACGCCATCGGACGAAGCGGTCGCCGAAGCACGCGAAATTCTGGCGGCGATGGAAGAGGCGCAGAAAGCCGGGTCGGGCGCGGCAGTTTACAAAGGCCGTCTGGTCGATATTGCCAGCGTCCGGCAGGCGGAAGTGATTGTGCGTCAGGCCGAACTGATCACGGGTTGAGGCCCCATGGGGGCTCTCCCCCCCTCGCTGGCGCTCGTCCCCCGGGATATTTCCGGACCAGTGAAAGCAAAGCGGCCCGCTTCAAAATGAAACGGGCCGCCCTGGTTTTCACCGGTCACGGTCATCGGCTTCCCAGCCTGTGCCGCGCTCTGACCATCCAGGCTGATGGTAAACAAACGCTTATCATCGGTCGAAAATATCCTGAGGGGGTCCGGGGGAGCAACGCTCCCCCGGCGACACCTTATCCCGCCGCCGCGACCGCGCGTTTGGCCATGACCTTGACCAGATTGGCCCTATAGGCCGCATCGCCGTGCAGGTCGGACAACATGCCGTCGGCGCTGACTGTGACCCCGTCCAACGCATCGGCCGAGAAATTCGACGCCAGCGCCGTTTCCATATCGGCATTTCGATAGACACCATCGTCGCCGGCACCAGTCACGGCCACGCGGACACCGCCCCCGCCCTGTGCCACGAAGACACCGCACATGGCATAGCGCGAAGCGGGGTTCGGAAACTTGGCATAGGCCCCTTTTTCCGGCACATCAAAGCTGATGCTGGTGATGATCTCGCCCTCGTCCAGCGCTGTGGTGAACATGCCCTGAAAGAACTCATCGGCGGCGATTTCGCGTTTGTTGGTCTTGATCGTTGCATTCAGCGCCAGCATCGCCGCCGGATAATCCGCAGCCGGATCATTATTGGCGACCGATCCGCCGATGGTGCCCCGATGGCGGACCGCCGGGTCACCGATATGCGACGCCAGATCACAGATCGACGGGCAGACAGCGCGAATTTCGGCGCTGGCGGCCACTTCGGCATGGGTCACCGCCGCGCCGATGGTCACGGTGGGCGGGCGCGCGTCGATGGTGCGCATTTCCTCGATCCCGGAGATATCGACCAGATCGGTGGGTGCCGCCAGCCGTTGCTTCATCGTCGGGATCAGCGTCTGACCGCCCGCCAAAAGCGTGCCGTCTTCTGCGCCTGCCAGTTTGGCCGCAGCGTCTGCGGCGCTGGATGCTTTGTGATAGGTTGTGGATTGCATCGTATCGCTCCTTATTCCGCTGCCATGCGGGCCGAGTGGATCAAGGCCCAGACCTTGGACGGTGTCGCGGGCATGCTGAGGTCATTGTTGCCAATCGCATTGGTGATCGCGTTGATCACCGCAGGTGGCGAGCCAATCGCGCCGGCTTCGCCGCACCCTTTGATGCCCAGAGGGTTCGTGGTGCATTTGGTATTGTGATGCAGCACGTCATAATTGGGCACATCGTCGGCGCGCGGCATGGTGTAATCCATGTAGCTGGCCGACAGTTGCTGACCGTCCTCGTTATAGACGACTTCTTCCAGAAGCGCCTGACCGACACCTTGTGCGATGCCGCCATGGACCTGACCTTCGACGATCATCGGGTTGATGATCACGCCAAAATCGTCGCTGGCAACGAATTTCAGAATTTCGGTCTTGCCGGTGTCGGGGTCAATTTCGACTTCGCAGATGAAACAGCCCATCGGGAAGGTGAAGTTCAGCGGATCGTAGAACGCGCCTTCTTTCAGGCCCGGTTCCATATCTGCCGGAAGGTTGTGCGCGGTATAAGCCGCCAATCCGATTTCGTGCCAACCCAGCGCCTTGTTGGTGCCGGTGGCTTTGACCTGGCCGTCTTCGATCACGATGTTTTCTTCTGGTTCTTCCAGAAGATGCGCGCCGATCTTTTTGACCTTGATCTCGACCTTATCCAGCGCCTTGGCGATGGCGGACATGCCCACAGGGCCAGACCGTGAGCCATAGGTGCCCATGCCGAATTGCACCTTGTCGGTGTCGCCATGGACAATCTGGATGCTGTCCAGTGGCACGCCAAAGCGATCTGCCACGACCTGCGCAAAGGTGGTTTCATGGCCCTGACCGTGGCTGTGCGAACCTGTCAGGATCTCGATCGAGCCCACAGGGTTCACGCGCACCTCGGCGCTTTCCCACAGGCCCACGCCCGCGCCCAGCGACCCGACCGCCGCCGACGGCGCGATACCGCAGGCTTCGATATAACAAGCCATGCCGATGCCGCGCAGTTTGCCGCGTGCGGCACTTTCGGCTTTGCGTGCATCGAACCCGTTCCAGTCCGCGGCCTCCATCGCCTGGTTCAGGTTGCCTTCAAAGTCGCCGGAATCGTAATTCATAATCACCGGCGTCTGGTGCGGGAATTCACGCACAAAGTTCTGACGCCGCAGATCAGCGGGATCACGGCCCAGTTCGCGCGCTGCCGTTTCCATCATCCGTTCGACCAGATAGCTGGCTTCGGGACGCCCCGCCCCCCGATAGGCATCGATGGGCACGGTGTTGGTGTATAGCGCCAAAACCTCGCAATAGATGTTCGGGATGTTGTAGGTGCCCGACAGAAGCGTCGCATAGAGATATGTCGGCACCGCGCTTGAAAACAGCGACATATAGGCGCCGAAATTTGCTTTGGTCGACACCTTGAAGCCCACGATATTGCCATCGGCGTCAAAGCCCATTTTGGCGTTTGTCACGTGATCACGGCCATGGGCATCGGTCAGGAATGCCTCGGTTCGGTCCGCCGTCCATTTGATCGACCGCTTGGTTTTCATCGCCGCCCAGAGGCAGACGATTTCTTCGGGGTAGATGTAGATTTTCGAGCCGAACCCACCACCCACATCAGGGGCAATCACGCGCAGCTTGTGTTCAGGTGCCACCTGATAAAACGCGCTGAGGACCAGACGCGCTACATGCGGGTTCTGGCTGGTTGTATAAAGCGTGTAATGGTCTTCCGCCGCGTCGTATTTGGTGATCGCCGCGCGGGGTTCCATTGCATTGGGGCTGAGACGGTTGTTGGTCAGATCCATTTCCGTCACATGCGCCGCACCGGCCAGGGCGGCATCGGTCGGGTCTTTTTCGCCGATTTCCCAGTCATAGATCACATTGCCGGGCGCGTTGTCGTGGATTTGCGGTGCATCCCCGGCGACAGCGGCCCCGATAGTGGCCGCGACGGGCAGTTCGTCGTAGTCAACGACCACAGCTTCGGCGGCTTCGCGGGCTTGCGCCTTGGTTTCAGCAATCACCGCGACGACCGCGTCGCCCACATAGCGGGTTTTGTCGGTGGCCAGCGCTGACCAGGCGCCCATATTCATCGGGCTGCCGTCTTTCGAGGTGATGGCCCAGCCGCAAATGATGTTGCCGATGCCGTCGCCGGTCAGTTGCTTGCCATCCAGCACCGCCAGAACGCCGGGCATGGCTTCGGCGGCGGATTTATCGATGCCTTTGACCATCGCGTGGGCGTGCGGGCTGCGCACAAAGGCCGCATAGGCCTGATTTTCCATCTGGATGTCATCGGTGTACCGGCCTGAACCAGTGAGGAACCGTTTGTCTTCCTTGCGCTTTACGGGTGCGCCTATGCCTTCGCTCATCTTCTGTCCTCCCTCACATCTCGCCAGCGGCTTGTTGGATCGACTTCACAATGTTGTGGTACCCGGTGCAGCGGCAGATATTGCCTTCCAGTTCCGCGCGTATGGCGGCTTCATCCAAAGTCTTACCTTCGGCTTTGTAGCGGTTCACCATGTCGATGCCGGACATGATCATGCCGGGTGTGCAAAACCCGCATTGCAGACCGTGGTTGTCGTTGAAGGCTTTTTGCATCGGGTGCAGATCGCCGTTGGCCACGCCTTCGATGGTGGTCACATCGGCCCCGTCGGCGGCAGCGGCCAGCATGGTGCAGGATTTCATCGCCTTGCCATTCACATGCACGACGCAGGCCCCGCATTGCGATGTGTCACAGCCGACATGCGTGCCTGTCAGGCGCAAATGTTCGCGAATGAAATCCACCAAAAGCGTGCGGTCTTCGACAACCGATGCAACGACTTTGCCGTTCACTGTCATAGAGACTGTGGACATGAGATCCTCCCAAATTTGTTCTTGGCCCAGACAGGCATTGGTTTGACGATAGGAAACCCCGGCGCGAAGGCAATGATTTTTTTCGCGTCCCGTGGGCGGGTCGGAAACCGGGTGCGCGCGCTTGCGCAAAACGCTGCGGCGCGGCATGGTTGACCCATGACCGACTTTCTTTTGCTTGCCTTTATCTTCCTGATTGCCGGGCTGGTTGCGGTTCCGATCGCGACCCGGCTGGGGCTTGGGTCGGTGCTGGGTTATTTGATTGCCGGCATTCTGATCAGCCCGCTCCTGCGGCTTTTGGGGGTGGATGTCGTGTCGATCCAGCATTTCGCCGAGTTTGGTGTGGTGATGATGCTGTTTCTGGTGGGGCTGGAGCTGGAGCCGAAACACCTGTGGGGGATGCGCCATCAATTGCTGGGTCTTGGCGGTGGTCAGGTCGCACTGACCACGCTTGCCGTGATGGCGGCGGTGATCGTGATGGGGCAGATCTGGCCGGTGTCGCTGGCCATCGGGCTGGTGGTCGCTTTGTCTTCGACCGCCATTGTTTTGCAGACCCTGAATGAAAAAGGGCTGATGAAAAGTAGGGGTGGAGAATCAAGTTTTTCGGTTCTTTTGACCCAGGACATTGCCGTCATTCCTATTCTGGCGCTGATTCCGTTACTGGCTTTTGCTGAATTGCCGCCTGCGCCCGACTGGATACAGCCCTTTGTCACCGAGACGCATCACGGCGATGACCAGGGCGGCGCGCAGGGCGATGACCACGGCGGCGGCATGTCACTGGTGGCCGAATTGAACGGCTGGCAAACCACTTTGGCCACGCTGGCCGCAGTAGCGGTGGTGATTGTCGGCGGCAACTTTCTGACCCGGCCCGCGTTTCGCTTTATCGCCATGGCGGGCCTGCGCGAGTTGTTTGTCGCAACCGCACTGTCGCTGGTCGTGGGCATCGCGCTTTTGATGTCGCTCGTCGGGCTTTCGCCCGCCCTTGGCACGTTTATTGCCGGTGTCGTTCTGGCCAACAGCGAATATCGCCACGAGCTGGAAAGCGATATCGACCCGTTCCGGGGCCTGCTTTTGGGCGTGTTCTTTATGACCGTCGGCGCGGGCATCAATTTTGCGCTACTTTGGGCCGAGGTGTTCTATTTCATCGCGCTGACGCTGGGGCTGATGGCGCTGAAGGCGGCGATACTGTTTGTCCTTGGTACGGTCTTCGGGCTGCGCGGCACGGATCGCTGGTTGCTGACACTGGGGCTGGCGCAGGCGGGCGAATTTGGCTTTGTGCTTTTGTCGTTCACGCTGGCGAACAGTGTCTTGCCGCAATGGATCGCCGATATTCTTTTGCTGGTCATTGCGCTGTCCATGTTGCTGACGCCTGCTCTGTTCATTCTGTATGACCGGGTGATTGCGCCACGCTTTGCGACCCAGACCCAGCGTGAAGATGACGAAATCGACGACCCGGGCGAGGTGATCATCGCGGGCTATGGCCGGATTGGCACTGTGGTCGACCGGATGTTGCAGCCTGCCGGGTTCAAAACCACGGTGATTGACTTTGATTCCCATCAGATCGACACGCTGCGCAAATTTGGCGCGCGGGTCTATTATGGCGATGCAACGCGGCCTGACCTTTTGAAGGCGGCGGGCATCGACAAGGCAAGTGTGCTGGTCATCTGCATCGACAACGCCGCACAGGTGAACCAGCTTGCGGCCTATGCCATTGCACATCACCCGAACCTGCATGTCGTCGCCGCGGCCCGGAACCGGCATCATGTCTACGAACTTTGGGACATCGGGTGCCGGGATATCATCCGCGAAACCTATGACAGCGCCTTGCGTATCGGGCGCTCGGCCTTTGAGGCCACAGGCATTCCCCGCGAGAAAGCCGAGAAACTGGTGGAAGCGTTCAACGCAATGGACCGGCGGTCGATGCTGGAAATGGCCGATGTTTACGACCCCACCATACCGGCGGTTGAGAACGAAGCCTATGTCGCCCGCGTAAACCAGATCCGGGGGCCCTGGACCGAAGAGCTGACGCGCAAGATGCAGGATATTTTGCGGGGCTGATGCGCCCTAGGAAATCGGTCGCGTTCTGAGAAACAGATACAGCGGCAACCCGCAGCTGACCCCGATGCAAAAAGTCGCCGGAATAGCGACAAGCGCGATCCAGTTCTTGCGCACCCAGGTTTCGGCGAAAATCCAGACCGTCAGCGCAATCGCTGCAATCGTCAGATCCCACACCAGCCCTGTGGTCGATGCATTCACATACCACGCATCAATCAAACCCGAGAGCCCGGTGCCGGTGTCGTTCATATAGCCCAGGAACCAATACATCGGGTGAATGGCACCCCAGATGGCCAGACCCAGATAAATCATCCTCAATCCCGACATCAAAGCGACCCCACAACGCCTACGCGCGCTTCATCGCTGGGCGCGATGCCGCCTTCGGGCTGGGCGGGCGGGCCGTCGATGCCGCAACCTGCCAGCGCACATACGGCAAGGAAGACCGCCAGCCTCATGGGCTGACCGCCACGCCCACTCCGCCAACGCGGCCAGACAGAACAGGGCTAACCGAAACGCCGCCGCTGTTGATATTCGCGCCAATCCCCAGTGACGGGTCTTCGCACGCGCTTAAGGCCAGTACGGCCAGGATCAAAACAGTTCTCATGCCAGTTTTTCCTTCCAGCGGGCGATTTGCACGCGCACCTGATCCGGTGCCGTGCCGCCATAGGATGTGCGGCTGCGGACCGAGTTGTCCACACCCAGCACGTCATAGACCGCCTCGGTGATTGCAGGATGGGCAGATTTCATCTGATCAAGGCTGAGGTCAGGCAAGTCTTTGCCGTCTTTTTCAGCCATCGCCACAAGCGTTCCGGTGACGTGATGCGCGTCGCGGAACGGCAGACCGGCCTCGCGGACCAGCCAATCGGCCAGATCGGTGGCGGTCGAGAACCCCGAAGACGCCGCCGCGCGCAACGCGTCCGGGTTCGCGGACATATCGCGCACCATGCCATCCATCGCGGCCATGGCCAGCATCAGATTGTCAGCGGCGTCGAACACCTGTTCCTTGTCCTCCTGCATGTCCTTGGAATAGGTCATAGGCAGGCCCTTCATCACGGTGAAAAGTCCGACCGTCGCGCCAAGTATGCGCCCGATCTTGGCGCGGGTCAGTTCGGCTGCATCCGGGTTTTTCTTTTGTGGCATGATCGAAGACCCGGTCGAAAACCGGTCTGACATGGTGACAAAACGGAATTGCGCGCTGGACCAGATTACCAGTTCTTCGGCCAAACGGCTGAGATGCATCGCGCAGATCGACGCGGCAGACAGAAATTCCAGCGCAAAGTCGCGGTCGGCGACCGCATCCAGCGAATTGGCCATAGGCCGGTCAAAGCCCAGCGCTTTTGCTGTCATGTCGCGGTCAATCGGGAAAGACGTGCCCGCCAAGGCCGCAGCACCCAGAGGGCTTTCGTTCATCCGGGCGCGCGCATCGGCAAACCGTGCCGCATCCCGGCCCAGCATTTCCACATACGCCATCATGTGGTGGCCCCAGGTCACGGGCTGCGCGGTCTGCAGATGGGTAAAGCCCGGCATAACCCAATCGGCCCCGGCTTCGGCCTGGCCCAAAAGTGCGGTTTGCAACGATTTGACAGCGCTTTGGGCCGCATCGCATTGACCGCGCACCCAAAGCCGGAAATCGGTCGCCACCTGATCGTTGCGGCTGCGGCCTGTGTGCAACCGCCCCGCCGGGTCACCAATCAGCTCTTTCAGCCGCGCTTCGACGTTCATATGAATGTCTTCCAGCGCCGTTTTGAACTGGAACGCGCCGGTTTCAATCTCTGACAAGACCGTGAGCAGGCCTTCCCGGATCGCGTTTGCATCGCTATCGGTAAGGATACCTGTCGCGGCCAACATGGCCGCGTGGGCACGCGAACCGTCGATATCCTGGCGCGCCATGCGTTGGTCGAAGCTGATCGAGGCGTTGATCGCCTCCATGATCGCATCCGGGCCAGCGGCAAAACGGCCGCCCCACATCTGGTTCGCGTCATCGGTCATTAGGAGGTGTCCATGCGTCTGTTTCTTGCCGTCCTGTACACGGCGCTTAGTCTTACTGCAAATCCAGCCCTTGCGGGCGACCGCGCCAGCCTGGAGGCTTTGCGCGAAGGGTCGATGAAGAAACTTCTGTTTTCTGAACCCCAACCGGTTTCGGATGCGATGTTCACCCATGCAGATGGCGGCACGTTCACGCTGGCAAGCTTTGACGGCAAATATGTTCTGGTCAACTTCTGGGCGACATGGTGCGCGCCCTGCCGGAAAGAAATGCCGATGCTGGCCGATTTGCAGACCGAATTTGGTGGCGACACGTTCGAAGTCGTGACCATTGCCACCGGGCGGAACGATCTGACCGGCATCAAACGGTTCTTCGATGAAATCGACGTCGACAACCTGCCGCTTTATCTTGACCCAAAGCAGGCGCTGGCCCGCGATATGGCGGTTCTGGGTCTGCCAATTACGCTGATCCTTGACCCTGAGGGGCAGGAAATTGCCCGCATGCGCGGCGATGCCGAATGGAACAGCGAAAGCGCAAAGGCCATTATCAGGGCGCTGATCGGGGCCGAGGGCCAAGAAAGTTCGGGCTAGCCCGCCACCTGCGCGCCGGTGATGGCGATCATCTGATAAACATCATCTGCCGAACAGCCGCGCGACAGGTCATTTGCCGGTTTCGCAAGACCCTGCAATATCGGGCCCAGCGCCATTGCGCCGCCGATCCTCTGTGCGATCTTATAGCCAATATTGCCTGCATTCAGGTCGGGGAAGACAAAGACATTCGCCTGCCCGGCCACGGGCGACCCGGGCGCTTTCCTGGTGCCAATCGCGGGCATCATGGCCGCGTCAAACTGCAACTCGCCATCAATCGGCAAATCGGGGGCGCTGTCTTTCACCAGCTCAATCGCCTGCGCGATACGGCCCAGACTTTCATGCACGCCGGTTGGCACGCTGCTTTTCGTGGAAAACGACAACATCGCCACTTTGGGTGCCAGCCCGGTCATCGCGGTCAGCGACCCGGACGACGCCAGCGCGATGCTGGCCAGTTCTTCGGCGCTGGGCTGAATGACCAGTCCGCAATCGGCAAACACCACCGGGCGCTGCCCGTCCAGCAGCATCAGAAAATAGCTGGACACCGTTTCAACGCCCGGGGCCTTGCCGATGATCTGAAGCGCGGTGCGCACCACATCACTGGTGGTCGCGACCGCGCCACCAATCGTGCCATCCGCATCGCCTTCCCGCACCATCATCGCCGCAAAACCCAACGGGGTCTGAACCGTTTCGCGCGCTGCATCTTGGCTAATGCCCTTGTGCTGGCGCAGCGCATAATAGGCCTGCGTGTATGACGCCGTTCTGTCGGACCGCGCAGGGTCGATGGTGGCGACGCCCGGGGCCTCTGTCCGTCCAATCAATGTGACCCGCGCCAACCCATCGGCGGCGGCGCGCGTTGCGGCGTCGACAACCCTTGGGTCATCGCCTTCGGACAAAACGATATGCGGCTGCGCCCGTCTGGACGCAGCCGCAATTGTGTCGATGATCGACAAGGCTTACTCGGCCGCCATATCGGCTGCGCTGATACCTGCCACTTCGACCGGCTTTTTCATCGCGTCGCGGCGGAACGGTTCGCCCAGTTCCTGATTGATCATCGCTTCGATCAACGTGGTCTTGCCGTTTTCCATCTGGTCTTTGATGGCCTGGTTCAGCGCTGCCGTCAGTTCGTCCTGCGTGCGGGCGACAACGCCGATCAGGCCACAGGCCTTGGCGATGCCAGCATAAGACACCTGTTCGTCCAGTTCGGTGCCGACAAAGTTGTCGTCAAACCACAGGGTCGAGTTCCGCTTTTCCGCGCCCCACTGATAGTTGCGGAAAACGATCTGCGTGATCGGTGGCCATTCGCCCCGGCCAATGGCCGTCAGTTCGTTCACCGCAATGCCAAAGGCACCGTCACCGGCGAACCCGACAACCGGCACATCGGGCTGGCCGATCTTGGCACCCACGATGGCAGGCAAGCCGTAACCGCAAGGGCCAAAGAGACCCGGCGCCAGATATTTCCGGCCTTCGTCAAAATCAGGATAGGCATTGCCGATGGCACAGTTGTTGCCGATGTCCGAACTGATGATCGCCTCGCGCGGCAGCGCCTGCTGAATGGCACGCCAGGCCATGCGGGGGCTCATCCAATCGGGTTTGGCCGCACGCGCGCGCTGGTTCCAGGTGGTGCCGGGATCGTCCTGTTCTTCGTTCATCGAAGACAGTTCCTGCGCCCATTTCGATTTGGTCGTGGCGATGGTGTCTTTCCGGTCCTTGCGGCCCGCATCCCCGGCTCCGTCTGACAGACCAGCCAGAATGCCGCGCGCGACTTTGCCCGCGTCGCCCACGATGCCAACCGAAACCTTCTTGGTCAGCCCGATCCGGTCGGGGTTGATATCAACCTGAATAATCTTTGCATCCGTCGGCCAGTAATCAATGCCATAGCCGGGCAGCGTCGAGAACGGGTTAAGCCGTGTGCCAAGCGCCAGAACCACGTCAGCTTTGCTGATCAGCTCCATCCCGGCTTTCGAACCGTTATAGCCCAGCGGGCCGGCGAAAAGCGGGTGCGACCCGGGGAACGCGTCATTGTGCTGATAGCCAACGCAGACCGGCGCATCCAGACGTTCAGCCAGGGCTTTTGATGCTTCGATACCACCTTCGGCCAGAACAGCACCCGCGCCGTTCAGGATCACGGGAAATTTGGCGTCCGACAGCATTTTCGCCGCTTCGGCGACCGAGTTTTCACCACCCGGCGAACGTTCAAAGTTGATCGGGTCAGGAATGTCGATGTCGATCACCTGGGTCCAGAAGTCGCGCGGGATGTTCAACTGCGCCGGGCCGGAGAGGCGATGCGCCTGGCTGATCACACGGGTCAGAACCTCGGCCACACGGGACGGGTCGCGGACCTCTTCCTGATAGGCAACCATGTCTTCGAACAGTTTCATCTGTTCGACTTCCTGAAAACCACCCTGGCCGATGGTCTTGTTGGCCGCCTGCGGCGTGACCAGCAACAACGGCGTGTGGTTCCAGTAGGCGGTCTTAACGGCGGTCACAAAGTTGGTGATACCGGGGCCGTTCTGCGCGATCATCATCGACATCTCGCCGGTGGCGCGCGTGTATCCGTCGGCCATCATGCCCGCCGAGCCTTCGTGCGCGCAGTCCCAGAACGTGATCCCGGCTTTCGGGAACAAATCGGAAATCGGCATCATGGCGCTGCCGATAATACCAAAAGCGTGACGAATGCCGTGCTTTTGCAGAACTTTGACGAAGGCTTCTTCGGTGGTCATTTTCATGGCGTACTCTCCCTTGGGCGGCTTTTATCTAGGAACGCGTGTACACGGCCAGTAGGGCCAGTTGAATACCCCCTTTATAACCAGCGCGATTCGGGTCGATGGCCCGGTGTTCCCAGTTTGGAAAAACTTTCATTAAATCTTCAAGTTAAGTTTCAGTTTTATCAACAATATCAAGGAATGGTTTGCCAATCCGAAGAATCAGTCCACATTGCATCTGGACAACTGGGGAGGGGTCGAATGTCAGAGTTTCTGCCAAAAGAAGTGCGCGAAGGGTTGGCCCTGGCCCGCAAGCACAATCAACGTAAGAAAAGCCGTCTGCGCGTGAAAGCGGGCGACCAGACTTTCACCATTCTGCGCTATTGGGATGAAGGCTTTGCACTGGACGCCGACGATGCGCCCAGCATTCGCGGGCTGGTCGATGTCTATGACGGCGCGCGGCACCTGTCGCAATGTCTGATCGTGGCGACCGAAAAGGCCGCGGGCGAAATGATCTATGAATTCAAACGCGCCACACCGCACAGCGATGACGCGCCGCTGGATTACGAACGCGACGCCAATGCGCCGGTGGCCCTGATCGCCCGCGCCTAAGCAATTTTCTCAGGAAACAAACAAAAAGGCCGCCCGTGGGGGCGGCCTTTTGTCGTGTCGGGCGAACTTCAGCCCTGACGTGCCTTGAACCGGCGCTGCGTCTTGTTGATCACATAGACGCGGCCTTTGCGGCGCACCACACGGCAGTCGCGGTGCCGGTTCTTCAGCGAACGAAGCGAGTTGCGGACTTTCATCGACGCTCTCCTTGTCGCGGCGCACTGGCGCGCCTTGGTTGCATTTACAGCGCTTTTGCGCTGCGGCGGAATGGTGGGCGATACTGGGATCGAACCAGTGACCCCTTCGATGTCAACGAAGTGCTCTACCGCTGAGCTAATCGCCCGATATTCAAAATGACAAGCGCGGGGGCTGCCCGCGCTGGTGGCAGACCTATAATGGTAGCGTGCGGGCACATCAAGGGGTTTTGGACTGACCCGAAAGTGTCGTATAAGGGTTTGACGAACAGGAGTGTTTTTGCGTGGCGGCATACAAGTTATTCATGCCAGATATGCGGACAACCAGTGTGGTGTTCGCGTCGCCTCATTCAGGGCGCGAATATCCGTGGAGCTTTGTGCGCCGCACGACGCTTGACGAAAAAACGCTGCGCTCCTCTGAAGATGCATTTGTTGACCGGTTGTTTGACGCCGCCCCGCTGCATGGCGCGCCGCTTTTGACGGCAATTGCGCCCCGCGCCTGGATCGACGTGAACCGGGCGTCCGACGAACTGGACCCGGCCCTGATCGAAGGCGTGAAACGTGTCGCGCACAATCCGCGCGTCGCCTCGGGCCTTGGCGTTGTGCCACGCGTGGTCGCCAACGGGCGGTCGATCTATCGCGGCAAGATCAGCCGCAAAGAAGCCGACGCGCGAATCGAGGAATTCTGGGCCCCCTGGCACCAGGCGCTGACGACGCTTATGGATGACAGCGTGGCGCTTTACGGCGAGGCGATCCTGATTGATTGCCATTCGATGCCGCATGAAGCGATTGAAACCATCAGCCACCCGCGCGGAACCCGCCCCGAAATCGTGCTGGGCGACCGGTTCGGCGCCGCCGCCAGTTCGGATGTGGTCGACAAGATCGAAGCGGCCATGACCTCGGCCGGGTTGCGGGTCGCACGGAATGCACCGTTTGCAGGCGCCTTTGTGACACAGAACTACGGCCGCCCGGCGCTGAACCGTCATGCAGTGCAGGTGGAAATCGACCGCTCGCTGTATATGAACGAACAGCACATCCGCCCGAACAACAACTTTGCGCCATTCAAAGCGCTGATTGACCGCGTGGTCGCCGATGTCACAGGCATCGGGCGCGCCGAGTTGCCGATGGCGGCGGAATAGCAAAAACACCCATCAGAACGACGCAACGAAAAAGGCCCCCGAAACCGGGGGCCTTTTCGATGTCAGAACCGTCAGATCAGCTGGCGATGCTCAGCGCTACAAAGCGTGGGTCGCCTCCGCGACGCACCAGCAGCAGGATCGACTTGCGACCGGCTTCCTTGGCCGCGACGATCCGCTCTTCCAGTTCGGTCACGTTGGTGACCTTTTCCTGACCGGCTTCGGTGATCAGATCACCTGCGCGCAGACCTTCTTCATACGCCTCGCTGTCTTCGGCCACGTCAATGACGATCAGGCCTTCGGACCCTTCGGGCAAGGCAAGCTGCTCGCGCAGTTCATCCGTCAGGTTGGAAATGACGATACCGCTCATCATTTCGGACGTTTCGGGTTCTTCCTCGCGGTTGATCGACGCCGGCACAGACCGTTCTTCATCCTCGCGACGACCCAGCGTCACGCGCAAGGTTTCGGTCCCGCCATCACGGAACACCAACACGCGAACCTCTTTGCCCACCTCGGTGTCACCGACCTGACGCACCAGACCGCGCGTGTCGTCCACATTGACGCCGTCAAAGGACAAAATGACATCGCCTGCCTCCAATCCGGCTTCCAAAGCCGGGCCTTCGGGCACATCGGTCACCAAAGCACCGCGCGCTTCTTCCAGACCAAGACCTTCGGCCAGATCATCGGTGACGTCCTGAATGCGCACGCCCAGCCAACCCCGGCGGGTTTCGCCAAAGTCTTTCAGTTGCTGGATCACATTCGCCGCCACACGGCTGGACATCGCAAAGCCAATCCCGATGGAACCACCGTTGGGCGACAGGATCGCGGTGTTCACGCCGATGACTTCGCCGTTCATATTGAACAATGGCCCGCCCGAGTTGCCGCGGTTGATCGCGGCGTCGGTCTGAAGATAATCGTCATAGCTGCCCGACAGCGCCCGGCCCCGGGCCGACACGATCCCGGCCGAAACCGAAAAGCCCTGCCCCAGCGGGTTGCCCATGGCCATCACCCAGTCGCCCACACGGGCTTCTTCGGAATCGCCAAAGTTGACGAAATCCAGCGGCTCGTCCGATTCAACCTTCAACAGCGCCAAATCTGTGTTCCGGTCGGTGCCGATCAGCGTCGCTTCCAGTTCGAATCCTTCGAAAAATTCGATCAGAATTTCATCCGCGCCTTCAATGACGTGATTGTTGGTCACAATGAACCCGTCTTCCGAGATCACAAACCCCGATCCCAGCGCCTGACTGCGCCGCGGCGATTGACCATTCGGACCGTTCCGATCCAGGAAATCGCGGAAAAAGTCTTCGAACGGCGACCCATCCGGGACAACCGGCGCAGGTTCCGCACTGGTCGCAACCGTCGTCGACGTCGTAATGTTCACCACCGATGGGCTGACCTTTTCGGCCAGATCAGCAAAGGTATCCGGGCGCGATTGCGCCGCGACGGCAAGGGTTTGTGCCAGCAAAAGCGCAAGCCCCATCAAAAGTGGCCAGATCATCTGCCGTGTGTATGACCGACGAAGCGCGAGCGTTTCTACTCTCACAGCTTATCCTCCATTTTGCCTCTGATGCCCCGATGCGCACCATTCTGCGAATAACTGTATCTTAGATAGTCACAAGAATGCACAAGCCAAGTTTCTCTGACGCACAATCACCGTCTGTTGAACCCGGCGCGAGCGGACGCGGCGGCACAGGGGCCTCTGCCACATGGACGCGAACCGTCCTTAACAAGGCGTTACGACAGGCCCGGCACGGTCAAAGCGCGTCGCGACCATGGGGTGCATCCCAGTCAAGCGCCGGGTTGATCGGAATGATCCGGTGCGGATTTATGGTGTCGTGACTATAATGATAGTGCCGCACGATATGGTCGAAATTCACTGTCTCGGCGATGCCCGGCCATTGATACAATTCGCGCGTATAGGCCCAGAGGTTCGGGTAATCTATCAACCGCTTCCGATTGCACTTGAAATGCAGATGATAGACGGGATCAAACCGGAAAAGCGTTGTCACCAGCCGCCAATCGGCCTCGGTCACCCGGTCGCCCATCAGATACCTGTTGGTCGCCAACCGGTCTTCCAGCCAGTCCATCGTGTCAAAAAGCTGAACCACAGCATCGTCATAAGCGTCCTGTGTGGTCGCAAAGCCGGACCGGTACACACCATTGTTCAACGTGTCATAGATGCGGGCATTCACAGGCTCGATGGCGTCGCGCAGTTCCTCTGGCCAGAAATCCTGCGTATTGCCGGTCACTTTGTCAAAAGCACTGTTGAACATGCGAATGATCTCGGAGGATTCATTCGACACAATCGTTCCCTGCTTTTTGTCCCAAAGGATCGGCACAGTCACCCGGCCTGAAACCTGGGGGTCGGCCTTAGTGTAAATGTCACGGGCAAACGGCAGCCCATACAGCGTGTCGCCGGTGGTGCCCGGAAAATCACCGCCAAAGGTCCAGCCATCCTCCAGCATATCGGGATGTACAACGCTGACGCTGATCAGATCGGTCAGCCCTTTCAGCGCGCGAAAGATCAGCGTCCGATGCGCCCAGGGGCAGGCATAGGACACATACAGGTGATACCGGCCCGCTTCGGCCGGAAAGTCACCGTCTGGCGTGATCCAATTGCGAAACTTCGCGGTCGAGCGCACGAATTTCCCGCCGGTCGATTTTGTGTCGTACCAAACGTCATGCCATTCACCGTCTACAAGCTGTCCCATGGGGGGCCTCCTTTTGTTGACTGCTTTCTATACATGCACACAGCACCTGTCATGTAGGGGTCAGTGTGCATAAATGAACAGTTTATCACCCCTGCGCTGGCAAAGGGCAGGCCCGACCCGGCCCATCCCGCCGCCCGCGACGGCCACGTTGACGCCCAAACCGCGATCATGCACTTTACGCCCCGGTCCCATGAGGAGAGCAGCGTGGCCCAAAAAGAGCCAAAGACCGACACCGGTGCCGTCGATGTGGCCTTTCAGCATACCAGCGAAAAAGGCGCGGAATTTCGCACCTGGTTCCGGGGCGAACATACCAATTTCAACCCCAAGCTCGACCAGATCATGGCCTTGGACGGGCCTGAGAAATTCGTCCTGCACGGCTGGCTGCCCGATGCGCCTGTCATCGAGAAGAACACCCAGATCACCGCTTTTGGGTCTTGCTTCGCCGCCAATATCTCAAACTGGTTGTCCGAACGGAATTTCCGCGTTCTGAACAAAGCCGATGACGCCACCCGCGCCTATGTTGTGACCATGGGCGAAGGCATGGTGAACAGTTTTGTCATCCGCCAGCAGTTTGAATGGGCCTGGGAAAACAAGGTCTTCGATCAACCGCTCTGGCACGGATATAAGGCCGAAGAATACGGATATGACGAAGACATTCGGCAGGAAACCAAGCGCATCTTTGATGAAACCGACGTTTTCATCCTGACCTTTGGCTTGTCCGAAGTCTGGTATGACGACCCCACCGGCAACGTATTTTGGCGCACCATTCCCAAAGAGGTCTATGACCCGGAACGCCACAAGTTCCGGCTGTCATCGGTGGAAGAGAACCGCGACAATATCCGCGCCGTCTATGACCTGATCCGACGCTATCGCCCGGACGCCAAAATCATCGTCACGCTCAGCCCCGTGCCCTTGATCGCGACCTTCCGCGATGTGTCCTGCATATCGGCCAACTCGGTGTCAAAAGCCACGCTGCGCGTCGCAGTCGACGAGGTCTTGCGCGACGTCCGCGACGATGGCCACCTGTTTTACTGGCCGTCTTATGAACTGGTCATGGATGTCTTCCGCGCGCCCTTCCGGAGCGACCGGCGACATGTGCGCCCGGTCGTGCTGTCTTATATCATGCGATTGTTTGAAACCGCGTGGTGCAAGGACAGCGCGGTGTCAGAAACCGAAATGCTGGAAGCCTGGGTGCGCGCCCATGTGGCCGCTGGCACGCTTCCCGGTGACTTGCAGGGCATTCTGGCCAAACGCAAACCCTTCCGCCTGCGCAAGTTTCTGGCCGATCACCGCAAATTCAGCGACGACGACGCGGCCGACGCCTCTATGCGCGCGCTTCTGGACAAGCTGCTGGAACTGTGGCGCGCCGAACGCGCCGCTGCCGAGGCTGCGGAAACCACCTGAGCGACCCCTTCAGAACAACGCGCCCGGGTTCATAATCCCCAACGGGTCCAGCGCCTGTTTGATGGCGCGCATCGACGCCAGCTTGGCCGGGTCGCCATAGCGCGCCAGATCGCCCGCTTTCAGCCGCCCCACGCCATGTTCGGCGCTGAATGTGCCACCGCGCGCCTGGGTCAGATCATGGACCAGACGCATCACCCGGGGGGCGTGGTCCATGAACCCGTCGCGCACCATGCCCTTGGGCGGATAAACGTTGAAATGCAGGTTGCCGTCCCCCAGATGCCCGAACGCATTGATCCGGCAGGGCAGCAAATCGGTCAGCGCCCGGTGCGCCTCGGTCACGAAACCCGGCACTTCGGACAGCGGCAGGGCAATGTCGTGGCTGGCAATCGCGCCAATCCGGCGGTTCGCTTCGGGGATGGTCTCGCGCACCTGCCAGAACGCGGCGCGCTGCTGTTCGCTTTGGGCAATATGGCCATCGGTGACCAGCCCCTGATCGCTGGCCGCGGCGAACACATCGGTCAGAATGGTCTCGGGTGCCGCCGCGGGCCCCGTGCCAATCTCCAGCAACACGCACCAGTCCGGCGGCGTCTGAAACGGTTGGCGCAGGTCCGGAAACGTCTCGGCCAGAAAATGAAACGACTGGGCCGAGATCAGTTCAAACGCCGACACCGCATCGCCCGACCGGTCGCGCAGCATCGACAAAAGCGTCAGGGCCGCCGCCGGGTCGCGCACTGCCAGAAACGCGGTCGCGCGTTGGGCCGGTTCGGGAAACAGCTTCAGCGCCGCCGCCGTGATGACGCCCAACGTGCCTTCCGACCCGATCAGCAAATGCCGCAGGTCATAGCCTGTGTTGTCCTTGCGCAGCCGCTTCAACCCATGCAGCACCTCGCCCGAGGGCAACACTGCCTCGATCCCCAGGCACAATTCGCGCGCCGTGCCATAGCGCAGCACATTCAGCCCGCCCGAGTTCACAGCCAAAGCGCCGCCGATCCGCGCGCTGTCCTTGCTGGCATAGCTAAGGGGAAACAAACGCCCGTGGTCCGTGGCCGCCCGCTGAACATCACCCAGCGTCGCGCCCGCATCGGCCACCAGCGTGTTTTCCTGATCATAAACCGCGCGAATGGCCGTCATCTTTTCCAGCGACAGAACAACCGGCAAAGGCCCCTCGGGCATCACCTGCCCACCGACCAACCCAGTGCCCCCGCCATAAGGCACCAGACCCACCCGCGCCTCAGCCGCCAGCCGCACCAGACGCGCCACCTCGTCGGTGCTGCGCGGCAGGGCGACAAAGGCGGCCTGCCCCCGAAACTTGCCGCGCGGTTCGGTCAAATCGGCATCCGTGCCATCGCGGGTGGCAAGACCGGCGGTCGTCACCGCCTGACGGAATGCGGGATCAGCATCGTTCAACATGGCACCGGTCTAGCCGGAAATGCCGAAAACACCAGCCCGCCGGATTTAGTCGTCCCGCCTCAGAAACCGGGGTTCCAGCACCATCACCGTCGGGCGCGACGGCAGGGTGCGCAAAGACAGCTCCATATGGCTGGTGCCGGGGCGCTGGACGTCAAACTCGGGGCCCAGCCCGGCAATGAACTGGTCCAGCGACCCCCGCGTCCACCAATGCATCGGCAATACGATGGAACTGCGCAACCGCGTGACGATACGGATCATAGTGTCTGTGTCCACCGTCAGCCCGCCATCGACCGCCGCCATCACCACATCCAGCCGCCCGATCGCGGCATAGGTTTCATCCGACGGTTCATGGTGCAAATGCCCCAGATGCCCAATGCACAATCCGGCGGCTTCGAAAATAAAGATCGAATTATTGTCGGCAATCGCCAGCCCCCCGCCCGACCGGTTGCGAATATCGGTCGTCGCATTGCGGATCAGCATCTCGCCCAAATCCACATAATAATCCGCCGGTTGCCCGCCCTGTCGCCAGCCTTCCAGCACATGGGGAATGTCCGGATGCGGCGCGGCGGTCCAGTGGGTGCCATGGGCGTTGTTCATCGTCACCACATCCGGCACCAAAGGGACCGCGCCGATAAAGCCGTTGTAATCGGTGACCGCGCTTAACCCGCCATGGGTTTGCAAAAGAAACATCGAATGATCGATATAGCTGATGCGCAGGCTGAATTCATCGGCAATGCCGTCCTGCCATGCTGCCTTCTGAACATAGGCCGCACCGGGAATGGTCTGGGCAATCGCAAAACACTGGCTTGGCCTGCGCTCTTGCGCCAGGGCCGGCCACGCCAGAACAGAAATAAGGCTGACAAGGATCAATCGCGTCATGGGCCACCTCGCTTTCCCCCCCAAGCTTAGCGCGTTGGCCGCGCTTGGCCAGTTGCACAAGCCGCACGCACACGGTTAGGTGACCGCAACGACGGAGGATCCCATGACCTATGTAATGGCAATTGATCAGGGCACGACATCCAGCCGCGCCATTCTGTTCGACAAGAACCTGAACATCGCCGCAGTCGCCCAGAAAGAATTTCCCCAGCACTATCCGGCCAGCGGCTGGGTCGAACACGACCCCGAAGACCTGTGGTCCACCGTCGTCGAAACCGCGCGCGATGTGATGCAAACCCAGGGTGTCACCGCCTCTGATATCGCGGCCATCGGCATCACCAACCAACGCGAAACCACTGTGGTCTGGGACAAGGCCACAGGCCAGCCGCTGCACAACGCCATTGTCTGGCAAGACCGGCGCACGGCAGACTATTGCGCGTTGATGAAAGACGCCCATGAAGACCTGGTCACCGAAACCACCGGCCTTCTGTTCGACCCGTATTTTTCATCCACCAAGCTCAAATGGATCCTCGACCAGACGCCCGGCGCACGCGACCGCGCCGCGCAAGGTCAGGTGCTCTTTGGCACCGTCGACAGCTATCTGATCTGGCGCATGACCGGCGGCGCGGCCCATGTCACCGATGCGACCAACGCGGCCCGCACGATGCTGTACGATATTCATAAAGGCGCCTGGTCGGAACAGATCTGCAAGATGCTCAACATCCCCCCCGCGATGCTGCCCCAGGTCAAAGACTGCGCGGCAGAATTTGGCACCACCGATTTGCTGGGCGGCCAAACCCCCATCCTCGGCGTCGCGGGCGACCAACAGGCGGCCACCGTCGGGCAGGCCTGCTTTGATGCAGGCATGCTTAAATCCACCTATGGGACGGGTTGTTTCGCGCTTTTGAACACGGGCGACACACCGGTCAGATCCACCAACCGGCTTTTGACCACCATCGGTTATCAGCTGAACGGCCAGCCCACCTATGCGCTCGAGGGCTCGATCTTTATCGCAGGTGCCGTGGTGCAATGGCTGCGCGACGGGCTGAAAATCATCCGCGACGCAGGCGAAACCCAGGCGCTGGCCGAAGCCTCTGACCCCGGCCAACCGGTGATCATCGTGCCAGCCTTCACCGGTCTTGGCGCGCCCTATTGGCACCCCGATTGTCGCGGTGCGGTTTATGGTCTGTCGCGCAACTCAGGCCCCGCCGAACTGGCGCGCGCCGCGCTTGAAAGCGTCGGCTACCAAACCCGCGATTTGCTGGAAGCGATGCAGGCCGATGGTGCAGGCGGCGGCGATGCGGTCCTGCGCGTCGACGGCGGCATGACGGCCAGCAATTATACGATGCAATTCCTGTCCGATATTCTGGGCGCGCCGGTCGACCGTCCCCGAGTGCTGGAAACCACCGCATTGGGTGCCGCGTGGCTGGCAGGCATGCAGGCCGGCGTCTATCCCGATCAGGCAGGCTTTGCCCAAAGCTGGGCGCTGGAACGCCGCTTTGAACCGACCATGGACAGCGCAGATCGCGACGCCAAATACGCGCGTTGGAAAAAGGCTGTCACCGCCACGCTTGCCGTCTGACCCCCGGCCCCCTTGCACAAAGGCCCGCCTATGAAACTTGAATTTCATCACATCAACGTCGTGTCCGAAGATGTCGACCGGCTGCACGACTTCTACACTGGCATCCTCGGCCTCGATGATATGGCGGTCGATCAATTCCCCCGCACCGAAGCGAACAAAGACATGGGCTATGCGGGCAAGATCCGCTTTGCCACCGAAGGCCGCATGCAGATGCATTTGGCCGAAAGAGAACTGACCACGGCGTTCCGAAATGGCCAGGTCATCAACCCGGTCGAACGCGGCCATATCGCCTTTCGCACCGACGACCTGCCCGCATTCCTGAAACGGCTCGATGACAACGGCATTCCCTATTCCGACTATGGCACTACGTTTTCAAAGGAATGGCATCAGGTCTTCTTCCACGACCCCGAAGGCAATGTGATCGAAGTCCACAGCCAGGTCTCCTGAAACCCCGCCGCCCCTTCTTTCTGGCTCAAATATCCCGGGGTGTGGGGCAGAGCCCCACGCAAAACCTCACAGCCGTTCGCGGTACATCACTTGCTGCGTCACACCCGCCAACAGCAGCCAAAGCGTGGTAATGATCAAACCCCAATGCGCCCAGCTGTCGGGGTGAAACCCGACCCAGGCGGCCCAGCCGCCAAAGATGGTCCAGCCAAAGGCCATCGGCAAAGTAATCGCCCGCCACCGGGGCGTGCGGAACGGATGCACAAACTTGATCGGCAACAGCATCGCAATAGACAACACAATGATCGCCCCCAGGATCACCCAGATCCCCGGCTTGATCGCAAACAGCACCAGAACCACCATGTTCCAACAGCCCGGAAACCCGCTGAACGAATTGTCCGCTGTCTTCATCCGGGTATCCGCAAAATAGATCGCGGACATGAACGTAATCACAATGATCGCCAGCCATCCGGTCCAGCCCGGCAACAGGCCGGATTGAAACAGCGCGAACGCGGGAATGAACACATAGGTCAGATAGTCGATCACCAGATCCAGCAAGACACCATCAATCCGGGGCGCGTTCACGGTCACTTGGGTTTTCCGCGCCAAAGGCCCGTCGATCCCGTCCACCGCAAAGGCGACGATCAGCCAGACCCACATCATCGCCCAATCGCCCTTGGCAGCTTCCAACAGGGCCAGCATCGCGAACACCGCGCCCGACGCGGTCAGAAGATGCACCAGATAGGCTTGGGTCTTGACCGTCATCGCGCCCTCGGATGGGCCGCGTCATAGACCTCCATCAACCGCGCGGTGTCGACAGCGGTATAGGCCTGCGTCGTTGACAGGGACGCATGCCCCAAAAGTTCCTGAATGGCGCGCAAATCGCCGCCTGCATTTAAAAGATGCGTCGCAAAACTGTGCCGCATCGCATGCGGCGTCGCACTTGCAGGCAAGCCCAGCATGGCGCGCGCGCCTTCCATCACCTTCTGGATCTGGCGCGCCGACAAAGCCCCGCCCCGCACGCCGCGAAAAATCGCATCGCTCTCGGCAATCTCAAACGGGCAAAGCGCCATATACCGTTCGACCGCTGTGCGCGCGGCTGGAAGAACCGGCACAATCCGCTCTTTGCCGCCTTTGCCGACAATCCGCAGACTTGCGGGCAAAGGGCTGTCCGCGCCTGTCAACGACAAGGCTTCCGATATCCGCAGGCCACATCCGTAAAGCAGCGCCAAAACCGCCATATCGCGCGCGCCGACCCAACCTTTGTCCGCCCCGGCCTCGACCGTGTCCAACACCGCCCTGGCCGCATCGACCTGCAAAGGGCGCGGCAGCTTGGCGGTAAATCGCGGCGACCGCGTCATCAAAACAGGCGTGGCATCAAACCCGTCGCGTTCCGCGACCCAGCGCACAAAGCTTTTCACCGCCGACAAGGCCCGCGCCAGTGACCGTGCCGACAGGCCCCGGCCGCGCTCATGCGCCATCCAGGCCCGCATCTTCCGGGTGGTCAGCACCGCCAGGGCGCCACGGCCCAGCCCGCCGCCTTCGTAGCTTTGCAAAAAGCCAAGAAAGCCCAGAACATCGGCGCGATAAGCATCACGCGTCTTGTCGGCACGCCCGCCAACGGCCTGCAATTCCGCCAGCCATCGGTCCAGCGTGTCGGTCAGGTCAGGCTGGATCACCCCAGCCAACGGCGCATCGCGCGTTCGAACACGCCGCCCATAAAGTCCAGTAAATCCGTGCCTTGCGTCGCCTGAAACTGAAGCGCGTTATCCGCCCCCATCGCCAGCATGCCCGGCAACCGCCCGTCGCCGAAATCCAGCAAAAGGCAGGCCTCGGATTGCACCCATCCGGCATCGCGCCCAAAGACCAGCGACGCATTGCCATCGGTCTGGCGCAACGTGACCCGGCGCAAGGCCCGCCCCTGCGACATGTAATCGCTGACAAACCCCGGCTCGACCACGGTCAGAACCTGCCCCACCTGATCCAGCGCAGGATCGGCCGCCTCGTGGCTTTCCAGGACCAGCTTTACCCGACCCACCCGCAGGATCTGCGGCAACTCGGTCTCCAGCGTGGCCAGAAACGTCTCAAAGGTGATCGGCTCCAGCAGCGCCAGAATGGCCCGGTGCACCTGCGCCATGCCCGCCAGATTTTCATAGGCCGCGGCAATCACCGACCGGTGCGTGCCTTCCAGCCGCTGCAACCGCGCCTCCAGCCGTTCCATCGCGACACCGCGCAAATCGACAATATTGCCGCCCATGGCGCGCTCATTGGCCGTAATCAACGCCCGCATGACATCCGGGTCTTCCAGAATGACATCGGGTTCCCGAAGAATACGCGTGCGAAGATCATCCGCGATGGCGGCTTGTTTGTTCATGTTTTGCCTCATTATATCCCGCCTGCTCGGACGGTGCTTGTTTTGTCAAACAATTGCAGCTTGTCCGCCGTCGCTCAAGCCCGATCTCGGCCACAAAGCTGAAGACGCGGCACGGATGCAACGACCCCTTGCCGGACTGTGCCATTGCCCCTAATCCTCGAACCACAGATCGAAGGGGGCAATATGCAGAAAACCACCGTCAACAGCTGGAATGAATGGGACCCGCTGCGCCATGTGATCGTCGGTCGCGCCGACAATTGCCATATCCCGCCCGAAGAACCCGCACTTGACGCCAAAGTGCCCGAAGACAGCGATATGCGCGGCCAATGGGGGCCCCGCCCGCAAGACACCATCGACCGCGCAAACGAGCTGCTGGACACATTCGCCAAACAACTGGAAACCCGCGGCATCCGCGTCGACCGGCCCACACCCATCGACCATGCCCTGCCCGCCGCGACGCCTGACTTTCACACCGACAGCCAGTTTGGCTGTATGCCGCCCCGCGATGTGCTGCTGACGGTCGGCTCGGAAATCCTCGAAGCGACCATGTCCTATCGCTGCCGCTGGTTTGAATATCTGAACTACCGGCCCCTGATGCAGCGCTATTGGGAAGACGACCCGAACTTTCGCCACGAAGCGGCGCCCAAGCCCCGGCTGACCGATGCCGATTACCACCCCGATTACCTGTCCGATAAAATCGGCGTCGAAAAACGCCTGCAATGGGCGGCGGAAAAATTCTTTGTCACCACCGAAGAAGAACCTTTGTTCGACGCCGCCGATGTGCTGCGCTTTGGACGTGACCTTGTGGTGCAACACGGGTTTACCACCAACCTCAAAGGAATCGAATGGCTGCGGCGTCACTTTCCCGATCACCGGGTTCATGCGGTCAACTTCCCGGGCGATCCTTACCCGATCCATATCGACGCCACGTTCACCCCGCTGAGACCCGGGCTTATTCTGAATAACCCGCAACGCCGCCTGCCCGACGACCAGCGCGATATGTTTGAGAAAAACGGCTGGGACATCGTCGACGCGGCGCAACCGGCCCATAACGCGCCACCGCCCTTGTGCTATTCGTCGGTCTGGCTTTCGATGAATGTACTCGTGCTCGACCCAAAAACCGTCTGCGTCGAGAAATCCGAAGTCTACCAGGCCGAACAAATGGACAAGCTTGGCATGGAAGTGGTCGAAGTCGAACTCCGCGACGCCTATGCCTTTGGCGGCGGGCTGCATTGCTGCACGGCAGATGTCTATCGCGACGGCACCTGCGAAGACTACTTCCCGAACCTCTAGGCGGGGCGCGGTCGACATGTGCGTATTTTTGGCAAGATGAAGCCCGCTTCTTCATGGATCAAATATGTCGGGGGGGCTTCGCAGAAGCCGGGGCAGAGCCCCCTGATGAAAAACCTTGCGCCGCAGGCGCGCATTTGTGCAGGACGGCAGACATGACCAAAGACCTTCCCTATCGGCCGTGCGTCGGCATTGTTCTGGTCAATGCCCGGGGCCAGATCTTTACCGGTGAACGCATCGACACGCCGGGCGCCTGGCAAATGCCCCAGGGCGGCATCGATGACGGCGAAACGCCGGACATCGCGGCACTGCGCGAACTGGAAGAAGAAACCGGCCTGCCTGCCGAAACGGTCACGATCGAAGCGCAGCATCCCGATTGGGTGCTTTACGATCTGCCCGATCATCTGGTTGGCAAGCTTTGGAAAGGCCGGTTTCGGGGGCAAAAACAGAAATGGCTTTTGCTGCGCTTTCATGGACAGGACAGCCAGATCGACATCACCAAACACGACCATGAATTTGCCCGCTGGCGCTGGTCAACCGCCGATCAGGTTCTGTCCGACATCGTGCCCTTCAAACGCGCCGTCTATGATCAGGTGATCACGGCTTTCCGCAACCGGCTTTAACCTTGCGATCCCCGCCGCTCGGGCTTACCTGCATACCGCTGGGGGAAAGAGGTACGGATGAAACAGCTTGCCCTGACGCTTCTCGTTGGCCTTTTGGCCGCCCCGGCCCTGGCCCTGTCCTGCCTGCCGCCGGACGCCGTGTTCATCTATCAGCAAATCAGGAAAGACCCGGCGGATTATCTGCTGATCAAAGGCACCGTCATGCTGGGGGAACCAGCCAATCTGCCGCTGCGGACCGACACCAAAACCACGGATGCGCAGACCAAAGCCCGCGTCACAGGCCACGCGCTGACCCGGACCGGTTTCCAAGTGGCCTTTGACGCGCCGATCACCATCCGCGCCACCTGCACCGGCCCATGGTGCGGCACACCCGAAGGTCTGGCCGATGGCGCTTATATCCTCGCGCTGAAACTGGAAGACGACCAGCCGGTTCTTACCCGCGGCCCCTGCGGCGGTCTGATTGTGCCGTGGTCCGCAGCAGACGAACAGCGCTTGCTCACCTGCCATCTGGGCGGTGAGTGTCAGTCGCAAATCTTCCTGAAATAAAGCGCACGGCAAAAGGCCGAGATCACCCGCGAGGTCGGGACGGATTGTGGGACATGGGATTGGATCAGTCCCGACCCCGCGAGCGCAACTCGTTAACCACCCTACTCGTGTCGCTCACATCTTCGGCGATACACGCCACACTTTTTGACAGTGTTAGCCAAACGTTTCGGGTTAAATGAACCCAGCCGGACCAACGGGCTAGAAATACAGGTCTTTACTGATCGCATCTTATTTTGCGACCCCAGGGTCAGGTTGGCCGACAAATTGCCCTAAGGTCAATGCAGGAAGCCCCGCCAGTGTGAGCAGACCGTGAATATGGCTCCAAAAAGTTGAACTTTGTTCAGGAATCGGTCTGGGAAAAAGAACAAAACGTGAATATCATATCGCCATGCTGAAGATTCGCGTATATTTTTCACACCCGGGACGCAAAGAGAATCAGGGATGAGCTTTGCTGAACTGTCCATCACGTCCAACTTCACCTTCCTTACGGGCGCCAGCCATGCCGAGGAATATGTTGACCGGGCCGCGCTTCTGGGTCTGACCGCTTTGGCCATCGCAGATGAGAATTCTGTGGCCGGAATAGTGCGCGCCCACACCCGGATACGCGAAATCGCCCGGCAGGTGCGCGACCGCCAGGTGACAGAGCTTATCGGTCCTCCCGCACCTGTGGGTGCGTGGGAACGCAAAAAGCCGGTCTTCGAAAGTTATCCGGGCGGAAAGGCACGCGCGAAACACGGCACATTCGCCCCGGAAGAGATCGAAGACTTTTTGGATGGTCCCAAAGCAGGGTTCGAGACACGTGTGGAACCGCCACCATTGCTTGGCGCTTCGGCAAACATCCTAAACGTTCCCCGGTTAATTCCGGGTGCACGTATCGTTCTGACCTCGGGGTTTTCCGCAACGGCCCTGCCAAAGTCCCGAAAAGGCTGGGGAAATCTGTGTCGCCTGATCTCGCGCGGGCGGCTGCGTGCCAAGAAAGGCGTCTGCGCGCTGCGAATCGAAGACCTGATTGAATTTGGCCATGACATCGCTCTCCTCTTCCATGCCCCACAGGATAAGTCATGGAAACCACAGGCAAAAAGGCTGGTTCGCGCCTTTCCAAATGACTGCTACATCGTGCTTTCGCCGAAATATGACGGTCAGGATCCAGACCGTTTTGACTGGCTTGCCGATCAGGCCAGGGCGTTGAAAATTCCAACAATTGCAAGCGCTTGCCCTTTGATGCACCACGGTCGTCGCCGCAAAATGGCGGACGTTCTGACGGCCATTCGCACAGGGTGCAAAATCGACAATCTGGGTCGCGCAGCTTTGGCAAATGCCGAACAACGCCTGCGCTCGGAACCCGAGATGCGGCGTCTCTTGGGCAAACACGCAGCCGCCGTAGACCGCGCAACCGCTTTGGCCGAGACGCTGCATTTCCAGCTGGACGAGCTAAGATACGAATATCCCTCGGAAATTTCCGAAGATGAAACAGCCCAGGACCGCCTAAGCCGTCTGGCCCACGCCGGTCTCAAATGGCGGTATCCGGGCGGCGCGCCGGATCATGTACACAAACTTCTGGCCCATGAACTGACGTTGATTGCCAAGCTGAAATACGAACCCTATTTCCTGACTGTTCGCGATATCGTGGCGTTTGCGCGCTCCCGCGATATTCTTTGTCAGGGTCGGGGAAGTGCTGCAAATTCAGTGGTTTGCTACTGTCTTGGCGTCACGTCGGTCTCGCCCGAGATCGGCACAATGGTCTTTGAACGCTTCGTGTCTGAAGCCCGCGACGAACCGCCCGATATCGACGTCGATTTTGAACACGAACGCCGCGAAGAGGTCATCCAGCACATCTACGCCCGCTATGGTCGGGAACGCGCCGGATTATGCGCAACGGTCGTGCATTACAGGGGAAAACGCGCCATCCGCGAGGTCGGGCGCGCCATGGGTCTGACCGAAGACACCATCGGCGCGATATCTTCGCAGCTTTGGGGGTTCTTCGACACATCCGGCATGGCCGAACAGCAATTGCGCGAAATCGGGCTGGACCCGACCGACCGCCGTTTGCGCCAGACGATGGAACTTATCTTTGAAATTCAAGGGTTTCCCCGCCACTTGTCGCAACATGTCGGTGGTTTCATCGTCACCGAAGGCCGGCTGGACGAACTGGTCCCGATTGAAAATGCAACGATGGAAGACCGCACGGTTATCTGCTGGGACAAGGACGATATTGAAAGCCTTGGCATCCTGAAAGTCGACGTTCTGGCCCTTGGCATGCTGTCCTGCATCCGCAAGGCGTTCGATCTTCTAAAGATGCATCACCACGTCGATTACACGCTTGCGACGCTTCCGCCCGAAGACCCGCAAGTCTATGATATGCTTTGCAAAGCTGACAGTCTGGGCGTCTTTCAGGTGGAAAGCCGGGCGCAGATGAACTTTTTGCCGCGCATGAAGCCGCGCACGTTTTACGACCTGGTGATTGAGACCGCGATTATCCGTCCAGGCCCCATTCAGGGCGACATGGTGCACCCCTATCTGCGCCGCCGGAATGGCGAGGAAAAGGTCGAATTTCCGTCTGACGAGCTGGGCAAGGTTCTGGGCAAAACGCTGGGTGTTCCGCTCTTTCAGGAACAAGCCATGCAGATCGCCATCGTCGGTGCAGGCTTTTCACCCGAAGAAGCCGACCGCCTACGCCGGTCGCTGGCCACCTTCAAAAAACACGGCAATATCAGCGAGTTCCGCAACCGCTTCCTGAAAGGCATGCGGGAAAACGGCTATGATGACGCGTTTGCCGAAAGATGTTTTTCCCAGATCGAAGGCTTTGGCAGCTATGGTTTCCCCGAAAGCCACGCGGCCAGTTTCGCGCTTCTGGTCTATGCCTCAAGCTGGCTTAAATGCCATCATCCGGGCATCTTTGCCTGCGCGCTGCTCAATGCTCAGCCCATGGGGTTCTACGCTCCGGCCCAAATCGTCCGCGATGCGCGTGAACACGGGGTCGAGATACGCGCACCCGACATCAATGCGTCCACCTGGAACAACATCATGGAATCCGATGGGCGCGGTGGTTTGGCCCTTCGGTTGGGATTTCGTCAAATAAAATCAATGCGCGAGGAAGACGCGACATGGATCGTCGCCGCGCGTGGCAATGGCTATCAATCCGTCGAAGACGTCTGGCGACGCGCCGGAACCGAACCGCGTCTGTTGCGCGTTTTGGCCGAAGCAGATGTGTTTGCCTCGCTTGATCTGACCCGGCGCGACGCGCTTTGGGCAGCGGCGGCCTTGGTCTCGGACAGCCCATTGCCCTTGTTTTCAGGCGATATGGACGGCGAAGGCATCGATGAACCTCTGGCCAATCTGCCCACCATGACACCGGGCGAACATGTGGTCGAAGACTATGTCGCCATGCGCCTGACACTGCGCGCGCATCCTATTGCGTTCCTGCGCCACAAACTGACCCCGGGCAGCCCGAAACTCGACCCCGGCGACGGCGTCGGCGGGCCGGGTCTGGAACGGGCAAACGGGATTATGCGCACTGACATCTGGGGCAGCGCAAGCGGTGACCCGGACCCCAGGCGGCAAAGCGTGCGGAACTAAGCGCTTAAACGCGCCCCTTGTCGCGCTGTGCCTGACCGATTTGCCGGATCGTCGCGCCCAGTTCCATCAGCTGTGTCTCCAGCGGATTGGTCTTGCGCCAGACCATGCCAACCGTGCGTTTCGGCGGGGTTCCGGTGAACCGGGACACTTCGACAGACGTGCCTTCGGTTTCAAGCGACACGGCCATTTCCGGAATCACCGTCAACCCAAGCCCCGCATTGACCATTTGCACCAACGTCGCCAGCGACGACCCTTCCATCAAAAGGCTGGGGTCAGATGGCGAGATCTCGCAAAAAGACAGCGCCTGATCGCGAAAACAGTGGCCTTCTTCCAGCAAAAGCAGTTTCATTTCCTGCAATTGGTCAGGCGCAGGCACCGGCTTGCCCGCGTCTTCTGCGGATCGGATCAGGACGAAATCTTCTTCGAATAACGCAAATTCCCGCAGGCTTGGTTCTGACACAGGCAGTGCTGCAATAACGAAATCAAGACGCGAGTGCAGCAGATCATCCAGCAAGGATTTGGTGACACTTTCGCGCGGTCGCAGTTCAAGACCGGGCAGCGTTGCGGACAGACGGCGAATAACCTCGGGCAGCAGATAGGGCGCCAAAGTGGGGATAATCCCCATCCGCAGCCTGCCCTTCAGCGGCCCGTCCGGTTTGCGCGCAAGTTCAGACATGTCTTCCACATCGCTTAGAACCTTGCGGGCACGTTCAAGAAAATCCTCGCCCAGCGTTGTCAGGCGAATTTTACGCGCTGCGCGTTCGACCAGCGGCGCGCCCAACATGGTTTCCAGTTCCTTGATCTGCACCGACAAGGCCGGTTGCGAGATCGAACAGGCATCCGCCGCACGCCCGAAGTGTTCGAACCGTGCCAACGCATCGAAATAGCGGAAATGTTTGAGCGTGAAGTTAACCATAACCTGAGACTATGAATGATTTAAGTATTTTCAATTGGAATTAATCGCACGCACTGGGTACGCAGGCGGCATCACCACCCAAAATCAACAACGCGACACAGCAACAGGAGATCCCAATGGACGGAAACAAAATGCCAGGTCTCGGCGGATGCCCCGTGAACCACGGCGGCAACACGGCACTGGGCAAGCCCGTCACCAAATGGTGGCCCAGCGCGCTTAATCTGGACATCCTGCACCAACATGGTGCGCGGACAAACCCGATGGACGCCGATTACGACCACCGTGACGCTGTCAAAGGTCTGGATTACGCAGCGGTGAAAGCAGATGTCAAAGCGCTGATGACCGAAAATCAGGACTGGTGGCCCGCCGATTGGGGTCACTATGGCGGCCTGATGATCCGGCTTGCCTGGCATTCTGCCGGGTCCTACCGGATGCAGGACGGGCGCGGTGGCGCGGGGTCCGGCAATATCCGGTTCGCCCCGTTGAACTCGTGGCCCGACAACGCCAGCCTGGACAAAGCGCGCCGTCTGCTGTGGCCCATCAAAAAGAAATACGGCAACGCGCTGTCCTGGGCCGACCTGATCATTCTTTCGGGCAACATGGCGTATGAATCCATGGGTCTGAAAACCTTTGGTTTCGGCTTTGGCCGCGAAGACATCTGGGGCCCGGAAACCGATGTCTATTGGGGTTCGGAAAACGAATGGCTGGCGCCGTCTGAAAACCGCTATGATGATCTGGACGATGCCTCGACGCTGGAAAACCCGCTGTCGGCGGTCCACATGGGGCTGATCTATGTGAACCCCGAAGGCGTGAACGGTCAGCCGGACCCGGCGCGCACCGCGCAACATGTGCGCGAAACCTTTGCCCGGATGGCGATGAACGACGAAGAAACCGCAGCGCTGACCTGTGGCGGTCACACGGTCGGCAAGGCCCATGGCGGCGGCGGACATGGCGACACGATCGGGGCTGAACCCGAAGGTTGCCCGGTGCATATGCAGGGCTTTGGCTGGCACAATCCCGGCCAATCGTCGAAGGCGTCGGACAACTTTACATCGGGCATTGAAGGCGCGTGGACGAAGAACCCGACCCAGTGGGACATGGGCTATTTCGACTATCTGTTCGGCTATGAATGGGAACTGACCAAGTCACCGGCAGGTGCCAATCAGTGGAAGCCTGTCGACATGCCGGAAGACGAAATGCCGCGCGACCCATCGGCCCCGTCAAAAGCGCAGATGCCGATGATGACCGATGCCGACATGGCGATGAAGGTCGATCCGATCTATAACGAGATCTGTCAGAAATTCCGGGCGGATCCCGACTATTTCGCAGAAACCTTTGGGCGGGCCTGGTTTAAACTGACCCACCGCGACATGGGGCCCCGCGCCAACTACTACGGCCCGGATGTGCCAGCCGAGGATCTGATCTGGCAAGACCCCATCCCAGCCGGCCCGACAGGGTATGATGTGGCAGCGGTCAAGGCCAAGATAGCCGACAGCGGGCTAACAGCAGCCGAGCTGATCGCGACCGCCTGGGACAGCGCGCGGACCTTCCGCGGCTCGGACAAGCGCGGCGGCGCCAATGGCGCACGCATTCGTCTTGCGCCGCAAAAGGATTGGGCGGGCAACGAACCTGACCGTCTGGCAAAGGTTTTGGGCATTCTTGAACCCCTCGCGGCCGACGCCGGTGCGTCTATCGCAGACACCATCGTCCTTGGCGGCAATGTTGGGCTGGAAATGGCGATCAAGGCCGGCGGTCATGCCGTGGACGTGCCGTTCACACCCGGACGTGGCGACGCAACGGCGGACCAGACCGACGCCGACAGTTTCAGCGTGCTGGAACCAGTGGCCGACGGGTTCCGCAATTGGCAGAAGGATGCCTATGCGGTTTCAGCCGAAGAAATGATGCTGGACCGCGCGCAACTGATGGGCCTGACCGCCGCCGAAATGACCGTTCTTTTGGGCGGACTGCGGGTGGTGGGCGCCAACCACGACGGTAGTGCCTATGGGGTGTTCACTGACACAGTCGGGGCGTTGACGAATGATTTCTTTGTCAACCTGACCGACATGTCCTTTAGCTGGCACCCGCTGGACGACGGCACCTATGAACTGCGCGACCGGGCAACCGGCGACATCAAATGGCCAGCCACAAGCGCTGATCTGGTGTTTGGATCAAACTCGATCCTGCGCGCCTATGCCGAGGTCTATGCCCAAGACGACAACAAAGAGAAGTTCGTGAAAGACTTCGTTGCCGCCTGGACCAAGGTGATGGACGCCGACCGCTTCGATCTGGTGGCTTAAGAGCTGTCTTTGGGCGGCCCTTCGGGGCCGTCCAATGCACTGGCTGATGATCGCCGGTGAAGTGGCGTTCTTTTCGCCTGAACTGACAGGCGAGGGCCGGTTCTTGCCATCCTGACGTTAGAATCGGTTTTCTTGGCTATCGGCGGCCCATCCATTGTTTTCATTGCGTTCAGTGAAAGCGCGCGCATCTTGCCCGTTATTGCATTCACCTGTGTGACACTTATGTCCGCGCTGATTTTGCTTTTGGGCCACCATTCGGTGCCGTTGGTGTCGCGGTCGCTTTTTCCATATCTTGGGGGTCCTGGGCGCTTTTTGGGACAATATATGTACGCCGCCGATACAGACGGCACGTTTCAATTGTCTCCGCTTTGCGTTGGGCGCTTCACCGAAGGTGAAAACTGCACAGGCAGCAAGCCGCCAATGGCCGGTCTCTTACCCTGCTGGCATTTATCTTAAACTACGTGTAAGCAAGCAACTCTTTGGAACTTATGGCGGATATGATGTGACCGCGTTTTTTGTATTTGGTTTCGATATCGCCGAGGCCTCCCAGATCAGGCGAAATCGACTTTTTCAGGATGCTGGGTTTGCGGTGTTCTCTGCTGCAATGCGGCGGGACAATATGAACCATGATTTTCGGCCTGAATGATGTATATGACGCCCGCGACCGCGTTTGGTCCCAGGATTTGGGGCAATCGGGCGGCAATTCGGATTGGCTTTTGCCGAACCGTGTTTATGAGGCATCCTGGCGTGGGTGTCCGTCAATTGCCGTCGCAAACACGGTGACGGGACAATATGTCGAAGAAAACGGGCTGGGGTTTGTTTTGCAGGACGCGAGTGTGGAAAATCTGGAAGATTGCATCGCGCAATGCTGGCCCGACAAAGCGGCGGCTTGCGCGAACGAATTGCTGCCGCGGGATTCCTTTGTGTTCCAGCAATCGGGACAGGCTGTCATTTCAGCGCTTGCGCCGGTGTTGCCCAAGCCCACAAAGACAGATCGCGCGGTGCTAGGATGAAACACGACGACACAAAGGTCCCGCAGTTCTTTCGTGCCGCAGGACGCGCCGCACCCGTAGAACACGAGACGGATTCGCAATCGCAACTGTCTGACCTGATCGCGGATGTCATAACTGCCATCCGGCGAAGCTTTCTGTACATTGCGCTGATTTCTCTTGTCGCCTTTGCCCTGTCGCTTTTGCTGGCGTCGCAAATGACCGCGAAATACGAAGCCCTGGGGCGGCTGGTGATTGACCAATCCCTGGGCACGACGGATGTGACTTCGAGAAGCTCGAACATCTTTGGCGAGACGATGATGATCGATTCTGAAGTCGAGAGCCTTGTCTCACGCGACCTTCTGAACAAAGTCGCCGAACGCTTGGGCGCGCAGAATGTCGATGCAACTTTTGCGATTTCCGCCGAAAGCACCCACGAAGAGCGCGGCGAAGCGATTGATACGCTTCTTGAAGGCTTGTCGGTCGAACGTGTGGATTCAACGTTTGTCATTGATGTGCGCTTCGAAGCGGAAACGCCTGAATTGGCGGCGATGGTCGTGAACCTGTTGATGGAAGAATTTCGCCTTTGGCGGCAAAGCGTCCTTATGACTTACATGGACGAAGCCAGCGTTATTCTGGGAAGCCAAATCGCAGCGTCGGATGCCGAAGTCGCGGACGCTGAACGTCGTGTCGAAGAATTCAAGACCCAGTTTGAAAACCACAGTGCGGCAAGCGCCAGCGTTCTCGAGGCAAAACTGGGCGAAACGGCCGAAGATCTGTTTCGGACTGAATCGATCCTGCAAAGGCTGGATGGCGAAGTTGCGGCTGTCAGAACCGCGTTGTCTGACCCCACCGCCATCACAGATGACATTATCGAGGCGCTGCCCGCTGATATCGCGCCGGTCATCGGACGGGCTGCCGCCGAACTGCGCCAACTGGCGGCCTCTGGCGAGGTTACGGCACGCAGTCAGACATTGACGTCTCAGATTGAATCCCAGTTGCGGCGCGAAGAAACATCGATTGAGGCGCGGCGATCGGCGGTGCTGCCAACCGTTACGGCTTTGCGCATCGAGCGCGAAAACCTGAACCGTGAATTTGCGGGCTATCGAACCTATCTCGTTGACCTTCGGGGATTGGAGCGGCAGGCCGAAGCGCTGGCTGCCCGCCACGTCGCCCTTTTGAACCAATTGCAGAACACGCGCCAGGAAACGAACCTTGTTCTGAACCCCGCGCGCATCCTTCAGACAGCCGCCCCGCCGTTGGAACCCACCGGGCTTGGTCCCAAGACTCTGATTGTTATCGCCACACTGGCGGGGCTTTTGGCAAGTCTGGCCTTTGCGTTGATCCGCGAACAGATCGATGGAAGTTTCAGAAACTCGCAACAGCTTTGCGCGGCGACACGCACAAACTATTTCGGGTCTTTTCCGACGATACCATCGGCCATGCTGCGTAGGGCGCCTGCAGTGCCTGGAACTTATGCCAATCGATTGAGCCGGAAAGAACGGAAGCTTCTGTCGCTTTCCAGCTTTGCTATTCGTCAACCCGGCTCGCGGGCTGCGAAAGCGATTGGGCGGTCGACCTTCGGGATCGAGACCGAATGCGAACGTCCGGCGATCATTTCTGTCATCTCGGCATTGGGCGGAGAAGGCAAATCGGTTGTCTCGTCCAATCTGGGCTTTGCCTTGTCGGCCCAGGGCTATCGCGTGCTTTTGGTGGATGGCGACCGCAGAAACCGTGGGCTTAGCTCGGCCCTTGGTCCGGCGGCGAAACAGAAGAAAACCGAATTTGGTATCCACTTTGCGGCCTGCGACGCAGAATTTCGCAAGCTGACGACGGATCTGGACTTGATCTACACACGGGAAGGCACGCTTGGAAGCGCCAGTTGGCTTACAAAGCTGGTCAAGCTGCTTCAGTCGTCAGAAGACGACGCTTATGACTATGTCATTATAGATACGCCACCGCTTGCTTTCATGCCCGAAGCCATCAATTTTGTCAGCGAAAGCGATGCTTCGATCATGGTCGTCAAATGGGGCAGCACCCGGATGAGCCTTGTTCGGCGGCTGCTTGCGCAGAACCCGGGCATCCGCAATGGCCTGATCGGGGCGATATTCTGCCAGACGGATCCCAAGTTGCAAGATCGATATGAGTACTTGCCGGACGGTCACGGGTATTACGACGACGCATGATACCATCCGACGCGATATCTGCTTACCCATCACAGAAAAGCCTGGGGAAGCCCCGCCATGCGGTTGACGCGCTTGACGACGTCATGCGGTATCTTGCGGTTTTTGCCGGAACAGCTGCATTTGCGTTTCTCGGCCTGCTTCCAGTGTTTTGGTTGGCGCTGTACGGACTAAGCGCGGCGCTGCTTTTACTGCGTTTCGGTCCGACGCTGCAAACCATTGCGCGGAACTTGCCACTTATTCTCTTCCCCCTGGTTTGCTGGATGTCCTTTCTCTGGAGCGTAGCGCCATCGGCAACCATTGCTTATTCGGGGATGCTGACGTTCACCTATCTGATTGCTTTACAGGTCGGCATGTCGACACCCCCGCGCGTCCTTATTCGGTCCGCGACCCTTGTGCTGGTATTCGTCGCGGCGACTTCGGCGTTGAACATAACGGGTATTTTTTCAGACCCTTGGGATCACAGGGACAATCTTAAAGGGGTGCTGACATCGAAGAACGGGCTTGGCCATACGATGGTTCTGCTTATCCTGTTCAGCCTGTTCGAGGCGCTTCGGAAACGCGAGCGGCAAGTGTTCGCACGGGCTGGCTGGCTGATGGTCGCAGCTCTTGCTTTCGTGCTGATCTTGCTGGCCGATTCAGCCGCGTCTTTGGCCTTGGGTGCCGCCCTTGGGGTGGCGTTTGCCGGTACCGTGCTGTTCCTGCGAAACGGATTGAAACCACTTATCGCGTTGGCTTGCCTTTTCGGTATCGGAAGTGTCGTACTGGTCGCGCTTGTTTTGATTCAATCATCACCAAGTGAACTCTTGTTCAACGCCCTGTCGCGCGATTCCACCATGACCGGGCGCACAATCATCTGGGATATCGGCTGGAACGCATATTCAGAACGCCCTGTTCTGGGATATGGCGCGAATGGGTTCTGGAACTGGGGCCGTATGGCGAACCTGGTCGAAGTGCTTCAAAGCCAATACGGCGAGCATTTGCATGGTTTCCATAACTTAACGATCGAACTTCTTATCATGGCCGGACCGGCCGGGCTTGCCGCCTTTCTGGTCGGGTTTCTGCTGTGCGTCGCCCGTGCAGTCGCATTGTTGTGGCGCGATATCGAGCTGGGCTTGCTTGTGATCGCGGTACTTACATTTCTATTTTTCATCGCATTGGTCGATGTCGCACTCTACAAGGAGCATGCCTTGCTAACGATGCTTCCTGTAGCTTTGTGCGTGTCGATCGGTCGGCACCGTTCAGTTCACGGAGATTCAAACTAGTGGCACTTGTAGACAATCCGGATTTTTCGGTTTCGAAGAAACTTGGGCGGCGCGTGCGACGCATAATGCGCTTTCCGTTGGGCGAACCGAAGCACAGGTTCTGCTATGTGCATGTGCCGAAGTGTGGCGGAAATTCGGTGTCGCTTGCCTTTATCAACACTATACCAGTCACACGAAATTACACGTGGGTGCCGGTTCCGGAATCGCGTAGCGCCGTTTCACTTTCCGAGTGTGGCGTGATCGACGAAGCGCGTTTTCACGACGACGGGCCGAACGGCGGCAAGGTCTACACGTACCGCCGGACACTGGCAAGCATGGCGATGCAGTTACAGCATGACTATGTGGGCGGCCATTTCCTGTTTGATCCGGACGCGCACAAAGTTCACGGCGACAAATATGAATGGGTCACGATCCTGCGGGATCCCGTTTCGCGCATGATTTCGCACTATCGCGAAGAACGTCGCTCGGGCTTTGTCGACATGGAGCTGGAACCTTACCTTGATACGCATAAGGCCAAAGCGCATTCTAGAATTATCACCCGCTACCTGGCCGGGTGGAGTGTCGCTGACGACGATGATGAGGCGACGATGAAAGCAGCAGCACTGGATAATCTGGACAAGTTTTCCGTGATCGGATTTCTGGACCAGATGAAAAAGTTCGAAGACCAGATAGTCAAGCTTGCCGGGAAATCGTTCCACATCGGTCATTCCCGAAGCGGCACGGCACGCGTTCCGGACGTCGGCGATGAAACGATCAAGCGCATTCAAGCGATGTGCCAGTCGGACATAGAGGTTTATCAAACCGCTCGTGAGAAGTTTTGCTAATGCAAGCCTTTTTGTCAGGGTGCGCAGCTGTTTTGGCGGGGGTGATCTTTGCGTCCGCCGCATTTGCCGATCTAACTGAACCGCCCCAGCACTTGGTTATTCCGCTCGCGGTCGAAGGCGCGGCACCCGAAGAAATGACTGAAACGGTGACAAGTGACGCCACAGTCAGATTGGAACGCACCTTTCTTGACGATTTCACGACATTCACGCCCGGCGCACCGCCCTGGCGTCACCTGTTTGATCGCAAATATAGCGACGACACGATTGAACGGCGCACCCTTGGGGATAACAAAGAGGAACAGGTTTATGTCGAGCCCAGCTTTACGGGCACAGGCGACGCACCCCTTGGCCTGAACCCGTACGCCACCAAGGATGGCATCCTAAGGATTACGGGCAGCAAAGCCCCCAAGGACGCTCTGCCATTCCTTGATGGGTATCGTTACATTTCCGGATTGCTGACGACCGAAGGGCATTTTGAACAACAGTATGGCTTTTTCGAAGCCCGTGTCAGAGTACCAAAGGGGCAAGGCATTTGGCCCGCGTTCTGGATGAAGCGCGCCGCGCGGCTTGCACCAGATGGCACGCCCAACTGGCCTCCCGAAATCGACATCATGGAATTTATCGGATCGGAGCCGGACAAGTACTTTGTCACCGTTCACTGGGACCTTGCCCCCGACAACCAGAAAAGCGGCGCATCATATCCGCTTCTCGATGGGACCGAAGAGTTCAGGAATTTCGGCGTTCTCTGGGATGAGAACCGCACGGTTTTTTATCTGGACCGCGTTCCGCATCATGTTGTCGAAACCAAATCGAACCATCACGTTCCGATGTTTATGATGCTGAACCTTGCCTTGGGTGGTAAATGGCCGGGCCGCATTTTTGCAGGGGCGCTGCCCGCGACGTTTGAAGTAGATTGGGTCGCGGCTTGGCAATTTCCGCAACAGTAACGTCAGGCGAAGCGCTGTTTCACAAACATCTCGACCGCACCAAAGGCCCAGGCAAGATGCATCGCCGCAAGCGCAGGCCCGGCCCAAAGCGCGCACAGAGTGCGGTGTTGCATCGCAATCATAAGCGTTACAGCGCATAACAACGCAAGATACGCGCAAGCCCCCAGAAAGAAGATGGGATGCAGAAGCAGCCCACCAAGCAGGCTGGCCGCAAGAACCCCAAGAAGCACAAGTGGAAGAGCCTGCCGAAGCCGGGGGCGCATGCGATGTTTCATCAAGGTCTTTGTCCGGCCTCGCCCATAATTGCGGTACTGCCGGGCCAGACCGGAAAGATTGGGCCGCATGAAATAGGTTAGGCGAATATCTGCGTCCAGCCAGATGCGGCCACCGGCCTCGACCAGACGTTTGTCAAATTCAGCGTCCTCATTGTGCGAAAAGCTCGGGTCATAGCCGCCAATCTTTCGAAACCATGAAAGATCGAATGCCGCGTGGTGACCATGATCGATAAATCCAGACTGCTTTCCACCCCGATGCGCCGCACCGCCGGAACCAAAAGGTGTGTGCACCACCCAAGCTGCGGCCTGTGCAAAGCACGTCTGACCAACCGAATCCATCGGAACAACAACCGAAGCGACAGCCTGTTTCAAAAGCGTGCGGGCAAGTCGCAGGATATAGTCCTTGGGATAGACAGCATGCGCATCACATCGAATAAGAATGTCGCGCCCCTTTGCATATTCAGAATTTGCAACGCAATTGACACCGGCCGATTGTAGCTTTTCTGGATTGTCCAGTAGGAAAACGTTTTTGGATTTGACACCAATGGATTCTACGATATCGCGCGTAGAATCCGAGCTGCCTCCATCGGAAATAACAAAGTGTATTTTTTGCAATTCGTCCAATTGATATCCAAGTGAAGAAATGCAGGCTTCAATATGGCCTGCTTCGTTCAAAGTCGGGATTGCGACAACAATTCTAGATGCCAAATCAGGCGCGGGATTTACGTCATTGGTCACTGTCAAAGCACATCTTTCCGGCACATACTGGAACCCTTCTTCATTCGCTGGCGAGGCATGGAATCACTGCCCACTACAACTTAGCTTTTGCTGACATTTCTGCTGTAGGCGATTCGGAAGATATCGCCCAATTTTTCAATAAACGCCATTCTCGAACGGAAAGAAAAACACCAGACTGCGTCTCAACTTGTGTTTTTTCCACTTACATCCGCGGCCCTATTCAAATAAAGGCACCGAGTAGAATCGCCCACATTTTGGGAGCAAGGTCTGATTTCTAACACTAAATGGCCGATTTCCGCTTAGTTATTCACAGAGTCACGGCACTGGTTGACCTTGCGCGACATTTATCTGATTAGAGCATGGGCTGTGTGGGTATGGGTTTCGGGGCGTAAAGCCGCGTAAATTTTTCGAATTCAGCAAAATGGGTATGGCGTGACGTGGATCGCGTGGTTCGGATGTGATGCCGGGTTCTTATTTTGGCTGCGTTTGTGACGCGTGTTCCGTGTAAAATTAGAAGAAGTGAATGCTGCTATGCAATTTGTAAAAGAACTGAGCGACGAAACAACGGCTTCCGATGGTTTGGCAGCTCAACGATATCGGAATTCCGGCGTTAAAAGAGTTTTCGATCTGGTCTTTTCAATCGCACTTATTTTCGCGGCGCTGCCATTTATGGTAATCGTTGCGATCTGCATTTATGCCGTTGACCCCGGACCAATCCTGTTTGGACACAAGCGGGTGGGAGCAAACGGCAAGACCTTTCGCTGCCTCAAGTTCAGAACGATGGTGGTGGACGCGGAAGACAAGCTGGATGCTCTTCTTGCGAACGACGCAGAGGCACGCGCCGAGTGGGAACTGTCCCGCAAACTGAAGAATGACCCCCGGATCTTGCCGTTCGTCGGAAAGATCCTGCGCCGGACAAGCATGGACGAGCTGCCGCAGTTCTTCAATGTTCTGGTGGGGGACATGAGCATTATCGGCCCGCGACCTGTTACACAGTCTGAACTTGACGAGCACTATGGTGCGAACACGTTCTACTACCGCATGGTGCGCCCTGGCCTGTCCGGCCTGTGGCAGGTGTCGGGACGTAGCCTGACCACGTTCGAAGAACGCGTCGATCTGGATGTCGAGTATGTCAGCAGCATGAGCTTTTCGAACGATCTGAAGATCTTGATCAAAACACCTATTGCTGTGGTTTCTCGCGCTGGGGCCTGTTAACGTGCCCAAAGCAAAGCCAGAGATGGTGTAAGGCAAGTTCTGGGTGTGAGTATGGTGAAGATTGATATCTGCATCTGCACATTCCGCAGAGAGCAAATTCTCGACACGGTGCAAAGCCTGTTCGCGCTGGATGTCCCTGAACAGCTGCAACCTTCGATCGTAATTCTGGACAATGACGTCACAGACAGTGCGCGCGTCAGGATCGAGAAGATCGCCGATGGCAGCCGCTTTCCTGTAAGCTATGTTCACGCCCCGTCCAGAAACATTTCCATCGCGCGGAACGCAGGACTGGACCAATCAGACGCTGATTGGATTGCATATATCGACGACGATGAAACCGCACGTCCAGATTGGCTGTCAGAGCTTTGGCGCACAGCACAAAGCGACGGTGCAGATATCGTATTTGGCGCTGTATCGGCAACGTATCAAGACGGTACGCCTGATTGGGTCGCAGAGCTGGGTTTGCATAGTCCTTTGCCACAAGTCAGAAATGGAACGATTGAAACTGGCTATACCGGCAACGTTCTGATGCGTTGGGCCGGGACCCCATGGGCAGATCAAAGGTTTGAACTGGCTCTTGGGCGCAAGGGCGGGGAAGACACCGAATTCTTCTATCGGCTTGGCGGGCTGGGGGCGACCATGACGGTTGCCAAGGACGCAATTGTCGATGAAGAACTTCCTTTAAACCGAACGACGTTCAGATTTATTGCGCGGCGGCGCTTCAGCGCGGGCCATTCCTATGCAATATCGATGCTGCGCAAGCGTCAGGGCCGGCGCGCGGGCTTATTCGGTCTGGCCTTGGCCAAGGCGCTGTTCAGCTTTCTTATCGTTCCTGTGACCATTTTTTGGCCGTCGAGATGGCGCTACTGGTTGTTTCGCGGCTTGTTCCATACCGGCGTCGCAGCCTCGTCCCTTGGTATCACACGCGCCGATCTTTACGGTTGACCACAGGTGGGCGATCCCTGCCACGCGCTTTCGTGTGAATGCACAGCCCAATTCCACATTCGGTTCAGATCAACTCCAATGGGTGTGATCCCTGTCGGCCTGGGGCGGCAGTCCGAAACAGAACCGATTGTAAAACTAAAATGGCGCGCTGGGGAGGATTCGAACCCCCGACCCCTTGATTCGTAGTCAAGTACTCTATCCAACTGAGCTACCAGCGCGCGAGCATGGGCGGGATAGCTTCCCGCCGCTGGCATTGCAAGGTCGTTTTTCAGACTGGCCCGGTCTATTCCGCAGCTTGTCCCTGACCGATGACTGCCTTGGGCAGGTTGATCTCGAATACGGTTCCTTCTGGCCCTGTGCTTTTCAGCGACAGCGCGCCGCCATGGCCACGCACCAGTTCAGCCGCAATGGCCAGGCCCAAGCCGGAACCGCCCTTGCTGACGGTGCCCTGAAACGGGGTAAAAAGATGTTCCTGGGCCCGTGGCGGCAAGCCAGGGCCGCTGTCTGTCACGGTGATCCACCAGGCGCGTGTGCTTTCACCCGCATCAATGGAAATCGTTCCTTCTTCGCCCGTGCTGATAATGGCCTGGCGCGCATTCCGCACAAGGTTCGACAACACGCGGTACAATTGTTCGGGGTCCGCCCGCACCGTCAGGTTTGCGGTCACGGATTGCGAAATGGTAATCGGTGCACCGTCGGCCGCCAGTTGTTCGCTGTCGACCACGTCTTGCGCAATCGAAGACAGCGGGGTCACGGTTAAGGCGGGCGGGGGCTCTTCCGCTTTGCCGAAGGCCAGCGTGCTTTCGCACAGGTTCACCGCACGGCTGATCGAATTCATCAGTTTGGGCGCCATACGCGCCACGGCGGGGTCCTGGCTGCTTTCAATACGATCTGCAAACAGCTGGGCCGTTGTCAGGATGTTGCGCAAGTCATGGCTGATCTTGGCCACTGCGCTGCCCAGCGACGCAAGCCGTTCGCTTTGACGCAAAACGGATGTCAAATCGGTCTGCATCGACTTCAGGGCCAGTTCAGCCTCGGCCAGTTCGCGCACGCTGGATTTTGGCACGATGATACGGCGCGCATCCTCGGGGGCGGCGGCATAGGTTTTCATGGCGGACACCACGCCCGAGATCGGTTTGACCAGGAAATACCGCACGGCAAAGAACAAAAGCGTTGCTGTGAAGATCGAGATGACCGCCGACAGGATCAAAACACGCAAGCCATAGTCCAGCATCGCGGCGCGCATCGGTTCGGTCGGCATTGTCACTTCGATCAAAAGACCTGCATCCCGCAAAGGCGTTCCGATCACCCGGATCACTTCGGGTTCCGGGTTCGCCAAACGCCTAATGGCATCCATGATCAACGAGCCGGCCGACGGGTCGCGAATGTCAAAGGTCTGCGAGACCGGACGCGGCATGCTTGACGCCAGCGCCAACTGCCGGATCTCGTCACGGCGCAGAACGACATTGTACACACCGGCGTTGGTCAGCAGTTCCTGTTCCAATTCCAGCTCGATCATTTCGTCCGCCAGCAAGGCCAGCGATGCGATCTGCGCACGCTCAAGATGGTTAAGCATATAGTCTTGCCGAAACCGCGCGATGGACGGGACAAAAATAAACACTTCGGCCAGCATCACGAACAAAATCGTAAGGACAAGAAAGCGACCGGAAAGCGTGTTAATAAACATAGGCGTCAAGGCAAATAGCGTTGCACGAAGCCGACGACTTTCTTTACGGTCGGGTTCTCAAAAAGCGTTGGGGTGAAATAAGCCCCGGCGGCGCGTTTGTTGATCTCGCCCAAGGTCGGGTAAGGTGCAACCATTGCGGCGACCGCCCCCATTTTCATTTTATTTGCGATAGCCAAAGCCCAAGTGTTGATCAGATCGCCTGCATTTTCGCCGACAATCGTGACGCCAATCGGGCGTTTGTTAAAGACCATCACCTTGATGAAACCGTCGGTTTTGCCCGTCGCAATTGCGCGGTCGTTGCCCGAATACTCAAAACGCACGGTTTTGATCGCACCCGCACCGTGCATCTTGATCGCTTCGGCCTCGGTCGGCCCGATTTGCGCCAGTTCGGGGTCGGTATAGGTCACCCAAGGGATGTGATCGGTTCTTGCCTTGGACGGCAAACCAAAAAGCATCGACCGGATGATCACGCCCGCATGATACCCAGCAACATGGGTGAATTGCAGACCACCTGCGACATCGCCAATCGCATAAACCCGTTTGTTCGAGGTCGAGCGAAGCGACGCGTCAACCTTGATGCCGCCCCGGTCAAAGCCGACCCCGCCAACATCAAGATCAAGTTTGTCGATATTCACCTTGCGGCCTACCGCCATCAACAGATGTGACCCTTTGTATGTGCCGTTCGAGGTTTCGACCGTGATCACCTTGCCGCGTTTGCTGATTTTTTCGGCCAGCGCGTCTTCGACAATTTCGATCCCTTCGGCGCGCATCTTTTCCAGCACAAGGGCTGCGGCTTCCGGGTCGTCCTTGCCCAGCGCCTTGGCGCCTTCGATTACAGTAACTTTCGAACCAAGCCGAACATGGGCCTGCGCCATTTCCATTCCGATGGGACCACCGCCAATAACCAAAAGGTGGTCGGGCTGCTCGCGCAGGTCAAAGATATTTTCGTTGGTGAAATGCGTGACCTTATCCAAACCGGGGATCGGTGGGACAAAGGGCGATGAGCCGGTTGATACAACAATCCGCCGCGCTTCGATCACCGTGTCACCGGCTTGCACTTCTGTGTCGCTTATAAAGCGTCCGTATTCGCGGATGACATGAACGCCCAGGCTTTCGAACCGTTCCTGGCTGTCATGTGGCTCGATCGTCGCAATGGCCTTCTGGACGTGATCCTTGGCCGCCGCGTAATCAACCTTGGGCTGGGCCGGCGTCACCCCGAATGGGGCACCCGTCGTCATGGCATGGGCGTGTTTGGCTGCCGACAGCAGCGCCTTTGACGGGACGCAGCCATAGTTCAGGCAATCGCCGCCCATCTTGTGGCCTTCCAGCAGGACAACCTTTGCCCCCATCTGGACAGCACCCGATGCAACCGAAAGACCGCCCGACCCGGCCCCAATGACCAGCACATCCGTTTTAATACGTTCCATAGATCAGATGCCTTCCTTGCCGCGAATAGCCTTGATCACAATAGGAAGTGCGGCCAATGCGCAAAGCCCAAGTATCGGGAACAGAATATGCGGCTCGAATATAATTCCAAGGTTTGGTGTTTCACCGCGCGCGAATACTTCGCCCAGACCGGCCCCGACCGAGGTATACACGACCGCGCCTGGGATAATGCCCAAAAACGTCGAAATGACAAAGCGGTGCAGCGGGACTTCCAAAAAGCTTGGCAGAAGGTTCGCGATAAAGAACGGAACCGCAGGCACCAGACGGATCAGAAACAGCATCGACCACTGGTTTTCATCAATCCCGTCCTTGATCTTCTTGATGGCCCCATCTGACGATTCCAGTTTCGCGCCCAGCTTTTCGCCAAATCCCATGCGCGCCGCCATAAAGATGGCCGTGGCCCCAATGGTGGCCCCTGTGATGTTGAACAATGCGCCGGGGAAGGTTGCGAAAAGAAAGCCGCCGGTCAGCGTGGCGATAGACGCGCCCGGCAGCGAAAACCCGACGATGACGACATAAGCACAGATAAAGGCCAGCACCGTCAGCAAATAGTTCGCATCCCGAAACGCGATCAGGGTTTCGCGGTTATCGGCCAAAGCCTGAAAACTAAGGTAGTCGCGCAGCGTGAAAGCGCCGATGGCCGCGACAGCCAGAATTATGATCAGCGGCAGTCTCTTTGCGAGACCACCGGCAAGGCGCGGTGTGTCTGTCATGAAGGTCATATCAAGCACTTTCTTTGTACGGGGTCCATCGTTCGAGACAGTAGATGACCGTAAAAATGGGCAATTGGCAGGCCAATCACGCGCGAGTGAAGGGCAGTGAACGAACTTGGGGCAAAAACCGGGAATCTTTCGGTTCTGAAACATTCAAAAGCCCGAATGATCCAAAATGTTGCAAACTTCGGGGGCCATACCGTTGACTTGGCTGGGGGATGCTCATACAGACCGGGCTTCGGAACACAAAAGCGCCCGAATCCGGGCCAGCTGAACGGAGAGATGCGATGTCGAAGCGCACATTCCAGCCCTCGAACCTGGTCCGCAAGCGGCGGCACGGGTTCCGCGCGCGCATGGCGACCAAAGCCGGTCGCAAGATTCTAAACGCCCGCCGTGTGCGTGGCCGCAAGAAACTTAGCGCGTAGCCGCGACTTCGTCGCGTGTTTGGGAACCGCCACGGGCAACCGTCGGCGGTTTTGCCATTTCTAGCCAAATGAAACTGCCCGGTCTCATCACCCTTACCAAACGCGCCGACTTTCTAAGCGCGGCGCGCGGCAAACGCGTCTCAACGCCCGGATTCACGCTGCAAATGCGCCGCCGCGGTCTGGACGAACCTGCGGGCATCCGAATTGGGTTCACCTGTTCAAAAAAGGTCGGCAACGCCGTCGCCCGCAATCGCGCGAAACGCCGGTTGCGCGAAGTCGCGCGCCTTGTCTTGCCGGATCATGGGCATGACACCTGCGACTATGTCCTGATTGGCCGCCGGGATGAAACCGCGCAACGCAACTTTGAAACGCTGAAAGCCGATCTGATTGACGCGGTGCACAGGATCCACGCGTGACACCTTTGGCCTATACCCTTTCGATCCCGGTTCGGGCTTATCGTCTGGTGCTGTCGCCCTGGGTTGGCATGAACTGTCGCTATCATCCAACCTGTTCAGCCTACGCGCTGGAAGCGCTGGAAAAGCATGGCGGGTTGCGTGGCGCTTGGCTGGCTGCCCGTCGGATCATCCGCTGTCATCCCTGGGGTGGCTCGGGCGTCGATAATGTGCCTGATCGATAGCCGTCCTGTTCACCAACAATCGCAAGCGCCAAGTCACCTTTCCCCTGCGGTCAGATGCCCTATCTTCGCCAAAACAACTGATCGCAGGAGACACCCAATGTCCGACACTTACACACCGCCCAAGGTCTGGACCTGGGACAGCTCAAATGGCGGTCAGTTCGCAAGCATCAACCGGCCAATTGCGGGACACACCCATGAAAAGGACCTGCCGGTCGGGAAACACCCATTTCAGCTTTATTCGCTGGCAACCCCAAACGGTGTGAAAGTCACCGTTCTACTGGAAGAACTTCTGGCGGCAGGGATCGGCGACGCCGAATATGACGCGTGGCTCATCCGTATCAACGAAGGCGATCAATTCAGTTCGGGCTTTGTGAAGGTTAATCCAAACTCGAAAATCCCGGCCTTGCTCGACCGATCCGGCGACAAAGACATCCGCGTATTCGAATCCGGTGCCATCCTTCTGCACCTTGCGGAAAAGTTCGATGCCTTCCTTGGCCCCAAAGACACGCGGCCCGAGATGCTGTCCTGGCTTTTCTGGCAAATGGGCAGCGCGCCTTATCTTGGTGGCGGCTTTGGCCATTTTTACGCCTATGCGCCCGAAAAATGGGAATACCCGATCAATCGGTTCGCGATGGAAACAAAACGCCAGCTTGACGTGCTGAACCAGCATCTGGCGGACGGGCGGTTCATGCTGGGCAACGATTACACAATAGCCGATATCGCGATTTGGTCCTGGTATGGACAACTTGCGTTGGGACGGCTTTATGATGCCGCAACGTTCCTTGACGTTGAAAGCTATACCAACGTCCAACGCTGGGCCGCTGAGATCGACGCCCGCCCTGCGGTGCAGCGCGGTCGCATGGTCAACCGGGCCTTTGGCGAACCCGAATTGCAACTTCACGAACGCCACGATGCGTCAGACTTTGAGACCCGGACGCAGGACAAGATTGGCGAGACGTAAAATTCCCGATCGGGCGGCGACCCATCGGACGAGGTGCTTGTCGGATGGGCGCGAATTCACTAATGCCCAGCCCATGCTTGACGAAAACGACGATATCCATCCGCTTTTTCACGGCGCGCCTTCGACGACCGAGTTCAAAAAGCTTCGAAAACGGATCATCCGCAACGTGCGCGAGGCCATCGATCAATATGGCATGATCGAACGCGATGCGCGCACCCCGAACGCGCCGCCGGCGCGATGGCTGGTTTGTATGTCCGGAGGAAAGGACAGTTACACACTGCTGGCCGCCTTGTACGAGCTGAAATGGCGGGGGCTGCTGCCGGTGGACATATTGGCCTGCAATCTTGATCAGGGTCAGCCTGGGTTTCCCGCCACCGTCCTGCCCGCTTTTCTTAAAAAGATGGGCGTGCCGCATCGGATCGAATATCAAGACACCTATTCCATCGTCACCGATAAAGTGCCCGCAGGCCGGACCTATTGCGCCCTTTGCTCGCGGCTGCGTCGGGGCCATCTTTACCGTGTCGCGCGCGAAGAAGGATGTTCGGCCGTGGTTCTTGGCCATCACCGCGACGATATTCTGGAAACCTTCTTTATGAACCTGTTCCACGGCGGACGGCTGTCAACAATGCCGCCCAAACTGGTGAACGAAGAAGGCGATCTTTTCCTTTACCGCCCGCTTGCTCATGTCGCCGAAGACGATTGCGCGCGGTTTGCCAGTGCCATGAATTATCCGATCATTCCCTGCGACCTTTGCGGCAGTCAGGACGGTTTGCAGCGTCAACAGGTGAAAGCCATCCTTGACGGGTGGGAAAAGAATGCCCCCGGCCGGCGGCAAGTCATGTTCCGCGCCCTGATGAATGCCAGACCCTCGCATCTTCTGGATCCCAAGCTTTTTGATTTTGCCGGACTGACCCGGGATGAGCGCTAGGGCCGAACCTCTCAAGGCATCCCCCAAAGCGAACACCGCAGCCGCACCTTCGAGCCGAAATCGGTCTGTTCCGCGGTCGAAATTCTGCGGCCTTTAAGACCATCCGGGATCACGTATCAACAAAGGTCAGCTTTGCATGAGACGTCGAATAAGCAATTGAACAGGCGCAAATGCCGCGTTTTCACGGTGCGTCCGTCTGCACCGTACGCTCAGATCACCCGACATTAACCTTTTTCAAAGACCTTCCCGCCCGTACGTACCCGACTTTCGGGCTCCGCTTTGGCCGATGACGGCCAAGGCAGACCACCCATGTGTCACGCGTCCCGTATGGACGCCCCGGTCTGAACAGCCCGCGTCACAGGCGCGCCGATGTTACGAGAGACCAGTCTGGCTAACCCCTGAACCGGCTGCCCCAAGGCACGCCGGATGCACTTGCATGGCCGCTGCGGGTCTCGTCCTATGTAAAACCCGGATTCTGTGCGCGAATGGGGCCGTTTTCTTGTTTCGAAGACGACACCAAACGCGGCATTTCATATGTCACATGCAGAAACGCGCGTCCTCCAACGCCGTCCGATATCTTTAACAAGACGGCAAAAGGCCCTATTTCACCCCGAAGCGACCCAAAAACGGCAGGGTGATCCCTTGCACTTTTTGGCGATCCGGGGTTTGAACCACCGACGCAATCGGTGACAAGCGGGGCACGCGGTTTATGGACAGTCAGAACAAGAATCTCATCCTCGCCATGGTGCTCAGCACTCTGGTCCTGATCGTTTGGATGGTCCTGTTTGCGCCGCCGCCACCGGACCCGAATGCCCAGCCCTCGGAAACAACCGCAGGCCAGGTCGACAGCGTGCCGTCTGCTGCCGCCGACACCGCCGCAAGCAGCCCGGATGAAACTGTCGAGGCCACGCCTCAGGCCGCGCGCGTGCCCATTGAAACGCCCAGCCTGAATGGCAGCCTTTCCATGGCCGGGGGGCGCATCGATCAGTTGTCACTGGTTAACTATCAAGTCGAAGCCGAACCAGGGTCCAGCGAAGTCACCCTTTTGTCCCCTGTGGGCAGCGAACATCCTTACTACGCCGTCTTTGGATGGCTTGCTGGCGGCGCGCTTGAAACCGGCGATGTCCCGGCCAGTGACACGCTTTGGTCCGTGGAAAGCGGCACAACCCTGACGCCCGACGCCCCCGTCGTGCTGCGGTGGGACAGTCCCGCCGGTCTGATCTTCCGCCGCACGGTCGAAGTGGACGACCGGTTCATGTTCACCGTGACACAATCGGTCGAAAACACCGGCACCCAAGCGCAAAGCCTTGCCCCTTACGGCATCGTCGCCCGTCAGGGCGAGCCGCAGGACCTGTCCGGGTTTTTCATCATCCACGAAGGTGCCATCCGCCGCACTGACGGCGAGTTGGAAGAAATCGACTATAACGACATCCCCGATCTGCCCGATGGCACCGCCTGGGGCGACAATGCCAGCGTAGACGAAGCACAGACCAGCGGATGGGTGGGCTTCACCGACCATTACTGGATGACCACGTTGATCCCTCAACAGGGGCTGCCTTTCACCAGCGTTGTTCAGTATCTTCAGCAGGAAGATGTCTATCGCACCGCCGCCCGTATGCCGACCGTGAACGTCGCGCCGGGGGCTGTTGAAAACGTCACCACACAGGTCTTTGCAGGCGCGAAAGAATGGGAAACCATCCGCGACTATGAAGCAGGGCGCAGGATCGAAGGCTTTGGCCCGTCAATCTCGTATTTCATGGGCTTCGGCGGCGAAGAGGTGATCGAAGGCTTCATCGATTCCATCGACTGGGGTTGGTTCTATTTCCTGACCAAGCCGATCTTTTTCGCATTGCATGAATTTAATGCCGCCATCGGCAATATGGGCTGGGCGATTATTGCGCTGACCCTTTTGATCAAGGCAATTCTCTTCCCGTTGGCGCGGAAATCCTATGTCTCGATGGCGAAGATGAAAGAACTGCAGCCCGAGATGGAAAAAATCAAGGAACGATCAGGCGACGACCGCCAAAAGCTGCAACAGGAAATGATGGGGCTTTATAAAAAGGAAAAGGTCAATCCGGCGGCCGGGTGTCTGCCGATCCTGATGCAGATCCCGATCTTCTTTTCGCTGTATAAGGTGATCTTTGTCACGATCGAACTGCGCCACGCTGCCTGGTTCGGCCCGTTTCAGGATTTGTCCGCCCCGGACCCGACATCGATCTTTAACTTTTACGGGCTTTTGCCCTGGGCCGCCCCGCAACCAGAAAGCATCATGGCGCTGATCTTTATTGGCATCCTGCCTCTGTTGCTTGGTATCTCGATGTGGCTTCAGCAAAAGCTGAACCCGGCCCCAACAGACGAAACCCAGCGCATGATCTTCGCCTGGATGCCGTGGGTCTTTATGTTCATGCTGGGCGGCTTTGCCAGCGGGCTGGTCGTCTATTGGATCGCCAACAACGTGATCACGTTCTCGCAGCAGTATTTCATCATGTGGCGTCACGGTTATAAACCCGATCTTCTGGGCAATATCCGGGGCAAGAACACACCTGCGCCGGTGTCAGCCAACAAAGACAAGACGCCCGAAACCGGGGATTTGGCCAGCGAAACCGCCGAAATCGTGGCCGAAAAAGCCGAGCCACCAAAAACCAAAGGTCCGACGCCGAAGCGCAAGAAAAAGAAGCGGAAATGACGCCGCAGCTTGCCCAGATCTGGCGACATCCGATTAAGGCCATCGGTCGGGAACAACTGCAAAGCGTGACCCTGACAGCAGGCGAATGGATGGCGTTTGACCGGTTCTGGGCCGCAACGCATGACCGGTCAAAACTGACCGACGGCTGGGCGAAGAAAGTCAACTTTCTGCGCGGCGTCAGCGACCCCAATCTGATGGCCGTCACCGCCACATTGAATGACGAAACCGGCGATATCACCCTGACGCACCCTGCCACGACCAGCGTGACTTTTCATCCCGACCGCGACACAGCACTTTTTCTCGATTGGATCGCCCGCATCTGGTCTGTGGATCTGCCCGCACCAACCGGGCTGTACCGGGCCAAAGACGCGCATCTGACCGACGTGCCACAGGCGTGGATCGCCATCGCGTCACTGTCGTCAAACCGCGCGCTTGGCCAACGGATGGGGCACGACCTGTCACCGGACAGATGGCGGGCCAACCTTTGGGTCGATGGCATTGCCCCCTGGGCCGAAAAAGACTGGGTCGGTGAAACGATCCGCATCGGCGATGTCAGCTTCAGGGTCGAATGCGAAATCACCCGGTGCAAAGCAACCATGGCCAACCCCGAAACCGGACGCCGCGACGCCGATACTCTGGGCGCGCTCGATGCGCTGGGCCACCAAGAATTTGGCGTCTATGCGACTGTCCTTGACAGCGGCACGCTTTCAGCCGGCGATGCGCTGGTGGCCCAATGACGCTTCCTTTCCCCATCGCCGAGCCGGACACACCAGCGCTTGAAACGGGTCGCAAACTTTTTGCGCAAGGGTCTGACTTTCTGAAAGGCGTCGTCGCCATGGATGGCATGCCGCCAGACGACCGGATCGAGGTGTGTTTTGCAGGGCGTTCAAATGTCGGGAAATCCACCCTGATCAACGCACTGACAGGCCGCAAAGCACTGGCGCGGGCCTCGAACACCCCCGGTCGGACGCAAGAGATCAACTTTTTCACACTGACAGACAGCCACTATCTGGTTGACCTGCCGGGCTATGGGTTCGCCAAAGCGCCTGTGCAAACGGTCGAAAAATGGCAACGCCTTCTGAAAGCCTATCTTGCAGGGCGCGCCACATTGCGCCGGGCCTTTGTCCTGATTGACGCCCGCCACGGGATCAAATCGGTCGACCAAGACATACTGACGCTTCTCGACAAATCCGCCGTGACCTTTCAAGTCGTTCTGACAAAGGCCGACAAGGTCAAAACCAAAGACCTTGATGCGGTGCTGGCTCAGGTGCGAAACGCGTTGCAAAAGCACCCTGCCGCCTTTCCCGAAATCATCGTCACCTCGTCCGAAAAAGGCGACGGGATCGACACGCTGCGCGCGATCATCGCAACGCTGGCTTGAGTGCGGCCGCGCAACGCACTAACACAAAGCCGCAATCCCTGGGATCAGGACGATGAAACGGCAGGACTTCATGGAACGTGATTTTGCCGCCACGGCGGCCACACTGAACTATGCGTTGCCGATGCTGCAACGCTATGCCGGGGCCACTGTCGTGGTCAAATTCGGCGGCAATGCCATGGGCGATGACGACGCCATTGCCTCGTTCGCCCGCGATATCGTTTTGATGCGCCTTGTCGGCGTCAATCCCATTGTTGTTCACGGCGGCGGCCCGATGATCAACGAAATGCTTGATAAACTTGGCATCCAATCCAGTTTCGTGCGCGGCAAACGCATCACCGACAAAGCCACGGTCGAAGTGGTCGAAGCCGTTCTGTCCGGTGTTGTGAACAAACGGATTGTTCAGGCGATCAACGCTCAGGGCGGCAAAGCTGTGGGTATCTCGGGCAAAGATGGCAGCCTGATGAAATGCATCCAGGCCGACCCCGAACTTGGCTTTGTCGGCCAGCCGTCCGAAATGAACCCAAGCGTGCTGACATCGCTTATGGGCAATGAAATGATCCCGGTGATCGCGCCACTGGGCTTTGGTGACGATGGCACGACCTATAACGTCAATGGTGACACTGCCGCTGGCGCCATCGCTGCGGCTTTGAAGGCCGACCGGTTGCTGTTGCTGACAGATGTCACCGGCGTCAAGAACGCCGATGGCGACGTGGTCACCGAACTGACACCCGACACTGTGCGCGACATGACGACAAGCGGTGTGATTGCGGGCGGTATGATCCCCAAGACGGAAACCGCGCTTGATGCGATTGAAAACGGCGTGCGCGCCGTGGTGATCCTTGACGGGCGCGTCGCCAATGCCTGTTTGCTGGAACTGTACACCGAACAGGGCGCTGGCAGCATGATCCGCCCGGCACGATGACGCTGGACGCGCTGCAAAAGGCAGCGTCCGACCATGCCTTGCACATCGTCGGCACCTGCCCGACAAAAGACACCGACGGCCTTGGGGCCGGCACCATCGCTTTGCTTGGCCCGGACGAACCTGCGTTCTGGGCCACCTTCACCGCCAGCCCTGAATACGCCGACAAGACTGCCCATGCCATGGACCGCTGGTCGACGCGCACAATCACGACGATTGCCGATCAGTTGGCGGGGCAAGCGCTTTTCCCGTTTGGTCAACCAGCCCGCCCTTTCCTGACGTGGGCGCTGCGCACCGGGGTCTTCTACAGCGCGCCCGTTGGACTTTTGGTGCACCGCACACTGGGTCTCTTGGCCTCGTTCCGCGGCGCTGTCTTTCTGGACCTTACGGTGCCATCGGGCACCCCCGCGCCATCGCCCTGCGTAACCTGCTACGCGCAACCCTGCCGCACCGCCTGCCCCATCGATGCGCTGACCAGTGATGGGTATGACGTGCCAGCCTGTCATGGGTACCTCGACACAAAACCCGGCAACGCCTGCCTGACGGGGGGCTGCGCGGTGCGCATGGCGTGCCCGCTCAGCCAATCGGTGGGTCGCGTGCCTGCGCAATCGGCGTTCCACATGGCGGCGTTCCACCCCGCCAAGACATAACAGCCTTGTCATTTGTGTTCCGGCGATAAACCCAGTGTGGTCGCCGCTATGGCACTAAAACTGATCCTGATGCGCCACGCGAAATCCGATTGGGGCACCCCCGGACAGGATGATTTCGACCGTCCGCTGAACGGGCGTGGCAGAAACTCGGCAAACGCGATGGCCGGCTGGCTTCTGGAAAACGGACATGTCCCTGACACCGTCCTTGTGTCGGGGGCCAAACGCACGGTGGAAACATGGGACCGCATGTCACGCATAATGGCGGGCCTGACCCTGATGGAAAGCGTACCCGCGCTCTACCTCAGCGCTGCCGAAACCATTCTGAACGTGATACGCACCCGCAGCGCAGGCGCGCTTCTGGTGATCTGCCACAACCCGGGCATCTCTGAATTTGCACGCCGTATCGTCACGACCCCACCCGACGATGACCGGTTTCAAAGCTATCCGACTGCTGCGACCACTGTAATCGAATTTGACGCAGACCGCTGGGATCAGGTCACTTGGGCGTCGGGCAATGTGCTTCAGTTTGCCGTCCCGCGCGATCTTCTGGACCAAACGCCGGGCTAACCCGACAGGGCTTCATCTTGCCAAAATACGCAAACGGGTCCGGGGGACAACGCCCCCCCGGGCCGGTCGCCAAGGGCGCAGCCCTGGCGAAATTCAGTGCCCCAGAATCTGGCTCAGGAACAGCTTGGTCCGGTCCGATTGCGGATTGTCAAAGAACGCTTCTGGCTCGTTCTGTTCAACGATCTGACCGGCATCCATAAAGATTACCCGGTTCGCAACCTGCCGCGCAAAGCCCATTTCGTGGGTGACGCAAAGCATCGTCATGCCCTCTTCGGCAAGCTCGATCATCGTATCCAGAACTTCCTTGATCATCTCAGGGTCCAGCGCCGAGGTCGGTTCGTCAAACAGCATGATGCGCGGGCGCATGCACAATGACCGCGCAATCGCCACACGTTGCTGCTGACCACCAGACAATTGCCCGGGATATTTGTTCGCCTGATCCGGAATTTTCACCTTTTCAAGGAAATGCATTGCGGTTTCTTCCGCTTCTTTCTTGGGCACCTTCCGGACCCAAATCGGGGCCAGGGTACAGTTCTCAAGGATGGTCAGATGCGGGAACAGGTTGAAGTGCTGAAAGCACATGCCAACCTCGGACCGGATCGTGTCGATATTCTTCAGGTCGGATGACAAAAGCGTCCCGTCCACAACGATCTCGCCTTGCTGGTGTTCCTCCAGCGCGTTGATGCAGCGGATCAACGTGGACTTGCCCGACCCCGACGGCCCACAGATCACGATCCGCTCGCCCCGGTGTACGGTCAGGTCAATGTCGCGCAGCACGTGAAACGTGCCGTACCACTTGTTCATATTGGTGATGCTGATCGCAATTTCGTCGCTGACTTGCATTTGCGCGGCTTCAGCCATGGTTGAACCCTCCCCGTCTTATCTGTGATCTGTCGCAAGCTGGCGTTCCAGCCACTGCGAATATTGCGAAATGCCGTAGCACACGATGAAAAAGCACACGGCGGCGAAGAGATAGACTTCCCAGTAAATGCTGATCCAGTCGGTCGATTGCTGGATTGGCCCCCGGATCATGCCGACAATGTCGAACATGGAAATCACCGACACCAGGGTCGTGTCCTTGAACAGGCCCACGGCCACATTCACGATCCCCGGGATCGAGATTTTCAACGCCTGCGGCAAGATGATCAGACGCGTGGCCTGGGTATAGTTCAGGCCCAGGCTGTCCGCCGCTTCGTACTGCCCCTTGGGCAAGGCGGCCAAACCGCCCCGGATCACCTCGGCTATATAGGCCGCCGAGAACATCGTGATCATGATGACCACGCGCAGGAACAAATCCAAACCGCTGCCCGGTGGAAAGAAATACGCCAGCATCACGTTCGCCACGAAAAGAAGCGTGATCAACGGCACGCCGCGCACAAACTCGATGAAGACCACACAGACGCCTTTGATCAGCGGCATCTTTGACTGACGCCCCAGTGCCAGCACAATGCCCAAAGGCACCGACAAGGACACGCAAACCGTGCCCAGCATCATGCACAGCATATACCCGCCCATATCGCGCGAGGGCACGGCTTGCAGCTCGATCGGGATAAGGCCGTTCAAAAACTCGGACACCGGCCCGATGGCATAGGCCAGCATCAGATAAATCGCCAGCAAAGCGGTCGCGACCGTCACCAGCCCGCCATCTTCGGCGCTCTGGAAGATTGCGTAGCCCACGAAAATGCCCATCGGGATGGCAAAGATATAGGTAAAGATCGACGCCGCCTTGAACAGGTATCCGGCAATCGCTGCAAACCCGCCAGCCGATCCGACGGAGTCCGAGATGAACCACAGCTCTTGCGCGCCCAGATACAGAAGATACGCCAAGCCAATCGCGCCAGCGACACCCACCAGACCCGCCAGAATGGTGCGCATCTGAACAGACATCGCTTCGACAAACCGGAACACAAAGGCCGTGGCGATGATTGCCGCCAGAACCGCAATCGGCAACCAAAGCGTTCCGCCCCATAACAGCCAATAGGCCAGAAACGGATAGAGCGCAGTCCCGATCAGAAACTTGGTTGGAATATACATGTAGAATAGCGCCGGCATGGCAGCCAGGACCAGCAGAACAAACCCCAGCACAGGCCGCCAATATTCGGATTGCGGATATTTGAAGCCAAACAGCAAATGATCCCACCGGTCCACCAAAACGGCAAAACAGGCACCAAACCTGCCCTCCAGAATATCCCTGCATTCCCGGATCGACCCGGCATCCCAGACACCATTGTAGAACCACGGGAAAACACCGATCAGGAATTTCGCGATTATATAAAGCGCAACCAAGGTCAGGATTGCACTGAACCAGTTTGAAAACAGGTTTTCGCGCATCCACTTGAGAACACCGCGCTCGGCCACCGGCGGTGGCGAAGGCGGGATTTCTTCATGGCGAACAAAAGAGATGTGTGTGTCGGTCATCTCAGCGCTCCGTCAGTTTCATGCGATTGTTGAAAACGTTCATCAGCGCCGAAATCAACAACGACACGGTCAGATAGAACAACATCAACAACAGAATGGTTTCAATCGCGCGGCCGGTCTGAAGCAGGGTGATCCCACCCAAAGTTCCGGTCACATCCATATACCCCACCGCAATCGCCAATGACGAGTTTTTGGTGATGTTCAGATATTGCGAGATCAGCGGCGGGATAATCACCCTCAGCGCTTGCGGCAGGATGACCAGCCCCATGATCCGACGGGGCCGCAGGCCCAAAGCCGCTGCCGCCTCGGTTTGACCCTTTGAGATGGCCAAGATACCGGCGCGCACGTTTTCGGCAATAAACGCGCCGGTATAAATGGCAAGAGCGAACCACAGTGCGATCAACGATCCGCGCAGTTGAAGACCACCCTGAAAATTGAAGCCCTTCAGGGCAGGCACGTCCCAGGTCAGCCCCAGAAACGCCAGCACGGCAACCAGGGGCACAACCCAAACGGCAAGCAGGATATACCAGGTCGTCGGCCGGCTGCCGGTTGCTTCCTGCGTCCGGGTGGCCCAACTGCCGATCAGCTTTGCCGCGATCCACGACAGGAACAGAACCCCAAAAATAAGCGCAAAATCCTGCCATCCTTTGGCAGGCACAATGCTGCCGTCTTCGGCGACGTCTTGTTCGGCGACGGAAAGCGAATTGGTGAATTCAGGCGACGGCACAAAGACGCCGCGGTTTGTAATCGCGATTGTGTCAAACAGAACCATCGATGCCGACGCCTCGTCACCCCGAAAATCGCGCGGGGCCGGAAGGGCGTTGATCATGACCGAAAAGATAATAAGGATCCAGATCAGCACAGGCACGTTCCGGAAGATCTCGACATAAAAAGACATGATCTTCGAAACCAGCCAGTTGTTCGACAACCTTAGAACACCGGCAACCACGCCAAAGACAGTCGCGGTGATACATGCCAGAAACGCAACGATCAGCGTGTTCAGCAAACCCACCAAGGCAGCGCGCCCGTGGCTCATCTGACTGTTGTACTCAATCAGTTTCTGGTTGATGTCATAGCCCGCCGGATCTTTCAGGAACTGAAAGGAAATGTTCAGCCCGGCCTCGGCGAGGTTTCGCACCAGATTGCCGCCGACAAACGCCATAAAGGCGATGATGGCAATCAGGGCAATGAATTGGAATGTAAACGACCGGTATCGCGTGTCGTTCAACAGCATCGACAATTTGAAAGATGATTTCGAACGTGTAACCGTGTGATCGGCGATTGACGTCATTTCAACGCTCCCCATCCACCTGGCGCTTTTTGTGGCACTCTATCGGTGCGCGCCTGTTGAAGTCTCCGGCCCAGATCACCGGATATGAAAAGGGCGCGGATTGACCGCGCCCTTCCCTGAATGTCTTACCGGAATGGTGGCGAGTAGATCAGGCCACCATCGGTCCACTGAGCGTTCAGGCCACGGGCCAGACCGATCGGTGTGGACTCACCGATGTTCTTCTCAAAGATTTCGCCATAGTTGCCAGCAACGCCGATGGCGCGCTTGGCCCACTCTTTGTCGAGACCCAGCATCGCGCCCAGGTCACCTTCGGTGCCCAGAAGACGGTTGATTTCTGGGTTGTTGGTGCCGCCGCCCATTTCGGACAGGTTGACCGACGTCACGCCCAGCTCTTCTGCTGTGATCAGAGCGTTCAGCGTCCAACGCACGATGTCAGCCCATTCGTTGTCGCCGTGGCGAACAAGCGGGCCAAGTGGCTCTTTCGAGATGATCTCGGGCATGATGACATGCGCCGATGGGTCTTCAAAGTTTGCGCGCTGTGCAGCCAAGGCCGACGCGTCGGTCGTGTACACGTCGCAAGCGCCAGCGTTGTATTGCTGAACAGCTTCTGCACCGGTTTCAATCGGGACCGGCTCGTAGCTGATGTTGTTCGAGCGGAAGAAGTCCGCAAGGTTCAGCTCGGTCGTGGTGCCGGTCTGGATGCAAACGGTTGCACCGTCCAGATCCTTGGCCGAAGTCACGCCCAGGTCGGCAGGCGTCATAAAGCCCTGACCGTCATAATAGTTCACGCCGGTGAATTCGAACTTGAGGTCAACGTCACGGCTGAAGGTCCATGTCGTGTTCCGGGCCAGCATGTCGATTTCGCCCGAAGCCAGCGCGGTAAAACGTGTCTTACCGGTGGTGGGAACAAATTCTACAGCCGTTGGATCGCTAAGAACCGCAGCGGCCACAGCGCGACAGACGGCAACGTCAAAGCCCTGCCAGACACCATTTGCGTCCGGTTCAGCGAACCCAGGAACGCCGGTTGTCACACCACAGTTCAGCTTGCCGCGTGCCTTGACATCGTCAAGCGTGGCTGCACTGGCCACACCGCCCGCCAGGGCAGCGCCGGCCAAAGCGCCAAAGAATACCGATTTATTCATTTTTACCTCTTCCTGAATACCGCCCTCCCGAGGCGGCTTTGGTGATTTCTTGTGAAATCAGACATCGTTGACGGTTCACCCGCCTAACGCACGGAATTTGGTAGGATTCCGGTACTTAGGTCAAGGGTTGGTCCTAAAAAATCGACTGTCGCCAGACTGAGATTTATTTGATTAATTTCAATGCTTTAAATCGGAAAAAAGGCCAAATCTCAGGCGGAGTGAAAAAAATCATTTGCATGCAAAAAAGCCGATTTCTTGATTGCAGCGTGTTCTGCAGCCTCTTCATCATCGCCCCATTGTTCAATCTGGAAGCTTTCGTCCAGACGCGAAAGCGCCCACAGGCTTTCCGCAGACCCGTAACCTTCCGTAGCGGCAAGTGCTATCGCATAAGACCCTGTCAGCGTTACCAAATCATAGAATCCGGTCAGCTGAAAATCCGACATCGGCGTCATGGCAGCGGCCAGTCGCGTCAAAACGTCCGGCGATTGGATGATCGGCATCACACCTGACGTGACGTTAAGGCGGGCGTGAAATTTGCCATCAAGCCACGCCAAAATCGGATCCCAGAGCTCGGCCTGCCGATCTGTCAACGCCTGCGGCCCTGCTGCGCGGTAACTTAACAGATCCGTGCCCGCATAGTCGGCCAGATGTGCCGTGACCTCGTCCCGCTGTGGGGCGACTTTGTCCAAGGCCGCATTGGCCGAACGCGTCCAGGGCATCGTCGTCGGATCAACCGTTTCGACCTGTTCACCCCATTCCCGTGCCACCTCATCGGCAACACGCTGGGTCGGCAAAACCAAGGCGCGCTTGGCCGGCGTATTCACCCGTCGTCCGTCCAGCAACACCTCGCAGCCGCCGTCGCACGGGGCAACATCAACCGTTGTCCAGAACCGCTTTAGAGCCCATTCGCTCAAAAGGCGTCCTCCTCGAACGGGTCGGCGGGCACGTCGGAGACATGCCAATCCAGCATGGTCCAGGTTCTTTGGATATGATCGGGCAATTGCGCCACCAGCGTTACTTTTCGCCCCGTCACCGGATGCGTTATGCTTAGGCTGCGGGCGTGCAGATGCAACTTGCGACTGAACTCGCCCCCAAGCTGGGCGCCCCAGCCGTCGCCCAGATTTTCCTGACCCGACCCGCCGTATTTGCCGTCACCCACAATCGGGTGACCAAGTGCCGCCATATGCGCGCGCAGCTGATGCGTGCGCCCGGTGACCGGCACCAGCGCCACCCAACTGGCGCGACCGGCAAGCGACGACAGAACCGCGTAATCCGTTGTCGCGTGTTTGGCGCCTTCGGTCTGATCAACCTCGCGCGGGTGGATGGCCCGCATCTTTTCACCTTCGCCGCCCTTGCCGTGGCCGGGGGCCTTGATCAGCCCAAACTGTACCGTGCCCATAGCAGGAGACGGCGCGCCCGCGACCGCGGCCCAGTAAATCTTGCGCGTCTCACGGGCGCGAAACGCCTTGGTCAGGGCATTCGCCACGGCCCGCGTCCGTGCCATCAGAAGAACCCCCGATGTGTCCTTGTCCAACCGGTGCACCAGCCGGGGTTTTTCATCCAGCCCGAACCGCAAAGCCTCGGCCAGACCGTCTACATGGCGCGTCTGCTTCGACCCGCCCTGCGATGGCAATCCGGGCGGCTTGTTCAACGCGATAATATGGTCGTCTTTGAAAATCACCGCATTTTGCATCATCTCGGCATCCACGTCGCTGACCGTGGTGCGTTTTGGCAAAGGTGCCGAGGTGTCGGGCAATGGCGGCACGCGCACCGATTGGCCTTCGGCCACTCGGGTCGCGGGTTTGACCCGCCCCCCATCCAACCGAACCTCGCCTTTGCGGCACATCTTTTCAATCCGGCCCTGACTGACCTGCGGGAACCGCCTGCGGAACCAGCGATCAAGTCTTTGATCCCCTTCGCCTTCCGCGATTTCGACCATCTGCACACCGCTCATGTCAGCACCCCCCGTGCCACAGCCAATCCGGCAACCAACCCAAGGATCGACAGAGCGACAGACAAACAGACGTACAGCACCGCCTGGCCCGCATCGCCGCGTTCATACAGGCTGACTGCCTCCAGCGAGAACGCCGAAAACGTGGTGAACCCACCCAACACCCCGGTCATCACCAAAGGCGACAAATAGGTCAGCCCCCGCTGTGCCGCCAGAACCACAAAGACACCCATCAGGAAAGACCCAAGAACATTCACCAAAATAATCGCCACCGGAAACCCGGTCTGCCCCAACAGACGCACCACCATCACCCCGGTCAAATACCGAAGCGAGGCACCAATCGCGCCACCGGCAGCCACAGTCAAAAGCGTCCCAAACATGCGCGCCGGTCTGTCGCGCAGCCCGGGCGATGTCAACTGATCTATAGCCGTGTCACCCGTCGCGCTTGGCCCGCAGCTTGGAGAAATACTCCAGCCGCTTTTTCAACTCGCGCTCAAAACCGCGTTCGACCGGTTGAAAATAGATCGGGCGTTCCATCGTGTCGGGAAAGTAATTCTGCCCTGAAAACCCGTCTTCCGCGTCATGGTCATAGGCATATCCATCGCCGTAGCCCTGATCTTTCATCAGACGGGTCGGCGCGTTCAAAATGTGCTTTGGCGGCGGTTCAGACCCGGTTTCGCGGGCGGCGTTGCGGGCGGCCTTATAGGCCACGTAGCCTGCGTTCGACTTGGGCGCCAAGGCCAGATAGGTCACCGCTTGCGCCAGGGCCAGTTCGCCTTCGGGGCTGCCCAGACGTTCGTAGGTTTCCCAGGCTTGCAAACACACCGCCTGCGCCTGCGGTTCAGCCAGGCCAATATCCTCGACGCTCATCCGTGTCAGCCGGCGTGCCAGAAATCGCGGGTCTTCGCCGCCTTCCAGCATCCGGGCAAACCAATACAGCGCCGCATCCGGGTCAGACCCACGCACGGACTTGTGCAAGGCGGAGATCAAATTGTAATGCGCATCCCCCGACTTGTCGTATTGCGAAGCACGGCGCGCCAAACGTGCTGACAAAGCGTCCCGGTCCAGTTTGCCGTCCAGACGCCACGCCATCACCTGTTCGACCAGGTTCAACAACGCCCGCCCGTCGCCGTCGCACATGTCGATCAAGGCATCGCGCGCACCGCCATCCAGCGGCAACGCACGGTCCAGTTCTTTTTCGGCGCGCTGCACCAACAACTCCAGCTCGACCGGCCCAAGCCGTTGCAAAACAGCGACCTGCGCGCGCGACAGCAAGGCGGCATTCAGTTCAAAGGACGGGTTTTCGGTGGTGGCCCCCACCAAAAGGATCGTGCCGTCTTCCATATGCGGCAGAAACCCATCCTGCTGGGCTTTGTTGAACCGGTGGATTTCATCCACAAACAACAGCGTCCCCTGCCCGCTTTTCAGACGCAGCTTCGCCGTGTCGAAAACCTTGCGCAATTCGGCGACGCCGGAAAAAATCGCGCTGATCTGAACGAAATGCCGGTCGGTCGCATCCGCCAACAGGCGCGCAATGGTCGTCTTGCCAACGCCTGGTGGTCCCCAAAGGATAAGGGATCCCAAACTTCCGGCCGCCAGCATCGCGCCCAAGGGGCCATCGGGGCCAAGCACGCTGTCCTGCCCAATGACATCATCCAATGATTGCGGTCGCAACCGATCAGCCAGCGGTCGCGCCGCAAGGCTTTCGGCCTCACCTTCCTGATCAAACAAGTCCGCCATCCCTGTTAGCTAGGGTGCAGAACAGAAAATCGGAAGCGCTTTCTTATCGGGGTCGTGTCCCGGGGGCAGGTCCGCCCCCGGGGTGCTGCGACAGGTATGCCTAGTGCAGCTTGGTTGCCAAGGCGATGTTCACACAAACGCTGCGGTCGCCGTCGTCGGTTTCGATCACCGGCCCGGCAGGCTGGCAATCGATCCCTGTCCGCCGCGCAAGGCGCGGGCTGTGTTCGGGAACAATCCCGATCAAGGACGTTGCGCCAAGATCGCGGGCCGACCGCACCATTTCGTCAATCAGCGAACATTGCACCCGCAAGCGCAGTTTGGCCGGAACACTGTCCGAAACAAAGACCCGGCTGGATTCCCAAATGTGGGACGCAACGGGGGCTTCATTGTACAACAGGTCGCCGGGAATGCTGTCCAGCAGCCCTAATTGCGCGTCGCGGATCATATAAGAATAGATCCCGCAGCGCGCCGTTGTGGGCGTCAAACGCACACCGGCCAAGACCTGGCCAAATTCGTGGACGGCAACCCAGCGACTGGCCGGGGTGTCGTATTGATCAAACTCCATGCCATTTGCTTCGGGCAATTCCCAATGATTGCGCTGGATAAACGTCTTGTGACGCGCGCGAAGCATATTGGCAAATAACTCGCCATGGTTGTGTAGATTCTCGAACGAAAGAGTGGTCACTTGCATAGTACAGCCTCCGGTCTGGGTTGAAAAAACTCAGTGAGAAGGAGGCGGCAGGGCCGTTAAATGAGCTGGTATTCCCGGGCCTTTTTTAGAGCTTGTGCAGTTGTCCTTGCACCCAATCGAACCCGGGCGGATTGAAGGCGCGCTTTGAATGCACTTTCCGAAATGCCAAGTTTAGCAGCTGCGGCAGCATGCCGGTCCCCGTCAGCCAGCAGACGCAAAGCCTCAACTTGTGCTGGCGTTAACTCGGTCGGGGGCTCGGCAGCCAGATGAAGATTATGCACAATCTTCGTCGCCTGTCCGATTTCTTCATCCGTGAATTCGCGCGTGTTATGCGCCATTCCAACGATGCTTCGCGAATTGATCGGTCCGCATGAAACTACAGCCCCAAAAGGCAGCCCGAAACTACGGGCCTGACCGAGAATATTGAAAGGATCTGGAAGCCTGATGGCGCTCCAGCGCGTATGTCCCTTCACTCCCAGTCCCCAAAAAACCAAGGGGTCCCGAAGCGCATACGCATTCTCGTCGTACACTTTGGTCCATGCCGCGTTGTAGGTACGGACATAAATCAAAGGGGAAGCAAAGCGGATGTGCAAACCGGCAGAAAAGCCAGCGGGGGAAAGTGCGGAAAGTGCGTCAAGATTTGCCTTCAAAGACGGATTGTCTTCGCGGGCACCGTCGCGACCTCGGTCCCGAGTGAGGTTCTGATACGGTTCGTTATCTCTCCACATGACACTGTTCTCCGACACGGGTGTGTCCCACGCTTTTGGCACGTCGCCATTCGCAACATAACACGTCGCTACCTGTCCTTTTAGACAAGTTGCGCCGCCGACAGTCAACCTTAAATTGCATATTGTTGGGGGAATTCTACACGAAGGTTAAAAAATGGATAACTTACGTTGTGATTCCAAACAGTGTGTGGATCAGCTGGGAAGCACTGAAAACAAAATGCTTTTTGACTTCCTAAAGGTCAGCAGCCGCCGAAATGGCAGCGGCCAATCGGTGGAAGACGGCATCTTGCACAGCTTATCGATTCTCTACAGACGCGGCGCCTTGCCGACATAAAAGAAAGGCCGCCCAAGTGGCGGCCTTTCTCTTTCGTCCTGACGGGGACGTTATTCTTCGGCGTCTGCCGCTTCTTCTTCGGCGACGCGCGCCCGGTCAGATGCGCCTTTGGCATCTGGGTCACGATCGACCAGCTCGATGATCGCCATAGGCGCCATGTCACCGTAACGAAAGCCAGCTTTTAGAACGCGCGTATACCCGCCTGCGCGTTCGGCATACCGTGGGCCAAGCACGTCGAACAGCTTGGCGACATATTGGTCCTGCTTCAAACGCGAAGCCGCCAGACGACGTGCATGCAGATCGCCCTTTTTGCCAAGCGTGATCAGCTTGTCCATCACCCGCTTCAGCTCTTTCGCCTTGGGCAGGGTTGTCTTGATTTGTTCATGTTCAATCAACGAGCCCGCCATATTGGCAAACAGCGCCTTGCGGTGCTCGTGAGTACGGTTCAGGCGGCGATAGCCGCGAGCGTGACGCATGGTTTCAATCCTTCTTTATGCTTTGTCAGGCGGGGGATGCGTGCCCCCCGCTCACCTTGGGGCGTTTGCCCAGTATTCCCCGGCTTGCCCGGGCATTTGTCTCTTAGAACTGATCTTCGAACTTCTTGGCCAGGTCTTCGATATTCTCTGGCGGCCATTCCTCGACATCCATGCCAAGGTGCAAGCCCATGCCAGACAGAACTTCCTTGATCTCGTTCAGCGACTTGCGACCGAAATTCGGCGTCCGCAGCATCTCGGCTTCGGTCTTCTGGATAAGATCGCCGATATAAACGATGTTGTCGTTCTTCAGGCAGTTTGCCGAACGCACCGAAAGCTCCAGCTCGTCGACCTTCTTCAGAAGAAGCGGGTTAAACTCCAGCCCGTCGTCGTCGTCCTGTGCGCGTGCCGCTTCCGGCTCGTCAAAGTTGACGAAGATCGACAGCTGATCCTGCACAATGCGTGCAGCCAGCGCCACGGCATCGTCTGGCGACACCGACCCGTCGGTTTCCAGCTTCAGCGTCAGCTTGTCGTAATCCAGAACCTGACCTTCGCGGGTTGGCTGAACGTCATAGCTGACCTTCTTGACCGGCGAATAGATCGCATCGACAGGCACCAGACCAATCGGCGCGTCTTCGGGGCGGTTCTTGTCGGCCGCCACATAGCCTTTGCCGGTGTTGACCGTCAGTTCCATGAACAGATCAGCCCCGTCATCAAGGTGGCAGATCACGTGTTCTTTGTTCAGAACCTCGATGCCAGCGGTTTCGCCAATGTCACCGGCGGTCACAACCTGCGGGCCTTTGACACTGATCGAAAGACGCTTGGGGCCTTCGACATCCATGCGGATGGCGACGCCTTTCAGGTTCAGCACGATATCGGTCACGTCCTCGCGGACGCCTGCGACCGACGAAAATTCGTGCAGCACATTGTCAATCTGCACACTGGTGATGGCCGCGCCTTGCAGCGACGACATCAGCACGCGACGCAGCGCGTTGCCCAGTGTCAGACCAAAGCCACGCTCCAGCGGTTCGGCGATAACAGTCGCCTGACGCGCGGGGTCATTGCCCGGCTTTACCTCAAGCTGTGTGGGCTTGATCAATTCCTGCCAATTCTTATGGATCATGGATAGTCTCCTCAATGCTTGTGTCGCGCGCCCACGATCCAGGCCCTGACACTCCCGAGGTCGGGGCGGAAAATCCGCCCCGGCTGAATTAGACGCGGCGCCGCTTTGGCGGGCGGCACCCATTATGCGCAATTGGCGTCACATCACGGATCGATGTGATGTTGAACCCAGCTGCGGCCAGCGCGCGAAGCGCCGATTCCCGGCCCGAACCCGGACCTTGAACTTCGACTTCCAATGTGCGGACGCCATGTTCCTGGGCCTTCTTGCCGGCATCTTCTGCAGCCATCTGCGCCGCATAAGGCGTCGATTTCCGCGAGCCTTTAAAGCCCATGGTGCCAGCGGACGACCAGGCAATTGCGTTGCCCTGCACATCCGAAATCAGGATTTTCGTGTTGTTGAAGGTCGAATTCACATGCGCAACACCAGATGCGATGTTCTTTGAAGCCTTCTTTTTGACGCGACGATCACGTGCCATTGCTCAGCCCCCCTACTTCTTTTTGCCAGCGATTGCTTTCGCCGGGCCTTTGCGCGTGCGCGCATTCGTGTGCGTGCGCTGACCGCGCACAGGGAGATTGCGGCGATGGCGCAGACCGCGATAGCAGCCAAGGTCCATCAGACGCTTGATGTTCATCTGCACTTCACGGCGCAGGTCACCTTCGACGCTGAAGTTCGCATCAATATGTTCGCGGATCGCCAGAACCTCGGCATCCGAAAGCTCGTTCACACGGCGGGATTCGTCGATCTTGACGGCTTCGCAGATGGCCTTGGCCGATGTATGGCCGATACCGGTGATGTAGGTCAGGGCGATGGGAACACGCTTTCCCGTAGGAATGTTCACGCCAGCAATACGTGCCACGTATCTTGTCCTTTCGTTGCGGTTCCGTAATCCCGGAACCTGTTTTCACAACGTAAGCCCGAGGCTTTTCTGCCGTCGGGCTTCACAATGATTCTCGTCAGAGATGGCGGTAAGTATGTCTTAATCCTCGGGCCGTCAAGGCCGCGAAACCAGAAACGGCGCCCGCATCGCAAGCCCGAAAGTGGCCTTGATGACGCTTGGGCGTTTATGGTTCTGAATTTGCAGAAACCAGCGCCGATCCGCAGGTGCGCTCAGCCCAAAATCGCGGCAATCTCGACCTTTACTTCGTCGATGGTGCCAAGCCCGTTGACCGCCTTCAGATCGCCCGCATGATAGTAATAGCCAAGCAAGGGTGATGTCTTTTTGTAGTATTCCATCAGGCGGATTTTTAGGCTTTCCTCATTGTCATCCGCCCGCACCTTTTCCCCGGCTTTGCGCGCATCTTCGGCCCGGCCCAAGATACGTTCGACCAGCACGTCGTCATTCACTTTCATCTCGATCACAGCATTCAGGCCCTGACCATTTGCAGTCAGCAAATCACCCAACGCATCGGCCTGTGCCAGCGTGCGGGGGAAGCCGTCGAAAATAAACCCGTTGCCGTCTTTAACCTGAAGCTGTTCTTCGATCAGGCCGATGACGATCTCGTCAGTGACAAGTTCGCCTGCATCCATAATGGCCGCGACCTTGTTGCCCATCTCGGTGCCGCTGGTGCGTGCCGCACGCAGCATGTCACCGGTGGAAAGCTGGACCATGCCGCGTTCTTCGACAAGAAGTTGCGCCTGCGTCCCCTTCCCGGCCCCCGGTGGGCCGAGCAGTATAATGTTCATCGTCTTGCCGTCCCTTTGGCCTTCCCGCGGCGTTTGCCCCGCAGCTGGGATTTTTCGATCAGCCCTTCGTATTGATGGGCCAGCAAATGAGACTGGACTTGCTGGATAAAGTCCATGCCCACGCTGACAATAATCAAAATCGAGGTGCCGCCGAAATAGGCAGTAATGGCCAAATTGCCGCGGATCATTTCCGGGATCATGCAGACAAGGGCCAGATAGGACGCGCCCAGAACCAGGATGCGATTGACCACATAGGTCAGATATTCCTCGGTTTTCTTGCCCGGCTTGATGCCCGGAACAAAGCCGTTCTGGTTCTTCAGATTGTCGGCCACATCATCCGGTTTGAAGCTGACATTCATCGTATAGAAATATGTGAAAAAGATGATCATGCCTGCAAAGAACAACAGGTATAGCGGCTGACCCGGCCCGAAATAGGCCAGAATCCAGCTCATCACCGGGTTGGTCGTTGTGCCGGTAGAAAACGTTGAAAGCGTCGTCGGCAAAAGCAAAAGCGATGACGCGAAGATTGCCGGGATAACGCCCGCCGGGTTGACCTTGATCGGCAGGTGCGACGAGCCGCCGTCATAGACTTTCATACCCACCTGGCGACGCGGGTACTGAATGTGGATCTTGCGCAGGGATCTTTCCATGAAGACCACGAAGATCAACGTCCCGATCAGCATTGCAATGATGCCCAGCACAACCCCGGTGGACAGCGCGCCGACCCGGCCTTGTTCAAAAAACTGGCCCAAAGCGCCCGGCAGTTCGGCCACGATGCCCACGTAAATGATCAGCGAAATACCGTTGCCCACGCCGCGCGCTGTGATCTGTTCGCCCAGCCACATCAAGAACATCGTGCCGCCCACCAGGGTGATCACGGTCGAGATGCGGAAGAACCAACCGGGGTCTGTGACCAGATCGCCGGCTTCCATCGACACCGCCAGGCCATAGGCCTGAACCGTCGCCAGAAACACCGTGCCATAGCGGGTGTATTGGGTGATTTTACGCCGGCCTTGTTCGCCTTCTTTCTTCAACTGCTGCAACGGCCCCCATGTGGCCCCCAGAAGCTGAACGATGATCGAGGCGGAAATATATGGCATGATTCCAAGGGCAAAGATGCCCATCCGCGCCAAGGCGCCCCCGGTGAAGAGATTGAAAACACCACCAATCCCGCTAGCCGCTTGTTCCATAAAGTCGCGCAGCGCGACGCCGTCGATACCGGGCACCGGGATATAGGTGCCAAGGCGATAAACGATCAACAGGCCAAGGGTGAAGAGAAGGCGTTGGCGAAGCTCTGTGGCTTTGCCCAGCATGCCCCAACTGATGTTGGATGCCATTTGTTCGGCGGCAGATGCCATGAGCGACCTCTTTTATGCAGAGATGCCGCCATCCGGTTTCCCGGTCAGCGGCAGCTTGGAAAACTTGAAGTTATGTAAGCGGCTCGGACGCCGCTCACAAGGCGTTACTCGGCTGCTGCCGCGGATGTGACCGTCAGGGAACCACCGGCTTTTTCGACGGCTTCTATGGCCGCTTTCGAGGCACCCGTGACGCTGATCTTGGTTTTGGTCTTGAATTCACCCTTGGCCAGAACCCGGATGCCATCTTTCTTGCGACGGACCAGACCGCTTTCGATCAGGCTGTCTTCGGTGATGTCACCCTTGAGCTTGCCGTCGTCGATAAATTTCTGGATAAGTCCAAGGTTTACAACAGCATAGGCCTTGCGGTTTGGCTTGTTGAAGCCGCGCTTTGGCAAGCGTTGGTACAATGGCATCTGACCGCCTTCGAACCCTTTGATCGCCACACCCGAGCGGGATTTCTGACCCTTGATGCCGCGTCCTGCGGTCTTACCTGTGCCCGACCCTGGCCCGCGCCCGACGCGCTTGGCTTTCTTGGTGGCACCGGGATTGTCCCGAAGTTCATTCAGTTTCATGTCGCTTCCTTTTCTGCCGGACATGTTCCCTGAAGCGAACTGGAACAGACACGGCGTTTCTTGATTCTGTCGCGGTCAAGTGACCACCGGGGGCGTATAGACCCCAGACGCCCGCCGTTCAAGCGTTCGATGTGTTTTCGTGATCTTGACCGGTCGTGTTTTTGTGTTGGCGGACGGGGGGTTGCCGACCTGCCCGGCAAAGAACGGTGATGGAACCGTTTCTGAACCTGTTTCGTGCAGAATTCATTTCATCGACGGGCCACAAACCCATTGATGGCCGGACCCGGATGCCCCGGGCCGGAGCATAGGACAACCAGATGTCAGGTCGGGCATGACCGGCGCTGGAATGTTCGTTTGGAATTGCTGGCGTGGGAATATGCCTGTGGACGTCATCGCCGGGATGGATGGGGATCAGCGCTTTTCACGCTGATATCTGATTTGGTGCAATGGGGGCTGGGTGTTGAGTGCTGGGCGAGCGTGGCTTTGATGGCGGCGAATAGGCAGCTTTGTCCGGTAGGCGGACGAAGCCGACCTTTGCTGGACCTGTCACGCTTTCGTGCCGCTCCGATTTCTCACTTATGCAGCCTTTGCTTCGAAGGCCAAGGGGCTTTTCCAGCCGAGGGCTGAATGACTGCGTCGCCATGGTTGTGCCGCGTCGATCCCGGCGCTGATGGTGACGTCTTCGGATTGTGTTACGACGAGGGCATAGGGTCGCCCAAACGCACAATAGAGAAAGCCCGAGTAGTAAGCGATGTTGTGCATAGACGTGAAGACACAGGCATCGACATCGTTGGCTCTCATCTCTGCCCGCAAGCGCGTGAGGCGAGCGTCATACTCCTCAGGCGCGAAGGGAAGGGTCTTTTCACCCTGATGGAAACGGTAAAATTCTGGACGATCCATTTCTGGCTCCTTCATCATCATGCGAAAGCACAGTTCGAAGAAGGGGACCTTCCTCAACTGCACCGCAGCAAAGAAAAATCCCGGCGTTCAGGAAGGGAACATGGGTATGCATGTGAATGCTGGCGACGCCATCGCCGACCCATATCCCTTTATGCATCGCATCGGACCGCTCGGGCAAGTCTCTTGAAAGCTGACCTTGCCACCTTGCAGAATATAGTTAGCTGGCCTCAACACAGACACCAGCCGCGCCGTTGCCAGACGGCGGGCCGGTCGGTTGGTGGCGGCGCGGGCCATGGGGCTTTGAGCAGGCTTCCTGCATAGAAAAACGCCCCGGCCTTGCGGGCGGGGCGTTTTTTTGTCTTGGACGAGGGCGCTTGGCCTTAGCCGCGCTCTTCGACGATTTCCACCAGATGCGGGATCGAATTGACCATGCCGCGGATGCTGGGGGTATCTTCCAGTTCGCGGGTTTTGTGCATCTTATTCAGGCCGAGCCCGACCAGCGTGGCGCGCTGTTTTGCGGGGCGGCGGATGGGCGAGCCGATTTGTTTGACGACGATGGTTTTTGCCATTGGTCTCAGGCCTCCTCGGTTGCCGGTTCTTCGGCCTTGGCGGCGTCATTGCGCTTGGGCAGGATGTCGGCGACTTTTTTGCCGCGACGTTGTGCGACCGAGCGGGGCGAGCTTTCTTTTTGCAGCCCGTCGATGGTAGCGCGGATCATGTTGTACGGGTTTTGCGACCCGATGGATTTTGCAACGACGTCCTGAACGCCCAGCATTTCGAACACGGCGCGCATTGGACCACCGGCGATGATCCCTGTCCCGGTTGGGGCGGTGCGCATCACGACCTTGCCGGCGCCGTGGCGACCTTCGATGTCGTGGTGCAGCGTCCGGCCTTCGCGCAGCGGCACGCGGATCATCTGGCGCTTGGCCTGTTCGGTGGCTTTGCGGATGGCTTCGGGCACTTCTTTTGCCTTGCCCTTGCCAAAGCCCACACGACCTTTCTGATCGCCGACGACGACGAGCGCGGCGAAACCAAAGCGCTTACCGCCCTTGACGGTTTTCGACACGCGGTTGATCGCGACCAGGCGGTCAGCGAATTCGGGGGCCTCTTGTTCGCGGCGTCCGCCGCGCTGGTTGCCCCGTTGGTTTGGTTCTCTGGCCATGAAGCCTTCTCCTGAGTGTGCGCCGAAGCGCTGATTTTCCAACCGAAGTGCCGTTTGGCCCCGGTCATCGAAGGTGGGGTAAAACCCTACCCTACAGTTGGTGCGTCGGGTGGGGTTTTACCCCACCGTCCCTTAGATCTTCAGACCACCTTCGCGGGCGGCGTCAGCCAGTGCTTTGACCCGGCCGTGAAACAGGAAACCGCCGCGGTCAAAATAAGCTTCGGACACGCCGGCTTTCTTGGCGCGTTCGGCGATGGCCGATCCAACCTTGGTTGCGGCTTCGATGTTGTTCTTGCCGAGAACGCCCAGGCTTTTTTCCAGCGATGACGCGCTGGCAAGCGTGGTGCCTGCAACATCGTCGATCAGCTGGACGCTGATGTTCTTGTTGGAACGGTGTACCGACAGGCGCACGCGGCCTGCATTGACCTTGCGAAGTTTGTTCCGGTTGCGAAGACGACGCTTCAGGAACAGGTCTCTTTTGGAAAGTGCCATGATTTCGCGTCCTTACTTCTTCTTGCCTTCCTTGCGGAAGATATATTCGTCGACATATTTGATGCCTTTGCCCTTGTAGGGTTCGGGCTTGCGCCATTCGCGGATATTGGCCGCGACCTGGCCGACCAGTTGCTGGTCGATGCCTTCGACGATGATCTGTGTGTTCTTTGGCGTGGTGACGGTAATCCCGTCCGGCACGTCGAAGATCACGTCATGCGACAGGCCAAGGTTCAGGGTGACTTTGTTTCCCTGGGCCTGGGCACGATAGCCGACGCCGTTGATTTCGAGTTCTTTCTTGAACCCGTCGGTCACGCCGGTGACGCAGTTCTGGATTTGCGTGCGGCTCATGCCCCACTGCTGCCGTGCGCGCTTGGACGAGCCGCGCGGTTCGATAAGCACGGAACCGTCTTCGACTTTGAGCGTGACGTCATCGGTGGCGGTAAACTGGCGCTGACCCTTGGGGCCTTTCACGCTGACCGTTTGGCCCGAGACATTGGCTTCGACGCCCGAAGGCAGTTCGACCGGTTTTTTCCCAATACGAGACATAGGTCGATCTCCTTAGAATACGGTGCAGAGCACTTCGCCGCCGACATTGGCAGAGCGTGCGCTTGCATCCGTCATGACGCCTTTGGACGTCGAGACGATCGAGACACCCAGACCCTGACGGACCTGCGGGATGTCGGTGGAACCGAGGTACACCCGGCGGCCCGGCTTGGACACGCGTTTCAATTCGCGGATCTCCGGTTCGCCTTCGTAGTACTTCAGGCTGATGTCGATGGCGGGGTGGCCGTGTGTATCTGTGGTGTCTTCGTAACCACGGATATAGCCTTCGTCGGCCAGCACATCGAGAACCCAGCGGCGCAGCTTGGAAGCCGGTGTCTGGGTGATGGATTTGCCGCGCATCTGAGCATTGCGGATGCGGGTCAGCATATCTCCGAGAGGATCGTTCATGTGTATACCCTCCTTACCAGCTTGATTTCACGAGGCCGGGGATTTGGCCGTTCGAGCCAAGATCCCGCAACGCGATCCGCGACATCTTGAGCTTGCGGTAATACGCATGCGGACGCCCGGTCAGCTGACAACGGTTGTGCAGCCGGGTGGCCGACGAGTTGCGCGGCAGTTTCGCCAGTTTCAGGCGTGCCTTGAACCGGTCTTCCATCGGCTTGGTTTCGTCGTTCGCGATTTCTTTCAGCGCAGCGCGTTTGGCAGCGTATTGCGCCACCAGCTTCTGCCGCTTCTTTTCGCGTTCGATCATTGCTTTTTTAGCCATGATTATTTCCCCTCGCCGCTGAACGGCACGTTGAAATGCTTCAACAGCGCCTGTGCTTCTGCATCCGTTTCAGCGGTGGTGCAGATGATGATATCCATGCCCCAGACTTCGTCGACCTTGTCGAAGTCGATTTCCGGGAAAACGATGTGTTCCTTTAGACCCATGGCGAAGTTGCCACGGCCATCGAAGCTGGGCTTTACGCCGCGGAAGTCGCGGATGCGTGGCATGGCGATGGTCACGAGACGGTCGAGAAAGTCGTACATCCGGTCGCCGCGCAGTGTCACTTTGGCGCCCAGAGGCATGCCTTCGCGGACGCGGAAACCAGCGATGGATTTCTTGGCCTTGGTGATCACCGCTTTCTGGCCCGCAATCGCGGTCAGGTCTTCTGCGGCCGATTTGGCTTTCTTTGAATCGCGGACCGATTCAGCACCTGCGCCGATGTTCAGGACGATCTTGTCCAGACGGGGCAGTTGCATGTCGTTCTTGTAGCCGATCTCTTCTTTGAGAGCGGCGCGAACGGTTTCGGCGTAATGCGTCTTGAGACGCGGGGTATAGTTTGCAGCGTCCAGCATCAGATCGCGTCCCCCGTGGTTTTGGCGAAGCGGACTTTCTTGTCACCATCCATGCGGAAGCCGACGCGGGTCGCTTTGCCGTTTGCATCAAGAAGAGCAAGGTTCGACAGATCGATCGGCATGGCCTTGGGCGTGCGACCGCCCTGGTTCTGAGCCGACTGGCGTTCGTGACGGATCGAGATGTTCACCCCGTCGACAATCGCCTTGCCTTTGGTGGGCATGACAGACGTAATTTCGCCTTCCTTGCCCTTATCCTTGCCTGCGAGAACGACGACCTTGTCGCCTTTGCGAAGTTTGGCAGCCATTACAGCACCTCCGGCGCAAGCGAGATGATTTTCATAAAGTTCTTGCCGCGCAGTTCGCGTACCACTGGCCCGAAGATACGGGTGCCAATGGGTTCGTCATTGTTGTTCAGGATAACGGCGGCGTTCCGGTCAAAGCGGATTGCGGTGCCATCATCGCGGCGGACTTCCTTGGCGGTGCGGACGACAACCGCACGGCGCACGTCGCCTTTTTTCACACGGCCACGCGGAATGGCTTCTTTTACCGAGACGACAATGATGTCGCCGACGGATGCGTATTTCCGCTTGGAACCGCCCAGAACCTTGATGCACTGAACACGGCGAGCGCCGCTGTTGTCAGCCACATCCAGATTGGTCTGCATCTGGATCATGTTGGTTTCTCCCGACTTCCGTGACCGCCTTTTCGGACATTGATCACGGGGTTTCGTTCAAACCGGGTGTAAGCGCTTTACTCTGCGATCACTTCCCAGCGTTTGGTTTTCGAGCGCGGTGGGCACTCTTGGATACGAACCATGTCGCCGACCTTGTAAGTGTCGTTCTCGTCATGGGCACGGTATTTCTTCGACTTCCGGACGGTCTTCTGAAGCAGCGGGTGCTTGAAGCGACGTTCGACGGAAACGGTGATTGTCTGGGCGTTGGCGTCCGAGGTGACGACACCTTGCAGGATTCTCTTGGGCATAAGCTTCAGGCCTCCGCAGCGGCGCTGGCCGCTTTTTCGTTCAGGATGGTCTTCACGCGAGCCGCGTCGCGGCGCACCTGGCGCATGCGGGCGGTGTTTTCCAACTGGTTTGTGGCCTGCTGGAACCGGAGGTTGAAGGCCTCTTTCTTCAGGTTTGTCAGCTCGTCACGGAGCTGGTCGGGGGTTTTATCCCGCAGTTCATTGGCATCCATGCCAGTCTTCCTTTCAACATCACCGGTAGGCCGCCTGTCTGGGCGTCACCCTAAAGTCCGGTGGAGATTATCAGGTGAAGGCCGCCGTTTAGGGGGGATTCGGGGGTTTGGCAAGGGGTTTGTGCCCATGCGCCAACGGGTATGGCCCTGTTTCTGGCGGGTTTTCCCAAGTCGGGCCAAACTGGGGCCATATTCACTGGCTATATTATTTATGTGAGTAACCAGTAAGGCCTGTCATGGAACGGCAATTTGCCAGTACCGAACTTTATGCTTTGGAAGATAACGCCCTGGCCGTTGAGAACGCAATTTCCGTTCTGAAGGCCCGATTGGCGCATGCGCCGCAAGCCGTCGTGAATGACGTCATCCGGCGCTGCGACCCGGACACACATCAAGCGTTGATTGACTGGCTTGCGCCCAAACGCGCTGACGGTTGGCGGCCTGTGCCGCGCCGATGGTCACCCCGGCGAAACCTGCGGGTTTGGATGCTGTATCAGGCCGCAGATTTGCGTTGCCCGCCGACACCGCCGCAGACCGCGCGGAATTTCCCCGACGCCCGCGCCGCATAAAAAAACCCCGCCAAGAAGGCGGGGTCAGGTACCGGTCCTGTGGGCGGCCACAAGGCACCGGGCGGTAAGCTTTGGGGGGCGTCTTACATTTCCGAACGGATTTGCTGACGGAAAACATCGATGGAGACTTTCTTGCCGTCGATCTTGGTGTGCCAATACGTCCAGCCGTTGCAACTGGGCGCACCTTCGAGGGCCGCGCCGACCTGGTGGATTGACCCCTTAATATCGTCGGCGATAAGCGTGCCATCAGCACGGACTTTGGCCGCCTTTCCACGCGGGCTGACGAGGGTTTCGCCCGGGCGGAGGAGGCCGCGTTCGACCAGCTGACCAAACGGCACGCGCGGCTCGGCGCGTTTCGATTGGCTGACTTCCAATGCAGAGTTGTCGAATTTGCGCACGTTTTCCAGACGCCGCAGCGCGACTTTGCGGTACGCTTCTTCGCGTTCGATGCCAATCCACGACCGGCCCAGCATCTTGGCCACAGCGCCTGTGGTTCCGGTGCCAAAGAACGGGTCAAGAACGACATCGCCCGGTTTCGTTGTGCCAAGGATGACGCGATGCAGAAGCGCCTCTGGCTTTTGCGTCGGGTGGGCTTTGTCGCCATTGGCGTCTTTCAGACGTTCGTGCCCTGTACAGATCGGCAAAACCCAATCCGAGCGCATCTGAATGCCTTCGTTCAGCGCTTTCAACGCTTCGTAGTTGAACGTGTATTTGGCCCCTTCGCTTTTCGACGCCCAGATCAGGGTTTCATGCGCATTGGTCAGCCGCTTGCCCCGGAAGTTGGGCATGGGGTTCGATTTGCGCCAAACCACATCGTTCAGGATCCAGAAGCCCTGATTTTGCAGTTCAGACCCCAGACGGAAGACATTGTGATACGATCCGATAACCCAGATCGCGCCGTTGGGTTTCAGCAGGCGCCGGGCGGCGGCCAGCCAATCGCGGGTGAAGCGGTCGTACACCTTGAGACTGTCGAACTGGTCCCAGTGGTCATCGACGGCGTCGACCTTGGAATTGTCCGGGCGGTGCAGGTCGCCTTTCAATTGCAGGTTATAAGGCGGATCGGCAAAGATCAGATCGACGGACGCCTCGGGCAGGGACCGCATCGTTTCGATGCAATCGCCGTCAAGAATCGTCTCCAAAGGAAGCGCTTTCGCGCGTGTTTTGGTCACCATAACTGCCTCTGTCCCGTGGGCGATTTGTTCGCCCGTTGTTGTGCATAAACATGAGTCAGAGGCGATTCGCCGTCAAATTCTTTTTTGAATCAGAGGCTTAGAAAATTTCCTTGTCACAACATATTGTGGACGGTTTTGAAAGAACGCCTATGGTGTGGGGTCACGCCAAGCCGGGTCAGCGCGTCGCGATGCAGTTTTGTCGGATAGCCCGCGTTCTTGTCCCATCCATAGCCGGGGAACTGTTGCGCCAAATCCACCATGAGGCGATCGCGGGTGACTTTGGCCATGATGGAAGCGGCGGCAATCGACAGGCTGCGGGCGTCGCCCTTGACCATTGCGGTGGCGGGACAGGCCAGATCTTTTGGGATCATATTGCCGTCGATCAGCGCGTGATCTATCGCGCCCAGCCCGGCGACGGCGCGTTCCATGGCCAGATGCGAGGCGTAGAGGATATTGAGGTCGTCGATTTCGGCGACACTTGCATGCGCAATTGAGACCCGCGCGGTCGCACTGATCTGATCAAAGAGCGTTTCGCGTTGGCGGCGTGTCAGTTTCTTTGAATCGTTCAGTCCGTCAGGCATGTTGGACGGGTCCAGCACGACAGCGGCGGCGGTGACAGGACCGGCAAGCGGACCGCGCCCGACTTCGTCGACGCCGGCTATCCGGTGTGCGCCCGCGGCTAGAAGGGTGGTTTCTTCGATCCAATCCGGCATGCCCCCCCCTGCCCTGATTTCGGGGGAAATACAATTCTGCAGGCCAATTCGAGAGCCTGGCGTTGCCACGCGGGGCGGAGGCACAAAAAATGGGCCAGGGGGGACACCCTGGCCCACCGACGCAGGCGATGGAGATGTGCGGGATGACCGCGCCGGTATCTGATTAGCGTCGTGCGACCTGCCAGCCGTCGCCTGCCAGACAGCGCGCGCCAAAGACCGGGCGCAGGCCGCGATTGGTGCGGATATAGCGCGTGCAGGCCGTCGGCAGTTTGTCGGCGTGGCGATAGGTCCGGTTCAGGCAGCGTTCGCCATAGACCAGACGGTCGCCGCGACGTGTATCGACGATACGCAGGCATTGGTCGGGCAAAGGCCGGCGCTTGAAGCCCTGGTCGACGCGGGCGGAAAAATCGCCGGGTCGGCGCAACTGACCTTCGATGATGCGACGGTTCTGAGGTTGCTCGATTGCGCGAAAGTCGGGCTGACGGCTGACAGACCGGGCACGGTCGCGGCGATCATTCCGGTTGTCGATGGCCTTGGCGGTGATGCCAAGGATGACCAGACCGGCCAGCGCTTTTGCGATATCGTCGCGATCCGGGCCAGCGCTGGCGGTGATTGGTGTGAATATCAGGCCAAGCGCTGTGGCTCCGGCGACAAGTGTTTTCATAAGGCGGGACATGGGCGACCCCTTTCTTTTCTGACTGGCGTTACAGGTGCGGGACAGTCCGCAGAACGTGGGTCAAACTTCGGTGCTAAGGGGCCTGACGCTCAATATCGGCGTGCTGATATGCGATAACAGACGGGAAGCGCCCGGATGTTATTGATTTTCGCGGGCCCGGGCCGCAATCATGCGCCTATGAATAAGCGTTTGTTTTCCTTTGTCGCCGCCAGTGTTCTGGCGCTTGCCTTACCTGCCCATGCGGCCTGCTATGCCGATTACAAGGCCAAGCGGGAAGATCCGCTGCGACTTCACTATGGTGTCATCCAAGTCGACATTTCCCCCTGCACCATGTCAGACAATGTGAAATCACTGGTGGCCAAGCGGCTTCAGTCTTCGGGCTGGCAGTTGTTACAGGTTCAGTCCGTGTTTGATGATGGCGGTCTTGGGAAAAGGAAACAGGATGCAGGCGAATTCTTCCTCCGCTTCTGAGGCCAAGGCCGTCGGCACGAAGATAGTGACCATCGGCATTGTCGCGATTGTTCTGATCCTTGGGCTGGCAGGGGCGTTTTTGCTGTTCACACTGCCGGATGCGAATGCGTTCAATGCCCGCGTTGAACGTTTGTTTGTGGAAAACGACGATCTGACCAGCGCTGCCGAGATCAAGCTGTTGGAGATCCTTGCGCAATCAGGCACCGCGTTCAGCGAAGTTCTGGCAAGTTATCGGCTGGTGATTTTCGTGCTGATGCTGTTCGCCACTGGTTTGCTTGTTGCGTGTCTGGTCTTTGTTGTGACGATCGTTCTGTTGAACCGGCGGATTGGCGCGATTGAACGCCAGGGCATTCAGGTATCATCGCTTGCCATCAATCGCGACGAAAAGGTCGTGGTGCTGAATGATATGGAATTTTCTCTGACCGGCGCCGCGATTGAAACGCTGTCTGTGCTGGCCGAAGCCCGCATGGATGGCGATGTGCTGTCCGGCGCCGAGATTGAGGCGATGATATCTGGCCGGGATGCCAGCGAATGCGAAGAGGCCAGCGGCGCAACGCGGATCAAACGGTTGCGCGATGCTTTGGGCAATCAAATGGTCGCCGAATTGTTGATCAAGACCGTTGCGCGTCAGGGTTACGTTCTGGCGATTGACCAGAACGCGATTGAGATGCGGTGACGTCCGGCCTTGAGGGGCTGTCCGCCCCTCAAACTCCCCGCGGATATTTGAGCCAGAAAGAAAGACATTTTGACTTAAATTTCACCTTCTTTCTGGGTGCAATATCCCGAGGGGTGAGGGGAGCAGCGCTCCCCCGCCGACTGTCAAGTCGGCCCGTGGCCCTCGCGATACCGGATTTCGCGTTGTGGGAAGGGAATTTCAATGCCCGCGTCTTTCAACGCATTCCAGATCAGGAACCGCACTTCTGATGTATAGCGGTTCTTGCCGTCATCGATGCCTTCGACCCAGAACTCGACCGTGAAATCGACGCCGCTGTCGCCAAAGCCCGACAGTTCGCAATCCGGGCCTTCGGGCACTTGCAGAACGGCGGGGTGTTTTGAAACAGCGGTCGAGATAATATCGGGCACTTTGTTGATGTCGGTGTCGTAGCTGACGGAAAAATCGACCTCGTAGCGGTTGCCCGAACCTGCGTCGGACCAGTTGATGATGCGCGAGGTGATGAAATCTTCATTCGGGACGACGATCCATTTGCCATCGAAGGTTTCCAGAATGGTCGCCCGCGCGCCCAGTTTGATGATCGTGCCGCTTTCGCCGCCATCCAGTTCGACATAGTCGCCGACCGTCGCCTGTCCTTCGAGCAGCAGGATAATTCCGCTGATAAAGTTGGATGCGATTTTTTGCAGACCAAAGCCAAGACCCACACCGATTGCACCACCGAAGATGGCGAGCGCCGACAGGTTAAGACCCATGATGTTCAAAAGCAGCAGACCAACGGTTGCGAAGACCGCCATTTCGAACGCCTTGGCGGCCAGTTCGCGGGTGGGCGGGCGAATGGTGTCTTGCGCACGGATATAGCTGGTGCCCGTGTCGGACGACCAGCGCCCCAGCCAGAACAGGACCGACCCGGCAATCGCGGCGCGGAAGATGGCCAGAAGCGAGAATGAGATATTGCCGAAAGAGATCCGCGTTTCTTCAAGGAACCCGGCCAGCGGTGTCATCAAGCCCAGAACGTAAAGCGCGGCCAGTGGGATGGCGATATAGCGGCCCAGCATTCTGAGGAACGGGTCGGTGACGATCTGCAGCACAGCCCGGCGGACGGCGAGAAAGATGAACAGGCGCTTGCCAAAGGCAATCACCGCGCCCGAGCCAAAGAGCGACCGGGTGATCTGTTCGCCCGCTGCGGTCAGCGCATAGGCCAGAAGCGGCAGCAAAAGCGGCAGGAAGATCAGAACGAACCGGCGGGTTTTGGCGAAAATACCTTCGTCGGGTTCAGCTGGTGTCAGCAGGCGGGACAATCTTGGCTGAAGCCAGGCATTCATCACAACCGCCAGCAAATAGGCCGCAATCAAAAGTCCGAATTGCGCGTAAGCCGCCGGCGATGTGATCCATTCCAGCGCAACATCGCGACCGTTTTCGGCATAGGTACGTAGCGTTTCGATCATAATGGTGTGGTCCTGCTCACAGTTCTTGGGGGCGTTTGCAAAAATGACGTTTGCGTAAAGTTTTTCCCATTAGTAGTCCGGAACACCAAGATATAAATTCAACCTTGCCGGGTCGCTCACACATCCCTGTGCGGGTCGGCTCCCTCGGTCGGGTGAATGCGACCCCAGCAACCGGCCGAGGGATTAACCAGTGCGTGCCTATACGAGTTTCGTGTGTAATTTTTAGTGTGATGTACGCTGGCAAGGGCGTACCTTTAATCGGGCCGGTCTGCCCATGGGCAAGACCGGCCTGCCGTGCCTGAAAATCTGTATCAGGTTTTTTGTTCTTGCAGGTGCAATTTCATGTCCATCAAGACCTGCTGAAGCGCATTCGTTTCGTCCAGCAGCCTGCGCGCTTCATTCAGCGAAATCACCCCATCGGCAATCGAATGGTTGTATTCGGCCATAAGGTTCGCAAAGCGCTGCGACAGAAGGATCACGTCTGAGTTCAGACCCCCGTCACGATCATCCCGGTCGCTGTCGTATTCCAGTTTCAGGTTCTGCAATTCTGCCAGCGCTTTGGTGACGAACGGAACGCTTGCTTCAAGTTCAAGTTCCACAAGCACATTGACCGGAATAAACCGGTCAGCGTTTTCGTCCATCTGCGATGCATAGCGTCCAAGCGTTGCCTTTGACTTGCCCGACACTTCGCATGCCTTGGCATAGCCGATATCTTTGATCAGCGCTTCTGTATGGCGCTTCAGATAGTCTGCGCGCGCATGGTTCGGCTCTTTGGCCATTTTTTGTCCCCCGACAAATCGGTCTGTAGCGACCCCAATTGCGTGGATAACGCAAAGACATCGGTTTGCCTATCCGCAAGATAATGCGAATAAACCCGCTTTTGGCGGCCCCGATAGGAGTCGAACCTATGACCTACCGCTTAGGAGGCGGTTGCTCTATCCTCTGAGCTACGAGGCCGCGTGGGGCGCTTTTCCCGTGATCTTCTTGCCAGATCAAGTCGCTTGTTGCAAAGTTCGTTAGCGGTAACCTGAAACACGCCGCTTATTTTGGAGAAACCCATGAGCGGCGATGACAAGGTCATTTCCATCAACAAAAACACGGGGACAGCCAAGCGTCCGTTGACGCTGAAAGACGTGTCGATTGCGTCCGGCGTGTCGGAAATGACGGTCAGCCGCGTGTTACGCAACCGCGGCGATGTGTCAGATGCGACACGCGCCAAGGTGCTGAAGGCCGCCAAGTCACTGGGCTATGTGCCGAACAAGATCGCCGGCGCTTTGGCGTCCAGCCGGGTCAATCTGGTGGCGGTTATCATTCCGTCGCTGTCGAACATGGTGTTCCCCGATGTGATGACGGGCATCTCGGAGGTCCTGGACGATTCGCCGTTGCAGCCCGTGGTGGGTGTCACAAACTATTCGCCCGAACGCGAGGAACAGGTGTTGTTCGAGATGCTGTCCTGGCGTCCAAGCGGTGTAATCCTGGCGGGGCTTGAACATTCGGATGCGTCGGTCGCGATGCTGAAATCGGCCAGCGTGCCGGTGGTCGAGATTATGGACACAGACGGCGAAGCGATTGACGCGGTGGTCGGGATCAGCCACCGCCGCGCAGGTCGCGAAATGGCGCGCCAGATCGTCAAGATGGGCTATCGCCAGATCGGGTTTCTGGGCACCAAGATGAGCATGGACCACCGGGCGCGCAAACGCTTTGAGGGGTTCACCGAGGCTTTGGCGCGCGAAGGCATCGAGGTGGTCGATCAGGAATTCTACGACGGCGGGTCGTCGTTGGCCAAAGGCCGCGAGATGTCGGCCCGGATATTGGAACGCTCGCCGGAACTGGATTTTCTGTATTATTCAAACGACATGATTGCCGCAGGCGGTCTGTTACATTTGCAGGAATCCGGGATTGATGTGCCGGGCCAAATCGGGCTGGCCGGGTTCAACGGGTCCGAGTTTCTGGAAGGGTTCTCATTGCAGGTCGCAACCATGGATGCCGCGCGCCGCGATATCGGGCGCGAAGCCGCCCGGATTATCGCCGAACGGTCTGATGGCAGCCTGCAGGGGACCGGGCAGAAAATCGAGCTGGAGCCGCGGCTGCAAATGGGCGACACGCTGAGACGTCGCTAAAACCGTAAGCAGATTTCCGCCCGTTTTCGGACGGCGGCCGCAACCGGTAACGTCTGGGAAAGTATTCCGACCATAGCGTTGTGTCACGCACGGGGGTGTGCGGGTGGACATAACGGTCTTGCTGTGGCGTGTTTTGCCGCTTGGGTATCAGTGTCCTCCCATTTTTGGAGAGGGTTTTGTTGTGTGTACAGTTTGTGCAAACACGCAGCCGTGGACCGAAGACTGCTTGTATGATGTCGCGGCGCCATCCGATGGCGGCGGCACCGACGGAGGTTCGTTTGGTTCGATGCCGGTTTATACTTACGATCAGATTTCCCATCAGCTGACGCATGAATTTTGGGGCGGCTCGGCGCGGTCGTTTGATGTGTCGGTGGGCGACACCTTGCTTGTCGATATCACAGCGCTGACCGCCAACGGGCAGGCCATGGCCCTGCAGGCGCTGGACGCCTGGTCGATGGTGTCGGGGCTGAACTTTGTGCAGGTGAACGCCGATACACCGCCCAATGCAACGGTCGTGGAAGTCATTGGGCAGGATGCGCCCACCGGGCCGTCAACGGATTACATTGTGACGGTGGGCGATGACTTTACCGGCGAACTTGCGACCAACGGCGACCGCGACACCGTGGCTGTCTATCTGACAGATGGGCAGACTGTCACAATCGGGCTGGACCGGGACGGCAACAACGGGGTGCCCGACCCTTACCTGTATCTCTTGAACGGCAGCGGCAGCGTTCTGGCGGAAAATGATGATGCGGATGACCAGAATGCAGTGCTGACCTATCAGGCGAGTTATACGGGTTATCATTATATTCAGGCAGCGGCGTTCAACGATGCCGGAAACGGCGACTACCGTTTGTCGGTGCGCGAAGGCGGCGCGACAGCGGATATCGTTTTTGATGACGAAAATGCAGGGGCCTATGCGACGTCCACCATCTGGAGCGGGACGATCCAGTCGTCTTTTGTCAACGTCAATTCCAGTTGGGCGGGTGGCCAAAGCCGGACGGATGCCTACTATTTCCAGAGCTATATCCACGAGATCGGCCATGCTTTGGGGCTGGGGCATGCCGGAAATTACAATGGCAGCGCCACATACGGTGTGGACAACCATTACGACAATGACAGTTGGCAGGCGTCGGTCATGTCGTATTTCCATCAGACCGAGAACAGTTCGCTTGATGCGGATTTTGCCTATGTCATCGGGCCGCAAATGGCCGATATTCTGGCGATCCAGTCGCTTTATGGGGTGCCCGAGGCGCATGTCGGCAACACGATCTACGGCGATAACGCGAACACGGGGACCTATCTTGATGGGGTGCATGCCCTGTCGAACCCGGTGACTTATACGGTGTTTGACACCGATGGGGTTGATGTCTTTGATTTCTCAAGCACGACGGCGCATCAGGTTATGGATCTGCGCGAGGAAATGTTTTCAGACCTCGCCGGGTATGATGGCAATGTGGGCATTGCGCGCGGCACGGTGATTGAAAACGGGCGGACCGGCGGCGGCAATGATTTGATCCTTGGCAATGATGTGGCAAACGAATTGCGCGCGGGCGCAGGCGCTGACACGATTGATGGCGGGGCTGGCGCGGATGCCATTCTGGGGGGCGACGGGTCCGACGTGTTGTCGGGCGGTGATGGCGCGGACCTGATCGAAGGCGGAACCGGTGACAACCTGATTGATGGCGAAGCAGGCAGCGACCTGTTGATCGGGGATGAGATGACGCTGGATATGCTGGTGATGCTGTTCCCCACATGGACGCCACCCGCCGATGCCGGGGCCTTGATTGACGGCGGCGATTTCATGGTGGTGTGGGACGATATCGTCGATGAGATCGGGATTGCCTGAGGCCGGTCAGACCCAGTCGTCCCCATAGATCACATCGGCCCCGTCGCCACCATCCAGCCAATCATCGCCCGCCCCGCCGACCAGCGTGTCAGCGCCGCCCTGCCCGTTCAGCGTGTCGTTGCCCGCATTGCCGTACAAAAGGTCCAGCCCACCGCCGCCCAGCAGGCTGTCATCGCCGCCGTTTCCGGTCAGCGTGTCGTTGCCCCCGGCCCCATCGATGGTGTCAGACCCGGTGCCCCCGGTCAGCGTGTCGGGATCGGGGCCGCCTGTGATGGTGCGGTTTGCGTGCAGGAAAGACGGGCGGTCGACATTCAGGATATCTGCATTCGTCAGCTCGCCAGATGTCAGTGGCAAGGCGTCGGCTGTGGTGATCTCGATCGTTTCGTCGCGGAACACCAGCGTGGCCCCGGTGGCCGTGGGCGTGACGGTCAATTGCGAAACATCGCCCAGAAAATCGAAGGCCGAAAGATCAAGACGGTCTATGCCACGTTCAAAATCGGTGATCGTGTCCGTGGTCTGATCGGCGCTGAACACGAACAAATCAGCGCCCGCGCCGCCCATCAGCCAATCGGCCCCTGCCCCATCCAGCAGGATATCGTCGCCGCCAAGCCCGCTTAGACCATCCGCCGTTTCGGTGCCGATGATCTGATCGCCCAGCGCCGTGCCGGTGGTGGTGCCAGACCCATCGGCCAGAAGGACACTGCCGGTGTCAGACAGGTCATAGGTGATATGTGTCAGCCCCGTTTCGGTCAAAGCACCTGCATAAATATGAAGCGCGCCTGCCTGAACCTGCATCTCAAGCGCGCCGATCTGATCCAGCGGCAGTGTTTCGTCTTCGGCCAGACTGTCCAGATGAACAAGCCGTCCACCGGGCAGCACGGTCAGCAACGACACACCGCCTTCGGCGCCCCCCGCCGCAACATACGCAGCGTCGCCATAGGTCAGCGCGGCGACGGTGGTTGCGCCGGAAAACCGCGTGGCGTCGCTGTCGAAAATATGGTCGGCCAGAAGCGGCGCGGTCCCTTGGACAAGAACGGTCGAAACCGACGATGTGCCGGTGGACGCGACGACAAGCACCGTCTCGTTCAGCCGTTGCACCACAGCAAGATCGGCAGGTGTGCCGATGGGCAAGCCTTCGGTCGCGCCAAGGACCGCCGTTTGATCAAGACCGGTTGCCGTGACGCGCGCAAGGTTCAGCCCGTCTTCGCTGGCAGATGCGGTGGCCACATAAATTTCGCCCGCAAGGGCATAGGTGACGCTGGCCGACAGATCCGCCAAATAGCGGGTCGCGTCATCAGCAAGGCTGGTCGTCAGGTGATAGCCATGTCCGGTATCGGCATAGTGCAAAAGCCCGCCATCAAAACCGCCGGTGACGATGACATCTGCGGGACCAATGGTGACGGATTGCGGCACCCGCAATGTCAGCAGATCGGGCAATATGGTTTGCGCGCCAAGCCCACCGGTCGGCGACACAGTTACCGCCTGACCCGCTGAAGGGACGATGCCTGCAAGGGTCAACGCGTTGCGCCCGCCAAGCGCCATAACCCCAAGTTGCACGCTATTGCCAACCGCGACCGACCCGGCAAGCTGCAGCGTCGCGGCATGGGTCAGGTCACCATTGGCGTCGATGGTCAGTTCGACCACACGGGATTGGCCCCGGTTGAAGCCATATAACACCATCCGCCCGCCCGTGTCATAAACGAACAGGTCATCCAAACCAGATGTCAGACCAAGCGCTGGACCGGACAAAACCGTATCGACCGTCAACACGGCCATGCGACCACTCCCTTTTCGGATGGAGCGTTCTTGGTCGCCGATGGTTAATTTTTGATTGTTGCCGCTGCCGTTGCGCGGATTTGCGCCAGGGTCTGGCGGGGCGTCAGTGCCTCGACCCCGATGTTCAGGTCAAGCACCGCACCAGTGGGCGAGGCCAGCGCACGGGCAAAGGCATCGGCAAAATCCTCGGTCCTGTCGATGCGTTCGCCCAGAAAGCCGTAGGATCGCGCAAGGCCGGCGAAATCCGGGTTATGCAGATCAGTGCCTGAGATGCGGTCGGGGAAATGGCGTTCCTGGTGCATGCGAATGGTGCCGTAGCTGCCGTTATTCAGGATCAGAACAACCGGCGTTGCGCCTGCTTGCATGGCGGTGCCCAGTTCGGGGCAGTTCATCTGGAAATCGCCGTCGCCCGCAAAACAGACGACCTGCCGGTCACGGTGCGCCACCTTAGCGGCAATCGCGGCGGGCAGACCATAGCCCATAGCGCCCGATTGCGGCGCAAGCAGGCGGTGGTCGCGGCCATAACGAAAGTACTTGTTATTCCAGATCGAAAAATTGCCCGCGCCATTGGTCAGAATGGCGTCTGGCGCAACCGTGTTCTGCACATGCTGCGTGACGCTTGCCATGTCTACCGGCCCTGGCTGGTCGGGCAGGTTGAAGGTGGCGTTGTAGCGCGCTCTTGCCGCTGTGAACCAGTCTGGCTTGCCGGCGACAGATTTCCCGGCCAGCGCGGTGGCAAACAGGTTTTGACAGGCCTGTACAGCGACATCGGGGCGGTAGATTTTGCCAATCTCGCGGTCAGAACGATGCACATGGATCAGGGTTTGCGCCATTTCGGGCAGGTCGAACAATTTGTAATTGTCGGTCGTCATTTCGCCAAAGCGCACACCGATGGCCAGCAGCGTGTCGCATTCGGCAAGTGTTTCGCGCACTTCGGGCAAGATGCCGACACCTGCTTCGCCCGCGTAAGAGGCCAGTGTGTTGTCATAGCGATCCTGATAGCGAAACGCCGCGACCACCGGGATTTGCGAGGCTTCGGCAAAGCGTTCCAGCGCGCGCGATCCGGCATCGTTCCAACCGCCACCGCCCATCAGGATCAGCGGGCGATTGGCACGTTCAAGCCGGGCGCGGATGTCATCAAGCGCTGCCCGGTCGACGGCGGGGGCCGGAATTTGGGCCGGGCCTGTGATGGCGGCAACATCGGTTGGCGCGCCGATCACGTCTTCGGGCAAGGCCACGACGACGGGGCCCGGCCGGCCCGAACATGCCGTTGTCCAGGCGCGCGCGATGATTTCAGGCAGACGGTCCACATGGGTCACCTCGGTCGCCCATTTGGCAATGGGCCCAAAGAAGGCGCGATAGTCGACTTCCTGAAACACTTCGCGGTCGCGCATGGCCGTTTCAATCTGCCCGACAAACAGGATCATCGGCGCGCTGTCCTGCATTGCGGTATGTACCCCGATCGAGGCATTCGTGGCCCCCGGCCCACGCGTGACAAAGCAAATTCCGGGCGTTCCGGTCAGTTTGCCATAGGCCGCAGCCATGAAGCCGGCGCCCCCTTCGTTGCGGCACAAGGTAAAATCAGGCGCGCCCGGCGTGTCATGCAGTGCATCAAGGACGGCCAGATAGCTTTCGCCCGGCACGCCGAAACTGTGCCGCGCACCAAGCTGTGCCAGACATTCCACCAAGACCCGACCGCCATGCCGCATTGCTTCGCCTCCGCCGCTTTATTGGTTTATGCTATGGAGCAGGCGAACGAACAATGGAGCGTGGGGCCTATGGCAGAAGAAAAAATCGCATGCCGGACGCCCAATGCGGACGGGGTGACCCATATTCCGAAGTGGAAATTCGAAGCGGTGCGTATCGCCATTCTGGACGCGGTTCGCGATGCAGGCAAAGATGGGTTGGCGTTTCAAGCGCTGGCGGCCGGAGTTGGCGCACGGCTGGCCGATGACGTGCAGGCGCGTCTGGGGTCGCTTGGCTGGCATGTCACGACCGTGAAGCTGGAACTGGAAGTCGCCGGAGAGATCGCACGGGTCGCAGGCGTCACGCCCCAGCGTCTGATCGTGCAATAGGCCTAACACAGTGAAAAATAATACTTCATGCTCTTATATCGAAAACACGAATAACAAGGGGACGGACTTATGGGGCCATTGATAGAAACACTGGGCGGGGCTGGCGTGGCCATGTTGTTCATCGCCATTCTGCTGATCCTTACCGTTTACAAAGCGGTGCGGATCGTGCCGCAATCGGAAAAACACGTGGTTGAACGGTTCGGACGTTTGCGCGTTGTTCTGGGCCCCGGCATCAACTTTATTGTGCCGTTTCTCGACCGCGTGGCGCATCAGATCTCGATCCTTGAACGCCAGCTTCCGAATGCCAGCCAGGATGCGATTACCGCCGACAACGTGTTGGTGCAGGTCGAAACCAGCGTGTTTTACCGGATCACCGAACCGGAAAAGACGGTTTACCGTATTCGCGATGTGGATGCCGCGATTGCCACCACGGTGGCGGGGATTGTGCGGGCCGAGATCGGCAAGATGGAACTGGACGAGGTGCAAGCGAACCGGTCAACCCTGATTTCAACGATCAAGGCCAGCGTCGAAGACGCGGTCGATGCCTGGGGGATCGAAGTGACCCGGGCCGAAATTCTGGACGTCAACCTGGATCAGGCCACCCGCGAAGCGATGCTTCAGCAGTTGAACGCCGAACGCGAGCGTCGTGCACAAGTGACCCGGGCCGAAGGCGAACGCCGTGCCGTGGAATTGCAGGCGGATGCCGAACTTTATGCCGCCGAACAAGGTGCTAAAGCGCGCCGGGTGGAAGCAGATGCCGAAGCCTATGCAACCGGCGTCGTCGCGCAGGCCATTCAGGACAACGGGCTGGAAGCCGCGCAATATCAGGTGGCTTTGAAACAGGTTGAATCGCTGAATGCGCTTGGCAATGGCGAAGGGTCGAACACGATTTTGGTTCCGTCCCACGCAATCGAAGCCTTTGGCGACGCGTTCAAGATGCTGAAAGGAAAGTCGTGATGTGGTGGGCGCTTTGGTGGGTCTGGATGATCGGGGCGGTGGTTCTGGGTATCGTTGAGATTTTTGCACCCACGCAGATCATCCTTGGCTTTGCCATCGGCGCGGCCGGCGTTGGCCTGGCCCTGTTGTTTGGGGCCCCGGGGCTGGCGGGGTCATTGCCCTTGTTGATCCTTGTCTTCGGGGTGATCTCTCTGGTGGCCTGGTTGCTTTTGCGGCCTATGATGGGGGTACGGCGCGGTCAGGTGAAGCATTTCGAGCATGATATCAACGAAGACTGAATAACCGCATGGCCAAGCTTTTGGTGATGACCGACCTGCACCTGACAGACGGGTCGCGCCAGATCATTGGGCTGGACCCGATGGAACGATTGCGCGCCGTACTGGATCACGCGTGCAGCCATCAGCCTGACGCAGACCGACTGCTGTTGCTGGGCGACCTGACCCATTTCGGGCAAATCGCGTCTTACAAGGCGTTGCGCGATGTTTTGGCAGATGCGCCTTGGCCGGTCAGTTTTCTTTTGGGCAATCACGACCGGCGGACAAATTTTCAACACGTCTTTCCAAATGTGTCGGTGGATACGGCGGGGTTCGTGCAAAGCACCATTGATCTGCCCGATATGCGTCTGGTGACGCTGGACTCGCTGGACGAAAATGCCCGGCCTGCGCATTCCGGCTGGTTGTGCGCGGCGCGGCTGAACTGGCTGGACGCCGCATTGGCCAGCGCAGACAAACCATGTCTGGTATTCCTGCATCACACGCCGTTTCGCACCGGTTTCGACGGAATGGATGCGATCTGGCTTAGAAATGCCAATGCGTTTCTGGACGTGATCCGACGCCACACCGTTACGCATGTTTTTGCGGGCCATATTCACCGCACGATCCATGCCTCTATCGGTGGGGTGCCGATCACGGTTTTCAAAAGCCCCTGCCACCAGATGCCAATGCGTTTGGGCCAACGGGGTACGGACCATTCCATCGACGAACCGGGCGCCTATGGCATTATCCTGAGCGACGGCCCGAACGCGGTTGTCCATTTCGAAGACGTGGGTCTGCCTGCACAAGCGTCGGCGGCTTACTGAAGGTCGGAAAATGCCTGTTCCAACCGTTCGATGGCGGTCAGCATGGTCTGGCGCGGCAGCGCGATGTTGAAACGCGCGTGACCTGATCCGCCTGTTCCGAACTCGGTGCCTTTGTTGGGTACGACTTTGGCGTCGTGAATGCGCTTGATCAATTCGGCATCACTCATCCCAAGTGCAGTGAAATCAACCCATGTCAGATAGGTCGATTGCATCGGCATGACCGACACACCGGGCAGCGCGCCGATCCGGTCGGCAAAGATGCGAAAATTCTCGGCAATATAGGCGCGCACCGCCGCTGACCATTCGGCGCTTTCGGCAAAAGCCGCCTTGGTCATCACCGCCCCAAACCGGTTGGGCGTCGCTTCGCGGTCAGCCATGACCTTGTCGATCTTGGCGCGCAACGCGGCATCGGGCGCAATCAACAAACCGGTTTCGCCGCCTGCCAGGTTGAAACCCTTGGACGCCGCCGTGATGACCACCAGCCGGTCCAGACAATCAGGCGCCGCCACCGCCGTTGGCGTAAACGGAACCCCCGGGAAGGTCAGGTCCATATGAATTTCGTCCGAGATCAGGACCAAGTCGTGGTCGGCACAAAACCGGGCGACGGCACGCAATTCATCGTCTGTCCAGACGCGGCCGGCGGGGTTATGCGGCGTACACAGCGTCAATGCTTTTTCACGCCCGGTCATCTGGCTTGCAAGCGTATCGAGATCCATGTGGAAAACGCCGTCTTTGATGACAAGCCGGCTTTCCTTGACCTTTAGGTGCATCGCCTCAATCTGGCGGTAAAACGCGTGGTAGACCGGCGAGAACACGATCACCTCGTCGCCCGGTTGGGTACAGGTCGCAAGCGTCACGCCATAGCCGCTGATCACCCCATGTGTCAGACGCACGTGGGACGGGTCCACCCCCCAGCCATGTTGATCGCGGTACCAGTCGGACACGGCGGTTTGAACCGGCAGAAGATCCCCGAAATACCCCAGATAGCCCCGGTCGACTTCGGCCTGAAGGGCCGCAAGAACGGCAGGGGCTGCTGGAAAGTCCATATCCGCCACCCACATCGGGATAAGGTCCGGGTCATCCAACCCATAGGCCTTGCTCATATGGTCATATTTCGATGTATGCGTGCCCCGCAATTTCAATTGGATATCGAAGTCAAAGCTCATAACTGCCCCACATTTCAGCCGCTTGACACTAGCAGGGAACACTCAACCCGCAAGACCCCCGCTTGTCCCGAAACGCGGCTTCGCTTAAGTGGGGAATATGGCTTTGCGAGATATCCTGATCCACCCTGATCCGCGGTTGAAAACCGTGACTGAACCCGTGTCTGACCCGGCCGAGTTGAGAGCTTTGGCCGAGGATATGTTAGAGACGATGTACCACGCCCCCGGCATCGGGCTTGCCGCGCCTCAGGTCGGTGTGCTGAAGCGCATGCTGGTGATGGATTGTATCAAGGACGAGGATGCAGACCCAAAGCCAATGGTGCTGATCAACCCCGAGATCAAATGGAGCTCGGAGGAAAAGAACGTCTACGAAGAAGGCTGTCTGTCGATCCCCGAGATCTATAACGACATCGAACGCCCCGCCGAGGTCGAGGTCACCTGGACATCGCTGGACGGGCAAGATCAATCGGCGCGTTTTGACGGGCTTTGGGCCACCTGCGTGCAACACGAAATGGATCATTTGGATGGCAAACTGTTCATCGACTATCTGAAACCGCTGAAACGGCAGATGATCACCCGCAAGATGCAAAAACTGAAACGTGAAAAGGCGCGGGCGTGACCCGTCTGCCAAAGGCCCCGCCTGATGCCACGTGAGTTTCTGACATGGCCTGACAAGCGCCTGACACAGGTGGCCGAACCGGTCGACACCGTCACCGATGATCATCGCGCGATATGGGACGAGATGTTCGAGATTATGGAAGCGATGCCAGGCTATGGTCTGGCCGCACCACAAATCGGGGTGGGCCTGCGGCTGGCCATCGTCGATTGTTCCGAAGAACGCGGGCAGGTTGTACGCATGGCAAACCCGGAACTTCTGGCGCAATCGGACCAGACATTCACCTTTGAAGAAGCTTCGCCCAATTTGCAGGGCGTGTCGGCCAAGGTCACGCGTCCGGCCCGCGTGACGGTCCGCTTTCTGGATGCGGACGGCGTTGAACAGACCCGCGCGTTCGAAGACCTTTGGGCCACATCCGTTCAACACCAGATCGACCACCTGAACGGGCGCATGTATTTCGACAACCTCAGCCGAACGAAACGCACCATGTTGCTGAAGAAGGCGGCCAAGAGATGAAAGTGGTGTTCATGGGAACGCCTGCCTTTTCCGTACCTGCGCTGGACGCTCTGGTCGCGGCGGGTCACGACATCGTCGGCGTTTATACCCAGCCGCCGCGCCCGGCTGGCCGGGGCAAGAAAGAACAACCCTCGCCCGTCCACGCGCGCGCAATCGAACTGGGCCTGACGGTGCATCACCCAACAAGCCTTAAACCAGACGCAGCACAACAGGATTTTGCCGCCCTGGGGGCCGAGATTGGCGTGGTGGTCGCCTATGGGCTGATCCTGCCACAAGCCATTTTGGACGCGCCGGATCACGGATGTCTCAATATCCACGCCTCGCTTCTGCCGCGATGGCGGGGGGCCGCACCTATCCACCGGGCGGTGATGGCGGGCGACGCAGAAACCGGCATTTGCATCATGCAGATGGATGCGGGGCTGGACACTGGGCCCGTTCTGATCCGCGACCGTCTGACCATCGCACCGACTGAAACAACGGGCGATTTGCATGACAGGCTGTCCGCCATGGGCGCACGCCTGATCGTTGACGCGCTGGACCGCCCATCGGGCCTGACGCCCCAGCCCCAGCCAGACACCGGCATTACCTATGCCGCCAAGATCAACAAGGCCGAAGCCCGTATCGACTGGACCCCGACCGCGTTCGAGGTCGCGCGCCATATCAACGGGCTGTCGCCGTATCCAGGGGCCTGGTGTCCGCTGGCTGACGAACGCTTAAAACTGTTGCGCGCTGTGCCAACCGACGGCTTAGGCGAACCTGGCACCCATCTGGGCGGGTTCTGCATTGCTTGCGGGACAGGGGCGGTGCAGATCCTGGACGCCCAGCGTCAGGGCAAAGCCCCCATGGCCGCGGATAAACTATTGCGCGGCCTCACCCTGCCCGACCGGCTCTGATTTTCTTCTTGGCAAAAATATCCCGAGGGGGGCGAGCATGGCGAGCGGGGGAGCAGAGCTCCCCTTTTTTCGCGGCGCGCATCTACGCGGCGCAACGATCTGAACGGCCAAGTCTACGTCAAACCTGACCCATAAGCGCCGGGTCAAAAGGGTATTTCGTCAGGTTCTCAAACCCGTCTTCGGTGACCAACACTTGATCTTCCAGTTTGATCGAAAAATCCCCGCCTTCTTCGCTGACCAGTGCTTCGACACATAGAACCATGCCGGGTTCCAGAGCGTAATCGAACGCGCCCTTCGTCATCGTGTCGGGGTAATCCACATGCGGCCACTCATCGCACAAACCAACCCCGTGCATCGCGCAGCCGTATTTCAGCTTTTGATATTTGTCGTCCAGACGGTGCAGATTGTCTTGTATATCTTCGATCTGCGCGCCGGGTTTGATCAATTTCATATTGGACATGATATGGTCATGCCCGTGGCGCATCGCGTCGATCATGTCCTGGCGGGGCGGGCGGTCGCCGATCCACCAGGTCCGGCTGATATCGACGCAGATGCCGTAACTGCCGACAAGGTCGGTGTCGAAAGCCAGAATTTCATTGTTCTGCATCCGCCGTGGCCCGCATTCCTGAAACCAGGGGTTGGTGCGGGGGCCGGTGGACAAAAGCCTGGTCTCGATCCATTCCCCCCCGCGGCGGATGTTTTCAGCATGCAGCACCGCCCAGATATCGTCTTCGCTGACATCACCGGTGGGGCCGTGCGCGCGCGCATAGTCTTCCATTGCGGCACAGGACGCTTCGCAGGCATGGCTGGCGCAGCGCATGGCTTTGATTTCGTCCGGGCCTTTGACCGACCGCGCTTTTTCGGTCAGTTCTTCACCCTCTTCCAGCGTGAATCCCGCCGCTTCCAACGCACGCGCGCCATGCAACATGATCTTGTCGACCGCCAACCGCATATTGCCGCCGCCATGGTCGCGCACAACGTCCCGAACGGCGCTGGCAAATTTTGCAGCCACGTCATTGCATTTGTCGCCGCCGGAAAAATAGAAGAACGACGCGCCCGAGCGGACCTCTTTCACCAGCGGGTTGAACTGCGTCAGGAAAGGCGCGTTCTTGTAATCCCAGATTACCATATGCCCATCGGCGCAGATCAACAGAGCGCGGAACGGGTTATGCGCGTTCCAAAGCTGCATATTGGTGCTGTCGGTCGCGTAACGGATGTTCAGCGGATCAAAGACCAGAAGCGCACCAAAATCGCGCGCCACGATATGGCCGGTCAGCCGCCGCCAGCGATATTCGCGCATTGCCGTCAAATCGGGCAGCGCGAGCCCCGCCGTTTCCCATTCGCGCAACGCCAAAAGCGTCGGCCCGATTTCAACCCGGTCGGCGTCATTGGGCGTGTTGTCCCCCAACCGCGCGCCGCGTGCCGGGTCGATTTTGCGAGTGTCACGGTGCCATGTGTTCATATAAGAAGTTTCAAACGCTGAATTGGGCCTCGTCCGGTTGATTTGCGACATGCAAAGGCATTTGCAGCGACACATGGCGAGAAGGAGCCTTTGTTGAAACCCGTTTTGCAAACCCACCTGCCGTTTGCGCCGTGGCTGGCGAAAACGACCTGGCGGTTGCCGGGGGTGGAACCGGTTCCACCGGATGACTGGCTGATCCGCGATGACGCGTTCACAGGGCAAATGGCGTTGCGGGATCACCTGATCGAAACCCGTGCGGGTGACGTCCATAGGGTTGCACCCAAAGCCAAAGCTGCCGCGCAAGAATGTCTGGAACTTGCGCTTGACGCCCTGCGCACCGACCCCGGCTATCGGTTCAATGGCGACGCCATCCATCGCCCCGACGGCGTTGTGATTTCCATTGATCGCGACATGCCGCTTTTGACGCTGGGGCGGTTACAGCAGGCGGATATCTGTCTGATGCAAGCGGGGCCGGACGGGCATGTTCTGACCGGGGCCATATTGTGTTTTCCGGCGCAATGGACCCTGGACGAAAAGATGGGCAAGCCGCTGACGGCGATCCACCGTCCGGTTCCGGCCTATTCGCCTGATCTGGCGCGGCGGGTGCAGCGGCTGTTCGATGGGTTGAAGCCCGGGCAGATATTGCGGCGGGGAAACGCGCTTTTGTATCCCGAACCGGATTTGTTCACGCCCCGATCAGAAGACCGGGCGGTCCCGCATCGCCGCATCGAGAATGCGCGTTATGTTCGGTCTGAACGTCAGACGCTGCGCCGTTTGCCGGGCGCAGATGCGGTGGTGTTCACCATCCACACGTTTGTCGTCGCGCTGGACAACCTGACGCAGCCCCAGCGCGAAACGCTGGGGCGGCTGGAAAGCGGTCAAACGCCTTAAAGAAATGTGCTGAACAGACCGGGGTTTGCCGTCATCAAAGCCGAAAACAGCCCCGTCAACGCCATGATATGCGCCGTCGTACGCAGGTTTTCACCGCCCAGGACATTCATCAACAAAAGCGCAAGGCCCACAGGCAAGGCAAAAGCCATGACCGTCAGGTTCATTGCGTAAACCGTGATGCGCGCCGTCAGATCGTTATGTTCCGCGCGGTCCACCGCCGTGAAGACATCTTCGACCGCCGAGGCATGCGAGAGGGAAATCGCATCCGACGAAAAAATGTTACTTCTTTGGCGCTGCAACCGCTCTTCCGGGGGTTCGAGATCGGGCAAACGGTTTCGGTTCTGACCAGGACAAACGCCTTCAGCGTCTTCAATACGGCTGATACGCAACCCGGCAATACGATGGATCTTGTTCATGCTCGGTACGCTTGCGCGCTCCTCTTTTTCTGACATCCAACGGTTCAATTCTGGTTAGAACTTGCGATTGTATTGTGAACAATTTGCGGCAGCGATGTGGCTGCTTCGGCAGATTTTACGCAAATCTGCCTTTTTAACCCGAGAATACCTCGGTTTTTCGCCGACAAAGGCACCAACAGACAAGAACTGTTTCCGGTTTTCGGCAGACTACGCGTGAAAAAGGGCCACGCGTTTCGCGCAGCCCTTTTCAGGTTTAGTGAACCACCGCATCCGCCGGTGGCGGCCGGTTTGACCGCGCAACCCGGTCGCCAACAATCAGCCCTTCGGTGCCTGCCGACACCTGCACTGTGTCGCCTTCTCCGATGTCGCCGGCCAGCAGCAATTCCGCCAATTCGTTCTGCAAACTGCGCTGGATGACACGTTTCAGCGGACGCGCGCCATAGACCGGGTCATAGCCTTCATCGGCCAGCCAGGTTTTGGCGGCATCATCCAGATCCAGCGTTATGCCCTGTTTGGCCAGACGTTTCTCAAGCCGGGTTAGCTGAATGCGGACAATGCCATCCATATCGCCACGCGCCAGACGGTCGAAGACGATCATGTCATCCAGACGGTTCAGAAACTCGGGCCGGAAATGCGCCCTTACCGCATCCATCACATCGCGCCGCGCATCGCTGGGGTCTGACCCTTCAGGCAATTGGCTAAGCGCCTGCGACCCAAGGTTTGACGTCAGGATGATCAGCGTTTGCTTGAAATCAACCCTGTTGCCCTGCCCATCGGTCAGCACACCATCATCCAGAACCTGCAAAAGCACGTTGAAGACTTCGGGATGCGCTTTTTCGACCTCGTCAAACAGGATCACCTGATAGGGCCTGCGCCGCACTGCTTCGGTCAAAACACCGCCTTCGTCGTACCCGACATAGCCCGGAGGCGCTCCGATCAGGCGGGCAACGCTGTGCTTTTCCATAAACTCGGACATATCGATGCGCACCAACGCCTTGTCGTCGTCAAACAGAAACTCGGCCAGTGCTTTGGTCAGTTCGGTCTTGCCGACACCCGTTGGCCAAAGAAACAGAAACGACCCCAACGGCCGGTTTTCATCCTGAAGCCCGGCGCGCGCCCGGCGCACGGCGTTAGACACCGCCGTCATGGCAGAGGTCTGGCCAATCACGCGCTTGCCCAGTTCGTCTTCCATGCGCAGCAGTTTTTCACGCTCGCCTTCCAGCATTTTTGTCGTCGGAATGCCGGTCCAGCGTTCGACCACTTCAGCGATGA
>CALDUK010000007.1 GCA_937924905.1 uncultured Paracoccaceae bacterium | reverse complement strand
GCAAAGCGGGCAATACGTGACCGTGACCGGCACATTGCCAATCTGATCGTTTACGATCTCGTGCCACATCAAATAGCGGATCGGATAGGCCCGCGGGCGCTCACCATCGATCTCGACCGACACAACCGCTTCGGTCGGTTGCAAAGTTTCGGCATCTGGCACAGTGATGAATTGCGGTTCATCAATCGCCGGAATACCATCCTTGGGCGGTCCGCCCGACATGATCTCGACCCAGTTGTCGACTGTTGTTGTCTCAAAATCCGTGTCCGGCCATTCGAACTTCCAAAAACTGGGATCCGCATTCGCCGTGCTGACGCCAAAAGCGAAAACTGCAGATAAAACGAGGCGCTTGATGAACATCGGCTTGTCTCCTTTGATGGCGGGCATCGTGGCGCAAACCGCCCGGCCCGAGAACCCCTGTTCACGCGGGATTGATCTGACCCCGATATCGGCCTGCGTGGCCAAGAGCGTTATCCGGTCACAAACCCATCGGCCCGCGCTTTTCTCACAGATGCGCGGGTTTCCATCACAGCCTGCCACGCGGTCAGGTTCGCAAACGCACCAATATCTACGCCGTCTCCCTCCAGCCAGCGTGTGATCGCATACAAATAGAAATCTGCCAGGGTTGGTTCAGGGCCCATAAGATAAGGGCCTTCAACCATCGGTTCCAAATACGCGCAGGACGCGTTCATCGTTTCAGGCACTTTCGCGGTCATATCGGCGAACGAGCTTGCCTGATCCGCCCAGCGATGTCCGCGAAGCTTGTGGGCGTGGTTCACATGCATGGTTGTGCCCAGATAATACATGATCTCGCGCATGCGTGCCCGGTGCAGCGGGTCAACCGGCACGAAAGACGGCAAAGCTGTTTCACCCAGATATTCAAGGATTGCACCGGTTTCGGTCAAAACCCCTTCGGGCGTGACCAATGCAGGCACCCGGCCTTTTGGATTAACCGCCAGATAGTCGGGCCGGGTCTGTTCGCCATGCTCGAAGTCAATGCGGATTGGTTCCCAATGAACCCCTTCATTCAGCGCCGTGATGGCCGCGACGGCAATTGTATTCGGCGCGCAATATAGCTTTAGCATAGGCATGACCTTCAATAATGCGTTCTGGCATGGGCGCGGTCCGGGGTTTCCAGATGCGGGATGGCATTGTAACCGGCCAAGAAAGTCTCGCCGTGGCGGACATGCAGCCGATGGACCGAACTGTTCCAGATAGGCAGCATCATGCGGCTCATCTTCACTAGGTCGAGGTCCAGAATATGGCGCATCATCATGCCAATCACTCCGCCCGAGGTCACGCACAACACACGACGTCCCGGCTGCGCGGCATCCGCCATCAAGGCCGCAACCCTGTCTTCGAAGGATTTGTAAGGCTCGGCGCCTTCAATCTCGGCTTGCTGCCAGGCGGTAAAAAGTTTGGGCATATGATCCGCGAAATCTTCGCCGGTGGGCAAAGGCTCTCCTTTCACTGATTGCAGCGCATGGCTGAGACGATAATAATCCAGCTCGTTCAGCCGCGCGTCTTCATCGGCTGCAAAGCCCATACCTTGCACCGTTTCGCGATGCCGCCGCATGGTGCCGGACACAACATGGTCGAACTGATAGCCATGGTCGCGCATCCATCCGCCCAGCCATCTTGCCTGACTGTGACCAAGATCGCTTAACCGGTCATAGTCTTCTTCGGTCTGTGCCGCGCTGTTCGCCTGCCCGTGCCGAACCAGAATAATCTCGCCCATCGTACCTCCTGCTACTGTGATCCGCCTACTCAATCGCCGCCATACGCGCAACGACCTGCCACCTTCACCAAATCGGCCTTGACCTTGGCCATGGCTTGACAGACATCGGAAGCATGGGTGCAGGACAGCTGACAATCGACCTGAAGGCCATTCAGCGCAATTGGTCTGCGCTGGACGCTCTGTCGGCCGACACAGTCGAAACAGGTGCTGTGGTCAAGGCCGACGGCTATGGGCTGTCGGCGCGCAAAGTGGCCACGCATCTGGCCGAAAGCGGGGTTCAGACCTTCTTTGTTGCAACCGCAGAGGAAGGCGCGGAAATTCGCGGGGCGGTCGGCGACAACGCTGATATTTTTGTGTTCTCGGGCCACATGCCACAGGACACCACGCTTTTGAAAACACATGGGCTGATCGCAGTTTTGAATGCGCCCGAACAGGTCACCCGCCATTTCTCCGACGCCGCGGGGTATCCGTTTGGCGTGCAACTCGACACCGGCATGAGCCGCCTTGGGATGGAGCCCGGCGATTGGCAGGCGCTGTCCACAGAACTGATGTTGGCCGGCCCCCGGTTGGTGATGAGCCATATGGCCTGTGCCGATGATGCCGACCATCCGATGAACGCGCAACAATTGCGCGCGTTTCACGACCTGACAGACGGCATCGCCTCGCGTCGGTCGCTGTCGGCCACAGGCGGCATTCTGCTGGGCCCCGAATACCACTTCGAAGTGACGCGGCCCGGCATCGGGCTCTACGGCGGCTTTCCATTCGAAACAGCCAAAACGGTCGTGCAACTGGATGTGCCGGTCATCCAGACGCGTGTTGTGCAACCTTTCCAAACGGTGGGTTACGGCTGCACATGGGACGCCAAGGTTGAAAGCTGCATCGCCACCATCGCGGCTGGCTATGCCGATGGGTTGATCCGCGCTATGGGCGGCAAGGCACAGGTCTTTGCGGGGACCACCCCCTGCCCGGTCGTTGGTCGCGTTTCGATGGATTTGATCACCGTCGATGTCACCGGATTGGATCAGGTGCCCGACCATCTGACCGTGCTTGGCCCGGACCAAAGCATTGACGATCTGGCCGGTGCCGCCGACACCATCGGCTATGAAATTCTGACCTCACTTGGCGCCCGCTATCAAAGGCACTACGCATGAGCTTTCTTGCCGCCATCGGTCGAATTGTCCTGTCACTTTTCGCGGCCATAGGTCGTGTGGCGCTGTTTGGGTTTGAAACGATCAGCCATCTTTTTCGCCCACCATATTACCCTCGCGAAATCGGCGTTGCCCTGATGCAAATCGGATATTTCTCGCTGCCGGTCGTGGGGCTGACGACGATTTTCACGGGGGGCGCGCTGGCCTTGCAAATCTATGCGGGCGGCGCGCGGTTTTCGGCAGAAGCCGTTGTGCCTCAGATTGTCGCCATCGGTATGGTGCGCGAACTTGGGCCCGTGCTTGTCGGCCTGATGATTGCGGCGCGTGTGACCTCGTCCATCGCGGCCGAGATTGCGACGATGAAAGTGACCGAACAGATCGACGCGCTTGTCACGCTGTCGACCAACCCGATGAAATACCTGACCCTGCCCCGCGTGCTGGCTGCAACCCTGGTCATGCCGGTTTTGGTCGCGGTTGGAAACATCATCGGGATCATGGGCGGATATCTGGTGGGCACCGGGCGGCTTGGCTTTAACGCCGGTACCTATTTGCGCAACACGATCGACTTCCTGGAACCGTCCGACATTGCGACATCGCTTGCAAAAGGCGCTGTCTTCGGCTTTCTCGCCGCCTTGATGGGGTGCTATTATGGCATGCAATCGGGACGCGGCGCCCAAGGCGTGGGCCGCGCAACCAAAAGCGCCGTGGTCGTGGCAAGCGTGCTGATCCTGGCCGCCAACTTCATTCTGACCGAACTGTTCTTTGCCGCATGATTGAACTTCGCAATGTCCATAAATCCTTTGGCCCAAAACACGTGCTGCGCGGCGTTGACCTGACCATTGCCAAAGGCAAAAGCATGGTGATTATTGGGGGCTCGGGCACAGGCAAATCGGTCACGCTGAAATGCGTGCTTGGGCTGATCCAGCCTGACCTGGGCGAGGTTACGGTAGACGGGCAAGACGTCACCAAACTTCGCCAAGGCTCGCGCGAACGCGATGCGTTTCTGGCGCGGTTTGGAATGCTTTTCCAAGGTGGGGCTTTGTTCGATTCCCTGCATGTTTGGGAAAACGTCGCGTTTCGCTTGCTGCGCGGGTCGTTGAAAAAGTCCAAGTCGGACGCGCGCGAGATAGCAATAGAAAAGCTGCGGCGCGTTGGTTTGACCCCGGATGTGGCCGACCTTTTCCCGGCTGAATTGTCCGGCGGCATGCAGAAACGCGTGGGCCTGGCCCGCGCCATCGCAGCCGAGCCCGAAGTTATCTTTTTCGACGAACCGACAACCGGCCTTGACCCGATCATGTCAGGCGTCATCAACGACCTGATCCGTGAAATCGTGGTCGAAATGGGCGCAACCGCCATGACCATCACCCACGATATGACCAGCGTGCGCGCCATCGCAGATGACGTCGCAATGCTTCATGGTGGCACAGTTCGCTGGACCGGACCGGTATCACAAATGGACACAAGCGGCGACGCGCATGTCACCCAGTTCATCAGCGGCAGCGCCGAAGGCCCCATCGAAACAGTACGTTAGCGGCACACCCTTAGGGCGCTGCCAAACCGGTTTTCTGCCGCAACTGAACATATGCAACATTGCAACAGATTGGTTCCATTTTGGAAACTATTGCAGAGACCGCTCGCAGTAAGACAGTTTTAACCAAACTATAACAGCGTGCCGCTGGGGTGGACCGAGATACGGAGCTGTCAATGGACGTCGTTAGCCCACTCATCTACCTGGCTTTGAAAAGTCTGATCACGTTGTTTCCTATGACAGTGGTCTGGCTGGCCTTCCGGCGCCTTGCCCTTTCGAAAACCGACAATGCGTGGATTTACGCAGCCATGTGCATCTTTGCCGCCGTCACATCTGCGGGCGTTTTGCCCTGGGCCTTGGGCATCGCGCAATTGAATTGGATGCTGGTTGTGCTGGCGCTTCTCAGCCCGATGGCCTGGGTCGCCATTGTTATGGTCTGCGACGTCACCCGGAAAACGCGCTATGCGCCAGACGTGATTGCCGAAAGCGCAATCAAACTTGCTGCGCGGACGGCGCGCAGATACGCACCACAGCTTTTCAACACGACCGACCGCGACGACGAGGCGCTGGAATTGGAACCCGAACAGCAGCCCATCTTCGTTCATAGGGTGGCAAAAGTGGTACAAGCGGCCAGAACGGCTGCCAAGCCCGCCACGCAGCCTGATGAAACACGGTCAATTTTGTCGTTGGCCCGCGATATCCGGACCAACGCTACCTCGGACGCGCGACGTCCAAAACTTTTGCCCGCACCTGATCACAGCGGCATGGCGCTGATCGAAAGCCCGAACAACCGCTGATCGGCTTGCCCCTGCCCACCGGGACGGGCAAAAGGCTGGCATGGCAAAATCAGCCTCATTCACCTGCTCGAATTGCAGCGCGGTCCATTCCAAGTGGTCCGGGCGCTGCGATGATTGCGGGTCGTGGAACACCATCTCGGAAGACACGCCTTTGTCGGCGGGGCCGGAAACCAAGGGCCTTGGCGCCGCGCGCGGCAAGACTATCACGCTTAGCTCGCTGGCCGAAGAAGACGCGCCACGCCCCCGGACAAAATCCGGGCTGGGCGAACTGGACCGCGTGCTGGGCGGCGGGCTTGTACCGGCCAGCGCAATCCTTGTGGGCGGCGATCCGGGCATCGGGAAATCGACCTTGCTTTTGCAAGGCGCCGCCGCCTTTGCCAAAGCCGGGTTGAAGGCCGTCTATATCTCGGGCGAAGAAGCGACCTCGCAGGTGCGAATGCGCGCGCGGCGTCTTGGGTTGTCGGACGCGCCTGTGCAATTGGCCGCCGAAACAAATCTGCGCAACATACTGACGACGCTGGAAAAAGAAACGCCCGACGTTGCAATCATCGATTCAATCCAGACCATGTGGCTGGACACAGTCGGCAGCGCGCCCGGGTCAGTCAGTCAGGTCCGCGCCGCAGCACATGAGCTGACCAGCTTTGCCAAACGCCGCGGCATCAGCGTTGTTCTGGTAGGACACGTCACCAAAGAAGGCCAGATCGCCGGTCCCCGTGTCGTCGAACATATGGTCGACACGGTCCTGTATTTTGAAGGCGAGCGCGGGCACCAGTTCCGTATTCTGCGCGCCGTCAAAAACCGCTTTGGTCCGGCCGATGAAATCGGTGTGTTCGAGATGACAGGCGAAGGCCTGAGCCAGGTCAGCAACCCTTCGGCACTGTTTTTGTCGGATCAGGATGCGCAGCAACCCGGCAGTGCTGTCTTTGCAGGTATAGAAGGCACCCGCCCGGTTTTGTGCGAATTTCAGGCGCTTGTCGCCCCTGCCCCCGCCGGGCAAGCCCGCCGGTCTGTTGTCGGCTGGGATGGTGGCCGTCTGGCGATGATTTTGGCGGTCCTGGAAGCCCGCTGTGGCATCCCGTTTGCTGGACTTGATGTTTACCTGAACGTCGCGGGCGGCCTTCGGATCAGCGAACCCGCCGCCGATTTGGCTGTGGCCGCCGCGCTACTTTCTGCGCGTGAAGATACATCACTGCCCCGTCGCACTGTCGTTTTCGGAGAAATCAGCCTATCAGGAAGTGTACGACCGGTCGGGCAGACCGAAACGCGGCTGAAAGAAGCTCAGAAACTGGGGTTCGAAGCCGCCATTCTGCCCGAGCGGAGCAAAATGGGAACCATCGCCGGGTTCGAGGTGCAAAAGATGCCTGACCTGGCGACCCTTGTCGGCACCATTTTCGGGGCCGGTTGAGGCAGGACGAGAACGGGACACGATCTATGGAAGGCTTCACCATCATTGACGGCATTGTGGCCGTTATTATCATCCTATCGGCCGTATTGGCTTATTCCAGAGGGTTCGTGCGCGAAGCCTTGTCGATTGGCGGTTGGATACTGGCAGCAATTGTCGCCTATATCTTTGCCCCCGCGGTACAACCTTTGATGACGGAAATTCCGGTTCTCAAAGATTTCTTAGGGGAATCTGGCGAACTGTCGATGATTGCGGCTTTTGCCGTTGTCTTTGCCGCCGCTTTGATCATCTTCTCGATCCTGACGCCTTTGTTTTCAGGGGCTGTGCAACGATCTGCCCTTGGCGGGATTGACCGCGGGCTTGGTTTTCTCTTCGGCGTTCTGCGCGGGGCTGTTCTGGTTGGCATTGCCTTCCTGATTTACGAACGCGTGATCGTGTCAGACCCGATTCCCATGGTCGATGACAGCCGCACGGCGGTTGTGTATGCGCAGCTGTCGGAAAGCCTGGACGAACAAGTGCCAAGCGATTTGCCCGGCTGGATTGCCGCGCGCTATGACGAACTGATCGGCAAAGCTCAGTAAACCGCGCGGCCGGTCTGATGGCCGGCCCGGGAAAACACACCAATCCACGACAAAAAGCCCCGCCGGATTAGGCGGTTGCTTTTCGTTTGAAACGATCTGTTCTTGATCGCGAAACAATCAAATTGGGGCGATTTTGCCATCTGGCCTGCTCTGCCTGCTAACGCAAAATGTTTCCAAATTGGGAACAAATACTTGGAAAACCATTGATTTGCGGCCCAGCGACCTGTCCCAACGCCGTGATTGTTTCCAATCCATGCCATCGCCCCTCTCCCATCCATTAAGATTTCGCTCACTGTCTTCACAAACTTGTCCAGAAGCCGAAGATTTCTGCCCAACTCTTGCCAAGGCGTGAATGCACCTTTTGGTTGTGTGATGGATGCTCAGGCAGTGCCGCGTGTCCCAGTAGTGAGTGCGTGTGTCGGGCGTCGGGTTTGCAGCTAATGCACCCGGCGCCTGTTTTTTTGACCCTTGGCACGTGACAGCTATCTGACAAGAGGTTAAGAGAACCTTGCTGTCAAAACCGAGCCTCACCCATGACCGATCGCCTTCGCGCGCTGACGACCGATCCTTTCGACGACGACAAATTGCGGGAAGAATGCGGGATCTTTGGCACCACCGGTGTGTCCGAGGCAGCAAACTTTGTCGCCCTTGGTCTGCATGCCCTGCAACATCGCGGGCAGGAAGCAGGCGGCATCGTCAGCTATGAACCAAACGAGGGCTTCAATTCAGCCCGTCGGTTCGGCCTTGTGCGGGACAATTTCACCAAGAAAGACGTGATCGACAGCCTGCCAGGGTCTCTGGCCATTGGCCATGTGCGCTATTCCACAGCGGGCTCGAAGGGGCATACGCAGATACGCGATGTGCAACCGTTCTTTGGCGAATTTTCCATGGGCGGCGCGGCGATTGCACATAACGGCAATATCACCAATGCCGACGCGCTGCGCCGCGAGTTGATCGAGCGCGGCTCGATCTTTCAGTCGGGGTCAGACAGCGAATGCATCATCCACCTGATGGCGCGCAGTCTGCAAAAAACCGTGCCCGAACGCATGAAGGACGCCCTGCGTCGCGTCGAAGGCGCGTTCAGTGTTGTTGCCATGACCCGCACCAAACTGATTGGTGTGCGCGACGCCCATGGCGTGCGGCCTTTGGTGCTGGGCCGGATTGGCGATGAAGGTTGGGCGCTGGCGTCGGAAACCTGTGCATTGGACATCATCGGTGCGGATTTCGTTCGCGAAGTTGAACCGGGCGAAATGGTTGTGATCGAAAATGACAAACTGACCAGCCATCGCCCGTTCGAACAACGCAAACCACGGTTCTGCATTTTCGAGCATGTCTATTTTTCCAGACCTGACAGCAGCTTAAACGGTCGCTCTGTCTACGAGACACGCTCGGCCATTGGTGCCGAACTGGCCAAGGAAGCCCCTGTGGACGCCGATCTGGTCTGTCCTGTGCCCGACAGCGGCACACCTGCGGCCATTGGATATAGCCAAGAAAGCGGCATTCCCTATGCGATGGGCATCATCCGCAATCAATACATGGGCCGAACGTTCATCGAGCCGACCGAACAAATTCGAAACATGGGCGTGCGGTTGAAGCTGAACGTCAACCGCGCCCTGATCAAAGGCAAACGGGTCATTCTGGTCGATGACAGCGTGGTTCGCGGCACGACCAGCCGCAAGATCAAGGAAATGGTGCTGGATGCCGGCGCGGCCGAGGTGCATTTTCGCATCGCCTCGCCGCCCACAGCCTGGCCATGTTTTTATGGTGTCGACACGCCGCAACGCGAGAAACTTCTGGCCGCCACAATGAGCGAAGAAGAAATGCGTCAGCATTTGGGTGTGGACAGTCTGAAGTTCATCACGCTGGACGGTCTGTACCGTGCCGTCGGCGAAGCCAAAGGCAGGGACCCGAATGCCCCCGCCTATTGCGATGCGTGTTTTTCAGGCGAATACCCGATCTCGCCATCGGATCAGATCGAACGGGGCTTCACCTTGAAAGCTGCCGAATAATCAGGCGCTTAGAACGCCGGGCCAATTGGCATCAGCGGACTTGATATGGTGACGTTTGCGCGCAGACCAAAGCGCGCGAACTGACTTTGAGAAATTCAGATACAACCGGTCTTCGTGAATGCTCCACGCCTGCGGGTCGGTCGAGGCCGTATAGCCTTTGGACACCGCATAGGCGCAGTAGCCCCCGTATTTTGGCGCAAATTTCTCAGGATCGGCATCAAACATCGCTTTGGTGCCGGCGCTGGCGAATTGCAACGTCGCGCCGTCCCACTCGGATGTGAACTCGGCCAGGCCTTTGACCGCCTGGCCTTCGGTGAAATATCCGACCGGATCATAGCCGTTGATGGCAATGCCTTTTGTTGCAAAAACAGGGGGTTCTGCGGCGACAGCGGCCTTTGTCAGGAATGTCAAAGCCGGGGCTGCGGCGGCGCTGACAAGAAAGGTGCGGCGGGTCAACATGGGTGGTCTCCTTTGGTCTGTTGACGCAGATGTGGCATGTGGGTGCGGATCGCAAAAGACGTCTCGCGGCCAAGTGAAGCCCAAGGGCGCGTCCGTGAAAAATATTACATATCCGAATATGCCGCCTTAGGCGCGGGCCCGACTTGCACCTTTCCGCCGAACAGAGTTGACCTGACGCCAGTGCAACGCCATTCAGAAAGAAAACGGAGCAGTCATGGCAAACCAGCCCTTAAAAGGCATGCCCCGGCTTCAGGCCGCGTATCGCAATTCTATGCGTGGTTTCAAAGACATATGGCAGGGCGAAGAAGCGTTTCGCATAGAATGCGTCGTGTTTCTTTTATCCGTGCCCTGCGCCTTTTGGATTGGTGGCAGCGTTTTCCAGGCCGCGCTATTGATCGGCGCGGTTCTGGTGCTGTTGATCGTGGAAATTCTGAACTCCGCGATAGAGGCTACCATTGACCGGATCGGGCCCGAGCGGCATGAATTATCGCGTATGGCCAAAGACTTAGGGTCACTGGCCGTTCTTTTGGCCAGCGGGTTGGTCTTGCTGATTTGGGCCGCAGCCCTTGCCGAACGGGTGTTCGCATGATCATTGGCAGTCAAAAGTTCAGGAGCCTCGCCCATGTCTGCCCCTAAGCCATTCGCGCCTTTTGAATTCCTGATCGCCTGGCGGTATTTACGGGCAAAACGCGCCGAGGGCGGGGTCAGTGTGATGACTTGGATTTCGCTGATCGGGATCACTCTGGCAGTAGCGGCTTTGATCATCACATTGGCCGTAAGGTCTGGATTTCGCGACGAATTTGTCTCGACCATCCTTGGGGCAAACGCGCATGTCACGGTCTATTCGATCGCCTATGCAGATGAAAATGGCAACGTCACCAACGTGATCCCCGACTATGCGGACTGGGCCACCGCGCTGGCCGCTGTGCCGGGTGTGGTGCGGGCGGCGCCCTTGGTGAAGGGGCAGGCAATGGCGGTGTACCGGCAGGAAAACACGGGGCTGGAAGTCCATGGGATCAGCCTGGACGACCTGCGTGATATTCCCGGAATTGCCAATGAAGACAATGCGTTAGGGGAGCTTTCCGATTTCGGGAATGGCATCGCAATTGGTCAGGCTGCAGCGCGCGAGTTGGGACTGACCGTGGGGGATGTGGTGCGGTTGATCAACCCGAACGGCACCGTGACCGCCTTTGGGACCAGTCCGCGCGTGAACGAATATAAGGTAGTTTATGTATTTAATTCAGGGCGTTACGATATCGATCTGACGCGGGCTTATCTGCCGTTTGAGGAGGCTCAGGTCTATTTCAACCGCGAAGGTGTGGCCGACGAATTGGAGGTCATGGTAGACGACCCCGAAGCCATCAACTCGCTTGCCCACGAATTGGCGCAAGCTGTTGGAAACAAAGGACTAACCTGGACGTGGAAGCAGCGGGCGGGCGGATTTTTGCGCGCTTTGGAAGTTGAAGATACCGTCATGTTTGTGCTGATGAGCGTGCTGGTCTTGATTGCCTCGATGAATATCATCAGCGGATTGGTGATGCTGGTCAAAAACAAGGGTCGCGACATTGGTATATTGCGTACCATCGGATTGACGCAAGGTGCTGTAATGCGGGTATTTTTTCTGACCGGTGCGCTGGTTGGAACCTTTGGTACACTGTTCGGCGTGATCCTGGGATGTCTGTTTGCGGTCTATTTCGACCAGATCCTTGCCTTTGTTAACGGGGCGTCCGGGGGCGGCGTTTGGGACGCCAGCGTGCGCGGGATTTACCGATTGCCTGCAAAACTTGAGTTAAATGATGTACTTAGCGCAGTGGCGCTGTCGTTAATACTTTCTTGGGGTATTACGTTTTTCCCAGCGCGGCGCGCGGCGCGGATGAACCCTGTCGAGGCGCTGCGCTATGAGTAACGCTTTGAAAGTAAGTGGAATTTCAAAAACCTATAACGCCGGAAAAGCCAATGCGTTAACGGTTTTGGACGGCACGGATTTGGCCATTCGCCCTGGCGAAGTTGTCGCGCTTGTCGCCCCCTCTGGCGCGGGAAAAAGTACGTTATTACATATACTTGGCTTACTTGACAGCAGCGATTCCGGGGCGGTCGAGATCGGCGGGGTGGATATGACCGGCAAACCGGATGCAGAACGCACCCGCGTGCGCCGCCAAGATGTTGGTTTTGTTTATCAATTTCACCATTTGCTGCCGGAATTTTCGGCGTTGGAGAACGTGGTTCTGCCACAATTGGCAAACGGCATTCCGAAGGCCGAGGCCGAGCGCTATGGGTTAAGTCTTTTGCAACGGGTTGGGGTCGATCACCGCGCCGCCAATCGGCCCGCTGCACTGTCCGGTGGCGAACAACAGCGGGTCGCGTTTTGTCGCGCTTTAGCCAATAAACCCAAGGTGTTACTGGCCGACGAGCCGACGGGAAACCTGGACCCGGCGACGTCTGACACGGTGTTTTCGGCCCTGATGGAACTGGTGCGCGAAACCGGATTGGCCGCGTTGATTGCGACGCACAACCCCGAGCTTGCGGCGCGGATGGACCGGGTTGTGCGGCTGGAAAACGGCAAACTGGTCGCTAACTGATTGATTTTATTGGGAGCGCGGGGCGTTTGCCCGTCTTTAACCTGTTTCCCGGATAGTTGCGGGCAGAACCGGTGCGTAGGGTGAAAACCGCCCTGCGCCGATCGGGAGAGGTGCGGCTTGTTGAAACTGCATGCTCCCGGTGACGGGTTCGTGCGACCAGATTTTGCCCCGGCCGATTTTATCGGTGCGGGGCGCTTGTGTTTGGGTTTCGATTTTCGTGGGTTTTGCCGGTGGGCGTGCGGTGGGGTTACGGGGTGTTAAGGGGAGTAGATCGGCGGCGTGATGCATGGTGTATGGTGCGGTTTCACCGCACTGTTGGTAGGTGGTGGATTGGTGGGTTGAAAACCCACCCTAGGTCTTCACGTCGAGCGATGCGATTAACGATTGTCACGACGCATTGCTTGCCGGGGCTGGGCACTGGTGGACGGATGGTGCGCACGAATGCGCACCCTACGCAGGTTGCATGAAGCAATGCGTTCTGACTCTTATAAACGTTGTACTAACCATTTTGAGCATCCCAGAAATGACTATTTACCTCACCAGCCTGATGGTACACGCGGACTTGCTTGAAGACTTCGTCCGCATCCGGGTTCTCATCGCAAAGCCTATTGGCAGCCGACCAATCAACTTCAATTCGCTGCTCAGCCTGAATCAAGATAGAGCTCTCTGTTTCTTCGTCTACTGACAACTGGATGACACCAATACCGTGCTGAGACGAAAGCATCCGAAGTTCATCCAGCGTGCCAGAACCAGATATTTCAGCAGCAACTAAATAACCCAAATTCGCCCACGCTGAATTACTCAAGGCTTGAAAATAGACCTCTCTAACATTTGAACGATTAATTAGCTTCTTTACCTCAAATGACCAAAGCCGGGTTTCCGAGTCAGAACGCGAGTTGACGAGCTGTTTTATAGTCTCTGACCAGTTCTTGCTCAGCGCTTCAAAGCCTATCAAATCGGGATGGAGCCATTTATTTCCATTTTGCCCATAGCTGTTCTTTGAGCGTTTCTCATCGATTCTTTTGGAGAACACACCATGCTCACTTAACAGGTATTCCGAAAGCCGGGGATAGAGATCGTGCTCACTGAAAATTTTCGCTGCTTTGTGAGTAGATTCAAGTTCTGCTTCTTGAACTTCTTCCGCTTCAGACAGAGATGTAAAATAATACCTTCTAGGCCGATCTTCTGTCATCCTTAAGTTTGCGTGACGCTCAATGGCTGGCCGATTTGATCCAATCTCTGACTGCACCTGTGCTATCATTGCGGACGCTCCACCGTCCCGTAGAATTGGATTTCTACTTTTTTTCTTCTTGTTTTCTACCCAATCAGGGTTGTCTTGAACTATTGCTTCCGCCAACGCACGCCCAGTAATACGCTGACCCGCGCGGTCCTCCAGTGCAATTTCAATTAAATCAACAAGAGTTTTGCTTTTCATACATCCAACTCCTCCACAAACCTTGCATTCTCCTGAATATACTGAAACCGCATCTCCGGCTTTTTGCCCATCAATCTTTCAACCAAATCTCCGGTTTGGCCCGGTTCGTCTTCGTCGATTGTCACGCGAATAAGCGTCCTCGATTTCGGGTCCATTGTGGTTTCTTTCAAATCCTTGGCGTCCATTTCGCCCAGGCCTTTGAACCGCTGGACGTCGATTTTGCCTTTGCCGCCCAGACCTTGGCCAAGCACGCGGTCTTTTTCGGCGTCATCGGCCACGTAAATCCGTTTCGCCCCCTGGGTCAGACGATAGAGCGGCGGGCAGGCCAGATAGAGGTGCCCGTGGTCGATCAGCGGGCGCATCTGGGTGAAGAAAAACGTCATCAGCAACGCCGCGATATGGGCACCATCGACATCGGCGTCGGTCATGATGATGATCTTGTCATAGCGCAGGTCATCGACGTTGAACCGGGTGCCCATGCCGGTGCCCAGCGCTTCGCAGAGGTCGTTGATTTCCTGGTTCTGGGTCAGTTTGGACGACGCCGCGCCAAGGACGTTCAGGATCTTGCCGCGCAGGGGCAAAAGTGCCTGATTTTCGCGGTTGCGGGCGGCTTTGGCCGAACCGCCTGCGCTGTCGCCTTCGACCAGGAACAGTTCGGTCCCGTCGCGGCTTTTGGCGCTGCAATCGGTGAGTTTTCCGGGCAGGCGCAGTTTCTTGGTGGCGCTTTTGCGGGCCGTTTCCTTTTCCTGCCGGCGGCGCAGGCGTTCTTCGGCGCGAAGCACCAGAAAATCCAGGATCGCGCCCGCCGATTTGGTGTCGGCCGCCAGCCAGTTGTCAAAGTGATCGCGCACGGCGCCTTCGACCATTTTCTGGGCGCTTTCGTTCGACAGCCGGTCTTTGGTCTGGCCGACATATTGCGGGTCGCGGATAAAGATGCTGACCAGCGCGCCGGCCCCGCTGATCAGATCGTCGCGGGTGATTTGCTTGGCTTTTTTATTGGCAACCCGGTCGCCATAGTCGCGGATGCCCTTGAGGATGGCGGACCAGAAGCCGCTTTCGTGGGTGCCGCCTTCGGGGGTCGGCACGGTGTTGCAATAGGATTGGATGAACCCGTCGCGGCTGGGCGTCCAGTTGATGGCCCAGTTGACCTTGCCGGGTTCGCCGAATTTTTCGCGAAACTCGACGCTGCCCGAGAACGGCGCATCGGCATAGGTCGATGCGCCTTCCAGCCGGGTGTTCAGATATTCCGACAAACCGCCGGGGAAATGGAATTTCGCCTCGGTCGGGGTGTCGCCGTCTTCGACATGGCTTTTCCAGCGGATTTCGACGCCCGAGAACAGATAAGCCTTGGACCGCGCCATGGTGAAAAGCCGCGCGGGTTTGAGTTTGAGCGCGCCGAAGATTTCGGGGTCGGGGTGGAAGGTCACGCTGGTGCCGCGCCGGTTGGGGGCGGCGCCGACATTGACCAGTTTGGTCTGGGGGACGCCGCGGGCAAATTCCATCGCAACGACTTCCTTGTTGCGGGCAACTTCGACGCGCAGGTGGTCGGACAAGGCGTTGACCACGGACGAGCCGACGCCGTTCAGACCGCCTGAGGTTTCATAGTTTTCGCCGGAAAACTTGCCACCGGCGTTGAGCGTGCAGAAAATGATCTCGAGCGCGGATTTTGTGGGGTCTTTCGGATGCGGATCGGTCGGGATACCGCGCCCGTTGTCGCGGATGGTGACCGAGTGGTCCTGGTGCAGTTCGACTTCGATCCAGTTGGCGTGCCCCGCGACCGCTTCGTCCATGGCGTTGTCGATGATTTCGGCGACCATATGGTGCAAGGCGCGGTCATCCTTGCCGCCGATATACATGCCTGGGCGCAGGCGGACATGTTCCATGTCTTCCAGCACCTCAATGGCCGCTGCATCATAGGCCTTGCCGGCCTTCTCGGTCAGAAGATCATCCGCCATTTTTGACTGCTCTTTGTGGTGGCTTTGAGGAAGGATACCGCATCTGGTGGGATGGGGGCAATGCGGGTTCTTTGGGTGACGTCTGGGGTCAGGGGCGCTGCCCCTCGCGCGCGGTGCGCGCTCACCCCGAAGTATTTTCGAGGTCTTTGGAGGGCCCGGTTAACCTTAACGGGCGCTTTAAGCTTTGGTTTGCATTTCAGGTTTACGCCCCCCCTTACGGTACAGGCGGAAGCGCCGATGGCCGTGGTCGTTGGAGGTGGGCTTTGGGCTCCCTTTGGCGGGGGGCGGGTCTTTGCGCCTGCCCCCTCATTTCCAATGGCCCTGAAATACTTTGGGGTGAGGCCCGGATGGGCCGAGGGGCAAAGCCCCTGACCGCGCGGTCCGGCGCCCCCCGATTATGGACCGCCTTACTTGCGACCCGTCATCCGGCTGAACCAGCCGCGTGCGGCGTCGCCCGCTTCGTCGATGTCGTCGAGCACCGGATCAATGCGGCGCAGGCGAAAGTTGCGCCACAGCCGCCAGAGGGTGATCGCCACCCCCAAAAGCAGGATCAGCAAGATAATGTTGAACCACGGGATCAATTGCGCGTCCGGCCCATCGACCGGGGTCATCGACAAGGCGTTTGGAAAGATACCGCCAAAGGCCCAGGTGTTGCGCCAGCCATAGTGCCGGATCGCCATCCATTTGGGGTTGTCTTCATTCGAGATCACCTTGGAGGCTTCGGCTTTCAGGTTGGCCGTGTCGAATTTGAAATAGGGCGGCCAGCCAAAACCTGTGTCCTGGTTGCGATAAACCGAGACCTCGCCACTGGGGCGCACTGCTTCGATGAACAGGACGTCGCGCGTGGCGGGGGCCTCGGCCGTCGCGCCGCGCGTGTTTTTCCAGAAGATATCTCCAAAGCCGCCAAAATCCTGGCGTTCTTCATAGGTATTTACGACATAGACAATGTCGCGTTGGGGCAAGGTGTAGTGCAGAAAACCGCCGATCAACAACAACAGGATGATGCGGAACGTCCATTTGATATATGTCATACCCAGCCCCTTGCTTTGGTGCCGTTGAGTTAGTCACAGGTGTCCTGGGACGCAAGGGCTTCAAATTCCCCAGCCGTTTGGCGCATACTGGCCGAGGGGACGTTGTTAAGGGGGTGTGTGCGTTGAGCCAAGCTGTGCTAATGACAGTTCTGAGCGGGCGCTTTGTCAATCAGGCTGCGGCGTTTTACGCGTTGCGCGCCGAGGCGGAAAAGATTGGCGTGGCCTTGTTGCCCAAGGAAACCGATGTGATCCGCGAGGCGCGGGATGTGCGTCTGGCGCATTATTTTCGCCCCGCGATCGCGGCCCGGATTGTTGATGCTTTGGGCGAAGATGACACCGTGCTGGTCCTGTTTCCGTCGCGGTTGACCGCCTTCCCTGCCTTTCCGCCCGAAGACAGCGCCTTGCGTCTGCTGGGCCGGTTTGCGGGTGTGCTGGACGAAGGCGCTTAAGGCCCAAGCGCGCAGGTTTTTCTTTGCAGGCGCGCGACAATCGGGTAAGTGGCCCCCATGACGTGCTTTGAGATCCTATCTGATCGACGCCGACGCTGATCTTTCGCGTCCGCTTCCGCACGTCCCTTTCCCAACATGCGTTGACTTGACCAGCCCCGGCTGGCACCCCTTTGGCTCTTTAGAAGGAAGACCCTGATGATCCCGTCCATTCTGCCGACCTATGCGCGCGCGCCGATGCACTTTGTCAAAGGCGAAGGCTGCTGGCTGATCGAGGCGGACGGGCGCCGATTTCTGGATTTGGGTGCGGGCATTGCTGTCAATGTGCTGGGGCATGCGAACCCGGTTCTGACCAAGGCCCTGAAGGCGCAGGCGGATACGCTTTGGCATGTGTCGAACCTGTATCAGATCCCCGGACAACAGGCATTGGCCGACCGGCTGACCGAAGCCAGCTTTGCCGATACGGTGTTTTTCACCAACTCGGGCACCGAAGCCTGCGAGCTGGCCGTCAAAATGGCGCGCAAATACTGGTTTGAAAAAGGCGCGCCCGACCGGGTGGAGATCATCACCTTCTCCGGCTCGTTCCACGGCCGGTCCGCGGCAGGTATCGCCGCCGCCGGATCCGAGAAAATGACCCACGGCATGGGCCCGCTTCTGCCCGGTTTTGTGCACCTTGAATTTGGCGATCATGACGC